>NZ_JAJEQX010000021.1 GCF_020687545.1 Ruminococcus turbiniformis | reverse complement strand
ACGCTGGGAAATTAGACTGACATCTGGAGAGCCGGATACGCTGAGAGGTGTAAGTCCGGTTCGGAGGGGAGTTCTCGGAAACCTACCATAGCAATATGGCAAGGCGCCGGGTTCTTACCCTACTTGTGACCTCGGTGGCTCCCATCCCTATGGCCACCATGATGGGCAAGGAATGGGGCGGTATGGGCCAGAACTATCTGCGCTCGTTGATCGCCCTGGGCTTCCAGGCATTTCTCATCATCGTCTGTGTGGCGATCTACGCCGTGCTGGTGCAGAGTATTGCCACCGAATCCGACATCATTATGGCCATCTGGAGCTGCGTGGGCTATACGGTCCTGTTGTGCTTTACGCTCTTTAAGACCGGCAGCCTCGCAAAATCCGTTTTCAATGCACATTAACCAGGAAGGAGGTAATCCCTTTGGCTTATGTACCCGTACCCAAGGATCTTACGAAAGTCAAAACCAAGGTCGCGTTCAACTTAACCAAGAGGCAGCTTGTCTGCTTCGGCGGCGGTGCGCTGATCGGCGTACCGCTTTTCTTCCTGCTCCGGGGGCCTGTGGGAAACAGCGTGGCTGCCATGTGTATGATGCTGGTCATGCTGCCCTTCTTCATGCTGGCGATGTATGAAAAACACGGTCAGCCCCTGGAAAAGATCGTGGGCAATATCATCAAGGTGGCCGTCATCCGGCCCAAGGAGCGCCCGTATCAGACCAACAACTTCTATGCCGTTTTGGAACGGCAGGAAAAACTCGACAAGGAGGTGTATGACATTGTTCACGGTAATCAAAAGCTGGCTGCACCGGCTGTTCGGAAAAGACGAAAAGACCGCGCAGCCGGTTAATCAGAAAAAGATGAAAAAGCTGTCCCGCGCCGACAGAAAGCAGATCGAGGCTGCCATTGCCCGTGCCAATCGCACAGACAAAAAGAAAAAATCGGCTCAGGACAGTATCCCCTATGAACGGATGTGGCCGGACGGCATCTGCCGTGTGGCAGGCAGCCGCTACACAAAGACCATCCAATTCCAGGACATCAACTATCAGCTCTCGCAGAACGAGGACAAGACAGCGATCTTCGAGGGCTGGTGCGATTTCCTCAACTACTTCGACAGCTCCATTCAGTTCCAGCTGTCCTTTTTGAACCTGGCAGCCTCTGAGGAGACCTTTGCCCGCGCCATCAACATTCCTCTCCAGGGGGATGATTTTGACAGCATCCGGGTGGAGTACACCACCATGCTGCAAAACCAGCTGGCAAGAGGCAACAACGGTCTTATCAAGACCAAGTACCTGACTTTCGGCATCGACGCCGACAGCCTCAAGGCCGCCAAGCCCCGTCTGGAGCGCATTGAGACCGACATTCTCAACAACTTCAAACGCCTGGGCGTGGCCGCCGAGACCCTGGACGGCAAGGCGCGGCTGGCACAGCTTCACGGCATTTTCCACATGGATGAACAGGTGCCGTTCCGCTTTGAATGGGACTGGCTGGCTCCGTCCGGTCTGTCCACCAAGGATTTCATCGCGCCGTCCGGCTTCGAGTTCCGCACCGGCAAACAGTTCCGTATGGGTAAAAAATACGGGGCTGTTTCTTTTTTGCAGATCCTCGCCCCGGAGCTGAATGACCGGATGCTGGCGGATTTTCTGGATATGGAAAGCTCTCTGATCGTCAGCCTGCATATCCAGTCCGTAGATCAGATCAAGGCCATCAAGACGGTCAAGCGGAAAATCACCGACCTGGATAAATCCAAAATTGAGGAACAGAAAAAAGCCGTCCGCGCCGGATATGACATGGACATCATTCCCTCTGACCTTGCCACCTACGGTGCCGAGGCCAAGAAGCTCTTGCAGGATTTGCAGAGCCGAAACGAGCGAATGTTCCTTGTGACCTTCCTGGTGCTGAACACGGCGGACAATCCCCGGCAGCTGGGCAACAATGTGTTCCAGGCCAGTTCCATCGCACAGAAGTACAACTGCCAGCTGACAAGGCTTGACTTCCAGCAGGAAGAAGGGCTGATGTCTGCGCTGCCCTTGGGCCTCAATCAGATCGAGATTCAGCGGGGGCTGACCACCAGTTCCACGGCTATCTTTGTTCCGTTCACCACCCAGGAGCTTTTCCAGAACGGCAAAGAGGCGCTGTACTACGGTATCAACGCCCTGTCCAACAACCTCATCATGGTGGACCGCAAGCTGCTGAAAAACCCCAATGGACTGATTCTCGGCACCCCTGGTTCCGGCAAGTCCTTCAGCGCCAAGCGCGAGATCGCCAACTGTTTCCTGCTCACCAATGATGACATCATTATCTGCGACCCGGAGGCCGAGTACGCGCCCTTGGTGGAGCGCCTGCATGGGCAGGTCATCAAGATTTCGCCCACCAGCAGCAATTACATTAACCCTATGGATTTGAACCTGGACTACTCGGACGATGAAAGTCCGCTGTCTCTCAAGTCCGACTTCATCCTGTCTCTGTGCGAGCTGATCGTAGGCGGCAAAGAGGGCTTGCAGCCGGTTCAGAAAACCATCATTGACCGCTGTGTGCGGCTGGTGTATCAGGACTATCTCAATGACCCCCGCCCGGAGAATATGCCCATCCTGGAGGACCTCTACAACCTGCTGCGGGCGCAGGACGAGAAAGAGGCGCAGTACATCGCCACGGCGCTGGAAATCTATGTGACCGGCTCCCTCAATGTGTTTAACCATCAGAGCAATGTGGACATCAACAACCGTATCGTCTGCTACGACATCAAGGAGCTGGGCAAGCAGCTGAAAAAGATCGGTATGCTGGTGGTCCAGGACCAAGTGTGGAACCGCGTTACCATCAACCGTGCTGCCCACAAATCCACCCGTTACTACATCGACGAGATGCACCTGCTGCTGAAAGAGGAACAGACCGCCGCCTACACGGTGGAGATTTGGAAGCGGTTCAGAAAATGGGGCGGCATCCCCACCGGCATCACGCAGAATGTCAAAGACTTGCTTTCTTCCCGCGAGGTGGAGAACATCTTTGAGAACTCCGACTTCGTGTATATGCTCAACCAGGCGGGCGGGGACCGGCAGATTCTCGCCAAGCAGCTGGGCATTTCCCCTCACCAGCTTTCCTATGTGACCCACTCCAGCGAGGGCGAGGGCCTGCTGTTCTATGGCTCAACGATCCTGCCTTTCGTGGACCATTTCCCCAAGAACACCGAGCTGTACCGCATTATGACCACCAAACCCCAGGAACTGAAAAAGGAGGATGAATGACCATGAAACCCAACACCGAACTGAATACCATGATGTTTTTTGACGATGCCCTGGAGGGTGAGCGCACCCAGCTGCTCACCGAGCTGGCCGATGCCGTCAGCGAGACCCGCACGGCGGCGGATCAGGCTGCGGAGCTGAACGAGGACGGCGAAGCGGGCCTGCTGCGCCTGACGGAAATCTGGTGCGCCATGAACGGCGTCCCGGCCATCGTCATCTTCGAGGGCGGGCAGTCCGAGCTGCTGGCCAATGTGGTGGCGCAGATCTACGCCCATCTGCTTCAGCACCCCTCCCGTGACCCTGTGGGGCTGGCCGTCTATGTGGAGCTGCGCTACATGACGGCCTCCCTCATGTTGGGGGAATGGTTTGAATAAGGAACCGCGCCTGCGCTTTACGGACGAGGAACGGGCTGACCCGGCTCTGGAGAAGCCCATCCGTAAGGCGGACAAGGCCGCCGCCAAAGCAGACAAGGCGCAGGCCAAAATCCCCAAAAAGCAGGTCCGGCAAAAGACGGTGGACCCGGAGACCGGCAAAGTGACCACCAAGCTGGTGCTGGAGGACAAGAAGAAGCCGCCCTCCAAATTGTCCCATGCGGTGCGGGATACCCCCGCCAATGCCGCTCTGGGGAAGCTCCACAAGGAAATCCGGGAGACCGAACAGGACAATGTGGGCGTGGAGAGCGCCCACAAGTCCGAGGAGGCTGCCGAGACCGGCGTTAGGCTTGCACGGGAAGGCTACCGCAGCCACAAGTTGAAGCCCTACCGCAAGGCGGCCCAGGCCGAGCAGAAGCTGGAGAAGGCCAATGTGAACGCCTTGTATCAGAAGTCCCTGCGGGAAAATCCCCAGCTTGCCAGCAACCCCATCTCCCGCTGGCAGCAGAAACAGGCCATCAAAAAGGAATACGCTGCCGCCAAGCGCGCCGGTCAAGCTGTCGGGAACACCGCCAAGACTGCGGAGGCCACCGGCATGGCGGCCAAGGCGGTCAAGGAGAAAGCCCAGCAAGCGGGCGCGTTTGTCATGCGCCACAAAAAGGGCTTTTTGATTGCGGGTGCGATCTTCCTGCTGGTCTGTATGCTGCTCAACACCATGTCCTCCTGCTCCATGATGGCGCAGAGTATCGGTTCCGTGGTGTCCGGCACCACCTACCCGTCGGATGATCCTGAGCTGGTGGCGGTGGAGGCCGACTACGCTGCCAAAGAAACGGCGCTGCAAGCCGAGATCGACAACATCGAAAGCAGCCATCCGGGGTATGACGAGTACCGCTATGACCTGGATATGATCGGGCATGACCCCCATGAGCTGGCAGCCTACCTGTCCGCCGTGCTGCAAGGCTATACCCGGCAGAGCGCCCAGGCCGAGCTGGAGCGCGTGTTCGACGCACAGTATGAACTGACGCTTACCGAGGAAGTGGAGATACGATACCGCACCGAAACTTCCACGGACCCCGTGACCGGCGAGACGACCACCGAGGAAGTCCCGTATGAGTATTACATTCTGAATGTGAAGCTCACCAGCAAGCCCATATCTTCCGTGGCTTCGGAGCTGCTAACCCCGGAACAGCTGGAAATGTACCAGGTGTACCGGCAGACGCTGGGCAACAAGCCGCTGATCTTCGGCGGCGGCTCCCCGGATACGAGCAACTCCGAGGACCTGACCGGCGTGGTATTCGTCAACGGCACCCGCCCCGGCAATCAGGCCGTGGTGGACATAGCCAAAAGTCAGGTGGGCAATGTGGGCGGTCAGCCCTACTGGAGCTGGTACGGCTTCAATTCCCGTGTGGAATGGTGCGCCTGCTTCGTGTCCTGGTGCTACGGCCAGATGGGGCTGTCCGAGCCGCGCTTTGCCGCCTGCCAGTCCCAGGGTATTCCGTGGTTCCAGTCTCACGGACAATGGGGCGGGCGTGATTACGCCAATATCGCCCCCGGCGACGCCATCTTCTTTGACTGGGACCTGGATGGCAGCGCCGACCATGTGGGCCTTGTGGTCGGCACAGACGGCAGCCGGGTCTACACCGTGGAGGGCAATTCTGGCGACGCCTGCAAGATCAAGAGTTATTCCCTGTCCTACGAGTGCATCAAGGGCTACGGCCTGATGAACTGGTAAGGCCGATTTATGAGAAAAGGAGTGATTGAAATGGCTAAGAACAAAATCCAGCGCATTGACCAGGAGATTGCCAAGGTCCGCGAGAAGATCGCGGAGTACCAGGACAAGCTGAAAACCCTGGAGGCGCAGAAAACCGAGGCGGAGAACCTGGAAATCGTTCAGATGGTGCGCGCCCTGCGGCTGACCCCGGAGCAGCTGAACGCCATGCTCTCCGGTGGTACGGTCCCTGGCATGGCCGCTGCCTCCGCCAACTACAACGAACAGGAGGATACCGACCATGAAGAATAAGAAAATTTTCAAAACCCTTTCGGCCCTCTGCGCCGCCCTGGTGCTGATGATGGGCCTTTCCGTGACTGCCTTTGCCCAGGGAACGGAAGAACTTCCGGCGGAGGATGCCACCAACGACAGCAATGTGGTCGTGGAGGAAACCGAGGACAGTCCGGCCCTGACCCCGGATGGCAACGCCGCCCTGGTGGATGATTTCGGCGACAACAAGCAGCTCATCACCGTCACCACCAAGGCAGGCAACTACTTCTACATCCTCATTGACCGGGCCAACGAGGACAAGGAAACCGCTGTCCACTTCTTAAACCAGGTGGACGAGGCGGACCTGATGGCGCTGATGGAGGACGGTCAGACCACCCAGGAGCAGCCCGCCACCTGTACCTGTACGGAGAAATGTGTGGCCGGTGCGGTGAATACGGCCTGCCCGGTGTGTGCCACCAATATGAGCGCCTGCACGGGTAAGGAGCCGGAACCGGAGACCCCGGAAGAAACCCCGGAACCGGAAGAACCGGCGCAGAAACCCGCAGGACTGAATCCGGCCATTCTTTTGGCGGTGCTGGCTCTGATGGGTGGCGGCGGCGCTTTTGCCTACTTTAAGCTGGTAAAAAGCAGACCCAAGACCAAGGGCAACGACAATTTGGACGATTATGACTACGGCGAGGATGATACCGATCAGGAGGACGAGGACTCCTGGGAGACCGAGGAATCTGACGAGCCGGACGCTGACGGGGGCGGCGACGAGGAAAGCGAGGACAAGACGGTTTGACCCGCTTCACCGACAGCCCCTATGAACGCATGATGACACGCAGGCCGGAGGGCGGGAAGGAAACTTCCCGTCCTCCTACTTTATCTCCCGGCCACCCCTGTTATGGCTGCGGAAATTACCGTGACGGTCAGCCCTGCGTGGGATTCTGCCACCGGCAGCTGACCGCATGGCTGCGGGAAAGGAGGATGAAAAACCATGAAGCTGGTGATCGCTGAGAAACCGTCCGTTGCCCAAAGTCTGGCCGCCGTGATTGGGGCCACCGCCCGCAAGGACGGCTATCTGGAGGGCGGCGGCTGGCGGGTCAGCTGGTGTGTGGGCCATCTGGCTGGTCTGGCCGACGCCGACGCTTATAACCCGGACTACGCCAAGTGGCGCTATGACGATCTGCCCATTCTGCCGGAACCCTGGCAGATGGTGGTGAGCAAGGACAAGAAGAAACAGTTTGATGTGCTGAAGCAGCTGATGAACGCCCCGGATGTGACCGAAGTGGTAAACGCCTGCGACGCCGGACGCGAGGGGGAGCTGATCTTCCGCAGCGTCTATGAGCTGGCGGGTTGCCAGAAGCCCATGAAGCGGCTCTGGATTTCCTCAATGGAGGATTCCGCCATCCGGGAGGGCTTTGCAAACCTGCGCCCCGGTGCAGACTATGACGGCCTGCGGGATGCGGCCCTCTGCCGCGCCAAAGCGGACTGGCTGGTGGGTATCAATGCCACCCGGCTGTTTTCCGTGCTGTACCACCGGACCCTCAACATCGGACGTGTCATGTCCCCGACGCTGGCCCTCATTGTCCAGCGAGAAGCCGAGATCGACACCTTCAAGCCGGTGCCATTCTACACGGTCACACTGGAGCTGCCCGGTTTCACCGTTTCCGGGGAGCGCATGGCAGACAAGGCTGCCGCCCAACAGCTGAAAACGGCCTGCCAAGGTGCGGCTGCCACAGTGAAAAAAGTGGGGCGCAAAAACAAATCCGAGAAGCCGCCCGCCCTCTATGACCTGACCACCCTCCAACGGGACGCCAACCGGCTGCTGGGGTTCACCGCCCAGCAAACCCTGGACTACCTGCAAAATTTGTATGAAAAGAAGCTCTGTACCTACCCTCGGACGGACAGCCGCTATCTGACTTCGGATATGGCGGCGAGTCTACCGGAGCTGGTCCAGCTCACTGCCGGGGCGATGCCCTTTTCCAATGGCATGGAGATTGCCTGCAATGCCGCCCAGATTGTCAACGACAAGAAAGTGACCGACCATCATGCAGTGATCCCTACCCGCAACCTCCAGGGCGCGGACCTGTCCGGCCTGCCGGTGGGCGAAAAGGCGGTGCTGGAGTTGGTGGCTCTGCGCCTGCTGTGCGCCGTGGCCCAGCCCTATACCTTTGCGGAAACCGCCGTTGTTGTCGAGTGCGCCGGAGCGGAGTTTACTGCCAAAGGCCGCACAGTGAAAAATTACGGCTGGCGGGCGCTGGACGCTGCCTATCGCGCAGGGCTGAAGAATGTGGAGCAGGACAAAGAACCCGAGGACAAGGCTCTGCCTGAGCTGTCTGAAGGTCAGACGCTGCCCCTTTCTGGTGCTACCGTCAAGGAGGGCAAGACCACCCCGCCCAAGCACTTCACCGAAGATACGCTACTCTCCGCAATGGAGACTGCCGGGAAGGACGATATGCCGGAGGATGCCGAGCGCAAGGGCCTGGGGACCCCGGCCACCCGCGCCGGGATTCTGGAAAAGCTGGTTTCCACCGGCTTTTTGGAGCGCAAAAAGAGCAAGAAAACCGTGCAGCTCATGCCATCCCATGACGCGGTATCCCTTATCACCGTGTTGCCGGAGCAGCTGCAATCGCCCCTTCTGACTGCTGAGTGGGAGTACCGGCTGGGTGAGATCGAGCGTGGCGAGCTGGCCCCGGAGGATTTCATGGCTGGGATTAGTGCCATGCTCAAAGAACTTGTGGGAACCTATCAAGCTATCAAGGGAACGGAGTATTTGTTCAGCCCTTCCCACGAAGTGGTGGGCAAATGCCCCCGCTGTGGCGGAGAGGTTGCAGAAATGCAAAAAGGCTTCTTCTGTCAGACAGAATCTTGCAAATTTGCAATTTGGAAAAACAACAAGTGGTGGGAGATGAAGCACAAGCAACCTACCAAAGCCATCGTAACGGCACTGCTCAAAGATGGCCGCGCTCATGTGAGGGGCTTGTACTCCGAGAAAACCGGCAAGACCTACGATGCCACTGTGGTGTTGGCGGATGATGGGCAGTACGCCAACTTCAAGCTGGAGTTTGACCAGCAGAAAGGTGGCAAACGATGAAGCTCTCACGCTATGAACAGGAAACCATCATCCTCTACAACCAGGCCGAAGCCACCGCCGAGGTCTATACCCATGACCCCCGGCTGCTGGAGAAGCTGCGGCGACTGGCAGAGAAATACCCGGACCAGATTGTGAAAAAGGACCGCCAGACCTTTCTCGTTCCCAAACGCTGTGTGTCCGTCCGGGAACCTTACAGCGCCGAGCGCCGTAAGGCAGCCAGTGAACTGGCCAAGGCTGCCGGATACAGGCCGCCCACCCCCAAGAAAGGCAATGAGTAAGCATGGCTGAAAGTGTCTTTGAGGCTGTCAAGCAGTCCATCACCGTCCGAGAAGCAGCGCAGATGTACGGAATCGAGGTCAACCGGAGCGGCATGGCCTGTTGTCCCTTCCACGATGACAAAAATCCCAGCATGAAGCTGAACGAGGAATATTTTTATTGCTTTGGCTGCGGAGCCACCGGCGATGTGATTGACTTCACAGCGAGGCTCTACAATCTGTCCCCCAAAGAGGCCGCCGAGAAGCTGGCCCAGGATTTTGGCCTGGCTTATGACAGTCAGGCCCCTCCCCGGCGACGCCATGTCCGCCAGAAATCCGAGGCGCAGAAATTCAAGGAGGACCGAGACCATGCCTTTCGTGTCCTGGCCGACTACTTTCATTTGCTCCGCAAGTGGGAAACGGACTACACACCCAAAACACCGGAGGAAAATCCACATCCCCGATTCATGGAGGCAATCCAGAAAAAGGACTATGTGGGCTATCTGCTGGATTTTTTTCTGGAGAACAGCCCGGAGGAGCAAAAGCTGTGGATTGCCGAACATCAATCAGAAATAGCCAAATTGGAAAGGAGAGTGAAATTCATGGCTGATAAGACCACCAATCGAGAACGGTTACAAGAGATCACAGCGGGCATTGAACAGGGTATCAAGGAACTGTTTGAGAGCGAGAAGTATATGCGCTATCTGTCCGTCATGTCCAAGTTCCACCGCTACTCCGTCAACAACACCATGCTCATCTATATGCAGCGCCCGGACGCCACCCTGGTGGCCGGGTTCAACAAGTGGAAAAATCAGTTTGAGCGCCATGTGAAAAAGGGTGAGCATGGTATCACCATCATTGCCCCCACGCCCTACAAAAAGAAGATCGAGGAAATGAAGCGCGACCCGGATACTCATGCACCCATCCTGGACGCGGATGGCAAGGCGGTCATGGAGGAAAAAGAAATTGAAATCCCCATGTTCCGTCCGGTGAAGGTGTTCGATGTGAGCCAGACGGACGGAAAGCCCCTGCCAGAGCTGGCCTCCAGCCTGTCCGGGACGGTGCCGCACTATGAGGCTTTCATGGAAGCTCTGCGCCGCTCGGCTCCGGTTCCCATCGAGTTTGAGCCGATGGCCGAGAACATGGACGGCTATTTCTCCTCTGACCAGCAGCGGATCGCCATCCGGGAAGGCATGAGCGAGGTGCAGACTGTTTCCGCCGCTGTCCATGAGACCGCGCACAGTAAGCTCCACGACCCCAAAAAGTACGAAGCGGAGCCGACCTGGAAGATCGTGATGGTGAGCGAGGGCGGCACCAAGCATGACTTCCGTCTGGACTTCGCCACCGAAGCAGAGGCGGAACAGGCCGCCGCCGAGGAAGGCTGGCGCTATGTGGACGAGAATCGGTTTGAGTGGCGGTTGGAAGTGGAGGAAGATCTGACGGCGGTGAAACAGGCCGCCAAGAACCGCAACACCGAGGAAGTGGAGGCCGAGAGCATTTCTTATGCGGTTTGCCAGTATTTCGGCATCCAGACCGGCGAGAACAGTTTTGGCTACATCGCTTCCTGGTCGAAGGACAAGGAGCTGAAGGAGCTGCGGGCCAGTCTGGAGACCATCAACAAGACTTCCTGCGAGCTGATTAACGACATCGAGCGCAACTACAAGGAAATCTGCAAGGAGCGCGGCATTGACCTGACTGCCGCCACGGAACCGCAGCAGGACTCTATCGAGCAGCTGGCAGCAGACATCGACCAGTTCACTTTCGATTATGACCCTTATGAGTATCGGAACAATGCAGATAGCCGTGAGGACGCACTGCACGAACTGACTGCCACACTCCGAAGCGGAGATGCCAGCGGTGTACGCGAATGGCTCCAGAATATCGTGAACGAGGATGAACCGGATGAAACCACCCAAAAAGCTGCCGAGCTTATGGGACGCTTGGATCAGCTGGTGCCGATGACTGAACCGGAACAGCTGACCGAGCCGGAAAATACCGAAAGTGTCCAGCCCAGCGCCGAGTACCGGGAGGCCCTGTTGGTGCTGGATGATACCAGCTACCTTCATGTTCAGCCCTGCGACACCGGCTGGGACTACACGCTCTACGATGTGGCAACCATGAAGCAGATGGACGGCGGCCAGTTGGACGGGCCGGATATGGGCCGTTCCACAGCGGTTAGCCATATCTGCGAGGACCTGGGGATGGGCGGCAAGTCCATCAAGTATGCGCCGCTGTCCATGATCGAGACTTTGCAGGAGGCGGCTTACCACCAGATGCAGGAACAGGTCAGCCAGCAGACCACAGAAGCTGCCGCCACCCAGCTGCCGGATGCCCAGGAGCAGGCGTTGGACGAGTATCCCATGCCGGACCCGGCACTGACTCAGGATGATCTGGAGAAATGCGGCTACCTGGACGGTGACCTTCTGCCCCTCTCCAAAGAGCGAGCCTATGAGCTGATGGAGCGAGACCTGACCGTTTATATCGTCCAGGAGGGTGAAAACCCGGAAATGGCCTTTGACACTGCCGACCTGGACGCCCATGACGGTATCTTTGCTGTGTCCCGCGAGGAATGGGAGCAAAGCCCGGACTTTCACGAAAAAGTTTTGGAACGACAGGATCGGCAGTTGGAACGGGAACAGGCGTTTCTTTCCCATGAGGGAAATTGTTTTGCTATTTATCAGGTGAGCAAGGATGACCCGCAGAATGTGCGTTTTATGAATCTGGATTGGCTGCAATCGCACAATCTGTCCGTAGAGCGGAGTAACTATGACCTTATCTATACCGCCCCTCTGGACGGTTCCGGCAGCACTATGGAGCAGCTGGAAAGGCTGTATGAGCAGTTCAATCTGCAAAAGCCGGTGGATTTTCACAGCCCGTCTATGAGCGTCAGTGACATCGTTGCCATCAAGCAGAATGGTCAGGTATCCTGTCATTACTGCGACAGTGTTGGTTTCACCCAGGTGCAAGGTTTCTTGCCGGAAAATTCGCTGAGAAATGCGGAAATGACGGTGGAAGATGATTACGGCATGATCGACGGTATCATCAATAACGGCCCAAAGGAGCCGACAGTGGCCCAGCTGGAACAACAGGCCCGCAGTGGTCAGCCCATTTCTCTTATGGACTTGGCAGCAGCCGTCCATCGAGAGGAACGGGAAAAGAAAAAGTCCGTAATGGAGCAGCTGAAAAGCCAGCCCAAGACGGAACACAAAAAGACAGCGCAAAAAAAGAGCGCGGAAAGGGAGCTTTGATATGAACAACTTCACCTTTGAGGAAACGAACCTTCTTTGCATCTACAACACCGGCAGCCGCACCGGGCTGATCGACGCTCTGACGGAGATGCGCGGTGAGCTTTCGCCGGAGGAAGCCGAGCTGCGGGAACTGACGGACAGCGCCCTGGGTAAACTCCAAGCTATGAACGACACCGAGTTTGCCGAACTGGAGCTGTACCCAGATTTCGACGAGTAAAAAACACACATAAAGACCTGATGGGACGGCCTGATATGCCGTCCCATTTCTATTCAACATGAAGGGAGGACAGAAAACCATGCCATCCAAAGCTGAATTTTACCGGCAGATGGCCGAACAGGTATCGACCCAGCTTGTAGGCAGCTGGAAGGAGTGGACGGCTTTTCTCACCACCGCCGCCCGCCTTTATAAATACCCATTCCACGAGCAAATGATGATTTACGCCCAGCGCCCGGATGCCACCGCCTGCGCCGAGTATGACCTGTGGAATGAAAAAATGGGACGGTATGTGCGCCGTGGCTCCAAGGGTATTGCCCTGGTGGACGATTCCGGCGACAAGCTTCGCCTGCGCTATGTGTTCGATATTTCCGATACCGGCACCCGTGAACATTCCCGTACACCCTGGTTGTGGCAGCTGGAAGAACAGCACATTGGGCCTGTGTCGGCCATGCTGGAGCAAAACTACGGCGTTGCCGGTGACAATCTCGCCCAGCAGCTCACGGATGTAGCCGGAAAGCTGGCGAGTGAGTATTGGGACGATCATCAGAGAGATTTCCGCTATATCGTTGACGGTTCGTTCCTGGCGGAGTACGATGATTACAACATCGAAGTCCAATTTAAGTCCGCCGCCACCGTCAGTATCGCCTATGCCCTGATGTCTCGCTGTGGGCTGGATACGGAACAATATTTCCAGCATGAGGACTTCATGCCGATTTTCGATTTCAATACCCCGGCCACGGTTGGGGCGTTGGGCGCGGCGGTCAGCCAGATTAACCAGCAGGTTTTGCGGCAGATCGGCGTCACCATCCAGATCTATGAGCGCGAGCAACTCGCGGAAAGGAGCGTTACACATGGAGAACAGCCTGACTTACACGATGAACGGAGATTATCAGATTCCCGACCTGAAGCTGACCGAACAGCCGGAGAAGCCCCTGGGCAAGTACGGCAGGATGCGGAAAGCGTACCTGAAGGAACACCGGCCCCTGATTTACAATCAGCTGCTGCTGACCGAGAAGCTGTACCCGCACCTCATCGAGATCGACGAGACAGCGCAGAGCCGTCTGGAGCAGATGATGCCCCAGCTGGCGAAAGACGCGGGCGCGACGGAGCAGCTGAAAGCCAGCGACCCGATGCGCTGGGTGGGCCTGATGAACACCTGCAAAGCACAGGCCGAGGAGATTCTGATGGCGGAGCTTATTCACAGCTGAGTTTCTTCCTCTCCGAAGCAGAACAAATCAGAATCATAGATGAAGCAGAGAATGTGAAAACATCCTCTGCTTTTTCTTTTGCCCAGGCTGACATCGACCATGTGCTGCGGCTGGGCGGCAACACCTATCGCCAGAGAGAGCGCATTGTCGCGGCCTTTGAGGAGCAGAAGTCCACCACCGAGATCGCAGACACCCTGAAAACCCTGTACCATGGCGGCAACGGGATTGGCAGCATCACTGCATGGTATGCCGAGGATGGAATCCATCTTTCCCACGGCAAAACTGCCCGTTACGATAAGTCCGCCCAGGTCATTTCCTGGGAGAGTGCCGCTGAGCGTATCGGCCAGCTTTTGCAGGACGGCCAGTTTGCCACCAATGTGGAGCTGGCTGAGGCTGCGGGCTATGAACGCTCCCTCCTCGCGGAAAAGTTCTGGAATCTGTACCACGATTTCAGCGAGGAAGCCAGAGAAGCTGGGTATCTGCCCATCCTTTCCAACAATCCGGGGCGCGGTTTCCCGGAGGAATCTGCATGGCTCACCGAACAGCTGAAAAGCCCGGAGTTTCGCCAGAACCTTGCGGAAGAATATGCTGCCTTCTGGACGGCCTACCAGCAGGATCGGGATTTGCTGCGCTTCCACTACCATAAACCCAAAGAAATTTGGGAGAACCTGCAAGATCTGTCCTTGCCTCGCACCACCTTTACCTCTCAGTTGACGGAAGTACCTTCGGTCAAGCAGTTTATCTCTGAGGACGAGATCGACGCCGCCATGACCAGAGGCAGCGGATTTGAGGGCGGTAAGGGCCGAGTTTTCACCTTTTTCCAGGAACCCCATACGGATAAGGAAAAGGTGGATTTTCTCAAACATAAGTATGGTATTGGCGGTCACTCCCATGCCCTGTCCGGTGCAATGAAAAGCGATGAAAGCCACGACGGAAAAGGTCTGCACTACAAAAAAGACGGCTGCCCGGATGTGCATTTCACCTGGGAGAAAGTCGCCAAACGGATTACCGACCTGATCCAGAAGGGACGCTATCTCACAGAACAGGAACAGGCGGAGTATGACAAAATCCAGGCAGAAAAGGCCCTGGCGGAAGAAGATGCCCTGCAAGCCCAGCAGCCGGACCCGGCTGTGTGGGAATACAACGGCGTCAAGGAGCGCCACCCGGATGATATAATCCTCTACCAAATGGGGGATTTTTTTGAGCTGTACGGTGAGGACGCCAAAACTGCTGCTGCGGAACTGGACCTCAATCTCACGACCCGCGCTATCCCCGGCGGTGGCCGTGTGGAAATGTGCGGCTTTCCGGCAAACCGGCTGGAGCAGGTTGTGGAACAGCTGCGGGATAAGCATGATGTGACCATTTCCGCTGTCCCGAAGGGCGGCAGGGAGCGGCAGGAGTATTCCATGCCCTCTATCGACCATGAGGCGGAACAGCACATCAATGCCCAGGAAGCGGAGTTTGGCGCAGACGGGACCAGAGTATTTCAGGAGACCGAAGCAGCCGCAGCCCCTACGATTCGAGAACTGCATGAGCAATACAAGCCCATTGTACTTGCCGCTGTTATGGAAGATGTGCCATATCGCAATGCCTGCGGTCACAGTGACCATGAGAACGCCGTGATCGAGGGCAATGCCGCTATTCGCCGTGCTGTCCTGGGATCTGGCAACATGGAGCTGCTCCGCCTCTATTCCGACACACCGGAGTTCCGCCAGCGCCTTCATCGAGAAATCATCGACGAGACCTATCCCAAGCTCCATGAGCTGCTGCACCCTCTCACGGACAATGACATCGACAAGGCTATCCAGGACTGGAACGGCAAAATCGAAAGTAAACACGCCGTTGTCCGTTACATGGAGAAACATGGGCGGGAAAAAGATACCGCTGCATGGCTGGCCCATGAGTTTGACGGCGGCGATGGCAAAACCCCGTTTTCGGTTCGCCCGGAAAGCCCCGAAGGAACGGTGCTGCCCTGGCCCAAGGTACAGCGCCGGATCGCTCAGCTTATCAAGGAGGACCGGTTCTACACCGAAGCGGAACAGGACCGGTTCGACAACATCGACCCCATCGCCATTCGGGAGGCTTTGGCCGAGCGCGGCATTGTGAATGGTGAACTGGTGGATGAGGAAAAACTGGATAATGACCCATTCATCCAGCGTGTTATGGCGGATGTGGAGGCCATATCCAGAGAGAGCGTCCCGGCAGATGAGCCGGAACAGCCTTCTCCCCATAATTTGCGTGTTCTGGTTTCAGATGAGGAATACGCTGCGGCTCGTGGCACACTCCGGGAGCGAACCTCCTACGATCCAGCGGTTCCTCCTTACAATGTGGGTGATATTGTCTATCTGGATGACCGGCCCCATCAGATCACAGAGCTGCGGGATGACACGGTGCAGCTGCTGCCCACCGGCATGAGCTATCCCATCTACCGGGCTGAGAGCCGGGAACGGTTTGAGCAGCTTTTGCGGGAGGATAACCGCAACGACTTCTATACCGAATTCCTGCCTGCAAATCTGGATACGGTGGACCAGGACCTTCGGGATGTGCTGGCCCATGGCCTGATTGGTGAGGCGGACAAGGCGGAGCTTTCCGAGCTTCTTCGCAACGGCAAGAGTAACCAGGAGGTAGCCTTGTGGCTGAGCCGGGCCTATCCCAACATCGTGGAAACGATGGAGCTGGAGACCGGCGAGACCGCCGATTACCGCACGATGCCGGAAGGTATCGAGCTGGAAGTGCTGGATGCAGATGAAAAGCGTCTGGCCATGCTGTTCTTCCAGTGGAGCGAGGTTGCGCCTTTGCTGCGCGGGATGTATGCCCGTCAGTTGGACGGTTTTGAGCAGGAACGCCCCGAACCGGCTGCCGAAACCCCGGCCTTCCAAGCCGAGACTGTGGCTGTCTATCCGGGCGATAAGAACAATCTGCCCTATGATGTGGTTGTTCAGACCCTGCGAACCAATGAGCCGGAGCCGCCCACGCCTGCTGTCGAGCCGGAAAAGACTCTGGATGAGGTACTGGACGAACACCCCGTTTCCATTCAGGTAAACGGCGAGTGGCAGACCTTCCCCAATGTCAAAGCTGCCGAGGAAGCCTCTTATGAGGAATACAAGGCCAATCTGCGTCGCACCGCCGAGAATTTCCGTATCACTGACGATCACCTGGGCGAAGGCGGCCCCAAGGCTAAGTTCCAGGCCAATGTCGAGGCAATCAAGCTGCTGAAATACCTGGAGGAAACCACCGAGCAGGCAACGCCGGAACAGCAGAAAATCCTTTCTCGGTATGTGGGCTGGGGCGGCCTTGCCGATGCCTTTGACCCCGACAAGGAAAGCTGGAGCAAGGAATATGCCCAGCTGAAGGAACTGCTGACCCCGGAGGAATACGCTGCTGCCAGAGGTTCCACCCTCAACGCGCACTACACCAGCCCTACGGTCATCAAAGCGATTTACGAGGCTGTGGGCCGCATGGGATTTGAGACCGGCAACATCCTGGAGCCGTCCTGTGGTGTAGGCAATTTCTTCGGTATGCTGCCGGAGGAAATGCGAAACAGCCGTCTTTACGGCGTGGAGCTGGATTCCATCAGCGGGCGTATTGCCCAGCAGCTCTACCCCAAGGCCGACATCACCGTGGCAGGGTTTGAGACCACCGACAGGCGGGATTTCTACGATCTGGCGGTGGGTAATGTACCGTTTGGCCAGTATCAGGTTCGGGATAAAGCCTATGACAAGCTGAATTTCAGCATTCACAACTACTTTTTCGCCAAGGCTCTGGATCAGGTTCGTCCCGGTGGCGTGGTGGCCTTTGTCACCAGCCGCTACACGATGGACGCCAAGGATTCCACCGTGCGCCGGTATCTTGCTCAGCGCGCCGAACTGCTGGGGGCCATCCGTCTGCCCAATGACGCTTTCAAAAAGAACGCAGGTGCCGAGGTCGTTTCGGACATCATCTTCCTGCAAAAGCGTGACCGTCCGTTGGACATCGTGCCGGAGTGGACGCAGACCGGGCAGACCGAGGACGGCTTTGCCATCAACCGCTATTTCCTGGACCACCCGGAAATGGTGCTGGGCCGACAGGAACCGGAAAGCACCGCCCACGGCATGGACTACACCGTGAACCCCATCGAGGGGCTGGAGCTTGCCGATCAGCTGCATGATGCCGTGAAGTACATTCGCGGCACCTACCAGGAGGCCGAGCTGCCGGAGCTGGGCGAGGGCGAAGCCATCGACACTTCTATCCCTGCTGACCCCAATGTGAAAAATTACTCCTACACCGTTGTGGACGGCGATGTGTATTACCGTGAAAACAGCTGTATGGTACGGCCTGACCTGAATGCCACCGCCGAAGCCCGTGTGAAAGGACTGGTGGGTCTGCGAGAATGTGTCCAGCAGCTCATTGATCTGCAAATGGACGCCGCCACACCGGACAGCGCCATCCAGGACAAACAGGCCGAACTGAACCGGCTCTATGACAGCTTCTCTGCAAAATATGGTCTTATCAATGACCGGGCGAACCGGCTGGCCTTTGCTGATGATTCCAGCTACTATCTGCTCTGCGCGCTGGAAGTCATTGACGAGGACGGCAAGCTGGAGCGCAAGGCGGATATGTTCACCAAGCGCACCATCAAGCCCCACAAGGCGGTGGACACTGTGGATACCGCAAGTGAAGCTCTGGCCGTATCAATTTCCGAAAAAGCCTTTGTCGATATGGCGTATATGGCGGAGTTGACCGGCAAGACCGGCGACGAACTGGCCGCCGAGCTAAAAGGCGTGATCTTCCGTGTACCTGGGCAGTTGGAGAAAGACGGCACTCCCCATTATGTAACAGCCGACGAATACCTGTCCGGCAATGTGCGGCGCAAGCTGCGTCAGGCACAGCGGGCCGCACAGCAGGACCCTTCCTTTGCAGTCAATGTGGAGGCCCTTACCGCTGCCCAGCCCAAAGACCTGGATGCGTCGGAGATTGAGGTGCGCCTGGGCGCTACCTGGATCGACAAAGAGTACATCCAGCAGTTTATGTATGAGACCTTCGACACGCCGTTTTATCTCCAGCGCAATATCGAGGTCAACTATTCTTCTTTCACCGCTGAGTGGCAGATCACCGGCAAAAGCTCTGTAAGCCAGAACAATGTGGCAGCCTATACCACCTACGGAACCAGCCGTGCCAATGCCTACAAGATTCTGGAGGACAGCCTGAACCTGCGGGATGTCCGTATCTACGACACCATAGAGGATGCAGACGGCAAAGAGCGCCGGGTGTTGAATGCCAAAGAGACCACCCTGGCCGCCCAAAAGCAGCAAGCGATCCGGGACGCTTTCAAAGACTGGATTTGGAAAGACCCGGACCGCCGCCAAGCTCTGGTCCGCCAGTACAATGAGGAAATGAACTCCACCCGTCCCCGTGAATACGACGGCGGACACATTACTTTCGGTGGTATGAACCCGGCCATCACCTTGCGGGAACACCAGAAAAACGCTATCGCTCATGTGCTGTACGGCGGCAATACGCTGCTGGCACACGAGGTAGGCGCTGGCAAAACCTTTGAAATGGTGGCTGCCGCCATGGAGAGTAAGCGCCTGGGCTTGTGTCAGAAATCCCTCTTTGTGGTGCCGAACCATCTGACCGAACAATGGGCGTCGGAGTTTCTGCGGCTCTATCCTTCCGCCAACATTCTTGTCACCACCAAAAAGGACTTTGAGACCCACAACCGCAAGAAGTTCTGCGCCCGCATTGCCACCGGCGATTATGACGCCATCATCATGGGACACAGCCAGTTTGAGAAAATCCCCATCAGCCGAGAGCGTCAGGAACGGCTCCTTCAGGAGCAGATCGACGAGATCACCGAGGGCATTGCCGAGGTGAAGTACAGCGGCGGTGAGCGTTTCACGGTCAAGCAGTTGGAACGCACCAAGAAGTCCCTGGAAGCCCGGCTGGAGAAATTGCAGGCCGAGAGCCGCAAGGACGATGTGGTAACATTCGAGCAGTTGGGTGTGGACCGCCTGTTCGTCGATGAGGCGCATAACTATAAAAACCTGTTTTTATACACCAAGATGCGGAATGTGGCAGGTCTCTCCACAAGCGATGCCCAAAAGTCCAGCGATATGTTTGCAAAGTGTCGCTATATGGATGAACTGACCGGAAACCGTGGTGTGATTTTCGCCACTGGCACCCCCGTATCGAACAGCATGACCGAACTTTACACCATGCAGCGGTATCTCCAGTATGACCGCCTGCAAGAGCTGAACATGACCCACTTCGACTGCTGGGCCAGCCGCTTCGGAGAAACCGTCACGGCGCTGGAGCTGGCACCGGAAGGCACCGGCTACCGGGCAAGAACGAGATTCAGCAAGTTTTTCAACCTCCCGGAGCTGATGAACTTGTTCCGTGAAGTTGCCGACATCAAAACCGCCGATCAGCTGAACTTGCCCACCCCGGAGGTGGAATACCACAACATCGTGGCCCAGCCTACTGAACACCAAAAAGAGATGGTGCAGGTTCTCTCCGAGCGCGCCTCCAGGGTACACAGCGGCAGCGTTGACCCCTCAGAGGACAATATGCTCAAGATTACCGGCGATGGCCGCAAGCTGGGTCTGGACCAGCGTATCATCAACCAGCTGCTGCCGGATGAACCCGGCACCAAGGTCAATCAGTGTGTGGGTAATATCATGCAGATCTGGCGGGACGGCGAGGCTGACAAGCTGACCCAGCTGGTATTCTGCGACATTTCCACGCCCCAGGCAGCCCCCTCCAAAAAGGCAGCCAAACAGCTGGATAATCCCACACTTCATGCGCTGGAACAGGCTGTGCCGTTGGATGAGCCTGAGCCTGCCTTTACCATCTATGAGGACATCCGCCAGAAGCTCATCGCCCAGGGAATGCCCGCCGAGCAGATTGCTTTTATCCACGAAGCCAAGACCGAGGTGCAGAAGAAAGAACTGTTTTCCAAGGTTCGCACTGGGCAGGTGCGCGTCCTGCTGGGCAGCACCTCCAAAATGGGCGCTGGCACCAATGTGCAGGACCGGCTTGTGGCGCTCCATGACCTGGATTGTCCGTGGCGTCCGGGAGACCTTGCCCAGCGCAAGGGCCGTATCGAGCGCCAGGACAACCAGAATCCGCTGGTCCATGTGTACCGCTATGTTACCGAGGGAACTTTCGATGCCTACCTGTGGCAGACGGTGGAGAACAAACAGAAATTCATTTCGCAAATCATGACCAGCAAAAGCCCGGTCCGCTCCTGCGATGATGTGGACGAAACGGCGCTGTCCTTTGCCGAGATCAAGGCCCTGTGCGCCGGAGACCCCCGTATCAAGGAGCGCATGGATTTGGATGTGGAGGTTGCGCGTCTGAAGCTGATGAAAGCTGACCATCAGAGCAAGCAGTACCGCCTGGAGGATCAGTTGCTCAAATACTTCCCCCAGGAAATCGAAACTAACAAGGGGTTTATTAAAGGCTTTGAAGCGGATCTGGAGACCCTGGCCGCCCATCCTCACCCGGAGGATGGCTTTGCTGGAATGGAGATCCGGGGCGATGTGCTGACTGACAAAGAAAACGCCGGTGCAGCCTTGCTAGACGCCTGTAAGGAGGTCAAAGGCTCCGAACCGGTGCAGATCGGCAGCTATCGGGGCTTTACTATGTCCGTGGAGTTTTCCGCTTGGAAACAGGAATATACGCTCCTGTTGAAAGGCCAGATGACCCACCGGGCAAGCCTCGGCACAGACCCGCGCGGAAACCTCACCCGTATCGACAATGCACTGGCTCAAATGCCTCAGCGTTTGGAAGCCGTGAAAAACCAGCTGGACAACCTTTACCAACAGCAGGCCGCAGCCAAAGAGGAAATCGGAAAGCCGTTTCCCTTTGAGGATGATCTGCGAGTCAAGTCCGCCCGTCTGGTGGAACTGGACACGCTGCTGAACATTGACGGCAAGGGCCATGCCCAGCCGGAAACTGTGGTTGCCAAGAGCGCACGGCCTTCGGTGCTGGACAGCTTGAAGCGCCCGGTGCCACCCCGTAGCCCTGAAAAGAAACCGAAACAACATGAGGAGGTGCGATAACATGAATACCAACGATCTGAATACGGCCCTTTATGAGAAGATGGCCGCTGAACAGGACAAATACCGGGACTGGCTGAAAAGCCAGCCCCCGGAGGAAATCCTGCACCATACCTATGAGTACACCGTCCGGGAGGACATTGTGATGGCGATGGAGGACTTGGAGCTGACCGATGCCCAGGCCCAGGCGCTTTTGGATTCGCCTACACCGCTGGCCGATGTGTACCGTCACTTTGAGAAGCTGGAGACCGGCTACATGGATGTGATCCGGGACAGCATTGAAAACCGAGCGGATGATGTGTGTAAGGTTTTGGAAGAACAGCGGTCCATCCCTCTCTATCTCCATTCTGCCGCCTATGCGTCCCAGCATGGGGAGATGGCACAATATAACCGCTCTTATCAGGCAAACTTTGACTGTAAAGAGGCCATTGAACACGCCATCAGCGCCCACTATGCGGATAACCGACTGGATACGGAGTCTGCGGTTAAGGCGGTGCTGGAAAAGTTCGGGTCGGAACGAGTACAGTTCATCCTTGCCAACACCATCCAGCATAAGGACAGCGACGGTCGCGTTTCCCGTGACAACAAAGCCTGGGCAAAGACCATTCCCATGCCGGAGGACAGCGGCACTTCGCGCCACTGTGCTTATCTGGTTGTGGATGAGGTCAATCTTGGTCTGACCGATCTGTTTACACGGCAGGCACGAAAAACGCTTCAGGAACCGGAGAAAGGCTCTGTCTTGCAAAAGCTCAAACAGGAGCCTACCACCCACAAGCCTGCTTTATCGAAGAAACAGGAGCCGGAACGATGAGCGCCAAAAAGCGTAAACGGGATGTGCCGGTCCTGTTTTGGGTTTCCGATGCGGAGATGGAAGCGATCCAGCAGAAAATGGCACAGTTCGGAACAAAAAACCTGAGCGCCTATCTGCGGAAGATGGCTGTGGACGGCTATGTGGTACAGCTGGACTTGCCGGAGCTGAAGGAACTGGTATCCCTGTTGCGCCGAAGCAGCAATAACCTGAACCAGCTCACCCGACGGGTACATGAAACGGGGCGGATTTATGATGCTGACCTGGAGGATATAGCCCAACGGCAGGAGCAGTTATGGGAGGGCGTGAAAGAAATCCTAACCCAGCTTTCCAGGCTTTCGTAACAGGGATATATGCCCCAACTGCGGAGGGAGGAACGGCGTTCTTTTCGCCGCGCCTTCCTCCGTTTTTTCTTTTGCCCATATCCTTGTCTTTTTGAAATGTTGGAAGGATAATATGGGTAGAAAACAGATTGCCGCAAAGGAGTTGAGAATAGATGAAAACCTTTGAGAAGGTGTTGGAGATTTTTCGTGAGTATTTGGACTGTGATCTAGAGGAAGAAGTCCTCCCTTGTCGAGAAGGTTATCTCCGCGTCACATGGAATGGAGATTCCCGCTACTGTGTGGATGGACTTCTCAGCCGGACACCGGACGAACTATTCGAGGTGCTGTTATCTGATTATCGCAGCTATGAGGAACTGCGGCTAACCAAAGGATGCCGAGAAGTGACGGAAGAAGATGAAAGACAGGCAGAAATTCTCTGTCAGAGCTTTCGGGAACGATGGAAGGAGGAAGAAAAATGAGGGCGATCTGGTTCATTCTGAAACTGCCGTTGAAGATTTTAATGGCTCCGGTGATTCTGTCGCTGACCCTGTTCGTCTGGATTTGTGTGGGGATTGTCTATGTCTCCGGTTTGGTGCTGGGGCTTATCAGCATGGTGGTTGCCCTGCTGGGTGTGGCAGTTCTGATTACTTACTCCTTGCAAAACGGCATTATCCTGCTGGTGATAGCATTTCTCATTAGTCCCTATGGTTTGCCAATGGCTGCAATCTGGCTACTGGGCAAGGTACAGGACTTGAAGTTTATCATTCAAGATTTGGTTTATGGATAATATGAAAACCTCCGACGAATTTCGTCGGAGGTTTTATGGTTCTAGGTTATCTTCTTGAAAAAGCGGCGATGCAAAAAAGGTATCTATCCCAATCCCCATTCCTTGGCACATCTCATGAATGATCCGTAGCTTAACCGAATCATACGAGCAGTTGATGACATTTCCAATCGTAGACTTGGGAACACCGCTTTTCATATACAGTTGATATTGTGTCATTTTTCTTTCATCTAGTAATTCTAACAGACGTTTGCTTACCGCCTCGTTTAGCTTCATTCTATACACCGCCCCTGTGACTGTACTATATTTAGTATATGGGCAGTTTTGCTAAAATTGGTCCCTGTACCTGTACTAATAGAGCTATTTGCAGTATGATGGTAATAGGGGTGCCATCGTATGAACGTAACTTTTTGTGGCCATTCGCAAATCACAAAGGCAGACAATATTGCGAATTGGCTTCGCAATGTAACACAAGACCTAATTGAGCAAGGAGCAACAACTTTTTATCTTGGAGGATATGGAGAGTTCGACAGTTTAGCAGCGTCTATTTTACGGGAACAAAAGAAAAAGTATCCGCAAATCGAGCTGGTTCTTGTATTGGCATATTTGAACACTGGCCGGGATGTTTCTGGCTATGACAGTACCGTGTATCCACCGCTGGAAAACGTACCGCGCCGTTTTTCGATTTCTCATAGAAATCGCTGGATGGTAGAGTCCGCCGATGTAGTGGTGGCCTATGTTCTCCATGATTGGGGCGGAGCAGCCACAACGTTACGGTGTGCCAAACAGAAAAAGAAGCAGATTATTTCATATCGTGATGAAATGGGCAGCTGAGGTTGTCTATTTTGCTGCCACTTCATATTTCCAAAACTGTTGAACGTTAAGCTGTCGGTAAAATTATGCCGAATTTTCATCACTTTACTTTTGAACTAATATTGCTTATAATATTAGTGTGAAAGGAAGTGGTACGGTGGGACAATTTGAACAGCTGGATCAGCTGCTGGAAACACAGGATGGGATGCTGCGAACAGCTCAAGTAGTATCTGCTGGTATTTCTAAGCCTGTTTTTTATGATTATGTGCACTCACGGGAATTGGAGCGGGTCGCGCATGGAATTTATCTTTCCAAGGATGCCTGGGTCGATGCCATGTACTTACTTCATCTGCGGGTCGAACAGGCAGTGTTTTCCCATGAGACAGCTTTATTTTTTCACGATCTGACAGACCGCGAGCCGCTGGAATATACGGTCACAGTCAAGACCGGATATAATCCCTCCAAGCTGAAAGCAGAGGGCGTACAGGTATTCACCATTAAGGCGGAACTGCATGGGGTGGGCCTGACAACGGCTCAGACACCATTTGGGCATACAGTTCCTGTCTATGACCTGGAGCGCACCATCTGCGACCTGCTCCGCAGCAGGAACAACATGGAGATGCAGACTTTTCAAGGGGCATTAAAGATGTATGCCAGAAGAAAAGACAAAGACCTGCGGACATTGATGCGGTATGCCGGTATGTTCCGGGTAGAAAAAATTCTGCGGCAGTATTTGGAGGTGCTTTTATGATAAAAACAGCAAGGCAGTTGAAGGATCTGATCCGCAATCTTTCCAGAAAAAAATCTGCGGACGCCCAGCTCTTGATGCGGAACTACATGATGGAGCGTTTTCTGGAGCGTATCTCCCTTTCTGAATATCGTGACAAATTTATTCTGAAAGGCGGTATGCTGGTAGCGGCTATGGTTGGTCTGGATGCCCGTTCCACGATGGATTTGGACGCTACTGTAAAAGGAGCCAATGTCAATGTGGAGGACATAGAGAATTTGATTTCCGCTATTGTGAGTGTCCCGCTTGATGATGGCGTCAAATTCCAGCTGAAAAGTATTTCGGAGATTATGGATGAGGCGGAATATCCGGGGATTCGCGTAAATATGACTACAACCTTTGACGGTGTGGTGACGCCTTTGAAGATTGACATTTCCACAGGGGATGCCATTACCCCCAGGGAGATCCGCTACTCTTTCAAGCTGATGCTGGAAGATCGCTCCATTGATATTTGGGCGTACAATCTGGAAACGGTTCTGGCCGAAAAGCTGGAAACGATCATTACCAGAACTACCACCAACACCCGCATGAGAGATTTCTATGACATTTATATTCTGGAACAGCTGCATGGGAATACATTGGACCCTCAGATTCTCCATGATGCGCTGCGGGCCACTGCTCACAAACGCGGGACAGAACGACATCTTGCAGAAGCTGCCGAAGTTTTTGAGGAAGTGGAGAACAGCTCGGTTATGCAGAAACTTTGGGAATCGTACCGCAAAAAATTTTCCTATGCGGCAGATCTGGAGTGGAACATCATCATGGGGGCGGTGCGCAGTTTATACGCTCTCAGTGAAAAGGAATCGAGCCTATGAAGAAGCACGGCCATTATTGTAAAGTCTGCGGAGAATATAAGGCTAATGAAAAATTTTCCGGCAAAGGTCATGCGGCGCACGTCTGTAAATCCTGTGCTTCTTTGCCGCCGGAGAAGCAAGCGGAGCAAATGACAATAAACCGCTTGCTGAATCTCCCATGGAGATTATCAAAGGAGCAGATTTCCTGGCTGAAGAACCGAATGAAAGATAAGCGCCGGGAAGTTCGTGCGCTGGCAAAAGAACAATACGAGATGAGGTTTCCTCCGAAGCGGTTAGAGGACATCGAGGACAATTTTGATTTTCTCGATGAGGACGATTTAATAGAATAACAAAAGCGGTCTGCACCATGCAGGCCGTTTCTTTTTTGGAAAGGAGGTCTCCCTTATGGCAACCACACGCATCATGCCGCTGCATATCGGCAAGGGTCGGACTGAGAGCCGTGCCATCAGCGATATTATTGACTATGTGGCAAATCCCCAAAAGACCGACAACGGAAAATTGATTACCAGCTATGGATGTGACAGCCGCACTGCTGATGCAGAGTTTCTGTTGGCAAAGCGGCAGTATATTGCCGCCACCGGACGAGTGCGCGGTACAGATGATGTGATCGCCTACCATGTGCGCCAGTCGTTCAGGCCCGGAGAGATCACACCGGAGGAAGCCAACCGGCTGGGCATAGAATTTGCCAGGCGGTTCACCAAAGGCAATCATTCCTTTGTGGTCTGCACCCACATCGACAAATCGCATATTCATAATCACATCATCTGGTCGGCGGTCAATATGGATTGTGACCGGAAGTTCCGTAACTTTTGGGGAAGCACCAGAGCTGTTCGACGTTTAAGTGACACCATTTGTATCGAGAACGGACTATCCATTGTGGAGAACCCCAAGCCCCACGGAAAAAGCTACAACAAGTGGCTGGGCGAACAAGCCAAGCCCTCCCATCGGGAACAGCTACGGGTGATGATTGACCGGGCGCTGGAGCAAAAGCCAGCAGACTTTGACACACTTCTGCAACTGCTTTCCGAGATGGGCTGCGAGGTATCTCGGCGCGGGAAAGCAATCCGCCTTAAAGCTCCCGGCTGGAAGAATGTAGCCCGTATGGATGACAAGCTGGGAGCCGGGTACAGCGAAACAGAAATCCGTGCGGTGCTGGCTGGAGAAAAGCAGCACACGCCCCGCAAGAAATCCACCGTGCAGCCGGAGCCACCCAAGGTCAATTTGCTGGTGGATATTCAGGCAAAATTGCAGGCCGGGAAAGGTGCTGGATATGCACGCTGGGCCAAGGTTTTTAACTTAAAACAGATGGCGCAGACCGTGAATTTTCTTACCGAACATCACCTACTGGACTATACAGAGCTGGAAGAAAAAGCGGTGGCGGCTACCGCCCATCACAATGAGCTGTCAGCGCAGATTAAGGCGACGGAGAAACGCATGGCAGAGATCGCCGTCCTGCGTACCCATATCGTTAATTATGCCAAGACCCGCGAGACCTATGTTGCCTATCGCAAGGCCGGTTATTCCCGAAAATTTCGGGAGGAACATGAGCAAGAAATTCTGCTCCATCAGGCGGCAAAAAATGCCTTTGATGAGATGGGAGTGAAGAAGCTGCCCAAGGTCAAAGACCTGCAATCTGAGTATGCCAAACTGCTGGAGGAAAAGAAGAAAACCTACGCCGAGTACCGGCGTTCCCGTGAGGAAATGCGGGAACTTTTGACGGCAAAGGCCAATGTGGATCGGCTGCTGAAAATGGATGAGGAACAGAAAAAAGAACAAGAAAAAGACCACGGCCAGCGGTAAGCCGGTCATGGTCATAAGCGTCCATCGGACGCGTAGCCGCAGAATGAAATTCTGCGTTCAAAGGGGCTTGGGGGCGCTGCCCTCAACAAGCAAAGCAGAGGGGGAAATCACGTCAGGATTTTTCCCTCTGTGGGCCGAGTGTATTAACACCGGCATTGCTTGCCACTTTTGTTCGCAAACAATATCCGTATCCTTTACACGATGATTTACTTTTATTATCATAGTCGTAATAAGTATATAAACTACTTACATATAAGCACCTAAAATATGAAAGGGCTGATAAAATGATGACCTTTGAAAAGGTTTTAGAAGTATTCAACGATTACCTAAATAAAGATAGTGTTTTGGAGGTGGTGAACACTAAGCGAGGATACACCGTTATGATTTGGGATGAAAAAGATGAGCAATGGTTTGGTGTGGAACATTGCAAAGCCCCCGAGCTTTTACGGGATGCCTTACTTGATGGCTATCGTGATTTTTTAGAGCAACAACTTACTCATAACCGCAGGAGTTTAACCGAAACAGAAATCTTAGATATTCAAAACCGATGTGAACAGCTTTATGATTTGTGTGGAGAATAAAAAAATAACCTAAAAAGTGCGATAGCCTGTGTAGGTGTCGCACTTTTTTCAGTTGGCTTGGCTTACGAAAACAGCGTTAATTATTCCGCAGTTTCTCTTGCCTTTTTCAAGCCTTGAGCCGTAGCTTCCATCACGATAAGCTCCTTTTCTTCCATATCATTCAACAGTACATCAACTTGTTTGCGGCGATTGTTGTCGCCATCTTCATTGCATGGAAAAAAGAACTGGTCTACAGAGATGTCAAGCAAGGTAGTAATGAGATAAAATTTGTTAAGCCTTGGGTGCTGCCCCCTGTTCTCTATATACATAATAGAGCGTGGCGTAAGGTCTACCAGTTGGGCAAGATATTCCTGTGTCCACCCTTTTGCTTCCCGAGCTTTTTTTATCGCTATACCTAACGGCTTAAAATCAAGTTTTCTTTCATCTTGGTACATTTTAATATCATCCTATATCATTGTACATTTCGGGTGATGATATTTGAACGAAGTATGATTTTATGTTTAGTAGTGTATAATTTCGTATTAGTGGAGAGAAACTTGCTATTATTCGTCATTCCGTATATAATAATTATATACTCTTTGCGAAAGGAAGTTGATATTATGAATTACATTTCTGTGAAAGCCGCTTCTGAAAAATGGGGCATATCGGAAAGACGGATACAAAAATTATGTGAGGAAAATCGCATTGACGGAACTGAAAAATTTGGTCGTGCATGGATGATACCAAAAGATGCAGAAAAACCCGTTGATGGACGTATGAAAACAAGGAACAAACAGGAGGAGAATCATGGAATTTAATGAAAAGCTACAACAGCTTAGGACTGGAAAGAACTTAACGCAGGAACAACTTGCGGAGCAATTATATGTATCAAGAACAGCCATTTCAAAATGGGAAAGCGGCAAGGGTTACCCTAACATTGAGTCGCTCAAGTGTATTTCTAAATTCTTTTCTGTGACCATAGATGAACTGCTATCGGGCGAAGAACTGATTACACTTGCCGAAACTGAAAATCGTTCCAACTTGAAAAAAATTTACAGTTTCATTTATGGAATATTAGATATGATGGCGGTTACTTTTATACTTTTGCCGTTGTATGGTAACGGTAACCTTGTTGACGGATATATTTATTCTGTCAATCTACTTTCATTTACAGACACTACCCCAATATATCTTGCAATCTATTGGATTGTTTTTATTGTTTTGATTGCACTTGGGATAGCGAAACTGATGTGTGTTTGTTTTGAAAAGGAATCATGGAGCAACATAATCACAAAATGCTCTCTCGTGCTGAGTACGCTTTTTATCTGCTTCTTCGCTGCGGCAAGACAACCCTATGTAACCGCCCTTATGTTTCTGCTATTTGTTGCTAAAATATTTGTCTGGATAAAGCAAACCCAAACAAAGTAAAATGCCATAAACCCTTTAAAATAGGCTCTGACACGATAAGTGTCGGAGCTTTTTTCGTGCTGACATCTATTGTGTCGGCATTGTGACGGTAGATTTCTTGGCTTCTATGCAATACTCGTGGATAATAAGATTGTGGTCAGCGAAAACAAGAACAGCAACCCACGGAAAGGAGAATCAAATATGGATTATATCATTGAAACAGAAAATCTTACGAAGCGATACGGAACAGCCACCGTTGTCGATAAGGTAAATCTTCATGTGCCAAAGGGCAAAATTTATGGCTTGCTCGGCAGAAACGGAGCAGGCAAAACCACAGCAATGAAAATGATGTTGCAGCTTGCTTTCCCAACGGAGGGAACGGTACGCTTGTTTGGCACAAACTATAAGGAAAATATCCATACCCTTTATAGCAAAGTAGGCTCTATTATCGAAACACCGGGATTTTACAGTAATTTAACAGGGTATGAGAATTTGCAAATTCTCGCTAAACTGCGAGGGGGAGTATCTAAAAGTGGAGTAGAAAAAGCTCTTGAAGTTGTGGGGCTGCATAAGGAGAAAAGAAAAGTCTTTTCCGATTATTCCCTCGGAATGAAGCAACGGCTTGGTATTGCCGCCGCCATTATGCACGAGCCGGAGCTTTTAATACTTGACGAACCGATTAACGGACTTGACCCCATTGGAATAGTTGAAATACGCTCATTTTTATCTGAACTTAGTCACAATCATGGCATTACCATTTTTATCTCAAGCCATGTTTTAAGCGAGATTGAACAGATAGCAGATATTATCGGCGTTATGCACGAGGGGCATTTAGTAGAGGAAGTGAATATATCCGAGCTTCACAAAAGGAATCGAAAATACATTCAATTTGATTTATCTGACAGTGAGATAGCCGGAAAGATTTTAGAAAACCACTACCACATGACGGATTTTACAGTGCAGGACGGTACGGTGAGAATTTATGACTTTAGCCAAAGTGTTGGAGAAATCAATCGAGAATTTGCACGAAATGGACTGCTCGTGACAAGGATAAATGATAGTGAGGAAAACTTAGAGGACTACTTTTCTAAACTGATTGGAGGTGGCGGTATTGCTTAATCTTATTTCTTGTGAATTATTAAAACTAAAGCGTTCAAAAATGGTGCTAATTAGTGTGGCAGGGGTATTATCTACCCCACTTTTGATGTTAATAGAAGCCTTGCAAACACATTTTGATAAGCCGGAGATTATCTTTACCTTGTCTGACATATACAGCGACAGTGTACTGTATATCATGCTGCTGGTAAACATTATGATATATGTGGCAATTGCAGCTTACTTGTTTAGCAGAGAGTACACAGAAAGCACCCTCAAAACCATATTGCCCATACCCATTTCAAGGACAAAACTATTAATTGGAAAATTTTGCACCCTGCTTCTTTGGATTGTTATGCTAACCCTTGTAACATGGGCAGGTATATTTATCGTTTGTGGGCTATATGACGCTGTCTTTACATTGGAGGGATATAGCTTACTAGTGGCAATAGTATGGCTCCCCAAGTTTTTGTTTGGCAGTATCCTGATGTTTTTAACAGTTTCTCCTTTTGTGTTTGTTGCTATGAAAACAAAAGGATTTGTCGCCCCGATGATTGGCTCTGCCGTGATTGTCATGGGAAGTGCCGCACTTTCAAATCAAGAATGGGGAGCGTTGTATCCGTGGACAGCCACCTATTTCTTGGTGCAGGGTAAACTTCAGAGTACCGGCTATCCTACACTGCTGTCTGTATCTATTATTATTCTTGTATCAGCAGTTGGTTTTCTTATGACCTTTCATCATTTTAAAAAGGAGGATTTGAAATAATGGTACTTGATTTTATAGAAATTTTAAAAGTTATTTTTCTTGGAATTGTTGAGGGTATTACTGAGTGGCTACCTATCAGCAGCACAGGACATATGATTCTTGTGGACGAATTTATCACACTTAATATGAGCGAAGCATTTAAAGAAATGTTTTTTGTTGTTATTCAACTTGGAGCTATACTCGCAGTGGTTGTAATGTTTTGGAACAAGATGTTTCCCTTTCAATTTAAGAACAAAGCACAGTCAATTGTTAAAAAGGATACTTTCTCGTTGTGGTTCAAGGTTGCGGTAGCTTGTGTACCGTCAGCTATTATGGGGATTCTATTTGATGATTATTTGGATGCTTACCTCCAAACCCCCATTGTGATTTCAATCATGTTAATCTTTTATGGTTTGTTATTCATTCTCATAGAAAATTGGAATAAAAAGCGTACTCCTACTACTATGGCACTTTCTGACATCAGCTATAAAACAGCAATCTTGATAGGGGCATTTCAAGTGTTATCACTTATACCCGGCACATCACGGTCGGGAGCAACGATTATAGGTGCTTTACTCATAGGAGTTTCACGAGTGGCAGCAGCAGAGTTTACTTTTTTCCTCGCAGTACCTACTATGCTTGGAGCAAGTGCTTTTAAGCTGTTAAAATTCGGGTTTGAATTTACAAGTGCAGAACTGCTCGCTCTTGTTCTCGGTATGGCTGTGGCATTTGCGGTATCTGTCTTAGTAATTAAATTCCTAATGAACTTTATCAAAAAACATGATTTTAAGGTGTTTGGTTGGTATCGAATTGTGCTTGGTATACTTGTTGTACTTATAAAATCTTAATAATGCGTTTTCTTTGTGCGCGAATAAAAATGCCAGTTGGTCCTTAAGATCAGCTGGCATTTTTGTTTCTGGGGATGGAAAACAACCCAGAGATTCTCGTTGTCGATCTCCTCCTGATTTTAGTTTGCATGGTGAATTTTGCAAATTGAATCTACAGGAGGTTAATAATGGGATTTAATTATGGATATGAGAAAAAGAAGTTTGATAGTAGATGGAAGCGTTTAGAAGTTGAGTATTGTGATGCAGGGATGAGCGAAGAACAGATTGCTGCCATGAAAGAATATGACTGGGCATGGTTTTGCAGTCAAAGGGTTTTTCAAAACCATACGCAACCAATACCTTGTGAACAATATGATGAAGTATGTGGTCAATCACAGCTGTTCCGAAAGTTTGCATCGTTATCTTATCAATGGGATGTTGATAAGATTGATCAAACGCGATATGGATGGTTGGCTTCGGTGGAAAACGAACAACTACTGTTGAGATTGAAGAAGCTGTCGAAGAAAGATTTGGAGCTATTGACATTACTTTTTGTGGATGGTTATCGTCAAATTGATGTAGCACGTCTTTGGCATTGTTCCAGAAGTGCTGTTGCACAAAGATTTAAAAAAATAAAAAAATTTTTGAATAACACTTAACAAATGAAGCGTATCAGTGCCTACCCATTGAGGGAAGAACATTCTCCCAATGTGGAGCTTGACAATTTCATAGACGGCATTTCCGGTACATAACCTATGTACGAGCGAATCAGGCACGCCGCGAAGATGGACAGCCCCAGGAGGTGATGAATAGGACTGTTCCGAGCGATCCACGTCAGCCTGATACCCGAAAGTGGCATTTCAGGGCGCGATGACTGCATAGGGGTTAAAGATACTTCCTCACGGCCTCCTAAAGACTTGGGGGGAACTCTGCGGCGCACGAGTAAAACGACGCTGTGGAGTTATGACAGCCGCGCCAGCGGAGACCGGAATGTCCCCATCGCCAGGGGTGCGTGGCAAATGTGGCGAGTAAATTTTTCAAAGTCAGATACCATGCGCTGGCAGCTTCGGTTGCCAGCGCATTCATGTGATTTTGAAAGCAACAACCACATCTTTGACAGAAAGGGGGACCACCTATGGAAAAATTGATTTCGCGGAAAGAGGCTGCCAAATTACTGGGGATTAGCATTGCCACTTTGGATGCAGCTCGAAACAGTGGGCTAATTTCCTATGTTCAGTATGTGCAAAATGGTTGCGTGTACTTTACAGATGCTGGCCTTCAGGAGTATATCGCAAAATGCACCCATCGTGCAAAGCCAGTGGAAAAAAGCGCTACATACCGCAAGCTGCGAAGTGTCCGAGCTTGAGCTGTTCCGTATCCTTGCTGGAACCTAATATGTCTGATAAAACAAAGGTACAGCGCTGGACATTATTCTTAGGAGGTGACGGAATTGGCAAAAAGAAAAAGGGCAATTCCTCAATATGGTACGGTCGTGCTTAACGGCATTGAATATTATAGAACCAGAGTCGAAGATTCGGATGGAAACAGAGTGGCGCTTTATGCAAAGACGCCCGAAAAGCTTTATGACAAGGAACTGGAGGCGTTAGAGCAGATTGACAGTACTACGTTTCGTCGAAGATCGCCTACGGTTGCTGAGTACTGTGAGAAGTGGCTGCTGATGCAGTCCGTCCATGTTCGGGCCACCACCTTGACAGATTATACCTCTAAGGTGCGGCGGCACATTATTGGAGGGCTGGGAGACAAGAGAATGGCTGATGTATCCCTGGATGACATCCAACTTGCCCTCGTACCTGTTTCCAAGAAGTCGGCTTCGGTTTATAAGTCTGTGGTGATTCTCTGCAAGTCCATTTTCCGGGCGGCCAAGGAGAGCCATGTGATTGACGAGGACCCGACCATATACCTGGATGCAAAGGGAGGAGTTCCCCAGGAAGAAAGACAGGCATTGACGGATGAACAGGTTGAGCGGCTTTTGGACACGATCCGGGATTTGCCGCCCTATGTATTTGTGATGATCGGTTTATATGCCGGTCTGCGCCGGGAAGAAATCCTGGCGCTGCAATGGGATTCTGTGTATCTGGATGCAGAGGCTCCGTACTTAACGGTACGGCGGGCATGGCACACAGAACATAACAGGCCGGTCATTCTTACCGAGCTAAAGACCAAAGCGGCACAAAGAAACATTCCTCTCCCGGTCTGTCTGGTTGAATGTCTGAAAGATGCAAAGAAAAAATCCACTTCGGATTATGTGATTGCCAATCGGGACGGTGATCCGCTATCCTATACACAGTTTAAGCGGCTGTGGCAGTATATTGTGACGCGGACTGCAAAGCCGAGAATGGCCAGAAAACTTGTGGACGGAAAGTATGTAAAATATATGCTTTACCCGAAACTTGGAGAAAAAGCCAGGAATAACGGCCATGTGGTATATAGCCTGGATTTTGAAGTGACACCGCATCAGCTGCGGCACACCTACATCACCAATCTGATTCATTCTTCGGTGGACCCCAAAACGGTACAATATTTGGCGGGCCATGAAAGCAGCAAAATCACGATGGACATTTACGCAAAGGTCAAATACAACAGGCCGGATGATCTTGTCAAAGCAATGGGCTGTGCCTTTGACTTATGGGACGCTGTGTAAGTTCCGAACAATTCAGAAAATGAAGTAAGAGCGAGACAAGGATGTCTCGCTCTTAGTTTTTCCTTGGCCGTATCTTTGATTCAATTTGAAATCTCTGATAAAAAGGAGGTGTAGATACATCACCACGCGAGAAAGGAAATTAATTATGGCAAAGAAGAAAAAAAACATACCTCAATATGGAACCGTCACACGAAAGGGTGTCCTGTATTACAGAACCCGGATTCTGGACGCAGACGGCAAGCAGGTGAGCTTGTATGGGACTACCTGCGAGGAACTGTACGATAAAGAGCAGGAGGCGAGACGCCAGGTAGCGGAGATCATCTTCCACCGGGAGCATCCTACTGTGGCCGAGTATTGTGAGAAGTGGCTGTTGATGCAATCCGCAAAAGTGTCGCCGGCTACACTGAAGGGCTACGCCTCCAATATGAAGAACTACATTATCAAGCCTTTGGGAGATATGTATATGGAGGAAGTAACAGCGGATGATATTCGTCTGGCGCTGATCCCATTGTCCAATAAGTCCGAGAGCCTGCACAATACGGTGAATATGCTCCTCAAGTGCATTTTTTACTCGGCAGAGCGGAGCCAGTTGCTGGAATACAATCCGTGTGAGGGGATTTCGGCAAAAGGAGGGAAACCGACCCAAAAGAAAGATTCGCTGACAGACCAGCAGGTGGAAGTGCTGCTGGAAACCGTCAAAGGACTTCCGCCGTATCTGTTTACCATGATCGGCTTATATGCCGGTCTGCGCCGAGAAGAAGCTCTCGCCTTGCAATGGGATTGTGTGTTCCTCGATGCACCCACTCCATATATCTCTGTGCGGCGCGCATGGCGATCAGAGCATAACAGACCGGTTATCTCTACAACGCTTAAGACGAAAGCAGCAAGAAGGGATATTCCCATTCCCAAATGCCTTGTGAATTGTCTGCGGGAAGCCAAGGCTGCCTCCAAATCGGAATATGTGATTGCCGATAGTGAGGGACAGCCCTTGTCATATTCGCAGTTCAAACGTGTCTGGCAGTACATCGTTGTTCGGTCTACCAAGGAGCGTACCTATTATAAGTATGTGAACGGACAGAGCATCAAGTACACTGTTCAGCCGAGTCTGGGAGGACATCAGAAAAACAATCCCAACATTGTGTATAGCCTGGACTTCGATGTGACACCGCACCTGCTGCGGCATACCTACATCACCAATCTTCTGTATGCAGGTGTTGACCCCAAGACGGTCCAGTACCTTGCCGGACATGAGAACAGCAAGACAACTATGGACATCTATGCAAGAGTAAAGTATAATAAACCAGAACAGCTATTCGATGTAGTAAATTCTGCATTTCATCAAGCTGTCCCCTCGTAAAAGTGGCCTGTTTTTTGGTTAAGGAATAGGACAACCGAGGGGCCGAGGCTCAAAAAAGCCCGGAATATCAAGGAAAATCATCGCTCAGACGATTGAAATACGGCCTCAAGGCTGCCCGTCGCGCGCCTCAGTTCTCCAAGAGATAACCGAACAGTTATTGAAATTGCAGGCAAACCCTGGAAACATCACGTTTCCGGGGTTTTTCTTTTTACCCTGGAAACGCGGTGAAACGGGGGGAAACCGGGTGAAAATCACCGGATTAGCAGCGCGTTTGTAACACGTTTGCAACAAAAATATCTTTACTCAAGAGTCCTGTTTATGGCGTCAATCAGGATCCGTACATCCAGATGGGTGTAGACCTTTTCGGTCAGTGTCATGGCTCCGGAATGCCCCACAATTTTCTTGATGACCGTTTCCTGCACACTGGCTTCGGACAGCATGGAGATACAGGTGTGGCGGGTGCAGTGCGGTGTCCGCTGGATACCGATCTGCTCCATCAGGGGTGTCCAGTAACTGTCAAAGTAGTTGCGATACTTGAACGGTTTTCCGTCTTCTGTATGGAGAAGATATTCACATTCCGGGCAGGAGTTGTACCAGTTCCGGTAGAACGGGAGCAGCTTGTCGGCAATGGGCACTTTCCGGATACCGTTTTCTGTTTTGCTGTCGATCACATCAAAATACTGCTCATCCAGGTGTACATTTACTTTTTTCAGGGACAGGAATTCGGAAATCCGGGTGCCGTTATAGAGCAGCATGAGGACAATCTGGTAATACTTATCATCCTGCATGGTCCAGATTCTGTCGATCTCTTCCCTGGGAAATTTGTTCCTGCTGTGTTTGTTCGGGTTCCGGTCTTTGTACTGCGCGATATCCACGTAGGTGGAATAATCTTTGTTGCAGATATCATTCTTCAGGGCAAATCCGTACAGCTGGTTAAACAGGATCTTTACTTTCTTCAGTGTCGGATAATTTTTGCCGCAGGTATCGATCACCTGCTGAAGATCCGCCAGTTTCAGGTCTTTGAAAACCCGGTGGTAAAGGAGGGTACAGGCCTTGTAGGAGGCTGTGTATCCTTTTACATTGCTTTCAGATACGGTCGGATATTTCTTCTTTGACCATTCTTCGTACACCTCGGAAAAAGTCATTTTTGCGGCTTTCGTATCATAAGGATTATGATTATAATCAGCCAGCATCTCCAGCCCTTCGGATTTTGTCCGGGCATAGCCGATGATAATATATTCTGCAATCTTCTTTTCTTTTACGGGATCGATCCGGTATCCCGTTGTCTTGCGGACCATATATGGTTTTCTCCGTTTTCCGGATAATTTCACTACACTTCCGTAGCCGTTTGGTAATTTCATTCAGTCATTGCTCCTTTCCTTTGAAGGACTTATGATCTGAACTGCTCCTTTAAAAAGGCGTTCCGGCGGCTGATGCGCTCTTCCTCTGTCAGTTCTTCCGTTTCCCTTTCGGATAACGGGACAGCTGCATAGTAGGCCAGTGTCTTGTCTTTCCAGTCCTGATAGGAACTGGCAGAATGGCCATATGCAGCATATTCCTCTCTGTTTTCCCTGAATTCTTCCAGGAATAAACACATATCTGCATTTTCGGAGGACGACAGGTCTTTGCCGTTGAAGGTAATGGAGCACTCCCAGCGGTCGTGTTCCGGCGGACGCTTCACATCAATCCGGAAGCCGAGCTCCCGGATCTGATCCAGCTGGAAGAGAAACTGCATGACGTCTGCCATATTGGTCAGCGGCTTCTCCTGCGTGTCATAGCCGGTCAGATAAGTAGAAGTGGTGTCCAGTACCCCGGCAAGTTCGTTGATCATGGCGAGCGACACTTCAATCTCTCCGCTTTCGTATTTCTGGATTGTGCGGAGAGATTTGCCAAGTGCGGCTGCCAGCTGCGTCTGATTCATGCCTTTTTGTTTTCGGGCAGTCCGGATTCTCAGTCCGATCTGTTTCGTATCATGTTTCATGATTGAATTCACCTCTCTTTCGTTCATCTTACCACATTAAAATACGAATTACAAGTGCGGATTTTTAGAAAAACATCTTGACGCACGCTATTTTAATGCGTATAATAAAATACGAACTAATAGTGCGGTTCACGTGTAGAGAAAGGAAATAGCAAGAGGAAAAGTGCACTAAAAATACGGATATCGAATCCGGAAGGAGGTGAAGATAATGGAAAAGAAAATGTATGTGGAGCTGCCGCCGTTTACAGGCAGAAATGTTCCGATCAAAGAGATCGCCCGGGCAATGGGAAAAGATCCTCATTATGTGAGGCTTGCCATCCAGCAGGGTGTCGTCAAGTTCGGTGTGGCGATGAAAGTGGGGGACGCCAGCGAATTCAGTTATTACTGCCCGGACCGTAAAGTCTGGGAAGAAACCGGATACTTCCGGGATGTGACAAAAGAAAAAGCCCATGCATAATCGCACGGGCAAATTCTCCAGAGGTATTGCTACACTCTGACCTAGCAACTCAAGTATAGCAAATACCTCTGCGAGATACAATGAAAAATTTCAGCAGAGGAGGTTATAAGTGAATATATTTCAGGAAGTAAAATCATACGTTACCGCAAGGCAGGCGGCGGAGCAGTACGGGATCCGGGTCGGCAGGAACCAGATGGCATGCTGTCCGTTTCATGACGATCATCATCCCAGCATGAAAATTGATACTAATTATTATTGTTTTGCCTGCGGAGCAAAAGGAGATGTGATCGGGCTGACTGCCGGTCTGTTCGGTCTGTCGCCTTACGAAGCGGCCAGAAAACTGATTGCGGATTTTCAGCTGCCGTTGACAGCAGAGAAACGTTGGGAAAGACGAAAAAAATACAGAAACAGGAATCCGGTTTCTGTCAAAGAGAAGATGACAGACTGGCACCGGCATGCGGTAAAAATTCTGATTGATTATCTGTCATGGATCCGGTTTTGGAAACGGTTCTATGGATCGGAACCGGACGCCTTTGAGCAGGAACAATTTCTGGAGGCGTTGGAAAACGAGAGGAAGATCAATGATTATCTGGATATTCTTCTGACTGGAAGCGGAGAAGAAATTGCAGAATTCTTTATCTGTAAACGGAAGGAGGTGGCGGAGATTGAGCAGCATGTGGAACGATATCAGCGAGGAGTCCATGCGGAAATTAGAGCGTATTGCAGAGGATGAAATGCTGACCCAGGGGGAGATACGGGAGAACCTGGACGTGACAGAGAAAGGAAAGATCCGTCAGTCCATCCAAAACTGTAAATATGCGCTGGAACATGATCCGTATCTGCAGGGAGCAATTTGCAGAAATGAAATGACCTGCCAGATCGACATTATGAAAAAGGTTCCATGGAAACGCCGGGGCGTCCAGATGACGGATACGGATATGAACAATCTGTCCCTTTATCTGGAAAAGAATTACGGACTGACCAGTGACAGGGTGATCGCCAAGGCGGTGGATATTGTGGCAAACGATAACAGCTTCCATCCCATTATTAATCTGCTGGAAAGTCTGACCTGGGACGGAACGCCGAGGATCCGCAACATGCTTACCCATTTCTTCGGGGCGTCTGATCCGGAATATTCCGGTGAGATTATGAAAATGCATATGCTTGCGGCCATCAGCCGTCTGTATGACCCGGGGAAGAAATATGATATCATGCTCTGTCTGGTGGGCGGACAGGGAACCGGGAAATCTACATTTTTCAAATATCTGGCGATCCGGGATGAGTGGTTTACCGATGATGTGAAACGGCTGGATGATAAGAGGGTTTATGAATATCTGCAGGGACACTGGATTGTAGAAATGTCAGAAATGAATGCGGTGGCCAATGCCAGGAGTATTGAGGAAACAAAATCATTCCTGAGCAGACAGAAGGATACCTACCGGATCCCCTATGAGAGGCGGGCAGAAGACCGGTACCGGCAGTGTGTATTCTGCGGAACTTCCAATGATCTTGCATTCCTGCCCTTTGACAGGACAGGAAACCGCCGGTTCGGACCGGTCAGAGTATGCCCGGAAAAAGCAGAAACGACCATTTACAGTAATGAGAAAGAGTCCAGGGAATACATCCTGCAGGCATGGGCGGAAGCCATGGAGATATACCGAAGCGGAGATTTTTCCCTCACATTCTCGCCGGATATGGAAGATTATGTGAAAGCACTCCAGAAAGAGTTTATGCCGGAAGATACCCAGACGGGCATGATCCAGGCGTTCCTGGACCGTTATGAGGAAGACTATGTATGTTCTACCATCATTTATCAGGAAGTGTTCCACCATGAAGGGATGGTGCCGAAATGGCAGTCCAAAGAGATTGGCGACCTGATGGATAATGAGATCATCGGATGGGAAAAACACGGGACACACCGGTTCCCGGGAAGCCTTGGAACTCAGCGTTCCTGGAAACGGATCCATCCGAAAAAAGACGGGGACGGCTTTATAAATATAGATGAAAATACAGAGCTGCCCTTTGAATGAAAGATAACTTTTAAAATGTTTTGAGCCTTGTTTACAAAAGTTTGTTTACACAAAAAATGAGAAATCTGTAAACAAGAACCTGTAAACAGGATGAAAAAAACTTTGAAAGTTAAAAACCAGAGAAAAGGAAACAGCCCGGATACGGGCATAAAATAACAGGCGGATACGCCGGAAACCAAGCCCTCGGCGCTTGAGAGCGAAATACACCCATCGCGCAGATCTGACAATCTGCACTCTGTATATTTCGCGACTGCGTCGGGCCGGGACGCCCCGCAGGGCGGCTCAGAACCGAAAGACTGGTTCATTTCTGACGTACCACCGCCGGAAAGGAGATGTATGGCAAATGGAAAGAATTGTTTTATCCAGACGGTCAAACTGCCTCACGTCCGGGGCAGGGTACGTTATATCTCGGATCCAAAGCGGCAGGAAAATCTGTATGCTGCCTATACCAGTGCGGATCCGAAATTCTGGCAGTATCTGTCAAAGGAGAATCAGGCGGATTTTGCCAGAAGCGGAACGGAAGGAAAATGTATTGAGGCCAGGGAACTGATCATCATGCTGCCGCCTGGCCTGATCCATTATGATCATGACACGCTGCTGAAATATTTTACTGCGAAATTTGTGGAACGGTACGGCGTGGCTGTGGCAAGCGCCCTTCACCACAATAAACGGAAAACCAATCTTCATATCCATCTTATTTTTTCAGAGAGAAAAGCTTATGATGAGCCGGTGGAGAAGATCGCTTCAAGAAATATGTTTTACGATGAAACAGGGAAACATGTCCGGACAAAGAAAGAAATCCTGGATGAAAATGGAGAAATCCGTTCCGGCTGCAGGATCATCAAAAAGGGAGAGGTTTACGAAAAGCATTTCTTCCAGCCGAAGAATCCGGAATTCAAGTCAAAAAAATTTACAGAGGATATGAAATATTTCTATACGGATCTGATCAATGAACTGGTGCAGGATCCGGCGGAGAAACTGAAGGTGTTTGATAAGAACAGTCCGTATCTTCCCACCAGAAAGATCGGGAAAAATAATCCGAAAGCAGAGGAGATACGGATCGATAATTATCTCCGGCAGGAGTGGAACAACATGGTAGACCGGGCGGTAGTGGAAGGCGTGACCGAAGAGGAACTGCGCTTTGCAAAGAAAAAAGAGATCACAGATCCGGCGGCAGAATCCATCCGAAGGTCAGGGTGGAAACCGGAGATTTTCCGGACGATCCTGCAAAAGGCGATTGGAAAGCTGCGGGGTTTTATCCAGTATATCAAAGAACTCCGGAATGCAGAATATGACGAGAATGGACAGCCAATATTTCACCGTGACCTGAAATTTGATGTGACGCCGGCGCCGCTGCCGGAGATTGCAAAAGGGAAAAGACCATCTTCAGCAGAGCAGGAAGCAGAAGTAATGAGGCTGGATAACATTCTGCAGAAGATGAAGAAAGCAGAGCAGAGGATCTATGCTGTCGAGAAAGTTCTGATCCGGATGGAGAAAGAACGGAAGGATATTGACGGGAAATGGTTTCATGGAAAAGAAAAGCGGGAACTGGATCAGAAGATTGCCGGAAAACAGCAGGAACTGAAAAAAGCGAAGGCTACACTCGCCGGAATACCTGGACTGCATGGATATGAAAATGCGCTGACAGTGAAAAAAGCATATGCAGCTGCAATGAAGGAACTGAATAAAATCCGCAACAGGCAGAAAGAATGGAATCAGAAAAGCGTTCCGGAAAAACAGTATCTGGTGATCCGAAGTAATAAGCCGGAACAGAGGGCGGAGCGGCAAAGTGTACTGGAGCAGTTGGATAAAAAGAAAAGGGAGATGGAAAAGAGACAGCGAACAAAGAAACGGGGATATGACAGAGATTGTCTGTAAAGAAAAATAGCAGTTGAAATAGAACGGATGTTCTGATAAAATCAAATCAGGCACTGCCAGAGAACGGTAGGCGGTTAGTCCTTCGACAGAGGGACTGAACCCTCTGATTACATAGAAATCTCTGCAAAGAGAAATCTTGGAAAGGAGGGCAAACTTATGAGTGATTTCGAAATGCTCTCCATCGTTTTGATGATACTTGGTATTGTCGTTACGATCTTGATAGCGTATATAGATCACACAAAAAAGTAACCGCCCCTCAGCCAAAGTGTGCGGTTACTTTTTTGTAACTAATTCATTTTTGGACTAACCGCTTATCGGTAGTGCCTATTTCTATACTTATATTAGCAAAGTAAGATGAGGATGTCAAATCGTTTAAATCAGTCCGCTGAAAAATTCAGAAATTTCCGAGTCAAAAATTTTGCTGAGCGCAACAAGCTCGCTGATTTTGATATTCATTCGGTTGGTTTCAATTTTGGCATAGGTGCTTTTGGATATTTCAATTCCCATGAGCTGAAGGCGGGCGATTACCTGATCTTGCGTCATATTTGAAGCTTTTCTTAATCGTTGGATATTATGGCCGATATCCATATCCGGTCTGAGTTTCTGCATATCTGTATAACTCCTGAAAATTCGTAATAAAGAAATATATCTTGATTGTATGCAGTATTGAGATTATAATGTTTCGTAATAGAGAAATGTTTCGTAATAGAGAAAGGATGGGCAGAACATGCATGTAGATAAAATATTTGAGAGAGCAACAATCAGGGGAGTTGCGGATTATCTTCTGTTTGGCCTGGGACCGGATGAAGATGACAGGAGTTATGAGGAACGGCTGGATGAGATTTATATGAGATTTGAAAAGACTGTGGGAAAGTATGATGAAAACCCGACTTCAGAATTGCTGGATCTGTGTAATGAACTCAGCAGCGAGACGGCCAGCGTGTATATGGAGATTGGACTGCAGGCAGGAATATTGCTGATGGTGGATATGGTTAGGAATATAGAAAGAAAGATAACACCGGAAAAGAAAATAGTATAAGTGTTACTATAAATTGGCTATCTGATATGATAAGATAATAATAAGAATTAGAATTTGCAAAAAGGCAAATATAGAAGGAGGATGTAAGTATATGAAAAAGAAATTATTAGTTTCGGCACTTTTGTTTGCGATGGGGGCTAGTGTATTGACCGGATGTGGCGGAGGAGAAAAACAAGAAGAACCTGAAGAAATTGTTTATCTTGAGGAATCAGAAATCGATAGTCTTTTTACAAATCCAGAAGAATATGTCGGCAAATATGTAAAATTAAGCGGGCAATTACTGGATGCACCGGAAACAGACGGTGAGACGACGGCAATTCAAGCATGGCATGACGTTGAAAATTATACGCAAAATTTTATTGCTCATACTGATGCAGCAGATGGAATTCAGAATCAGGATTATGTTTGGGTTGACGGTAAGATTGATGGAACATTTTCTGGAGAAAATGCTTTTGGTGGCAGTGTTGAGTGTCCGCTTATTGTTGATGCAACAGTAACAAAAGGATCTTATATGGAGATTGTTGTTCCTACAATAGCGGAAATAAGTCCTGCGGTTAGTCAAGATCAAAATGGAATAGTAGTAACGGTAGATAAAGTGGAATATGCTGAAGATGAAACAAGAGTGTATGTTACGATTAATAATGGAACAGATTACAATTTTTCATGTGGAACATATTCGGCCAAGTTACTTATAGATGGAAAACAAATGGATCAGGATACTATGAGTCAGACACTTTATAACAGTCCTGAACTTTCAGAGCTGTCTTATGAAGTTATGGCTGGAACAAGTTCTTCAGGAACGCTCATTTTCCCGGCAATCGAACAGGGAGTTGCTTTCCAGTTTATATTACCGGATGCATATAGTGATAATTATGATTTGATGTTTACAAATTATATGATTGATGTTCCTGCACAATAAGGACTGGGAGATGAAATGAATAAAAAGAAAATAACCATCGCTGTTGTTTTAGTAATAATAGTAGCTGGCATCTCAGGCATTCTGTTTTATATGTGTTATCATAGATGGGACAACGCCACTTGTACTACGGCTAAAACGTGTAGTATATGTGGCAAAACGGAAGGCGAACCATTAGGGCATAAATGGACAGAAGCGACATGTGAAGAACCGCAAATATGTAGTGCTTGCGGGGAGGCGAAAGGGACAGCCTTAGGACACAAATGGGAAGAAGCTACTTGTGAAATGCCTAAAATATGTAGCGTATGTGGTAAAACGCAAGGGGAAGCTTTAGGACATGTTTTAGAAGAGTATACAGTAGTAAAAGAAGCCACATGTAGTGAACAAGGAGAAAAAGAAGCTGTTTGTTCACGATGCCAGAAGACTATAGTGGAAACTATTGATAAAGTAGAACATACTCCGGGAGAATGGGAAGTAAAAGAAGATTATAGTATTTCAGCACAAGCAATTATAACTCCTGGAAAGCAGATTAAAAAATGTACTGTTTGCAACAAAGAATTAGAATCGAAAGAATATACGGTAGAACTTTCAACCAGTCAGAGAAATGCGGTTCTAAAAGCGTATCAAGAAATACAAAATTGGCATTGCGGACGTGATTTTTTAATCAATGATGTGTTGGTTGGATTTGATGGATATTCGATAGAAGATGCCACGTTTGCTGTGGATCATATAGATGTTGATTGGGACTATCAGGCTATTCTTTACGCAAAAGAGAATGGCGTTGGAGAATCGGAAAGCCAAATAACAGAGATGATGCAGTATTACGGTTTTAATCAGGATCAAATTGCTAAAGCATTAAAGGAAATTGGGTATTAGCTTTATAATCAATATTATTTTTATAAAATCCAAAGATTACATGTTGCTTTGGAAAGATATGTTCTAAGTATAAGGAGGAAAGTGGTATGCCAGATGTGTGTCCAGAATGCGGTGGAGATATCATTATAACTGAAGATTGGGATGAAGGTGTATGCTATTATGAATGTACAGATTGTGACTATTCAGAATATGCATATGATATTGATGAAAATTATGTTCCAGAAGGTTGTGCTGCATGTGGAGGTCCATATCCTCAGTGTAAAACAAGTTGCAAAATATTTGATGATTAATAGGTTATGTGATTATCGTTGTATTTAGAAAATAAAAGAGAAAGCGTAGGGGTGAAAAATGAGCTTTTTTGAAAGTTTATTGGATGCTTTGTCTAATAAGGATTATTCTGATGGAGTTAAATGCCCGGTATGTAATGCATGCGCCTACTGGGATGAAGATGAAGCGCTTTGGGTTTGTTCTTCGTGTGGATACGAAATTCATGGCGACCAGTTGCAGTTAGATAAACATGGGAATGTTGAAAAAACATTAGAGATTGACTGGTACTGTGATGAGTGCGGTGCATATTTAAACGATCAATTGAATTTTAATCCATATGATAATGAATGGACATGTACAGAATGTGGATATGTTAATGACATTACCAAGGATAATGTTTGGTAAAGAATAGGAGCGATAATTATATATGGATAAAAGAGATGTTGAAGAATTTATTGAAGAGATGGAAGAAATAGGTGACGTGTGGCAGGAAGAAGATGTTGAGCGAGTTTATGGAGAATACACTCTAGCAGAGGCATTGGCTGATAGGAAAGCATCAATAGGATTTTTTGGAGATATTATTTCTAAAGTGTTAAACCGGTAACAGGGGATTTGTGAAGAATGAAACGGGTTGAAAGAAACTAATTAGAGAGGTGTCCTCAATCGCATTCAGTCTTCGACGGTTTGTAACGCATCTGCAACAAATCCCTGTAGAATCCCCGTATTTCCGCCATTTTCGGTTACCCAAACGTTAATCAAATACAACAGCATACGCTTCACAACGCCGCAAGGCGATGCATGGCCTCTCAGGACATTTGTTCTGGGAGGCTTTTTGATTTTGGTATCTTTCCATGCTATACTAATCCTGCAAAGAAAAAACACAACAGCGCAATCAGGGAGGAACTCAATTGAAATTTTTCCATCTCTCAGACCTTCACATCGGTCTGAAGCTTATGAACCGTGATCTCAAAGAAGATCAGGAATATATTTTACAGCAGATTACAGACATTGCCCTGCGCGAGCAGCCGGACGCGGTTGTCATAGCGGGAGACATTTATGACAAAGCGGTTCCGTCGGCGGAGGCGGTGGAAGTGTTCGATCATTTTATCGAAGGGCTGACATCCGCGCTCCCCGGGACGCGGATCATGCTCATCAGCGGGAATCACGACAGCGGTTCCCGCTTAAACTGTTTCCGCAGTGTTCTCTCGCGGCAAAATGTGTACATGATCGGTCTTCCTCCGAGAACAGAGGAGGAACACATCGAGCGGGTGGTTCTGTCTGACGAGTACGGCGACGTGAACTTTTATCTCCTCCCCTTTGTCAGGCCGTCTATGGTCCGGCTCGTTGTGGGGACGGATGATAACGGAAACAGCCTGTCTTACAATGACACACTGTGCCGTCTGATCGAGCGGGAGGAGATTGATGATTCACAGAGAAATGTGATTGTCAGCCATCAGTTCTATCTTCCGAAAGGGAAAAATGCAGAAGAAGTGGAGCGGATGGATTCGGAGATCCGCACGGTCGGAAATATCGATGAAGTGTCGGCAGACATATTAAAAGCGTTTGACTATGCGGCGCTTGGCCATATCCACAAGCCGATGAAAGTGGGAGGCGAGCTGTGCCGGTACTGCGGGACTCCCCTTGCCTGCTCTGTCAGCGAGGCGGGACAGCAGAAGGGAATCATTTCCGTCGAGATGGGAGAAAAAGGTGATGTGAGGACAGAAGTGATTCCTCTTACGCCGCTCCGTCAGATCCGTGTTGTCAGGGGCAGCCTTGGAGAGGTGCTTGAGCAGGCATGCGCCGATTTTACGACAGTGATTCTCACTGACAAGGTAGATCTGGATGTGCTTGACATGCAGGACAGGCTTCGCAGTGCGTTTCCATTCCTTCTGGAAATTCGCAGGGAAACAGAGAGGACAGCGGATTACAGCGCAGAATATGTCCCGGAGGAGGAGCTGGATCCTTTCGAGCTGTGCTGTTCTTTCCTGAAAAATGTAAATGCGGAAGAAGAGGAGCTTCTGCGCGATGTGATCAATACAGTACAGGAGGGAATGTGAGATGAGACCGCTGAGACTGACAATGCAGGCATTTGGCTCCTACGGGCAGAAGACGGAGATCAACTTTGAGAAGACGAATCAGAATCTGTTTCTGATTACCGGGGATACAGGTGCGGGCAAGACAACCATCTTTGACGCGATTGTGTTTGCGCTCTACGGCGAGGCCAGTTCCGGTACGAACAGGAAGGACGGAACAGAACTCCAGAGCCAGTATGTGGAGTCCGGGGTGGAACCGTTCGTGGAACTTGTCTTTTCTGAGGGAAACGACTCTGTTGCGGAGAGAGCTGTGTATATGGTCCGCCGCGTTCCGAGACATTTCCGGCCGCTGAAGAGGGGGAAAGGCCTGAAAGAAGAGAGTGGAAGTGTCTCTCTGATCCTGCCGGACGGTACGGAATACCCGCCGAAAGAGACAGACCGGAAGCTTGAAGAGATAGCAGGGCTTACGAAAAGTCAGTTCAGGCAGGTGGCCATGATTGCGCAGGGAGAGTTTATGGAAGTTCTCCGGGCGAAATCAGACGACAAAAAAGTGATCTTCCGAAAACTGTTTCACACGGAGATTTACGGGAAAATCGTGGAAGAACTTGCACGCAGGAGAAAGGAAAAACAGCAGGAGATCGCCCAGATCCGGACTGTGTGCCAGACAGAAGTGTCTCATGCGGCGGTGCCGGAGACGTGGGAGCGGGCGGAAGAGATTACGGATCTTAAGAGACGCATTACAGGTTCTGACAGACTCTCCGTGGTGGAGATGGAGCATTTTCTGGATGAACTGTCTGCACTTTGCGATTCGCTGAAAAAGCAGTATGACAGTGCATCTGAAGTGTATGCTAAGGCGAACGCGCAATACCTGGCAAAGCGGGATGAATGTACAGAGGGGATGCAGCTGATTGCCCGGTTTGAGGAGCTTGAGCAGGCACGGAGGGAACTGGATGAATGTCTTCAGGCAGAGCCGGATATGAACGCGGCAGCGGAGCTGGCTGTACAGATTGACGATGCATATCAGATTCAGGCTGTTTACCGCAGATATATGGATTCTGTCCGCGCAGCAGAGGAGACGAAACAAAGGCTTTCCGAGCTGGAAAAATCATATCCCAATCTTGTGGAGAAGCACAGAGAAAGAAGAGAAGAAGCGCAGGAAAAAGATGAAATCTGCAGGCTTGAGACGGCGCAGTTCACGAAAGTTGATGAGCGGGTCGAAAACGCGCTTGGCGTACTGCGCAGAATTAAGAAAATGCGGAACGAGGAGGCGGATTCTGTCCGGCGCTGCAAAGAAGCGGAGCAGGCGTCTGCCGAAGCAGGGAAAGCTCTGCAGCAGTGTGAGAAAAACGAGCGGGAATGGCGGCAAAAGACTGAAGAACTGTCCGGAACGGAGGCTGCTTATGAACGGTGGCAGGCGAAGTGTGCAAAGGCGGATGAGACTGCGGCGGATATCACGGCGGCAAAAGAGGCAGAGAACGCTGCGGCAGAACAGCGTGAGGCAGCAGAAAAAACGGGACAGGCTTTTGCCCGTGCAAGCAGTATTTATGAGGAGAAGCACGCGGAGTATGAATCGGTGAGGAGAATCTTTCTCAACACACAGGCCGGGTTTATTGCCCGAGAACAGCTGAAGCCGGGGCAGCCATGCCCGGTATGCGGCTCTCTTGAACATCCGCATCCATGCGAACTCGATGAGGAACACCGGGAGATTACGAGAGAATCCCTCGATAAACTCGGTGAAGAGGTGAACCGTCTGAGAGCAGAACAGGAGAAGGCTGCGTCTGCCTCACAGTCGGCCCAGGCCCTGCTGCAGGAAAAGGAAAGAAACAGGGAGGAAAAGGTTCAGAAGCTCTGGCAGAGATTTAAGGACAGCGGTGACATCTCTGCTATGCAGAAGGACAGAGAAATCTCCGCAGCGGAAGAGCGGCTGTTGCTCTGGCGGCAGTCTCTTGACCGGGAGGGCAGGAGACTTGCAGAAGAGATTAAGATCCGGAAAGAACTTCAGAAAAACCTGCTGGGAATAGAAGGGAAAAAGGCGGAGCTGAAAACGTTGTCCGAACAGGCGGAGCAGAGCCTGGTTGAGGAAATGACGAAGCTTGCTGGGATTCGGGCGTCTCTGTCTGAACTTGAGGATTCCCGGGAGTATGAGGATGAAGAGCAGGCAGCGGCAGCAAGGCAGAGCGCTCTTGAGAAGAAGACCCGTGCAGAGAAAGAATACCGCCGGGCGCAGGAAAAAGAGCAGGAGGCAAAATCAGCGAAAGAGAACGCGGAGACTCTGATGGAGCGTTACCGGGCAGAAATCCCTGTTCAGGAGAAAGAGAGTGCGGACAGAAAGTATGTGTACGAAAATCAGATGGAAGAAAAAGATCTGTCGGAGCAGGAATGGAAAGCGCTGACCGGAAAATATGAGCAGGCGGAAACCGCTGCGCTTCGGGAACGGATCGACAGCTACCGCCAGAAAAAAGCGGCTGCGGCAGGCAGGATAGAACTGGCTCAAAAAGTGATAAATAGCCGCAGGCGTCCGTCGGCGGATGAACTGACCGCTGCCAGAGACGGCGCAAAAGAACGGATGGAGAAAGCGCAGGAGCATCAGGAGAAGATCAGAGAATATCTGCGGTCGGACGAAGCGGTATACCATGCCCTCAGGCCGGTTATGGAAGAGCGGGGAAAGGTTATGGCAGAGCACAAGCGGATCGATGACCTTTACAGTCTGCTCTCCGGAAATGTAACCGGCTCACGTATGGATATTGAGACGTTTGTGCAGCGCTATTATCTGGAACAGATTCTGCGCGCGGCGAACCGACGTTTCAGCGAGATGTCGGCAGGGCAGTTTGAACTGCGCATGTGCGATATCAGTCAGGCTGGAAAAGGAAAGAACCGCGGGCTTGATCTGATGGTTTATTCGACAGTGACCGGAAAAGAGCGTGAGGTGCGAACTCTGTCCGGAGGAGAGTCGTTTATGGCGGCGCTTTCTCTTGCGCTTGGGATGGCGGACCAGATTCAGAAGAGCGCTGCGTCCGTTCATCTGGACATGATGTTTATCGATGAGGGGTTTGGATCGCTGGACGAACACTCCAGGGGAAATGCAGTCAGGATTCTCAAAAATATGGCAGGCGGATCAAGAATGATCGGAATTATCTCTCATGTGACAGAGCTGAAGCAGGAGATCGAAGATCAGCTGATTGTCAGCAAAGATGAGAGAGGAAGCCATGTGCGCTGGCAGATCAGCTGACACTGCGCTTAGGAAGATCGATTGACATTGTGCTTGACAGATCAATTGACACACTCTTGCCAAACAAGTGAGTCGGATGATACAATACATAATATTATATGCGTGAAACGTGAACAACTGTATATCTGAAAGGAAGAAAGATGAGAGGAAAAGAAGCAGTGCGCCGTGCCTTCGCCGAGGGTTTTTATACGGAGGTGGCTCTGTTTCCGGTGTATGTTTCCGGATCACTGCCGGACACTGTCGAAGAGCGGAACAGCGGACAGCGTAAGGCAGCAGGCAGCGGCAGAAAGGCCCGCCCGGAGGAGATGCCGGAAGAGTACAGGGCTGCATCAGACGCGCCGGGGATTCTGCCAGAGTCTGACTGGAGGAAGAAAAAGGGGCTGGAGAAACTGTTCTCTCCGGGATTCTTATTAAAGGATGAGAATCAGGACGGCCTTGCGGACAGGCTTGACGCGGTGATCGGTATTCCGGAGAACCCTGACAGCCCGACGCTTGCAGCGGCGTGTAATCTTGCGTTTCGTCTCGGTATGGAGACGACCGCATACTCCGGCACTTTAGTACGTTATATTGAAGAAGTGAAAAAGGGCCTCGAACCGGAAAATATAATTTATTTTGAAGATGCGCCGCAGTGCGGTATTTTTTACGAGGAAGACGGGGACTCGAAACGGGTGAAAATCGCCGGGAGAGGACGTGAACTTGAGACATTTGTCTCAGATCTCTGCGGAGGATTCCCCATGCAGCCTCAGGGAAGAGAGTGGGAGAGTGTCCTCAGAGAGCTGACGGATACGTTCTGCGCCCGGAATGAAGACGGGGAGCTTCTCGCCGCTGTCATTGCGGCAGAGGGAAAGAAAAAGGCAGATGCCTACGTCTCGCCCTGGCTTGCGCAGAAGTGGGAAGAGACAGAAGACCGGGAGTGTGGATCCGAAGAGCACGGATCCGGAGAGTACGGATCTGGATGGAAGGGTTCCCTGACAGATGTAATCCGCTTTCATAATTACAAATCGGGAAAGAAGATTTACGAAAAGAGTTATCCTCTTTCCTGGGAAAAAGAAGTCCTGGAAGGACTCCTCGATGAAAAGCTCTATCCGTTGCTGCATGAGGGGGATGAACTGATCCTCGAGGCGGCTTTGAGTGAAGATGAGGATGTGCGCAGGGAGCTGGAAAAGGCGGTCTGCACACAGGCAGAGGAAAAAGGTGCCCGGATCGGAAAATGCCGGGTGCTCTGCGCGTACAAGCAGGGGTATTCCTGGATTAGGGAAGAAGTGCTTCCGGTGCTGGAAGAAAAGAGGGCTGTCCGGGTGGAGACGGCATTTCGTCCCTTCCTTCCGGAGGGAGCGGAAGAAAGGGACGAAGAAAACGGGGCACTTCCGTCTTACAACAATGTGGGAGCGGGAAATCCGGAGGCGTGGTATGATCTTCCGATCCGTTTCCTTCAGGAACTCTACCCCATAAAAGATGAGATCGTAAGGCGTCTTGGCACAGACAGCGGAAATGTGCTCTTCCGCCGCCTTGAAAAAGAAGAAGCCGGAGCGGCGGATCAGAGAGCCGAAGGGGCTGAGGCTGAGCCGACTTATCTGTGTACCGCCTGGGACGCCGCGGGAAAAGAAGTTTTTCGCGGGACGTACAGGACGGCGTACTCGGAGCGCCCGTATCTGGACGCGTTTCCGGATATGGGAAAGGTCCATCCGTCCACCGGTTATGTGCGCGCATTTATCAATGGAAAATGCGTGCTGGATGAGCGGATCTGCACGGATCTGGAACAGATATGGGACGTCTACCAGCGCAGTGTGCTTCCGGACTGCATGAATTATATCGAAAGCAGACACCCGGGAGGAGTCCATCCTGCGGACCAGCCTCTTTTTTCAAGTCTGGTTCTGGAAGTTGAAGCCAGTGAGCCGGATGAGAAACTGGATTCCAGAGAGGATCTGATCTCGTCACTGGATGCGCTTCACGAGGATCTGTACTTTGTGGGCTCGGACTATTTTAAAAATTACGGACTGAGAAAGAGCGGAGAGATTCTCGATGCTCCGGGACTGATTCTCCCGGTGATCCGGAAGAAAAAGGGAAGACCGCAGTTCCGGGTGGTTCTCTATGACCGGGAAAAAGACGGATTCTGTGTTGAGACGGAGGACGGCGTCTGGAAGCCGACGCGCCGGAGGGAAGAGACAGAGCTCTTTATGGAATCGCTCACAGTGGAAAACGGGCAGAACGTGGTGACACTCCGGACAAATGTCCCGCCGGACTGTGCGGAGAAACTGGCTGAGCTTATCCGAGGGGGAATGAATGAGACATGTGCAGCGCTCTCGGGCGTTGATATTCTGCGATTGAGAACGGCATCTGACTTCAGCGTGGAGGTGCCGGTTGTCCCGTGGTGTGAGCCGGAGAAAAACCTCTCCATCACAGAGATTGATCTGATGGAAAATCAGGTGATCGGTTACCGGGATTACCTGAAAATTATCAGCAGACTGAAGCATGTGCCGGGCATCTCCGTATTCCGTGCCGGGGTTTCCTACGAGGGAAGAGAGATCTATGCTATCGAGCTTCTCCCGCGGGATAAAGGGTATGTGTCGAGGACAAAGCGTCTGACGTCGCATCCGTCGCTTATCATCAACGCGCGGCACCATGCCAACGAAGTATCCTCCACAAATGCGGCGTTCCTGCTGCTTAGGAAAATTCTGACAGAGGATCAATACAGAGACCTTCCGGATCTGCTGGATCTGATTCTGATCCCGGAGGAAAATGTGGACGGCGCGGCTCTTCATTATAAGCTGCAGAAAGAGAATCCGTACTGGAAGCTTCATGTGGCGAGGTTCAATGCAGTGGGAAAAGAGTTCTACAATGAATACTTTCACGAGGACACGATCCACACAGAAGCGTATGGGTTTACGAGACTGTGGCAAAGAGCGCTTCCCGATATTGTTGTGGACAATCACGGAGTGCCGACCCATGAGTGGGAACAGCAGTTTTCGGGGTATACTTCGCCGTCATACAAAGGGTTCTGGCTGCCGCGGTCGCTTTTGTACGGTTATTTCTGGTATGTCTCTGATCCGGAATACCGGAGCAGCTATGCGGTGAACAAAGCCATGGAGGACATCATCGCGGATGCGGTGGGCGAAGTTCCCGAGATGGCGCGGTGGAACCGGGAGTGGGCGGAACAGTTCGAGACATATGCTCATGCATGGATGCCCGGGCTGTTTCCGGCAGACTACTATAAAGAAATGATCAATTACTGGATCCCGTTTCAGAGCGATCCGGGACACCGGTATCCGTCAATCCGTTTTCCGTGGATCACCACGGTGGCCTACACAAGCGAGGTGGCGGATGAGACCGCGCAGGGGGAATATCTGAACCTGTGCGCAGGGACCCATGTGGTCCATGATGAGGCAACAATCCGGATGCTTACGGAAAAATGCATCTGTGTTGTGGACGAGAAATTCAGCGAAGACGGAGAAAATATGGAGCTGAAAATGATCCGCAGACGTCCGGTTGTGATAGATAAATAAAGAGGAATGGAGGAAAAACAAATGGAGTATTTGAAATTGATCGGTATTCTCATCGTAATCGTGGGATTTGCGCTGAAGAAAGACTCGATCCTGATTATCGCCTGTGCCGCAGTTGTGACGGCGCTGGTAGGAGGACTTGGCGTGGAGGGGCTTCTGACTACGCTTGGCCAGTCCTTTGTAGACAACAGAAGTATGGCGATTTTCATTATCGTAATGCTTGTAACCGGAACGCTGGAGAGAAACGGACTGAAACAGGCAGCCGCAGATCTTATCGGAAAGGTGAAAGGGGCATCGGCAGGTATGGTAATCGGCCTGTACGGTGTGATGAGAATGATTTTTGCGGCGTTTAACGTAAGTTTCGGCGGTGTGGCCGGATTCGTCCGTCCGATTATCATGCCGATGGCGACCGGAGCTGTCGAGGCTTCCGGGAAAAAGCCGAACGAGGAGCACGTGGAGCAGTTAAAGGGAATGGCGTCCGGTATGGAAAACATTACATGGTTTTTTGGGCAGGTGCTGTTTGTGGGCGGTTCAGGAGCGCTTCTTGTACAGTCTACTTTAAGCTCTCTCGGATATGAGACAAACCTTCTGGATCTGGCGACCGTGGAGATCCCGATCGGAATTATCGCGCTTATTGTAGGAATTGTTTACTATTATCTGAAAGACAAAAAACTTACAAAAAAATACTATGGCAGTGAAGGAGGAAAGAAATAATGGCTTTTTTTACAGATCCTTCCATCACCATAGGAACAAAGATGCTTGAAGTCATCTATATTTTTATGGGACTCATGGCAATCTATACAGGAGTGAAAAATTTACGCGACAAGGAAAATCCGTCTCCGGCAGGTACGTGTATCTTCTGGTCGGCTCTCGGTATTGTGATCGCGTTCGGACGCTGGATTCCGGCGGCTGCCAACGGCGTTATCATTATTATTATGATTATTCCGGCGATCCTTCAGAAGGTGAAAATCGGAAAGGTTTCTGCTCCGACAGAAAAAGAAGTGGATGGAAATTACAAAAAGATCGGAATGAAAATATTCATCCCTGCTCTTATGATCGGTATCTGTGCGATTATTTGTGCGCTGATTCCGTCAATCGGAGCTCTGACAGGATGCGGACTTGGTGTGATTCTGTCTGCTGTTATTCTGGCTTTTTACTCCCGGGACAACAAGCCGAAAGTATTTTTAAATGACTCTGAGCGTCTGCTCTCCTCTGTGGGACCGTTAAGTATGCTTCCCATGCTTCTGGCGAGTCTGGGAGCCATATTTACCGCAGCGGGTGTCGGCGACGTAATTGCCGGCATTGTGGGAAATGTAATCCCCGCGGGAAATGTAAACGTAGGAATCGTAGTCTTTGCGATCGGCATGATGCTATTTACGATGATTATGGGAAATGCGTTCGCGGCAATTACTGTTATGACTGTCGGCATCGGAGCTCCGTTTGTGCTTGCATACGGTGCAGACCCGGTAGTGGTCGGTATGGTGGCGCTGACATGCGGTTACTGCGGTACACTCTGTACGCCGATGGCGGCGAACTTCAATATTGTTCCAGTGGCCATGCTTGACATGAAAGACCGCATGGGCGTAATCAAAAATCAGGTGCTGCCGGCACTGATTATGATCGTAGTGCAGATCGTGTACATGATCGCGCTGAAATAAAGTCTGACAGGCTGCAGGCTTTGCAGTCTGTGAAAGGAGAGAAAGACAATGAAAGTATTAGTGACAGGTTTCGATCCCTTTGACGGAGAGAGTGTAAATCCCGCGTTTGAGGCGGTAAAGCTCCTTCCGGATAAGATTGCGGATGCGGAGATTATCAAACTTGAAATTCCGACGGTGTTTACCCGCAGTGCGGAAGTGGTTGAGAAAGCGATTGAAGAATATCAGCCGGATATCGTCCTCAGCATCGGGCAGGCGGGCGGACGGTCATGCGTCACAGTGGAAAAAGTAGCGATCAATCTTGCAGAGGCGCGGATCCCGGATAATGACGGCGAGCAGCCCCTTGATCAGGCTCTCCGTGAAGACGGCGACACGGCGTATTTCGCAACCGTTCCGGTAAAGGCTATGGTGGCAAATATGAGAAAACACGGAATTCCGGCGCATATTTCCTACACAGCCGGCACGTTTGTGTGCAACAGTGTGATGTATCATGTGCTCTATCTTCTGGATAAGAAGTTTCCGGGAGTGCACGGCGGTTTCATCCATGTTCCCTATGAGAGCAGCCAGGTGGTGGATAAGCCAAACGGAACTCCGTTCATGCCCGTTGATCAGATTGCCAAAGCGCTGGAATATGCCATTGAGGCAGCGGTAAAAGGTGAGACAGGAGAAGAAGTGGTAGCCGGGGAGACACATTAGTGTGAGCTGCCGGGAATATGCAGATGATGTCCGCGTGAGGCGGATCACAATATTCCTTGCAGGCATCGCTTTCGCTCGGGAAACAACGCAGTGGATGCGTAAGAGCGTAAAAGACACGCTCTAAGCACCAGCGTTGTTTCACGGCCTACTGCGGAACACTATGATCCGCCACACGCTGGTTTGAATCCGGGCAGAAGTTGTAATTTTCCGGCAAATCATCGGTGAACAGAGAGTTTGTTTTGGGGGATTGCGAAAACAGAAAAAAGAAGACGGACTTTATTGACAAAAGCAGTCAGTTCAACTGCAGTTATATGTCAGTAAAGTTCCGTCTTCTTTTCGTCTGCTTTCAATTTCACCTGGCGGCAGCGTATTTCTTTTTGTCCCAGGCAAGTGCAATGTACCCGGCGGCGACAGCGAGCATGGGGATGATGTCATGGCGGCCCAACGGATCTGATGCGATGGAATACACGAAATATGCTGTACAGATCAGCAAAACGGCAAGGATGATATTGTGAATTATTTTTCTCTGTACGGACATGTTAAAACCTCCCTGATTTTTTGATTTTGGCAGCTACAGACGCTGATCGAAATAGAAGGTGGCGATCAGTTCGATCAGATTGCGCGCTCCGATATAGATCAAAGCAAAAATTGAAACTCGCTGGAGTGTAATTGCTGTCTGCATACTTATAAAAAATGGTAAAACAACAATTAAAACGATCAAAAACGAATGCGCAAGATTCGCAGTATTATTTGCTTTTAATTGTATCAACTGCCACCGTTCATCTCCTTTGTATTCTATCTGTTTTCTGGCCTTAAAAACATATAGCCATATAGTGGCAATTCCGGCAATTGCAATAAAAAAGAGTAAGATAAGCTGTTCATTCATTTTCCTTCCTCCTCTCTGTGTTCAAAGACCTGGTCAATGGAAACATCAAAAGCTTCTGCGATCTTAAATGCAAGTTCCAGCGATGGCGTGTATTTGTACTTTTCAATTGAAATGACTGCCTGGCGTGAGATTCCGACTTTTTCTGCGAGATCAGCCTGTGTCCAGTCGCGTTCGGCCCTCAGTACTTTAATCTTATTCCATATCAAAGTCATGACTCCTTTCCAAAAAGTAATGAAATGGTTACATATAATGTAACGGATAGATTACATTTTGTCAATAGATAAATACACAAATTTTGATTTTTCGGGTAGCCTCGGTTTTCAGGCGTGCATACTTCCATTTTCTTTTTTTATTTCTACTGCTTTACCGTGTATCCCACGATCGGAAAAAGCCCAGCGTGGGAGTGGGGGATTTCCCCCACTTCCACGCGTACGCTTATCCAGCACTTTATCTAAAAATCTGTTCCAGTACTTTGTGAAATTATAACAAAATTCTTTCTCCCCACACAAAATGTTCTTACTTCTATGTGAAAAAGATGTTAAAATGTATACAATAAGACCGGAAAAGGCCGTTACACCGTTGTATCGGCCTTTCTTTGGCTATACTTTAGATATAAAAGATACAGTGGGAGAGGAGGAATAGGATGCTCAGCAGAGGAGATGCTGTCGTTTACAAATGCAGGGGACTTTACAAGGTGGAAGAAATCGGAACGCTGAATTTCCCTTATGTGGACCGGAAGAAACAGTATTATACTCTTCAGTCTGTTGAGAATGAGAAGGACAGGGCGTATGTGCCGACCGACGATTCGTCGAATATCCGCCCGCCGGTAAGCCGGGAGGAGGCGATGGAGTTGATCGGGCGTATGCCGGAGATTGAGATGCTTCATGTGAAAAACGAGAAATTCCGGGAACAGGAGTACAAGGCATGCATTGCAGATTACTGCCCGGAAAACTGGGTACGGGTTCTGAAGACAACATACAACCGCACGAAGAAGCGCGGCAGTATGACGAGTCTTGACCGGAAATACCAGATGCTGCTTGAACATGCACTGTACAGTGAGTTCTCCTTTGTACTCGGGGTGCCGGAAGGCCAGATGCCGGGATTTATCGCAGAGCATACGGAAGAGTCACATTCCTGACGGGATCATGCATACTCATGCCTGACAGGCCGTATGGGTACATGCCTGACAGAAGCGCTTGACAGGATCGCATCTTGCGCAAAAAGCATGTACATGATATACTTCTCCTGATAATCATTTTATTAGGAGGAGTTATTTTTATGGACGCGGACCCTGCGGGGAACACTATTTTGTTCGACTTGTTACTGTTGTTGTTCTTCACTTTGATGAACGCCTTTTTTGCCGGAGCGGAGATGGCTGTTGTCTCGGTTAATAAAAACCGGATACGAAGCCTTGCCGAGGAGGGCAATAAAAAGGCGAAAGTGATCGAGGGGCTTTTTGAGGATTCAACAAAGTTTCTCTCTACGATTCAGGTGGCGATTACGTTTGCGGGATTCTATTCCTCAGCATCTGCGGCAGCCAGCATTTCACCGGCTCTTGCGGAGTGGATGCGCGGAGTGGGAGTTCCATACAGTTCGCAGATTGCACATAACGGTGTGACTCTGCTGCTGATGTTCTTCAACCTTGTGTTTGGAGAGCTTGTGCCGAAACGGATCGCACTTCAGAAGGCGGAGGCATTCTGTATGCTGACTGTCATGCCGATTCACTATGTTTCGATTGTACTCTCACCGTTTATCAAACTTTTGTCTGTCTCGACGAAAATGGTGCTCAAACTGCTTCATATGAAGACGGAGGACCAGGAAGAAGCTGTTACAGAGGAGGAGATCAAAGCTCTTCTGAAAATGGGAAATGAGAGCGGCGCGTTTGACGATGACGAGCGTGAAATGATCGACTCGGTGTTTGCATTTGACGACAGGACGGCCCGGGAAATCATGGTTCCGAGAAGAGATGTAGTAACCATTGACATCGAAGAGCCTTTTGAGGAGATCATAGACGAGATACTGGAGACGAGACACAACAGGATACCGGTTTACGAAGAAAGCATTGACAACATTATCGGGGTTCTCCACGTCAAGGATGTGATGATCGAACTGCGGAAAAACAGTCCGGAAAAGCTGAATATCAGAGAGATGCTTCACGAGCCGTATTTTGTCCCTGAGACAAAAGAAGCGGACGAGCTGTTCCGTACGATGCAGGCAACGAGACATCACATGGCGATTCTTGTAGACGAATACGGCGGCTTTTCGGGAATTGTGACGATTGAAGATCTCGTTGAGGAGATCATGGGAGACATCAATGAAGAGTATGAGGAGGTTGTGCCTGAGATTGAGCCGGTCAGCGAGGATGAATACCGTCTGGACGGCGGACTTCTGATCGATGACCTGAATGAAGAACTCGGGCTGAAACTGGAGACTGAGAACTATGACACCCTGTCGGGATATCTGATCGAGAAGCTTGGTCATATTCCGGGAAAAGATGACAGAGATGTTATCGAGACGGACAATCTTGTCTTTAAAGTGGAAGAGGTAAAGGACAACCGTATCACGAAAGTCATGCTTAGGATTCTTCCGCCTCCGGAGACGGAAGACGATGAGGAGGAAAAGGGAGGAAAGAAAAAGCAGAGACGGACGTCCGACGAAGAGGAAACGGAATGACGAAGTGCAGACGAAAATGCACAGTCAGAAGAGAAGAACGGAGAGCATGAAACACAGAAAGGAGATGCAGTGAGTTATGAAGATGCTGTCGATTGAAGAGGAGCTTAAAAACAATTCTTATCCGGGAAGAGGAATTGTTATCGGAAAGACACCGGACGGGAAAAAAGCTGTTACGGCATACTTTATTATGGGCCGCAGTGAGAACAGCAGAAACCGCATTTTTGTGGAGGATGGGGAAGGAATCCGGACGCAGGCTTTCGATCCGTCCAAACTTACAGACCCGAGTCTGATCATCTACGCGCCGGTACGGGTTCTTGGGAATAAGACGATTGTGACCAACGGGGATCAGACGGACACAATTTATGAGGGAATGGATAAGCAGCTCACCTTTGAACAGTCACTTCGCACGCGGGAGTTTGAACCGGACGGTCCGAACTACACGCCGCGCATCTCCGGAATTATGCATATAGAAAACGGAACGTACAACTATGCCATGTCAATCTTAAAGAGCAGGGACGGAAATCCTGACGGATGCAGCAGGTATACATTCGCCTATGAAAATCCGGCGGCAGGAGAGGGGCATTTTATTCACACATATATGTGCGACGGAAACCCGCTTCCGAGCTTTGAGGGAGAGCCGAAACGGATCGGCATACCGGATGACATGGAAGCGTTTACGGACCTTCTGTGGAACAGCCTGAACGAGGACAATAAAGTTTCACTTTTCGTCCGCTATATTGATATCGAGACAGGAAACTATGAGACAAAGATCGTGAACAAAAACGAGAAATAAAAGCAGAGAAGGAGCGGATGAAAACATGAAAGAATTAGAACTGAAATACGGATGCAACCCGAACCAGAAACCGTCGAAAATCTATATGAGAGACGGAAAAGATCTTCCGATCCAGGTGCTCTGCGGACGCCCGGGATACATTAATTTTCTGGATGCGTTCAACGGCTGGCAGCTCGTGTCCGAGATGAAGAAAGCGACCGGACTTCCGGCTGCGACTTCGTTTAAGCACGTTTCTCCGGCAGGAGCGGCGGTCGGACTTCCGCTTACCGAGACGCTGGCGAAGATTTACTGGGTGGATGATCTGGGAGAACTCTCTCCGCTTGCGTGTGCATATGCGAGAGCGAGAGGTGCGGACAGAATGTCATCCTTCGGTGATTTTATCGCGCTGTCTGACATCTGCGACGTGGATACGGCGCGTCTGATCAAAAGAGAGGTGTCCGACGGCGTCATCGCCCCGGGGTATGAACCGGAGGCGCTGGAGCTGCTCAGACAGAAGAAAAAGGGAAACTACAATGTGATCCAGATCGATCCGGATTATGTACCGGACCCGCTTGAACACAAGGAAGTGTTCGGAATCACTTTTGAACAGGGAAGAAATGAGCTCAATATTGACAAAGATTTCTTCTCTGATATTGTGACGGAAAACAAAGATCTCCCCGAGGCGGCGAAGGTTGATCTGGCGATTGCCATGATTACGCTGAAATACACACAGTCCAACTCTGTATGTTATGTAAAAGACGGACAGGCAATCGGAATCGGAGCAGGACAGCAGTCCCGTATCCACTGCACGCGTCTGGCAGGACAGAAAGCGGACAACTGGTGGCTCAGACAGTCTCCGAAGGTGCTTGGCCTTCAGTTCAAAGAGGGAATCAAGCGCGCAGACCGTGACAATGCAATCGACCTGTATATCGGAGAAGAGTACATGGATGTGCTCGCGGACGGCGCATGGGAGAACATTTTTGAAGTGAAGCCGGATGTATTTACAAGGGAAGAGAAGAGAGAATGGCTCGACAAAATGACAGATGTCGCGCTTGGATCAGACGCGTTCTTCCCGTTTGGCGACAATATTGAGCGGGCGCATAAGAGCGGCGTGAAATATATCGCGCAGCCGGGCGGATCAGTGAGAGACGACAATGTGATCGACACATGCAACAAGTACGGCATGGTGATGGCATTTACCGGAATCCGTCTGTTCCACCACTAGAAACAGCGGAAAGGGAGAGGGTTATGGTACTGGAGACGAGAAGCCCGGAAGAGACGTTTCACGTAGGCATGAGACTTGGCCAGGAGGCGTACGCGGGGCAGGTTTTCACGCTGACAGGAGATCTGGGCGTGGGAAAGACGGTTTTCACCCAGGGACTGGCGAAAGGTCTTGGAATTGAAGAGGCGGTGAACAGCCCCACATTTACCATTGTACAGGAATATGACGGGGGCAGGCTTCCGTTTTACCATTTTGACGTCTACCGGATCGGAGACGTGGAAGAGATGGAAGAAGTCGGTTTTGACGACTATGTGATGGGAGAAGGGGTATCCCTGATCGAGTGGGCGAATCTGATCGAGGAGATCCTGCCGGAAAAGCGCACGGAAGTCCTGATTGAAAAGGATTTGTCCCAGGGGTTTGACTACCGCAGGATTACGATCCGGGAAATTCCCTGAAGATTTTGAAGGAAACAGATAGGAAGCGGGAGACAGATATGAGAGTATTGGCGATAGACAGCTCGGGGCTGACAGCCACAGTGGCGGTCGTAGAGGACGAGACGACGATCGCAGAATATACAATTAACTATAAAAAGACACATTCGCAGACGCTTCTGCCGATGATCGATGAGATGACGAAGATGGTGGAGGTGGATCTCTCCACTCTGGATGCAATCGCTGTGTCGGGAGGTCCGGGATCGTTTACCGGTCTCCGCATCGGATCCGCAACGGCGAAGGGACTGGGGCTTGCACTTGGCAGGCCCCTCATCCATGTGCCCACGGTGGACGCGATGGCGTACAGTCTTTTCGGGTGTGAGGACATTATCTGCCCGATTATGGATGCGAGAAGAAAGCAGGTATATACAGGCATTTATACCTTTGAACATGGAAAAAGCGAAGACGGCGCATACCTGGACAGGCCGGTCTTCAAAGTGATCCGTGTACAGATGGCAGTTTCCGTGGAAGAGCTGATCCGCAGGCTGAATATTTACGGCAGGCGTGTCGTCTTCCTGGGGGACGGTGTTCCGGTGTATTCGGATATGCTGGCGGAGGGGCTGAAGGTGCCTTATTATTTTGCACCCTCCTTTATGAACCGTCAGAGAGCTGCGGCAGTTGGGGCGCTCGGCATTGAGTATTTCCGCGCCGGAAGGTATGAGACGGCGGCGGAACATAAACCGGAGTATCTGCGTGTGTCCCAGGCGGAGCGCGAGCGGGCGGAACGGGAGAAGAAGGCGGTTCCGGAAGTTCGTACGATGACGATGGAAGATGCGGCCGCAGTGGCTGAGATGGAGCATCAGCTTTTCTCGGATGCGTGGAGTGAAAAATCGGTTCTGGAGACAGTGGGGCAGAAGAACGCTCTCTGCCTGATGGCGGAAAAAGCCGGAAGAAGGGCAGGGTATGTGCTGGCCTATGACGCGGCCGGCGAGGCGGAGATCGCCCGGATTGCCGTGCCGAAGGAGCTGCAGAGGCAGGGGGTAGGACGTGCCCTCCTTGCTGCGCTGGAAGAGGTCTGCAAAGAGAGGCAGATCACGAGAATCCTCCTCGATGTGCGCTGCGGAAACGAGGCGGCCCGCGGTCTGTACGAATCAGCCGGATACAGGGAGGACGGTGTGCGCCAGCACTTTTATGAGAATCCGCAGGAGGATGCGATTCTGATGAGCAGAAGTCTGGAAGACACCAGCAGTTCCCAGTAGGAATCCGGCTGCTGATCCGATATACTGTAGGCGTGACAAAAACAGAAACTGCAGTTTTGCAGACTGCGCTCACGAATCAGAAGGCAGAAGAGAAGTCTTTTATGAAAGATCTGCCGGCTCGTGAGGATTTACAGGAGGAGAATTGTATGCGCCAGTATCAATCGAGAGAGACAAAAGAGACGAAAAAAGAGTTAAATAAAATTATCTGCAACCGGTGCGGAAAGGAGATCCCGGTCGGCGCTGTCCCTTCGGAAGGTGTTTTCAGCGTGGACTACAAGTGGGGATACCCCTCGGAGAAAGACGGACAGAGACACAGGTTTGATCTGTGTGAGGAGTGCTACGACAGCCTTCTCGCCTCTTTTAAGATCCCGGCGGAGACTGCAGAGGAATAAGACAGAGGAATGTTATGTTAGATGTATGTTTGCTCGGGTGCGGCGGCATGATGCCGCTCCCTTACCGCTATCTGACAGCGCTCATGACCCGTTTTAACGGCAGCAGCCTGCTCATAGACTGCGGGGAGGGCACGCAGATTGCGATAAAAGAAAAAGGGTGGAGTTTCAAGCCGATCGACGTGATCTGCTTTACTCACTATCACGGTGATCACATCAGCGGACTTCCGGGACTGCTTCTCACGATGGGAAACGCAGACCGGACGGAACCGCTTACCCTGATCGGGCCCAAAGGCCTGGAGAGGGTGGTGAGCTGTCTGCGAGTGATCGCGCCGGAGCTCCCTTTCCCGATTGTGTTTAAGGAGATTGAGGGGCCGGAGCAGACATTTGAGATGAACGGATACCGCATAAAGGCGTTTCGTGTCAATCATAACGTTCTCTGCTACGGCTATACCCTTGAGATCGACCGTGCCGGGAAGTTTGACGCCGCAAAAGCAAAGGAGCAGAATATTCCGCTGAAATACTGGAGCAGGCTCCAGAGCGGAGAGGTGATCGAAAACGAAGACGGAAGGTTCACGCCGGATATGGTTCTCGGACCGCCGCGAAAAGGAATCAAACTTACCTATGCGACCGATACCCGTCCTACGGAATCGATCCGCAAAAACGTGAAGGATTCCGATCTCTTCATCTGTGAGGGAATGTACGGGGAGAAGGACAAGGCGGCGAAGGCAGCAGAGTATAAACACATGACATTTTACGAGGCTGCGGAGATTGCCCGCGGAGGCAATGTTGGAGAGATGTGGCTGACACATTACAGCCCTTCTCTTACAAGACCGGAGCCGTATATGGATGAAGTGCGCCGGATATTCCCCGGGGCAAAGGCCGGAAAAGACGGAATGTCGGCGGAACTGAAGTTTGAAGACGAGAGAGGCGCAAAATGAAAGAGATAAGAGACATCAATATTCTGGCAATAGAGAGTTCGTGTGACGAGACTGCGGCAGCGGTCGTCCACAATGGGAGAGAAGTGCTCTCCAATATTATTTCTTCCCAGATCGACCTGCACAAGCTGTACGGCGGTGTGGTGCCGGAGATCGCCTCGCGGAAACATATCGAGAAGATCAACCAGGTGATCGAGGAGGCGCTGAAAGAAGCGCAGACTACGCTCGATGACATCGATGTGGTCGCTGTGACGTACGGCCCCGGGCTTGTGGGCGCTCTCCTTGTGGGAGTGGCCGAGGCGAAGGCGATTGCGTTTGCCCGGAATCTGCCTCTTGTGGGCGTGCATCATATCGAAGGACATATTTCAGCCAATTATATCGAGCACCCGGATCTGGAACCGCCGTTTCTCTGCCTTGTGGCGTCCGGCGGACACACCCATCTCGTGAAAGTGGAAGATTACGGTAAATATGAGATCCTGGGACGGACGAGAGACGATGCCGCGGGAGAGGCGTATGACAAGGTGGCCCGCGCCATCGGGCTCGGCTACCCGGGCGGCCCGAAGATTGACCGGATCGCGAAAGAGGGCAATCCGGATGCGGTGAAATTCCCGAAAGCGCGGATCGACGGGGCGGAGTATGACTTCAGTTTCAGCGGGCTCAAATCTGCTGTGCTTAACTATATCAACGGATGTAAAATGAAGGGCGAGAGTTTTGACCCGGCGGATATCGCTGCGTCTTTCCAGAAAGCAGTGGTAGAGGTGCTGGTGGAGAATTCCATGAAAGCGGCTGCGGATTTCGGAATATATAAATTTGCAATCGCGGGGGGCGTGGCGTCCAATACAGCTCTGCGCGCGGCGATGAAAGAGGCGTGTGCGAAAAGAGAGATCCGGTTTTATCATCCGTCCCCGATTTACTGCACTGACAATGCGGCGATGATCGGTGCTGCGGCATTTTACGAGTACCTCGCCGGGACAAGGCATGGATGGGACTTAAACGCGGTGCCGAATCTGAAACTGGGCGAGCGGTAGAGAAAAAGAAGTGGCATCCGGCGAATCAGGAGGAAGATGCGTGATGGCGGAAAAGAAATACTGCACGGCCATCGTTCTTGCTGCGGGCAGCGGCAGAAGGATGGGGACAAAAGTACATAAACAGTATCTCATTCTCAAAGGAAAGCCCGTACTGTATTATTCGCTGAAGACGTTTCAGGATTCCGGGCGGATCGATGAGATTATCCTTGTGACAGGGAGCGGGGAAGAGGAGTTCTGCCGCCGGGAGATCACGGAGAAATTCGGCATCACAAAGGTGAAAAAGATCATCCCCGGAGGGGCGGAGCGCTATCATTCCGTCTGGAACGGGCTTAAGGAGACGAAGCCCGGCTATGTCTTCATCCATGACGGCGCCCGGCCCTTTGTGACGGATGAGATGATTCAGAGAGCGTATGACTGCGTGAGAGAGAACCGCGCTTGTGTGGCGGGGATGCCGTCAAAAGATACCGTCAAGATCGTCGATGAGGCGGGAACGGTAGTTGAAACGCCGGACAGAAAACGTGTGTGGCAGGTTCAGACGCCTCAGGTGTTTGAGACGGAGCTTGTGAAAAAGGCGTATTCCATGCTCATGGAAAAGGACGACATCTCTGTGACGGATGACGCGATGGTGGTGGAGCAGATGCTGGGGCTTCCGGTGCGGCTGTTTGAAGGGTCATATCAGAATATTAAGATTACGACGCCGGAAGATCTGGATATTGCGGATGTGTTTTTGAAGTAAGAGCGGAAAGATTATACAGAAATGAAAGTTTTGCCAATAGGGTATTGACAGCCCTTTTCCCTCTGTGCTAGAATAATTCACGTCGCACGGGGAAATATAGTAAGGCACATGCGGCGTAATATATGGAGAGGTATCGAAGTGGTCATAACGAGGCGGTCTTGAAAACCGTTTGTCCGAAAGGGCGCGTGGGTTCGAATCCCACCCTCTCCGCTCATAATATTTTCAGAAAGTCTGCACATCGCAGGCTTTTTTTATTTCCGGAGCGGACTGTAAGAAGTATGCTGATTTATAATATTTTCTATATTTCGGTTGTCAATGATATCCGGTTTATGGGAAGTATGAAGACGATCGGAATGACGGGAAAACAGGTGCGGTCCATGCTGAACTGGCAGGTGGTGCGGCTTGCAGCGGCGGGAATACTGGCCGGAACTCTTGCCGGTACAGGGCTGAACGTGCTTGTAATCCGGCTCCTGGCCGATGCGCAGCTTTCGTTTGCACGTTATTATGAAGTCGGCGGATCTCTTGTATATGCGGCAGCGGCGGGCGCATTTTTTGCGGCGGTCACAGTCTGCATCAGCAGCCGGAAAGCGCTGTCTCTCGCGGCAAAGGTGTCTCCAGTCGAGGCGGCAAGATTCCGCGCATCGGGAAAGAAAAAGAAAGTGTTCGCAGTGATCTCATTTGCCTTAAGCGGCATTCTGTTCTGTGCGTTGTTTACCGCATTCGTCGGATACGACACGGAATGGATGGCGGACCGCATGAACGAAGCGGACTACAAAGTGTATCAGTATCATGCGGATCAGGTGATGGATGACCCGTATGAGCCGATAGATATGGAGTTTGCACAGAAAGTTGCGGATGTGGATTTCGCGGATGAGAGTTATATTTATTACCGCGCTTCCAACATCGGCGCCGAGCCGGACGACGGAGTCTATCCGGAGGCTCTCGGAGCTGTGAAGTTTGAGGGGCGTATCCGGGAAGTGGCCGAGGAAGAGATGGAGCTGACCGGAGTAAATGAGACGTGGGCCAGTGAGGTTTCCGGCGTGTTGGAGAGCGGCTCGGATTACGAGACGGGAATCCTCGGGATGGATGCGTCTGCACTGCCCATGGAGGCGAAAAATCTGAACGTATATGACGGGGAACTGGATCCGGAGAAGTTTGCTTCCGGTGACTATTTGATCTATCAGTCAGTCAATACACTTTTCGCGGGAGAAGACTTTGAATACAGCGGGATGAACGCCGGGGAGGAGATTACGCTTTCCTTTGCAGTACCGGGGACGGACAGCTATGTTGAAAAGACGTTCACAGTTATGGCGGTGGTCGGGACAAAACCGGACTGCTATGCAGGAGAAATGGCTACGGGTACCGTTCAGCTCGTGATTTCCGACGATGCATTCCGTGAGATATACGGGGAACAGGCGGATCAGATGGTGAGCAGTATTCTGATCAATACGTCCGGTCAGGATGAGGCGGCATATCAGGCGGAGCTGGAAGATATGGTGAAAGAAAGTCTGAATACACAGATCCGGGTGACTTCAAAATACGAGACACGGCTGAGTGAAGAATCCCAGAAAACACAGAAGGTATGTATCGGTATCTTTGTGGGAATTATCGTCGGTCTGATTGGCATGGCGAATATTGTCAATACTCTTGTGACCGGTGTGCTTTCAAGAAAGATTGAATATGCGGCACTTCAGTCTGTCGGAATGACAAAGCGGCAGATGGCAGGGGATATTTTTGTTCAGGGGATGAAGATGATTCTGATCAGCCTTGTTATTCTGGTTCCGCTCGGCTATCCGGTGACGCAGATGCTCTCGCAGTATCCGCTTTCAACGGGATTCAGACCGGAGCTGTATGCGGTATCCATTGCCATGGTGACGGTGGCGGGGGTTCTGCTTGCGGCGGCGGTGTCCGGAATACTGACGGAGACGCTGAACAGGAAGACAGTTGTAGAGAGGCTGAGAGAAGCGGAGTAAAAGAGCTGGTGCGGAAAAGTGACGGGAGAACAGGCGGAATGGAGGCGGGAAAATGTATCGGATTTTAGTGGTGGAGGACGATGCTGTTTTAAGGAACGGCATCGTATACTCCCTGAAAAAGGAAGGTTACGAGTCAGTGGCGGCGGGCAGTTTAAAGGAAATGAAAGAACAACTGTCCCGGCCTGTGGATGCGGTTCTTCTGGATGTGTCTCTTGCGGACGGAGACAGCCGGAACTATCTTGAGGCTCACCGCCGGGAGGTGAAGGCTCCGGTTATTTTCCTGACTGCCCGCAGTGCAGAACGGGATCAGATCCGGGGGTTTGATGCGGGAGCGGACGATTATGTTACCAAACCGTTTTCCATCCCTCTTCTCCTGAGAAGACTGCGTGCTGTACTCAGAAGGAACGCCAGGGAAGAGGATGGCCTGTACCGGACAGAAGACCTGACCTATGATTTTCATACAAAGACGCTGAAAAAAGCAGGGGAGCCAGTCGCTCTGAGCAGGACGGAGATCAGAATTCTGGAGATACTGATTGAGAACCGGAATCAGGTTCTCACATGGGAGACGATGCTCGAAAAGATATGGGACATCGACGGAAATTTCGTGGATAAAAATACACTGAGCGCAAATATTGCAAGACTCAGGGGGAAGATTGAAGAAGACAGGAAGAATCCCAGACACATACTGAATGTGTTTGGAATCGGTTATAAGTGGAGCGATGAAAATGGAAAATAACAGGGAAATCGTGGGTTGGACAGTAAAAATGGCACTGGCAGTCTGGGCTTTGTCCCTGGCTGCATTTGCTATTATATGTACATATATGGAGAGCAGGACAGCAATTGTCCTGTACGGTGTGTGGAATCTGTTCGTTTTCGGGTGCGCGTATATACGGATAAGCCGGAATGTGACACGTGTACTGGGAAAAGTAGACGAATGCATCCAGAGTATGATTGCCGGTGATCCGAAAGAAGAGTTTTCCCCGCAGGAAGAGTCTGTTCTCGGGAAGTTTCAGTTCCAGAATGGGAAACTGTATGAGATGCTGAATGGGGCGAGAGAGCGGGAAGAAAAGCAGCACAGAGAACTGAGTGGCATGATCGCGGCTCTGGTTCATCAGGTGAACACACCGCTTACAAATATTCAGATGTACTGCGGCTTCCTTGTGCAGGATGAGCTTCCGCAGAAAGACAGGGAGCAGATCTGCGAAGTGATTCAGGCACAGGTGGAGAAACTTGGGTGGTTCGCGGAAGGGTTTACGAAGACGATGCGTCTTGAAGACGACATCAGGCGGCTTAACCCGGCGGGACAGCCGGGTTAAGCCGCGGTGCTGAGCGCGATTGACCAGATTTCTCTCAAGGCGAAAGCAAATGGCAATGAAGTGAGTTTTTCCGGAAGCCAGGAAGTCTGCGCGTTCTATGACAGGCGCTGGACAGAAGAGGCCGTGTTCAATATTCTCGACAATGCGGTGAAATACGGCGGAAAAGGAATGCCGGTGAAGGTCAGCATTACTGTATACGAACTGTTTGTACGCATTGACATTACAAGTTATGGCCAGGTGATTCCGCAGAGTGAATATCCAAAAATATTCATGCGTTATTACCGCGGGGAAAATGCAGCGTTTATAAAAGAGGGAATCGGCCTGGGACTTTATCTGGCCAGAGAGATTGTGGCGGAACAGGGCGGCTATATAAAAGTCCGGAATGAGGGGAAGATCGGGAACACTTTCAGCGTGTTTCTGAGAAAGCAGTAAGACGAGCAGTAAGATGTTTTGAAAAAAATGAAAAAAGTACTGGACAACTGCTCGAATATCGTGTATATTAAATGACGGACATTTTGGAGAAGTACCCAAGCTGGCCGAAGGGGCTCCCCTGGAAAGGGAGTAGGTCGTTAATAGCGGCGCGAGGGTTCAAATCCCTCCTTCTCCGTTTGATATTTTCTCAAAAAACTACTGGAATATGCCAGTAGTTTTTATATGTTTTATGCTGTGAAAATTATGAAAAAGTGCAGTGTGTTGTATTGCATGGCTTTCAGAGAGAGCATCCATATGAAGAACAGTGTTAAGCTATATAAATGAAGGGTAAATATTGAGATAATATCATGTAAAAAATACCAGATATGGTACCGTCCAAAAAGAGGAAAAAAATGGACAAAAAATGTTGAAAAACAGTTGACAGATAATGTCACAAAGTGGTATTATATCTAAGCTGACTCGTGCGAGGCAGCGAAAAACAAAGAAAAATAAAAAAAGTTCTTGACAAACGAAAACTGCTTTGGTATAATAAATAAGCTGTCGCTTGAAAAGAACGACAGGAACCTTGATAACTGAACAATAGACAACAACCCTTGAAAATTTCTTTGAAGAGAAAATTTCTAAGAACGGTTTTAACAAACCATTAACACAGTAAAGGGATAGAATTGCCAGCAGGTAATTCTTGAACAGAACAAACACTTTTAACGAGAGTTTGATCCTGGCTCAGGATGAACGCTGGCGGCGTGCCTAACACATGCAAGTCGAGCGAAGCACTTTACTTTGATTCTTCGGATGAAGAGTTTTGTGACTGAGCGGCGGACGGGTGAGTAACGCGTGGGTAACCTGCCTCATACAGGGGGATAACAGTTAGAAATGACTGCTAATACCGCATAAGACCACGGTGTCGCATGACACAGTGGTAAAAACTCCGGTGGTATGAGATGGACCCGCGTCTGATTAGCTAGTTGGTAAGGTAACGGCTTACCAAGGCGACGATCAGTAGCCGACCTGAGAGGGTGACCGGCCACATTGGGACTGAGACACGGCCCAAACTCCTACGGGAGGCAGCAGTGGGGAATATTGCACAATGGGGGAAACCCTGATGCAGC
>NZ_JAJEQX010000020.1 GCF_020687545.1 Ruminococcus turbiniformis | reverse complement strand
AAGAATTAAGCTTTCCCTCGGAGGGTTGAGTCCAATTCAATACCGACAGAGCCAAGGACTTATAGCAGCATGATAAATGGGGATAACGGAGGATTAATGGTCCAAGAAAATGTCCGCATCCCCGAATTCTTTTTTTCATAGGCTTCTCCCTCCCTTTTTCACTAAATAAGGCCAACTTCTTTTAACATATTCCGGATTTTCGCATCCAGTGCGTCGTCGATGTCGGGGAGTGGAATACGTCCAGGCCCGCAGTCAGAACCGACCAGAGTGGCTGCTCTTTTCAGAATCGCAAGAACAACCGGCTCTCCTCCGGTGGCGCTCTCGGCTCCCGCAAGGTCAAGGTATGGAGTAAGCCTGTCTCTTACTTTCTTCGCCTCTTCATATTTTCCGGCGCTTCTCTTCTTCCACATCTCAACTGCAATTTCCGGAGCAAAGTTAGATGTACTGGATATGAACCCTACAGTTCCCGCCAGAGCTGCAAACGGCTCAAGAAATTCCCCGTGTCCGTTAATCACCGCAATTTTGTTTCCAATTTTACGGACGACTTTCTCCATTTTGACGAAATTAGGCGTGCACTCCTTAATTCCAACCACATTGGAAGAATCCACAAGCTGTTCCAGTACTTCAACAGGCACATCTTTATGTGTCACTTCAATGTTGTTGTAAAGCAGAATTCCGATATCCGCACATTCGGAAATTTCTCTGTAAAATCTAAGTACAGCCTCGTCAGTCGGAACATAATAATATGGCGAAAGTACCATCACACCGGCAGCCCCAGCGCTCTGCGCATGTTTCATGAGATCCTTAACATCTACAATATTGCTGTGATTGCATCCGGCAATAATCGGAAGTTCATCTCCTGCCTCGTCCACAGCTGTCTCAATCAGTTTCTTTCTTTCCTCAATCGTGAGCGCTCCGCATTCTCCCGTACTGCCTCCTACAACAAGAGTGCAGTTGTTTTCTTTTGTAATTCCCTTGCTTTTCAGAAAGCGGATATGATTTCTCATTCCTTCATAGCTTACCTCCCGGCCTTCTGTCATGGGCGTAACAGAGATGGCACAGATACCCTTTAACGCTTCCTTAAGTTCTTCTGGTTTCATTGCTGCATCCTCCTTTTTTTATTACGATCTTTTTCTTCATTATAACCATCCCGCAGCAGAATTTCAATTACTTTTTGAAAAACTTTTCTTTTTTGTAATTTATATATAAAAAATATTTTCTTTTTTGTTCACTTTTTCACCCCGGACTTTTTTCATTCAGCATTATCCAGTTTGCCTGAAACGGCCTCATCAGATTCCAGTACCCGACACCTGACAGATCATACTCCCGCGCCAGGTTTAACTTCGCCTCAATGCTTCTCGGATCCTCAAACCAGACCTCATGCGCCGTTCCCTGCGCACTATAGGTAAACCAGGGTGCCTGGGCAATCGGAGCATACTGTATGACAGCTCCCATCTCGGAGGCAAGGTTCACCGCCTCCACATTTCCGATTGTACGCGCCCGTGTCACGCCCCGGACGTAAGGCCTGGGCCAGTCATACCCGTAATTTGGAATTCCCATGATCAGCTTCTCTGCCGGCAGCTTCTCAAGAGCATATTCTATTACCTGGCGGACTTTGTCGAGAGGGGAGACGGCCATAGGCGGTCCGTAAGTATATCCCCATTCATAAGTCATAAGGAAGATCTTATCCGCATTTTCCCCGAGCATGGCATAATCGATCCCCTCTACGAGAATCCCTCTCTGTCCGTCCGATGTCTTGGGAGCAACCGCCACAGAAACGCGGTAGCCGTATTCTCCCAGCCGGTCTCTTACTTTTCCCACAAATTCTGCGTACAGCACACGGTCTTCCGGAAGCACATACTCAAAGTCAATATCCACTCCCGCATACCCTCTGTCCCGGACTGTCTCATAAAGCTGTCCGATCAGATTTTCCTGAACCTGTTCATTTTCCACCAGCACTTTAATGAGCTGATTGTTAAACGCTCCGTCCGAAAAAGGTGTCAGGACAAGCAGCGGCTCGATTCCCTGCTGCCATGCCGCCTCGATCATCCACAGTTCATCCGGCCTGGGCGGGACCAGATTTCCCTCAAACGTAAATCCGTAGGAAAAGATAAGAAGTTCATTGAGTGCAGGAAACGCCTCTTCCAGAACAGACTGCTCCACAAAGGGATATGCATATCCGCCCACGCTCAGACCTCCGCGGTAATCCGGTCTTTCCCCCTCCCCGAGCAGAAGAAGCGCCTGTCCTTCCACCAGTCTGTCTCTGTTTTCGATCTGATTGTCATACACAATTTTCTCCACCGGAACTCCTGTCCTCCTGGATATATCTTCAAGGGTATCCCCTTTTGCTACCACATAAATCATACAGTCACCTCAACATTTGCTCTGCAGATTGCAGATTATACAGAAAAATTCAGGGAGACATTCTCCGCCTCTGAAGGCGGGAAATATCTCCCTGTAATATATGCCTGCGGCATTTCTTATATTCCTGTATTTCTATGCGAACTGGCTGTTGTACAGATCTGCGTATGCTCCTCCGGCTCTTAAGAGCTGTTCGTGGTTTCCTTTCTCGATGATCGTCCCGTCCTTCATGACAAGAATCATATCTGCATCCACAATCGTAGAGAGACGATGGGCAATCACAAAACTTGTGCGCCTCTTCATCAGCGCGTTCATGGCCCGGCCAATCTCCATCTCCGTGCGGGTATCCACACTGGATGTAGCCTCATCAAGAATCAGGACTGCCGGATTGCAGAGCATGACTCTTGCAATGGTCAAAAGCTGCCTCTGTCCGGCGGAAATATTTTCCGCATCGGAAGAAAGCACTGTGTCATACCCTCCGGGCAGCGTGCGGATGAAGAAGTCCGCCCTTGCCGCTTTCGCGGCCCTGGTAATCTCCTCCCTGGACGCCTCGGGTCTTCCGTAGGCGATATTCTCCGCAATCGTCCCTTCAAAGAGCCACGTATCCTGAAGTACCATTCCGAAGTTGCTGCGCAGGCCTTCGTAGGTCATTTTGGAAATATCTTCTCCATCGAGGCGTATGCAGCCTCCGTTCACCTCGTAAAAACGCATAAGCAGGTTGATCAGTGTTGTCTTGCCCGCTCCGGTGCTTCCTACCACGGCAATCTTCTGTCCCGGCTGCACGGAGAAGCTGATATCCTCCATAAGAATCCGATCCGGTGTGTAGCCGAACCGAACGTGCTCAAACTCCACGCCGCCTTTCGCAGCCCTTACTTCTGCGGGGCTCAGCGGATCTTTCCTTATCTCTTTCTCATCCAGGAGTTCAAAAATCCGCTCTACCGACGCGATGGACGACTGCAGGGAGTTGATCATATAGGCCGCTTCTGTCAGCGGCTCCGACGCCTGATACACATATTGGAAAAACGCCTGGAATGTTCCCACAGTAAGGACTCCGTCCAGCAGAAGTTTCCCCGCAAATACAGCGATTGCCGCCTGTCCTAACCGGTTCATCAGACGAATCGCCGGATTCACCGCGTTCATCATAAAATCAGCCTTCCTGGACGTTTCCGCCAGCTCTTCCACTGCATCCCGCATATCCTGCATGCTCTTTTCTTCTCTGTTAAACGCCCGGATAACAGTACGTCCGCTGTATGCCTCCTCTACCTGCCCTGTCACACGGCTTACCGCCTGCTGACGTCTTGCCGCATATCTGAGCGTCCTTGCCGCGAACAGTTTTGTAGAAAACAGTGAAAGCATTGTAAACACCAGGAACACCAGCGTCAGTCCAATATGGAACTGAAACATCATAACAAGAGAGCCTGCCACCATCCCCACCGCCGTAAACAGTTTTAAAAGCCCGGTCTGCAGCACCTCTGACATCTTGTCCAGGTCATTTGTAGCACGGCTTAATATCTCTCCTGTCCTGTGACCATCAAAATAGGACAGCGGAAGCCGGTTCAGTTTTTTGCTGATTTTTGTCCGAAGCTGCAGGCTTAACCGCTCCGCAAAGCTGGCCATCAGGAAACTCTGGAATGTATAGAGAATCCCCGTAACTGTATAAATCGCGAGCAGAATCGCGATCTGGCGCCCGCCGCTCTCCCATGTCACAGAAAACGCGGCGCCTCTCTGCCATGCCTCCTGTATTTTTTTCCACAGAAGATCCACAATCCCCGCGCTGTAGACCGGAGCCGCTACAGACAGAATCGTATAAAATACAACCGAAACCGCCACAATCACAAGACGTATGCGCTGTCTTCCCATAGAATGCCAAAGACGCACAACTGTTTTCCAGGCATTGGAGGGCACAGAAAAGTCCATGTCATCTTCATATACCGTTGTCTCATTGTCCGCCACTTTGCATACCTCCTTTCATCTGTGATTTCGCAATTTCCCTGTATACGCCGCAGCTTTCCATCAGTTCTTCATGTCTTCCTATCCCTGCAATTCTCCCTTCATCCAGCACAATGATCTGGTCTGCATTCAGGATCGTATTGATTCTCTGCGCGATGATCAGAACCGCGGCATGCGCCACTTCCTCTTTAAGCGCTTTCCGAAGCGCCGCGTCTGTCTTGAAATCAAGCGCAGAAAAACTGTCGTCAAAGATATACAGATCGGCCTTCTTCATAAGCGCCCTTGCGATCGAAAGCCTCTGTTTCTGCCCTCCGGAAAAGTTCGTTCCTCCCTGCGCCACATGGGCGTCCAGCCCGTTGGCGAGCGTACTCACAAAATCCGCCTGCGCAACAGAGAGAATCCGGCGCATCTGATCCTCGGAAGCACGCTCATCTCCGTCCCGGAGGTTATCCGCGATCGTACCGGAGAAGAGCCATGCTTTCTGCGGAACATAGGAAATTTTTTCCCTCAGTTCTTTCTGGGACACGTCGCGCACATCAGTTCCATTAACGGACACCGACCCTTCCGAGACATCATGGAATCTGAGAATCAGCCGCGCCAGTGTTGATTTTCCGCTTCCCGTTCCACCGATAACCGCCGTCGTCTCTCCTCTTCTGCATACAAAATCCAGTTCTGTCAGAGCGTACTCGTCCGCATCAGGGAACTTAAAAGACACGTCCCGGAACCGGACTACTTCCCTGTTTGCTGCCCTGACGGACTGCCCTGCCTTTGGACACGTTTCCAGCTGAAGTTCCGCCGCCGTGTTCTCCGTCTCCGGATGTACTTTCATTCCGGATTTGCCGTCTTCGATCTCCGGCTCTTTCTCCAGAATTTCCTCGATACGCCGGATGCATACTCGCGCTCTTGGCAGAAGGATGATCACCATCTGCGCCATTATAATATAGAAGAGAATCAAAATAGAATACTCCGTGAGCGCCGTGATGTCTCCTATCTCCATCTTCCCCGCGCCGATCCGGTTTCCCCCGAACCACAGGATGGAAACGATACAGATATTGATTACAAAAAACGCCGTACTCTCAAGTCCCGCGAAAAGAAGATTTGCGCTCACAGATGTCACTGCATAATCCTCAAAGCTCTTCCGCATCCTTTTTTCCTCGTCCTTTTCTTTATTGAAAGCACGGATCACTCTCACACCGGTCAGATTTTCTCTGAGGACAACATTCATCCGGTCAAGGAGCCTTTGCAGCCGTCCGAAAATCTCCGAGGCCCTGCGGGTAACAAACAGCGCAAGCACAATGATAAGCGCCGTTACGCCGATCAGCAAAAATCCCATAACCGTGTCAATGGCAAAGGCCATAACAATACCCATTACACAGACTGCCGGTACAGGAAGAACCATCTGAATACACCATACAACAGACTGCTGGATAATATTGATATCATTAAGCGTCCTTGTGATCATGGAGCCGGTGCCAAACTGCTCAAAATCATGGGCGGAAAACTGAAGTGACTTCTCATAAACCGCGTTTCTCATATCTTTCCCTATTTTGGCCGACAGATCGGCACACAGCCAGCTTCCCAATAAAGCGCCCGCCCCGGCCGTCACTGTCACAAGTACCATGGCAATCCCTTTTTCCACTATATAACTGATGTTTCTGCTCTCTACACCGATATTGATCATGTCCGCTGTCAGCCTGGGTACAAACAGTCCTCCCGCCACATCGAGAAGCATGGCCAGTACAGTCAGGACACAGATTTTGCGGTATGGTTTCAAAAATTTCAGTATGATTTTCACAGTATCTCCTCCACTAACTTTTTTTCTCTTCTTCGAAAATATTCCAGATATTTTTTCGAAAGCCGGATATAATCCACTCTCTCTGTTTCTTCCATCTCGGAAAATATATCGTTTTCCAGTTCAATAACAGGATATATCTTCTCTTCTGCAAACTTCTGTCCTTTCTCAGTCAGAAAAAGCTTTTTTTCTCTTCCCTCACCCTGCTTTAAATATAAAATCCCCTTTTTTTCCAGATTCCGGACGGATGAATTGATCGTCTGCTTGCTGACCCACACTTCCTGACATATCTCACTTTGCCGGCATCCGTCTCCTAAGACAGCCACTGCGTACAGAATGGAAAACGCGCTGTCCGACAGCCCGATTTTAAGGCCGATCTCGTGGTACAGCTCCTCCAGTTCCTTGTAAAGCCGGTTAAGTTCCCTTGCTTCTGCTCTCTGTATCATTTTTACCTCCCGCTTTTCTTCTGCGCTCTCTGTTTAATGGCTCCATCCTTCGTTATTTTGTTATATAGTCCGATTTCGTACTTGCCATTATAGTCCGATTTCGTACTTATGTCAACACCTTAGCGTCAGTGTGCAAAAAAGGCATGCCGCACATGACAGATTTCATGTACAGCATACCTTTCTTTTCTGAAAAACCTTTTTACCGAAGTGCCGGCACGCCTCCTGATGCCAGGGCGTCAAAGTTCCATATTTCTTTGCTCCATCCAAGTATATCCGTGTAGAATGTCTCGTCCGCTGCCTGCGCTTGTGTGAGCGTGCGTACAGGTGACAAATCTGCGCTTTCCTCAACAATGTTTGTCAGGCTGTCTGATGTCTCCAGCTCATACGCGCTGCCGGCAGTATCAAGTACATTCCAGCCGGAAATACGATGAGAGTTGACGCCGGTGCTTAAACTGACTGAATTTACAATGGCCACGCTGCCTTCGTTCGGACCTCCGATCAGACCGCCGTTTCCGACTGCATCAAATGCGGTGATCTCGGCTTTTGTGATACAGTTTTTCACAGTCCCGCCGCCCAGCCATCCGGTAATCCCCCCGATTCTGGCTCCAAGCTGATGCCTGGCCGTCCCCTCAAGCGTGCCGGTCACAACACAATCCTCCATTCTGGATCCGTCAAATTGTCCCGCGATTCCCCCGACTGTATTTCCCGCACGGATGGAAGCGTTTTCAACAGACACTCTGCTGACTGTACTTGCCTGAATCACCCCGGCAATTCCTCCGACCTGATTCGTCTGGTTATTGATGACAGGGCGGATCACCCGGATATCATGGATTTCTGCATTCCGTATCTCACCGGCAAGCGTTCCCTTCTGGCTGTCGCCGTAAAGAGTGCTGTCCTCTATTGTCAGGCTACTGATTTCAGCGCCGTCTATTTTTTCAAACAAAGGCGCGTTCAGTCCTCTTATTGTATATCCGTTTCCGTCAAACACCCCGGAAAAGATACCGTCCACTGCGTAAGTTTCCAGGTCAGTTCCGCTAAAATCCAGGTCAGCCCCGAGCGTATACTGCTTTTTAAGTCCCGCGGCAGAATCCCCGATTGCCAGCAGTTCCTCCGGCGTTGTAATCTCCCGTCTTCCTACGGTCACTGACATATCACCGTATTCGTAATAACCTTCACTCTTTGTTTTTACAAGGGGAAGATGCATGTCCGCATTTTCCACCTTTACATCTCCAATCACCGTCTTTTTCGAATTCACTGCCAGCATCGCCTGTGCTTCTCCGGCATAGGATGGTTCCATAATCGTCAGATTCTTCACCTGTGTGTGCTGAATACTTTCAAACAAGGGATACTGCATTCCTTTCAGCGTATAACCGTTTCCGTCCAGGATGCCGATAAATCTTCCCTCAATATAACTTCCGTTCGCCTCTGCCCGGGAAAAATCCAGGTCATTTTCCAGGCGGTAGTATCCATGCGGGTTTCGCGCCGCCTCCACGGCCAGTTCCTCCGCCGTTGATACAGATATGACAGGAGGCGCAGTGTAAATCCCGCCTTCCGCAAAATCTGCGGTCACTCGTTTTATCATTCCATAGAGCATCCGTTTCGTCTCAATGCAGGCGGACATATTTCCGTCCGCCGCATCCTTTTCAAAGGCCGCTTTGAACTGTGCTTTCACCGCCTCCGGATCGAAATATGGTATCCGCGAAAGGTTCTGTTCCACATTCCGGTATCTGCCAAGCTTATACTCTTTCCATGTTATTTGGGAATCTCCGGTGATCTTTCTCAGCGCATCCAGATCATTTTCCGAAAGCCCGGACATATAGACCATGTACCCGTCTTCATATCCGGCAACACCCAGCATCTCCTGTCCCAGCCGTTTAAACGAATGTGTGTCTGGGGAGCCGCTGTCATTGTGGGACTGATACCAGTTCATCGTATAAAATGATTCAAATCCATAGCTTCCCTCCGTGGCTGTTCCCACTGTCTCAGGATAGGAATTCCCGTTTCGTACTGATATCCGGTTTTCCCACAGATCCTCCATATCCTTTAAGCCCATATCGGCGAACTCCTCCGCCGTAAGCCTTTTGTACACAGTACTCATGGAGTCGCTTCCTCCCGCGGTATGATTTGCCTGCACCCCCACCGCTGCCTGCTGCTGCGGGGTCAGTTCGAGAAATGCCTGCGCCGCAAGATAGTCGAGTACATATCCTGCCTCAAACATCTCCCTGTAGTAGCTGTGCACTTTTTCTGCGGAGTCGATCCGCTCATAGCTGAAATTATTAGGCATCTCCAGACCGATATCATTGATCTTTGAAATATTAAAAACCATGCACCCGTCCCGCATTTCCTGCGCGATATTGCCGTCGGCGTGGGCCTCCGCGCCTGTTCCTTTTCTCCGGCCCGCTCCTCCGTAAAAATACCGTCCGTCCTGATTGTGGGCGGTCTCATGACTGAAGGTAAAAAATGTATAATCACTTGTTGTCAGCGCCGGATCCCACATCCAGATAACAATACTTCCGTTTGCCACTGCGGCGCTTCCGTTGAGCGCGTTTAACATATCCACCGCCTCATAGACCCACTTCATAACAGGATCTCTCGTCTCTCCTTTCTTCTGTTCTCCCCCTGCGGCTGCAGTGCTTTCCGGGAAAGCCAGCCTTGTATCATACTGGAGATTGACGAATGTATTTAACTGTGTTTTGATCCTGTCAGACCATCTCGATGACACTCCGTAGAAAATCCCCATTTTTTCGGCATAGGCTTCTGCTGTTTTGAGCATCCTCTCCCGTTCCTGTCCGTCTTTGTTCAGATAATCCGGGTATCTGTTCATGCTCCCGATTATGATCTGAGACGGTACCGAGATCATATACATATCATTCTGAGGCGCTGTGAGAATCGGCAGAATCACATTCTTTCTTTCTTCCTCAAGCCCCGTCAGATTATCCCACGCTCTGTAGCGGATGCTTCCGTCATCTCCCATGGCCGGTTTTTCAACAAACACTCCTTTAAAAGTGTCAGCAAACCAGTCATTGGGGTCTTCGTATCCTCCCAGTTTCTCTGACATCTCCGCAATAAATTCTGTCAGACTCCGCCCTGTGTAGTTTTTAAGCACGCGATTGTAAAGCGCGACAGTCCTGCCTGTCCCTCTAAGTTCCCCGGAAACGCCAAGCAGCGCTGTCTCAAGGGCGTCCGGCGTCATCCCCTCAGCGGTCTGTTCCCCGTGAAAGTACAGCAGATCGCTTAAATACACGCCATTGAACTCAATGTGATACCACTTGTCAAAATAATTGTAAGAATAGAGGGCTCTCTTTATCGCCTCTTCATCCCGTATCCGCTCGTCCGCAAGGGCACGCACAGCCGGATGCATACTATAAAGAGGATAGTCTTCCTGTACCATAAACCTGTCCGCCAGAATCCCGGCAGCTCTCGTTTTTACATTTTCCTCATAATAATCCGCATACAAACGGCTCTCATTTTCCGGCGCCGCCGCGGCAATATCCGTATAATAGCCGTACTTTTCCGCCAGTCCAAGCGCTTCTGCCAGACGGTCTGCATCTGTGTCCGCCGCATATCCTCGGAACTGGTATTTCAGATCTGTACCGTTCAGACGATAGACTCCCGCCACATCTCCGAGCAGCTTTTCATAAACCGTCTCATACTCCTGCATCTTTCCGTCCTCAAATATAACCCTGACCTTCTTAATCTTATCCGGCATTTCCTTTGTGAGCGCATTCACAAGAGAACCGTCCTCGGCAAGGGGCAGGACATACTGCATTTTTCCTGTGGCAAGCAGGTCTTCCTTCTCAAGGCTGTTGCCGTACTCCACCCACATACGTGTATCCATAAAAGGCATCAGCATGGCCATGTTGGCATACGCCTGTTCCCTCTCCACACGATAATCACTGTGGTTTCTTACCTGTTCATACCCCGGGATCCGGTGATTATTCTCCGTATAAGGAGCCGTCTTAAGCAAAGGAAGTTTTCCGTAAGGGACAAGCCCGAACTCCCAGACCTCCCCGTCAAAGCCAAGCGTTTTCTCATAAAAGTCTGTCTCATAAACCGCGTCTGTCTCCTTTACGCCCCCTTTGTTTCCGTCATGAATATTACTCAGACTGTCCGAGCCGGAAAACTCGTACACCTCTTTTACATCCTTTAGTACATCGAAGCCCGCAATCCGGTAACCGTCCCCGCTGCTTAAGCTTATACTGTACTCAATCGCGGGACTGCCCTTGTCAGGTCCCCCGATCAGTCCGCCGTTTCCTTTGTCAGACGGCCCGATAATCCGGGCAGCGGCAATACATCTGCGAATTGCGCCTGACCCGTGCCATCCGGCAATACCTCCGGCTCTTGCACCGAGGGACGGGTGGTCATATGTTCCCTCAACTGTTCCGCTCACAGAACAGTCTTCAATGAGCGCGCCTGAATCTGTTTTACCCGCGACTGCGCCCACCGCGACCAGTCCTCTTACCTTCACATCCACGGCCGCGCTTTTTCGTATTGTAGAATTTGAAAGGGTTCCTGTAAATCCTCCCACTCCGTCCACACTGTTTGAAATCGACGAATCCTTGATAAACACATTTTCAATAACCGTCCGGTTTCTTACGGCGTCGGCGAGTATTCCTCCTCTCTGTGCCGTCACCGCCGCATCCTCGATAACAAGGTCATGGACATAGGCGCCGCTTAATGTTCCGAACAGAGAGGTGGGAAGGTTAAAAATGCGGTAACCGTTTCCGTCAAGCTCCCCCGTGAACGTTCCTGCTGACGCCGCTTTGTCCGCCGCTATGCCCGAAGCATCCAGATCTTCGGTAAGCTCAAATTTCCCGTCCGGTTTTTCCGTCATCTTCCGGAAGAGCTCCTCCGCGCTCTTTACGGGTGTATGTTCACCTTCACTGTCTCTGTAAGCTACCGGAAATATATATTCCTGCGCCTTATCACCATTCTCTTTATACTGAATCAGATCTGCCTGATCTACAACCGCGTACAGTTTCTTCGCGTTTTCATCCAGACGGAACTGCCTGATTCCCGCATAGAAGTCCGGCAGATTTTCCATTTCTATAACCGCGTAATAGTCAGAGACATCCCCGGGGACGCCTCCGGTTATATCGATCATATCCACCTTCTCATGACCTGCATTTCCCGCATAATAAAGAGTGTTTCCCGTAACATCTTTAAATTCCAGCGCGTCTCTGGATACAGATACATTCTCAGAAAGGAGCGTATATCCCTTAACCGCATTGGACTGATCATCCAGAGTATTCGAATCTCTGTCACAGTCCGCCGTCACAGTCACCGTGTAATTCTCCGCTGTCTTCAGAGGCGTCAAAATTTTATTTTCTCCCTCCGATACATTTTCCGCGAGAATGATATCCCCATTCTGCTCTGCGATCTCCACCCGGGCGCCTGTGAGCGCTTTGTCAGGATCTTCAATCTCAAAGTAAACAGCCAGTTCATCGCCGGCTGTCTTTTCATAAGAAAAGCCTTCCGCCGAGGGCAGATCCTTCAGTACCTCTGTCCGGATTTTCCATGCGGCATCCAGTATTGTCCCGTCCGCAAACAGTACCTGCGTAAGAGCAGTTTCATAAGGCCCGGCCTCTTCCGGTGATGCCACACGCGCCTGCCATGACCCGTCTTCTTCCGGACTGATCTTTTCCTCCTGAAAACCGCATACAACAGCTGCAGGTTCCGAACCGGTGTTATGCTCAATCCTGTAAAATACCCCGATCTCCTCTCCCTTTTCCACATAGGTTTTCTCCGCCCATCCGTCTGTGACAATCACTCTGGGACGTGCCTGTACACTGTATTCAGAAAGCACTTTTCCCGTTTCAGCCTCCGAGCCGTCTTCCGACAGATCGCAGTCCGCCGCAATCTGTACAGTATAGGCAGATGTAATCCCTGTATCGGACAGAGGCACTGTCTCTTCAAACGCATCGGTACCCCCTGCTTCTGCCGTAAACTGCTGTTCTGCTGCAATATCTCCATCCGCGTTTCTGATCAGGATCCGGTGCGCGGACAGCGCTCTGTCCGGGTCAGAAAGCCGGAAAGAGACAAGAAATTCCCCGGCCTTTTCATCTTCTTTGGCAAAAAGATCCTGCACCTGCGGTCTCTCTTTAGTAATATGTACGAGAATAACATTATCCTGTGTCAGTTCAAAAGCTTTTCCGTTTGTAAGGACAATCTGCTCTGCACGGATTTTTGTCTCCCCTGTCCGGTCAAATCCGTCCAGTGTCGCAGAGTAGCCGCTTTCTGTCTGATTTACGGGATAGCTCTTCCCATTCACGGTAATGCGTTCAGGTACAAATCCGGTATTGTTTCCGCTCTCAAAGAGAAGAAGAATCGGCTCATTCTTCCCGAACCGCCCCGAAAGGTTTCCATCTGCTGCGGCAGTTTTCATCCCGCCAAAGGTAAACCGGTAATTCAGGTTAAGCTCCACTTCTTTAACAACAGAAAAACTTCCGCTGAAATCTTCTTCTGCGTCCAGCTCATCCGAATCCCTGTTGTAGTTTCCGTTCAGATGAACTGTATACGCTTCATTCTCCTCCAAATCTAAAGCAAGCTCATTTTCTCCCGCTGAAAGTTTCTCCGATATAATCTGTGTTCCGTCGGAATTTTTTATAACCTCCGCAAAAGCTGACGTAAGCGCCTGATCCGGATCTCTAAGGGAAAACGAGACTTTCATCTGCGCTGTGTCCGTCAGCTCTTCAGAAAGGAAATTCTCCACATATGGTTCCTCTTTCAGCACATCGATCTTTTCCGTATAATCCACAGTCACATCATATCCCGTATCAAGAATGACGTTTGTCATGTGAAAAGCCCTCACTCCGGATGTGGTGCCGGAATCCGGCCTGACCGTGTAGACCGGTTCGTCTGCCGCTTTCTCTGCGGGGTACTCCCGGCCGTCTATCATCACCCGCTCAATCTGTGCGCCGTACGGAACTTCTGCCCGGAACTTAAGCTCCGTCTCTTCTCCTTTCCCGTAATAGAAGCGTTCCGTTACAGACTGCAGCTCCACCTCATACTTCAGATTTTTTTCAATCCTGCGGATAAGGATGGCGATATCTTTGACCGTCAGTTCACTGTCTCCATCCATATCCGCGCGGCTTATATGTTCTTTGGGGATCTCTTCGAGTCCGATCAGATGTCTTTCCAGAAGCTCTACATCCGAATAATCCGAAACGCTGTCGTCGTTTATATCTCCCTTGAACGCATACGTGCGCATGCCTCCTGCAAGCATTGAAAATCCACCGATACATATGATCACTCCCGCCAAAATTTTCATTTTCCGGGATACACTTTTTTTCTTTTTTAATACATAAACCGTTCCTCCCGCGATGACTGTCAGCAGTGCCGCACCGCATATCAAAAGCGCGCCTGCTGCCGAATCGCCGGAACGGACTGCGGATACTGTCTCCCCTGACCCGTCCGAACCGCTGTTTCCTGAGCCCTCACTGCCGTCCGCACTTTCACTGCTGTCTGAAACTGCCGAAAGAGAAAGTGCAGAATCTGCAGGATTTACATTCTCTTTTCCGTCAGACACAACAGCATCTGTCACTTTTATCCAAGTCTCTCCCGCCGTAATATCTTGTTTCGCGGTAAGCGTAAGGCGAAACACATCTCCTTCTTTGCCGCTCCCCGCCCTGTGGATCAGGACAAACTGTCCGTTATCCTGGTTATAGAACAGTCTCTCCCAGGAGTTTTTCCCCTCAAAGTTCCCGGCTTGCGCATCTTCAAATACTTCCCTGTCATACAAAAGAGTTCCTTTGAGGACATTAACTCCATCTTCTGCTCCGTGCGGAATACTGAGGGACACCTCAAGTTCCACTGTCTGCCCTTTTCGCACCACAGTGTCTTCAGAAATAATATTCATTGTGCCGGTATCCGCTGCGGCTGCGGTCAAACCTCCCAATAAGAGTCCGCATACGGTAACCACTGCTGCCAGCAGGGCTCTTATTTTTCCCATTTTTCTCCAGTCCTTTCAAAAAATTTGTCGTTTTCTGACCAGACTGATTTTATCTTTTTTTATACACAGGAAGCAATATGAGATTACTGGTAAAATTCTTTCCGCTTCCGGGCCGCCTTCTCAGCCGCCTCCAGGCCATCATACCCGCAGCATTCCGCCGTCCGGGCATAAATATCCAGTACCATGTTTTGTCCGGTGTCTTTCTTTCTTTTCACCATTGCGTAATACAGCTTCAGTGTCGCTGATGAATAGGTCAAAAGTTCTCCCCTCTGGTACACGTCAACAGATGTTTCTCCCGAAATGCTCTCTCTCCTGCTGCCTCCTCTCCCCCTCGCGGCAATACCCGGATACATTTTTTCCGCTTCGCTGTAAAATCCCATCACAATCTCCATAATCTGCTCTGCCAGGCATTTCTTTTCTTCCGTAATTCCGGGCAGAAACTCCCGCAGATATTTTTCATAATAGTCCGGGCTTGTTTCCCTCATCATATATGCATATTTCTGTTCAATTATATTCATTCCCTGTGACCCTGCTTTTAAAAGATCCGCATAATAGCTCTCAAGCACATCTTTATCCCACACGGAAAACTGACTGTATCTCATGACATAAAAGACCGGAAAATTATCCTGGCAGGAGGCTCTCCCTCCAAGCGAGTTTACCTTGTCAAACATTTTCCACTCTTTTTGAATCACTTCATCCACAAGCGGCTTCTGGTTTCTTTCATCCATATCTGCCCTTCTCCTGTCATCTTTTATTTTTGTTTACTTTCTCCCCTCCATAATCGGAAGATTTTTAAGCTGCGGATCGCAGATCTGCTTTGTCAGACGCTCAGCATGCACTTCAAGAAAACTTTCTTCCCCGTATGACCATCCCCGTCTGACCAGGCTGTCCCTGATCCTGATACATATACGCTCAATCAAAAGGATTTTCCTCATACTCTCCGAAGTGTCAGAGAGAAGAATAAACTTTTTCAGCTCTTCCAGCACGTCTGAAGCCTCATGGAACTTCTCCGCTCCCCGGAATGCCCACTTATAAAACGGCATGTAGGTTTCATTGAGCAAATACAGCGCTCCGAGCGCCGCCGTCACAAACTCACAGCAGCAAAGCGCCGCTGTCTCAAACATTTTCCGCCGGATACTTCTCACATAATTATACTGGCCTGCCTGTGCCATGACTGCACACCGGGCCGCCATCTTTTTTTTCATAGTCTCTTCAGGATAGAATCCCAGCAGTTTTTTTCTTATGGCGGAAAATTCTCCCAGCGGATCTGCAAACACCTCTCCGTTTACCGCAGCCGCCAGAAAGTGATCCGGTATGAGCAGCCACTGGAGATTCGTCTCAGGAGCTGACTTTCTGCCGATCAAAGATTCATAAAATGATTCCACCGTATGTACGCCGATACGTTTTTTTCTTTCCTCCGTATATAAAGGGGCCGTAATTCCCCACAGGCAGGACATATCCGGCAGGTTTTCATACGCCTCGCTCAGACGGACACCGATATTATCCCAATACCTCTCGGGAATCCAGATACAAAATCCGGGACCAAAATCATGGTCCCGGGAATATGAGTCGTCAAATCCAAAACACTCTGAGCCCTGTCCTGCAAGCCCGGCAGCAAGATAACTTTCATACTGTGAAAATTCAGAATGAATCATCAAAATCCCATACTGCTCATAATACTGCCTCGCTATTTCAAGGCCCTTCATGTTTTCCATTTTTCTCCTCCTGTCCTCTGCTTTTACACTGTTCCATTTTCTTTCTCTCGCTTTTCCAGCTCTCATTTCTGCCGAATGCACGCTCAATCATCTCTGCCGCCCTCTCATGATAGACGGACGCCTGCATCCACTCGCCTTTTGCGGCGGACAGCTCCGCAAAAACCGATTCCAGTACCGCCGTATGGGCGGGGCTTGGCGACGCGGCTTTCTCAAAACATTCTTTTGCCCGCAGTGCATCCTCGTGTGCCAGATCATACCGTCTCTGCCTTATCCTGATCTGTGCCGTCAACGTATTGGTCACTCCATACTCGTCCTCATATCCTTCTTTTCCGCCGAGAATGTGAAGCGCTTCTTTTGCACACACAAGAGCCTGTGCGCACTCTCCTCTTTTCAGATACAGGGAAGCCTTGTTATTCTTAAGCGCCGCCGCGCGGTAGTCGCCAATATGGTTCACGGAATAAATCTGATCTGCGGTTTCATATTCTTCAGATGCTTTCTCAAGCATATCCACAGCAACATATAAAGTTGCCAGATTTGAACGTATGACCGCCTCCTCCACACTTTCTTTCAAACCTGTTTCTTCTATATTAACAAGCGCCCTGGAAAAGAACTCGATGCTTCCCCAGTAATTTCCTGCCGCACGGTAATATCCGCCCAGTTCATTGCACAGAGAAATTGCCGCATATTTATCTTCCGAGGCTTCAGCGGCGCTGACCTGCTCAAGAAGAAGCTGCTCTGCCTCCCGGTATTTCTGTTTTCCGAACAGATCATCCAGTTTTTCATATACAGATGCAAGTTTCATCTCTCACCTCATTCATCAGTTTTCTTCTGAAAGCACACTGCAAATCCTTTTAAGTCCTTCTTTCAGTACGCTGCGGGGACACGCCACATTCAGACGGATATATGTGTCAGAATTATGCACAAACATATTGCCGCCCTCCAGGAGGACTCCCGCCTTGTTGGCGAACAGAAGCGGAATATTCTCATCTTTATCAATATATTCACCGATGTCCACCCAGCCCAGATAGGTAGCTTCCGGGACTCGGAACACAGCCTTTGTCAGATGCTCGTTTAAGCATTCTTTCACATAAGCAAAATTTCCATCCAGATATTTCCGAAGCTCAATCATCCAGTCATATCCGCCCTCATACGCGGCCTGCGCACCGGCAAGGGAGAGAGGATTCACGTCAAAGCTGTGGTACTTCTGACACATTTCCTGCACTTTTCTGTTCGGGATAATGATATTGGAAAACTGAAGCCCCGCCACATTGAAAGTCTTGCTCGGCGCCATACAGGTGATGATCTGGTCACTGTCCGGATACAGTTTCGCCAGCGGTGTATGGGTAAGCCCGCTTCGTAAAAGATCGCAATGAATCTCATCAGAAATAATCATCACATTGTTTTCAAAGCAGATCTCGGCCGTCTTTCTTAACTCCTCCTCGGTCCAGACCCGTCCGGTCGGATTGTGGGGATTACAGAAGATGAACAGTTTTACTGCCGGGTCTGCTGCCTTTTTCCGGAAATCATCGAAGTCAATCTCATAATACCCGTTGTGGTTTCTGTCCACCAGGTCCGAGTACACATATCCGATGTCATTATGATCTGCCGCATATTTAAAATACGCATAGGACGGCGTCATCATAAGCACTTTATCCTCCGGTCCGCAGATGTAGCCTGTCAGTTCGTAAAGCGCCGGGATCACGCCGGGAGACGGATACAGCTGTTCTCTTTGAAAGCTCCATCCGTACATCTTTTCCGTCCATGCGCGAAAGGCATTGTAATACTCGTCTCCGAAGATCCTTGTATACCCGAAAATTCTTCTGTCAAGCCGTTTTTTAATTCCGTCAATAATGCAGTCCGGTGTGGCAAAATCCATATCCGCCACCCACATACGGATAAACTCATCATCCGCAAAAGGAAATTTCATATTCTCGTCCGCATGGAAAATATACTCGCGGAATCCGTCCGTGTTCAGACAGCTCGTCCCCCGGCGGTCTATGATCTCGTCAAAATTATAGTTCATCTGTCTTTAAGCTCCTTTCTCGTCATGGCTGATAATTCTCCAGATTTTCGAGTACCTTCTGCCGGAGAAGCTCGCCGGACCGTGAAGACTGTCCGGCAACAATGTCCGGGCAGATCACATTCGGCAGCCGGTAAATCTCTCCTTCCTTTCCTCCGATAGAAACCGCACTGTCCACGATATAATAGTTTCCCTCTCCCTGAAGCCACCGCTTTAACTCATCCAGTGGATAGGGCGCGGTAAACGTCGTGTTGATCAGAATTTTCCCGTTCCCGAACCGTTCAAATTCCTCTCGTCCCATAACGACTGTATTTTTGTGCAGATGGGTTGTCAGAATATCTGTTTTTTCAAGCAGTTCATTAAAAGGAAGATACTGTACTCCCCGCTTCTCGATCTCAGGCTTTCTCGTCCGGCTGTAATAGGAGACATCCATGTCAAAGGCCTGCATAAGCCGCGTCACCTCTGTTCCCACGTCTCCCATCCCTACGATCCCGATTCTGGCGCCGACCAGCTCCATCTCTTCGCTCCTCCACCGCATTCCCCCGAATCCGTGAAAGAGACGTACAAGCTCAGAGGCGATAAACTCCGCCACGCCCCGGTCACCGTATCTTCGGATTCCCGTCACCGTAATTCCTCTGTTTTCTGCATAATTCACATCTACATTGGCACTTTCCGGTGTGTACAGGCTGCAGCACATTCCGATGTATTTTAAATGTCCGCACGCATTGATCACATCGGCCCCGATGCGGCTTGTGTAGAATACAAGAAGGGCATCTGCATCCCCGATTCTTCTTATCTTTTCCTCATCGTCTGCGGGGATATCCCGGTAAACAACTACCTCTTCGGCATATCTGTGAAGCGCCTCCTCCGAGGCGCTGTCAAACCGGATCGGTTCCAGAACAACCAGTTTTCTGAATTTTTTCATTCTGTCTCCTTTAAAAGCTGAAGTCACTTCTCTTTCTTCAGAGTCATCACTTTTCTGTAAAGCTTAATGAAGTCTTCTTTTGTCGTCATCCTTGCATTATTCGGTCTGTCTCCTCCAAGCATGGCGTCGTCTGCCAGCCGGTCCAGGCTTTCCTCTGTCACTCCGTAGGCCTCAAGCGGTTTCACCGGCATGTCTTCGAGCAGTTCGTACACACAGTCAACCCCGGCCTTCGCCGCCTCACGCACAGACATACCGTATGTATCTACCCCAAAGAATCCCGCAATGTCCGCATACCGTTCGGGCCACGCTCCCATATTAAACTCCATGACAACCGGAAGGCAGAGCGCGTTTGCTACTCCATGGGGCACATGATACTGCGCGCCCAGCGGATGCGCCATACAGTGGGAGATTCCAAGGCTTGCCGATGTAAAGGCATATCCGCCGAGCATGGCTCCCATCATCATGTCATAGCGCGCGTCCTTGTCGCTGTCCCCGCGGAACACCGCCGGACGGATCGCATGGGCAATCAGGCGGATTGCCTGGCTTGCGAGGGCGTCAGAGATCGGCTCCGTACATCTTGACGTATATGCTTCAATGGCATGGGTTAAGGCGTCCATTCCGGTCGCGGCTGTAATCGATGCCGGAAGAGAATAGGTCAGTTCCGGGTCGCAGATGGCAAGAGCCGGCATGATTCCTGTTCCTCCGATCGGCATCTTCCACTCTCTCTGCCGGTCCGCGATCACCGCGAAAGGCGTACACTCGCTGCCTGTTCCCGCCGCTGTCGGGATTGCCACAATGGGAAGCGGCGCTTTTTCAAACTTGTCACACCCCTGATAGTCACGGATGCTTCCTCCGTTTGTGGCCACGATAGCCGCCGCCTTGGCCGGGTCCATGGAACTTCCTCCTCCAAGTCCGATCACCACATCGGCGCCGTCTAAAAGTTCCGTAATTTTCTCCACCGTCTCCACAGAAGAATCTGCTTCACACTGATCATACACAGCCAGCGCAATCCCCGCATTTTTTACGGATTCTATTACCTTTCCCGCAATCCCCACTTTGACCAGTCCCTGGTCTGTTACGAGAACTGCTTTTTTTACTCCCAGTTTTTTAAGCTCCTCTCCCGTCTTTGCAGCCGCACCGTTGCCAAATATGATCGCTCCGGACGGAGCCCATGAGAAAATTGATTTTTTGTCTTTGAACACGCTGTAATCCAGCGGAATCTGCGCAACAGGTCTAAACATATGAAATACCTCCCTTATCCTTTTTAAAAATGCCTCCGGCAATCCGGCCGGAGGCAATCTTGCTCAGACATCATCTGATTTCTTCTCTTTTACCAGGATCTGATTATACTTGGATGCCTTCCTTCTTATCCTGTGTTTTTACCATAATATAGCGAATGACAATTACAGCAAATACAATTGCGCCCGTGTATCCGCAGTATGTCATAATCACTCCGAGCAGTTCCTCATAGGGAACAAACATACAGATGATATACGTCACAATTCCAAAAGCAATTACCGCAGTCTTGTATTTCGGGCTCTTGTCATCTTTAAAGAAAAAGCTGACTGTATTCCAGAGAGACGGGCATATCGTCGTATAAATCGCGCCAATGATAATCACGGCGAATAACGCGCCGACGGGGCCCATTATGTGTGACGCAAGTGCAAGGTTCGGAATGGATACAGTAGACGCCTCCTCAATATTTCCAATGTGGTTCATTCCCATCAATACAGAGACGGATGAGATGAAAAACGCGCCGATGAAAAGTACCGCTTTAAAGCGTCCGAACTTATATTCCCTGTTGTCATAAGCAAGCGTCGCTACAAAATTGGAGACAAGAAGCAGAGAACATCCTCCAAATGCCAGCCCTGCTGTCAGCCAGTGATTTGTACTGCGGGTAATTGTGACGGCCCCGCTCTCAAGAAGCGCGATTCCCTCGGGGATTCTCGGGAAATATGTGAATGCCGAAATAAACCCTACAACCAGAGTAAACACAACAATAACCGGGCCGATCCAGCCGATAACATCAATGATTCTCTGAAGTCCGAACACCGCTGTAATCACAGAAAGTCCGACCATTATTCCCACGCCCACCGGCATGGGGATGCCCCACTGCTGATTAAATGTGGATGCACCTCCCGAACACATAAATATATAGCAGCATGCAACGAATACCCACGCAAAAATTTCGAACAGTTTTCCCACATATTTGCCCGCATAAAATGTCGCTACTTCATTCAGGTTCTTAAGTCCCCGTGTCCGTCCTGCATATGCGTAAGCCACATATGTAAAAAACATCATACAGAAATTAATAACCCCCACTGCAATCCCCATATAGCCGTAACCGGAAAAATATTGGATGGTCTCCTGTCCGGAAGCAAATCCCGAACCGATAAGAAATGCAAGCAGAGAACCTGCCAGCAGAAAGAAGTGCAGCCAGCTCATATTTTTCTTTTCCATAAAATTCTTATACCTTTCTCATTCTTTATCGTACTTCTCATGTCAGTTGTAAGGCAGTGCGTCCCTGCCGGAGGTTCCGCCGCCTCCGGCATTCATATCCGGCAGGGGACGCCTGTCTGTTTTCTCGCTTCTTTTATAAAGTACCGTCTGTATCAGCAGCACGCGGAATGCTCGGTACGGCCGATAATATTCTCCTGTACACGCGGATCAAGCTCTACGAAGAATGCAGAGTATCCTGCCACGCGAACCATCAGGTTTTTGTAGTTTTCCGGATGTACCTGTGCATCCCGAAGAGTCGCCGTATCAACAACATTGATCTGTACGTGCTGTCCGCCAGCCTCACAGTATCCTTTGACAAATGTCTCGAGCATTTCAAGGCCCTTTTCGCCTTTCGCCACTGCCGGGTCAAATTTATGATTTACCAGAACGCCCTTCGGCACCATGATCGTATCCATCTTTCCGATCGAGTTTCCTACCGCTGTCGGGCCGTTTCTGTCCATTCCGTTGGACGGAGAAGCGTTGTTTGCAAGCGGTTCTCCTGCCTTTCGTCCGTCCGGTGTAGCTCCTACGACACGTCCCTGCCAGATATTGTATGTCTGGTTTAAAAGGATCAGCTCATATCTTCCGAATCTGGAATCCAGATGCGCACGGTTTTCTTCTGCACAGTATGTAATTACCTGGCGGCAGTAGTCGTCTACAAGGTCGTCATCGTTTCCGAAATGAACGTATTTGTTGAGGAGCATCTGATGCCACTCTTCATGTCCCTCATAGTTATGATCAAGAATATCCGTCAGCTCCGCCAGTGTCAGAAGCTTCTGCTGGAAGCATACCTGATCAATCGCTGCCAGTGAATCCGCCGCATTTGCCACGCCGCTTACGAACGTTCCGGTGCTGCTGTACTTCGCGCCGTCCTTCTGAAGGATACGTCCTTTTTCGATACATCCTTCCACCAGAGTAGATGCGAACACCGTCGGGCAGATCTGGGAATGCAGTGCAGAACAGATGCCGTATGCTTTCAGATGGTAATCGATGATATAGGAGAGCTGCTTCTTATATGCATCCATGAATTTCTCCATGCTGTCCATCTCATCCATCGTGCCTGTCTTCGGTCCGAACTGGCGCCCTGTGTTCGGGTCAACGCCGTTGTGCATCGCAAGCTCGAGTACTTTTAAGATATTGATAAATCCGGCTACCGGACGGAAATCTGTCTTGCCCGGAACCTGTGCCTCAACGCATCCCTCGATGGCATAGTCTCTTGCTTCCCGGATGTCGTTGCATCCGTTTGCCAGAACACGCGGAATATTGATATCATCGTTGAAAAATGCCGGCTGGCCAAGTCCCTTCTGGGTCAGCTTCAGCGCGTGGCGGAATGTCTCCCGATCGATCTTCTTGTTGTAACGGAAGGAGATCGCAGGCTGTGTTGTCTCCGCTCCGTCAGCCGCGTCGAGAAACAAATTGGTAAGCCTGTTGCACGCATTCTTTCCTTCCGAATCGATTCCTCCGATCGTAATGTTTGTCCACATCGGGAATCCTGCATAAGCCTCTGCCTCGATGTGATCGCGCAGCTCAAAGATCTCGGTCCATTTGATCAGCATACACTCGATCATTTCCACGATCTCATCGTCTGTCGCAATACCTTCCTCAATATCATGCTCATAGTACGGATACATAAACTGGTCAAAACGTCCTACAGAGTGATTGTGTCCCGCATTCTCAATCTGGTAGATCAGATGAATGAACCAAAAGAACTGCATTGCCTCGTAGAAAGTTCTCGGCGGATACTCCGGAACCCGCTCACATGTCTCGGCAATTCGTATCAGTTCTGCCTTTCGTTTTTCGTCTTTTTCTGTCACCGCCATCTCACGGGCAAGGTCCACATAGCGGTGCGCGAACTGAATCGCTGCCTCAAGAGTAACGATCATACCCTCCCATGTATCCTTCTGCTCCTGCGTCACATAGTCATAATGATCTATGCTGTCCAGTTTCTCCTGGATTTCCTCGATCATTTTGCGGAAGCCTTTTTTGAAAATCTCGCCGTACTCCGGCATATGGCTTGCTGTAGATACAATACGGGAACCGATTGTAATCAGTCCGTCAAGAGATGCCTGCTGCATATCTTCGGGAATTTTGCTGTCCACAACCTCACGGAATCCGTGTCCTTTCCACTCCGTACAGATCTTGATAAGCTCTTCTTTGTCTCCCGGATTTCCCCATGCCAGTTTGTCTGTGGAGCGTGTGTCAAATGTGTCAATATCCTCGAGAATCCAGTTGGAGCCCCATTCAGGATAGACCGGTACCGACCGGTATCTTTCGCCGTGATCTCCGACAAAAATTGATTCCGGATTGATGAAAATCTTCATATTTTTCAGAAGATATTCAAGAAGATGGGCTTTTCTGGAAATCGGGGATTCCACAGAAGGAATTCTGTAAAATTCTGTTACCAGTCTTGCTCTGTCCAGCGAAATGGACGGCTCTGTATTTCTCAGACGTGCTTTGAGAAACTCGACTTTCTTACTGCTCATGTTATGTCCTCCTTATTTTTGCTTTTTTATTGCCTTAAAATTCTGATCTGCGCCAGCATACAGTCAGAATATGCAGCCTTGTCTTTCTTATGCGGTGAGTCTGGATTTCCTGCTCAATCCTACTCATCCGCACTGTTGTCCTTGTTGTAAAAACATTTTTTCCCGGCCTTTAAGAGAACCTCATTTGCCACATCCACCAGATGCAGCATATGTTCTTCAGCCGGTTCCACCACGTCGTCAAGCGGATACTGCCTTCCGAGAATTTTATATTTATTAACGCCCAGCTTATGGTATGCAAGAAGTTCATACCTTCTCACCGAACTCAAACTGCTGATATATTCAGCTGTAGCTCTGATATTCTCATCAGAATCATTCCAGCCCGGCACAACGGGCGTCCGGATGCAGATCTCGATTCCGTGTTCATTGATCAGTTCAAGATTTTTCAGTATTTTCTCATTTCCCTGACCCGTGATCTTTCTGTGCATTCCGGAATCCATATGTTTGATATCAAAATAGATAAAATCTATATAATCCAGACACGGCGCAAACTTTTCATAATCACCGCAGCCACATGTTTCAATCGCCACGTTAATCTTATATTCCCTGCATTTTCTGCTTATCGCACAGAGAAATTCCGGCTGCATCAACGCTTCCCCTCCGGAAAAAGTCACGCCCCCTCCGGAGTGTTCAAAATAGAATCTGTCCTGATAAATACGGTGAAACAGTTTATCAACCGTATACTCCTCTCCGAACAGCTTTCTCGCCTCTGTCGGACACAGTGCGGCGCATGTTCCGCACCCTGTGCACTTCGTTCTGTCGAAATTCATCTGTCCCGCATCATCCAGATATACAGCCTGCGAAGGACATTTTTTCAGGCAGAACCCGCATCCCATACAGTTGTTTGGATTCAGCGAGACTTCCGGCTTAAACGAGATTCCTTCCGGGTTCGCGCACCAGAGACATTTCAGTCCGCACCCCTTAAAAAAAACGGTTGTCCGCATTCCCCTTCCGTCTCTGATCGAGCATTTCTGGATATTGAAAATCCTTCCTGTGAGCTGTTCCATTCCGTTCCTCCTCTTCCCCTCTCGTCAGTCTCGTCAGATAAATAATTATCATAATTTTCATTTGTTTTACATGTTAAATATAAATTCACGAATTTATATTTAAAAACAATTTTTACTTAAATTTTTCTAATTTCTATTGCTTTTTAAGTTTTATTACCGTATAATCAGCACATAAGTTTTAAATTATGATTTTTTATTTATCTTTTTGCATCAATTATCATTCATCTCTTCGTTGACCTAATGATATCAACGAACTGCAGAAAAATCCAACGAATAAATTTCATCTCCTTATGCATATCATTCATAGGTAGTTTTTAATAAAAAAATATTATTATTCTATATAAAATGTACAAAATTCTATTTGAAAGCGAGGGAATAATTATGGATACTGTAAAATATTCGATATTTTTAAAAGTGTTAGAATGCCGCAGTTTTTCCAAAGCAGCAAACGAGCTGGGCTATACCCAGTCCGCAGTCAGTCACTCTGTTTCTTCTCTTGAAAAGTCTTTTGGATTTAAACTCTTAAACAGAGACAACAACGACATACGGCTTACAAGAGCCGGCATCGATGTCCTTCCTTATATCCGAAATGTCGTTTCTGCTCAGAATATTCTGGATTTCACACTGGCGTCTTACAATGAGTTTGAGTCCGGAACTTTGTGCATCGCAACAATCCCAAGCCTTGCGATCCAGTATTTTCCTGATCTTCTCAGGGAATTCAACGAGCAGTATCCGAAGATACACATTGTTGTCATCGATGGGAACTATGAAGAAGTGGAAGAAATGCTTGCAGGAGGACGGGTGGATTTTGGATTTTCCTCCGTCTCCACAGAACTCCCTTTTAAAACGTTTCCGCTTTTCAGAGAGGCGCTGCGCGCCATCATACCGTGCGGTCACCCGCTCGTCTTAAAAGAATCTGTCTCCCTTCACGACCTGGAGTCCGAGACATTCATCATGCCCGGCGAGGGGCCGAACCATCAGATCGGACAGCTCATACGCAAGTATCAGCTAAACCTCAATATCGGTTACTCCGTCTCCGACGACAATCTGACCGTCTCCATGGTTTCCCGCAATGTAGGCGTCAGTATCCTGCCGGAAATGTCCTTTAAAAATTATCTGAATTTTCCCTTTGTAGTAAAACCGATTACAGAGGGAGCATACCGGGATATCAAAATCATTTACAATGATCTGAATTCCATTTCTCCGATCAGCCGCACATTCATTATGTTCGTTCAGAACTATTTTAAAAAGCTTTTGTCGGATGACTCTTAACAAACGGATTATGACACCACTGTTTCCATGTGAAAATAAACTTGATTCTGACAGATATTTATGCTAATTTTAAGACAATGTCTGAATTGTCAGGAGAACTAAAAATGAATGATATAATAGATTGTTATAAAAAACTAATTCCATTTCTCGGAAAAGCTCTGGGAATCCAGTTTGAAGCAGCGCTTCTTGACTGCAGGCTGAAAGAAATAGTCGCTATAGAGAATAACCATATCAGCGGCCGGAATGTCGGCGCCCCGATGACAGATTTTGCTCAGCAGATCATCGACAACGAAGAGTGGAAGACCCGGGACTTTATTGACAATTATCCCGGATATACCGAGGATGGGAAGCTTCTCCGTTCATCTACTTTTTTTATTAAGTCCGGGGATTCACTGGCCGGTATGCTGTGCATCAACATGGACACTTCCGACTATCGTCTTTTAAGCGATGCGCTTCTTAAGCTCGGAGGGTTAACACCCTGCGCGGCACAGGTACCTGAGAAAAATCCTTCCGCAGAGAAATTCATAGACAGTGTTTCCAACACAATCAAGCAGACACTGAACAGCTTGTACAGTGGAAACATTCCTTCGCGCTTTTCTCGTGACGAAAGAATTAAAATCCTTTCTATTCTTCAGGAAAAGGAAGTTTTCATGGTTAAAGGATCAGTTCCGCGTATTGCACGGATTTTAGGATGCAGCGTTCCTACTGTATACAGAGAACTTTCCTCCATCAAAGGTGGGGACGCTGCAAAATCCACTGACCCCGGCATAATTTAACACAACTGTGATTGCTCGCTATCCGGCATACCAGTATAATTACTCCCATAAGAAACTTTAAAAACTTCCGGGAGGGACAAAGCGTGGATACATTTATCATTATTGTATTGATACTGGCATTTATAAGCGCGGGTATCACTGCCTTCTTTTTTCTCCGGAAAAAGAAATGTCCGGGAACATCCGGATCCGGCTTTAAAGGCAGAATGCCCGCTGCTTTGTCCGGATTTCTGACTGTTTTATGTATTCTCGTTTTTACAGTCGGATTTATGGCTGTGGGAGGATATTTTATTTACAGGGGATATGAAGAAGATCTTCGATATACCGCCCAAACAGAAGGGATTGTTATTGAATATGCCCAGAAATCAGACTACACAGAAACGCCTTCCAAACCTGTCTATGCCCCGGTTGTCCGCTACCATACGGAAGACGGCAGTGTTTATGCAGGGACGGGCAGTATCTGGACGCAGAATCCGCCTTTTAAAATCGGAGAAACGGTCTCTCTGCGGTATGCTCCCGGCCTGGCAAGCCCGGTCTATGTGGCAGGTTACGCCTCCCCAGTCAGCTGGCAGCTTGGAATCATATTTTTTCTCTTCGGGTTCGTCACCACTGCCATCTTTCTCTTTTCCTTTATCCTGAATAGAGTGATCGATGATCCCGAATACAGACGGCGTGTTCTGGGCCGGGCTGCGGCAGCCCTGATTGTCCTGCTCATCCTTGCCGGATGGTGCATTCTGGCAGGGCCAAAACTTACCGCTTTGTCGGCTGTGCTTTTTCTCCTCTATTTGCTTGTCATAAAGTTCAAAGGGAAAAGGATAAGATAAAATAAAATCAGCACTTTTGCTCGTCGCCTGTACAAAAAAAGGCGGAAGTCACTGGCTTGCAGTCTCTTCCGTCCTATTTTAATTCAGCAGCAATGCCTAATTAAGCAACGCCGCTTATACTATAAACATCGCATCCCCGAAGCTAAAAAACCGGTACCGCTCTCTTACCGCCTCCTCATAGGCCGCAAGTACATGCTCCTTCCCCGCCAGTGCGGAGACAAGCATGATCAGCGTGGACTCCGGCAGATGGAAGTTGGTGATCAGGCAGTCCAGAATTTTAAACCGGTATCCCGGATAGATGAAGATCTCTGTCCATCCGCTGCAGCTTTTCAGCCGCCCGTTCTCATCCGCCGCGGACTCGATTGTCCGGCAGCTCGTCGTCCCGACACAGATCACCCGGTGGCCGTTCTCTTTCGCCCGGTTGATCTTTTCCGCCGCCTCTTCGCTGATCATGTAGAACTCCGAGTGCATGTGGTGATTCTCCACATCGTCCACCTTTACCGGACGGAATGTCCCCAGTCCCACATGGAGCGTCACCCGGGCGATATCCACGCCCTTTTCTTCGATCTCTTTTAACAGCTCCGGCGTGAAGTGAAGTCCCGCCGTAGGAGCGGCCGCGGAGCCGGAATGCTCCGCGTAGACCGTGTTGTACCTGTCTTTGTCCTTGAGCTGGTGAGTGATATAGGGAGGCAGGGGCATCTGCCCGAGCTGATCTAAGATCTCCTCAAAGATTCCCTCATACTCAAACCGGATCAGGCGGTTTCCCTCATCCGCAATATCCACCACTTCGCCGATCAGCAGTCCGTCGCCGAAACTGATCCTCGTGCCGGGCTTTGCCTTTCTTCCGGGTTTTACAAGCGTCTCCCACGTATCGTTGGCTCCCCGCTTTAAGAGCAGAACTTCGATCTTTGCCCCGGTCTCCTCCTTCGCCCCGATGAGGCGGGCGGGAATTACCTTTGTGTCATTGATGACAAGGCAGTCCCCCGGGTTTAAGTAGTTTATGATCTCCTTAAACACATGGTGCTCCACCTTTCCCGTCTCCTTGTCAAGCACCATCAGCCTTGATGAGGAGCGGTCCTCAAGAGGATCCTGGGCGATCAGCTCCTGGGGAAGATCGTAATAAAAATCACTTGTCTTCATTTTCTGTATCCCTTTTGTCTGTTACTGAGTACGAAGCTCGGCGCCCATCTTCTTTCCAAGCTTCTTCATCACCTGGTTTGCCGCGCTCTCGATTTCCTGGGACGTCAGTGTCTTCTCGCCAGAGCCGATAGTCAGACGGATCGTCACGGACTTTTTGCCCTGCGGGATCTGTTTTCCTCTGTACTCGTCCACAAACGCAGCGTCTTTTAACAGCGCGCTTGCTTTCTTCTTGCCCATGATCGCGTCATAGATGTCGTTCCACACCGCATTGGAGTCAAAGAGCATGGAGATGTCGTAATCCGTCTCCGGATACTCGGCGAGATGAGTGAATTTATTCGTTCTGGATTTCAGCGGTTTCAGTTTCGTCGCATCCAGCTCAAAGAGCATTACCGAAAGATTCTTGATACCGCACTCCATGGAAACCTTCTTCGCCACAAGTCCCATATCTCCGATCTTCTGATCGTCGAGGTAAATGTTCAGCCATACCACATTGTCGGCCCACACCGGCTTCTCTTCTTTTCTGAACTCGTACGCCTCCATGTGAGTATAGCGCGGCATGCACTCAAGGACGCCCTTTGCCTCTCTGAACAGTGTCGTGATGTCCTTCACGCTGCTGGCGAAAGCGGCTCCGATGTGTCTGCGCTGTTCCGGCAGTGATTCTGTCGGATCATATGCGGACGTATAGTTTTTGTCAAAGAATACCTGCGCCTCCTCAAAGATTGAGAAATCATTGAAGTAGCGCTCATTTTTTGCCACTGCCTCACACAGATTCGGAAGCAGGGATGAACGGATATAGCTCATATCCGGCGCCGGCGGCGTGGAGAGCTTCAGGATTCCGTCCGTGTTCTGGAGCACCGCATTGACGAACACATCGTTCATCCACGGATATGTGTACACTTCCTGCATACCGCAGCGGAACGCGAGATACTCCTTGATATTTCTGACAAGGGTCTTGTCCTTCTGGTTGATATCTCCCGTAAATGTAGTTGTAAATTCTGTTGCCTCGAAGTTGTCGTATCCGTACATTCTGGCTACCTCTTCCATCACGTCATCCTTGATGGAAATGTCGCCTGTGGAACGCCATGTGGGCGCTGTGACATGGAGGTTATCTCCGTCGATCGCAACGTCAAAGCCGAGTTTCTCAAGCTTGCCGCGGATCTCCGCGTCTGTCAGATGTTTTCCGAGTCTCTTCTCAAGCCATGCGATGCTTAAATTGATCTGGGCGCGCTCAAGCCTTTTCACATAGTTATCGCAGAATCCGGTCACTTTAAGCTCCGGATAAAGCTCTTTGAAATATTTCATGGAAAGCGCCAGCGCCTGGTCGCATCTCTCCGGGTCAACCGCCTTCTCGTATCTGGAGGACGCCTCTGTACGTGTGTCGTAACGAAGCGCTGTGCGGCGGATACCTGTAGCCTCGAAGTTTGCCACCTCGAGAATCACCCGCTCTGTCTTCGGCAGGATGGAATCCTTTGCGCCGCCCATGACTCCGGCCAGGGCAACCGGCCCTTCCGAATCTGTGATCACAAGGTCATCCTCGCAGAGTGTCAGTTCATTGTCATTTAAGAGAAGCAGCTTCTCTCCCTCAGCCGCATGTCTTACCTTAATGTGGTCTGAGATGTTGTCCGCGTCAAACGCGTGGGTCGGGTTTCCTGTCGCGAGCATGACATAGTTTGTGATGTCAACAAGCGCGTTGATCGGACGCATTCCGGCCTTCCAGATCCGGCTCTGCATTTTGTACGGGGAAGGTTTTACACTCACGCCGGACATCTCCACGCCGATATACCGGGTACATCTGTCCGGGGAATCGATCTCCACGTGGAAATCAGACTGAACGTCTGTCTCAAAGGGTTTGATCTCCTCAAGCGGCAGATCATAAAGAGCCGCAATCTCCCGGGCAATGCCGTAGTGTCCCCACAGATCCGGTCTGTTTGTCATTGACTTGTTGTCAATCTCAAGAAGAACATCGTTCATGTCCAGCGCATCCGCAAGAGAAGTTCCCGCCGGAACGTCAAACGCAGACAGGTCAAGAATCTCCGCCTCTTCTGCCGGGAACAGCTCTCCCAGTCCGATCTCGCTGGACGCGCAGATCATACCGTATGACTCCACGCCGCGGAGCTTGGAGTTTTTGATCACGACCGGCTCTCCCTCGCCGTGCCAGCGCACAACCGCGCCCGGGCAGGATACGGCAACGCGCATTCCCTCGCTTAAGTTCGTTCCGCCGCAGACGATGTCCTTGATCTCACCGCCTCCGATATCCACCTTGCACACCCGCAGTTTATCCGCGTTCGGGTGAGCCTCGATTTTCTCAATTACGCCGACAACCATGTTGTCAAAACGGCGCGCCAGGTCTTCCACATCTTCTACCTCTACAGTGGACATCGTCAGATCATACGCCAGTTTTTTCAGATCCATATCTTCCGGGATATGAACATAATCCTTAATCCATGATAATGATAACTTCATTTTCTCTCTCCTATTTATTCAAAACTGTTTCAGAAACCTTAAATCCGCAGCCCCATAAGCCGCGTCAGAACTCCTTCATCCGCAATTATTTAAACTGTTTCAGAAATCTTAAGTCCGCACTGTGGAACAGTCTTACATCATCTACCCCGTAGCGCATCATGACGAGACGGTCCAGACCGATATTTACATAGAAACCTGTGTACTCATCCGGATCAAGACCTGCTGCCCTTAAGACATTCGGGTGCGGGGAACCGCCCGGCATAACCTCGATCCAGCCCACATGCTTGCAGACGCTGCAGCCTTTTCCTCCGCACACCTGACACTGCATGTCAATCTCAAATCCCGGCTCCACAAACGGGAAGAAACCGGAACGCATTCTCACCGGCACATCCGTTCCGAACACCTTGCTCAGAATGCTCTTAATCATCACTTTACCGGACGTAAACGTAATGTCCTTGTCCACGATCAGCGCCTCGTACTGGAAGAATGCTCTCTCGTGATGGGCGTCCGTCGTCTCGTTTCTGTACACACGCCCCGGATACACGAAACGGTACGGCGGTTTGTGGGTCTGCATGTAGCGGACGCTTCCGCCTGTCAGGTGAGGACGGAGACAGAGTTTCTCGTTCGTGCTTCCACTGTCATGCCCTTCCAGCCAGTAAGTGTCCATGCTCTCGCGGGCCGGATGATTCGGCGGGAAATTCAGCTTGTCAAACGCGTACATCTCGCTTGTGATCTCATCCTCCTCGAAAATCTCAAATCCCATGGAACGGAATGTATCGTTTAAGTCATAGCACATCTGTGTGATCGGGTGAAGTCCTCCGCCGGAGGGGAGAATGCCCGGAACCGAACAGTCAAAGTCCGGAGACACTTCGGAAGCTTTTAACTTCAGCTCCACTCTCTTCTCATCGATCAGCTCTTTGACCTCGTTCTTTGCCTGGTTTAAAAGTTTTCCCATCTCAGGGCGAAGAGACACGTCCAGCGTCGGAATCTCTTTCATCAGAACACTTAATGCCCCCTGTTTTCCGATATATGCGCTCTTTACATTCTGCAGTTCACCCTCGTTTACTGCTTCCGAAATTTTGTTTTTTGCTTCTGATAAAATGCCGTTGATTTTATCTTTCATTTCGTTTCTCCTTCCTGTTTCCTGTTCTGCTTTGCTCACTGCCGCGTATCCCGCGGCACATGCAGCACTGCAGCACCTTTTTCGGTTTTTCCGTGTAAATCACCGGAAGTGCCTGGCGGCACATTCCGGGATTGTAAGCGGTCGCCAAGGCTTCGGGCAAGCCCAAACTTTGGCTCGTCGCCAGCACAAAAAGGCTCCGTCCCCCAAAAGGGACGAAGCCTGAAAATCCGCTCGCGGTACCACCCTGTTTCCCATGCCGCACAGGCGGTATGGACACTCGGTATGTGTAACGTACATCTACGGCGTTTCCTACTTCCTGCCCGTGCTTCACACTGCGAAGCCTCCAGACATGTTTCAAAAACGCAGCTCACGTGGGAAATTCAATTGCCGTCTGAACTGAAGAGGACTCTCAGCCGGTGATCCTCTCTCTCTGACAGAAAACGGTTCTCTACTTTACACGATCATAGCTTTTTATCTATTCCATTTTATCACAGGTTTCTGTTTTGTCAATCCTGAAATTTCTCTGTTGCGTCCTGTCTTTCAGATAATATTTCTCCAGAATCGCATTAACCTCGCCGCCCAGCAGGATGATATACATACACCCGTACAGCCAGAGCATAATCAAAATGATTGTCGTCATACTTCCATACATTCCTGAAAATCCGGTAAACACATCCAGGTATACTGAAAAGAAAAATGAGATCAACAGCCATCCGCATGCAGTAAATACCGCTCCCGGAAGCTGTCTGCGCAGCGTTGTCTTTGCCATCTCCTGCCGGTTCGGCAGATATTTATACACAAGATCCCAGAACACGGTGAGTACAACCAGCGTCACAAAAGTACGGATGCGGATAACAAAGTCCACTACCCTGCTTAAAAACGGCACATGTTCATAGAGCAGCGCGCTGATACTGTTGCCGAACACCGAGAGGACAAGTGAAAGCAGGATTGCCAGAAGGAAAATCACCGTATACAGAGACGCCCTGATTCTTAAGTACACATAGTTTCGCGTCTCTGTGTTCGCATAGATGCTGTTAAGCCCCGATGTCACCGAGAGAACGCCTTTCCCCGCTGACCACAGAGCGATAATGATTGTAAGCGGGATCACCCCCTGAGACTGTGTGTACACCTGCACGATAATGCTTCTGATGAGCGGCTCCACCGTTTCGGGAAAAATGCGCATCAGCGCGGCAAGAACTTCATTGACCGTCACACTTGTGAACTGTACCATCGTCAGCAGAAGAATAAAGATCGGGATCAAAGAAAGTACGAAAAAATACGCAGCCTGAGCCGCGTAGGCGCCTGTGTGATGAGAATTTACCGTAGCCGCGATCCGGATAATATGCTTTTTGATTCGCGTTCGCCTTTTCATTCCCGTCCCCCTCGCTTTTCATCCATACACATTTTGTGCTCCTCATGCTGCTTAACCCCGTGAAAAGAGGCATATATCGAAAAAGCGGCCGCACAATACGACCGCCTTTATCTTTAGTAGTCCCCCAAAATGCCGGTCCTGTATTTTGAGTCCTAGCCGCAGCCAGGTGGGCAACCGCATCTGCTTTTCTGTCGTCCACTGCAAAATCGGAGGCCTGACATATTACAGAAATATAGGAATCCCGTTTAAACAAATGTAGGTTCAAAATTACAGGGTTGTCGCACATCCCAGGTTAACTTCTTTTTAATCTACAGCTATTATACTCCAATCATCCGGATTTTACAACTGAATCTTTTTTTCACATTTTTTTCAACTTTTCATTCCACTTCTCGGCTTCTCCTTCATTTCTGCTGTTGACATACACCGGGCCTTCTTTCGTGTCAATCTCAAGAACCGGTTCATATCCCTTATAAATATACAGCCTGCAGGCCCCGGTTTCCTTTCCCCGGAAACGTCCTGCCAGTTTTCCGGCGGAATCGCTGCCTTTTATGAGCCTGTAGCCTGCATAGTCCTCTTCCGGCAGACTTTCCAGAAGTCTTACACTTTCAATTTCATCATAGCGGATCGAATAATCCGCAGCTCCGGATGTAATCTCAAGCCCTTCCCCGGTAATCTCCATACGAATCGGCGCGAAATCCATCTTCCACATCTCCCTGCAGCCCCAGATCATAACAGCCGCTGTCACGCCGACTCCGAGCAGAAGGCAGAATTTTCCGAGCGGGCGCGCCATATTCGTCGTATAATTCCACGAACACACCCAGTCCTGCACAATCAGCCGCCTGTCGTTTGGATTGCTGTACCAGCCGTTCTTCCAGTACACATCGTCATCGATATAAAGCGGGTGCCTGTTTCCGGCAAGCATTTTCTCCTTTTTAAAACGCATATAGAGAAACCCGCAGATCAGCGCCGCGCCGGGAAGGGATTCAAGCACAACATACACGATATACACCCCTGTGGAAATCCGCCCGTCCGTGTCCATGGAAGATGCCGCCGTAAGATAAGCCGCCGCATTGCAGAAACCGGCTCCGATCAGCGCCCACGACCAGACGGTCTTCTGCATCCGGTTCACCTTCATGTTCAGGTCAGAATCCTCACTGTACACTCTGTTTCTCATTCCCAGAATCACTTTGTGCAGGATGGCGAATGACGCCGTCACCGCCAGGCTGCACCCAAACAGGATCATCCCGTCATCGGAAACCCGAAGGTAATACCGCACTGTCGGGAGCACGCACGGCATCAGAATCAGAAAGGCCGCAGCCAGATGCCACAGCGGGGAGATTCCCATCCGGTCAGACTGCGCCGCCACTTTCACATCCGCCGCCATAATATGGCTTCCCTCTGACCCGATCCATCCGCGCTCCACTTTCAGGTCATAAAGCTTCCTGTGGTTCCGAAACAGCAGGGCAATCATCCCCACAGAGAATCCGGCAAGCCATACGCACCATACGATCATAAACACGGAGAAATACCAGAAGCAAATTCCGCAGATCAGCGCCCCCGCAAGCGTGTTCATCAGAAAAAAGGCTTTCGTCTTCCGGTGATACCGCTCCATAAAGGATACCACTTCCCCGCTCTCTGCCGCGCTTGCGGGAAGATGAACTCCGAGCAGCATCCCTTCCGTGTACGTTCTCTTTTTCCCGTACACCGCATAGAAAATTCCCGCTATAAAAAGATCGGTAAACAGAAAGATCAGAAACATTACCATCCGTCACACCTCCATCTGCGCGAACGCATCCCCGCAGAGCCGCAGAAACTCCTCTCTGTCCATTCCCTGGAGCTTCGCCTCGGCGCTCAGAAGTTCGAGCGTGCTCTCCATCTTCTCCCTGCCGTTCTCCGCCGCTGCCCCTTTTGGCCCGGCAGCACGCACCGCCGCCCCTCTTCTCCTGTCCGTCTCAATATACCCTTCTGTCTTCAGGATCTGATATGCTTTGCTCACCGTCATTGCGTTCACCCCCAGCTCAGCGGAGAGCTGCCGCACGGTGGGAAGATTCTCTCCCGGCAGGAGCTCTCCTTTCCCGATTCCTTTCACAATCTCGTTTCTCAGCTGCACGTAAATCGGTGTATCAGAGGACAAGTCAATTCTGATTACCACTGCTCTCCCTCCTATTCATTTGCATCAAAAACTGCTCTGTCACTTTTTATTATTTGTATTATATTACTTGATACAAATAATGCAATACTTTTTTCGTGCATTTTCCGGTGCTTTATGTTATCATGTTCTATAACGTGAGGAAGGAGTTTTGTCTTATGAAAATGAACGAACTGAAACTTGTCTATTTCAGTCCCACCGGGACGACAAGGAAAGTAATTATGGAGGCGGCGCGCAGCATTGATCTGAAGTCTGTCTCTTTTGACTTTTCCGTTTATAAAGAAAAGAAGCCGTCTCTGAAATTCTTACCCAATGATTTCGCTATCTTCGGCGTGCCCGTATACGGCGGACGCGTGCCCGCGCTTTTTCTCGAATATCTGGAAAATATAAAAGGCGACAACACCCCGGCAGCGCTGATCGCTACATATGGCTGCCGTGAATATGAAGACGCTCTTCTCGAGCTGAAGACCGAGGTGGAGAACCGCGGCTTTAAGGTAATCGGAGCCGCCGCATTTCCGACGGAACACTCCATCGTCCCGTCCATCGGTTCCAGACGTCCGAACAAAGCCGACTTAAAAGTGATCGCAGAATACGGCACCGAGCTGAACCGCAGGCTGAGAAAATCCGAGTCCTTCGATGAATTTGACATCCAGGTGCCCGGAAACTCTCCCTACAAAAAATACGGCGGAAGTTCCCTTTTGCCGAAGGCAGATTCCGCACTCTGCACACTGTGCGGCACCTGCGCCAAAGTCTGTCCCGCGGGCGCCATCCCTCTCAAAGAGCCGAAAAAGACCGATCACAAAAAATGCATCGGCTGCATGAGATGTGTCCGGTCATGTAAACAGAAAGCAAGAGCCGTAAGCTCGATGAAAATGTCCATACTGGAGAGGAAGCTGAATAAAGTCTGCCAGAGCGACAAGACGGCAGATATCTTTCTCTAAATTACTTTCTCTGAATCTGAAATGAACCAGACAGGGCGGCGCCTCTCCTCCCGGAGAAGCGTCCGCCCCATCATAGAAAATCAATCCGAATCAATCCGAAATCCCCACTGGAAAATCAAAGCGTCTCTTCCGCTCTTCTGAGGATATCATACTCTTCCGGGCACTCGTCCAGTTCCACCCAGAGTACCTGCTTTGAGTGCGGCGCACTCTCCTGCTCCGCGCCGTCCTCATTTATAATCCGCTTCACAGCCGTCTCCACATTGCGCCCGTCAGGCTTCATGATCTCGATCGTCTCGCCCACCGTGAACTTGTTCCGCTGCTCAATTCTGCACAGCCCTTCTTTCGCCTCATATACAATTCCCAGGTACGTGTATCCCTTATTGTACGTGTTGCTGTCATAGATCTGGCTTGACTCGTCCGGTTTCCCGAAGAAAAATCCCGTCGTAAAATCACGGTACGTGCAGCTCATAATCTGCTCCTGATACCAGGGCATATTTTCGCGGTACAGCGCAGGATCCTTCTGATAATCATCAATCGCTTTCCGGTACGTGCGGGCTACAGTCGCCACATACAGGGCAGTTTTCATGCGCCCTTCGATCTTCAGGCTGTCAATTCCCGCATCGATCAGTTCCGGAATGTGGTCAATCATGCACAGATCTTTCGAGTTAAAGATAAATGTTCCCCGCTCATTTTCATACACAGGCATGTACTCGCCCGGCCTTGTCTCCTCCACAACCGCGTACTTCCAGCGGCACGGGTGGGTGCAGGCTCCGCGGTTGGCGTCCCTTCCGGTAAAATAATTGCTCAAAAGGCAGCGCCCGGAATAGGAGATGCACATCGCTCCGTGAATGAACGCCTCAATCTCCAGGTCTGAGGGTATCTTCGCCTTTAACTCTTTTAACTCTTTCAGCGAAAGTTCCCGCGCGGCAACGACTCGTGAGGCCCCCTGCCGGTGCCAGAAATTATACGTCCCGTAATTTGTGTTGTTTGCCTGGGTGCTGATATGGCGCTCAATCTCCGGGCAGACTTCTTTTGCAATATCGAAAACACCCGGGTCAGAGATAATCAGTGCGTCCGGCTGATCCGGCTTCATGTCTTTGAGTTCCTCAAAATATGCTCTCACTCCGTCCAGATCGTCATTATGCGCCAGAATATTGGCCGTCACATACACTCTTGCCCCGTGCGCATGGGCGAACGCGATTCCCTCCGCCATCTCCTCCATACTGAAGTTCTTCGCCTTTGCCCTGAGGCCAAACGCCTCTCCTCCGATATACACAGCGTCAGCTCCGAAAATAACCGCTGTTTTAAGCACTTCAAGGCTGCTGGCAGGCACCAGCAGTTCTGGATGTCTCCTCATTGTCCTTCCCCTTTTTCTTTCTTCTTTCTCCTTCTCACGGCATCTGCCTTCTCACGGTATCTGCCTTTCCTCACAGCATCCGCCTTCTCACGGTATCTGCCTTTCCTCACAGCATCCGCCTTCTCACGGTATCTGCCTTTTCACACTCACTGCCACGCCGTCCCCGAGGGGCAGGATGGACGTTGTGAGCGCACGGCTGTGTTTCAGCTCGTAAAGATATTCCCTCATCCGCGCATGGATTGTCCGGTTTCTCCGCTCCACTGCAAAGCGGGACTCGATCACATCCCCGTCCTGCATCACATTGTCCGACACAAGACATCCATCCTCACCGAGCAGCCGGAGCACATCCGGAAGGTAATGGATATACTGTCCCTTCGCCGCGTCCATAAAGATAAAGTCATACGGCTCTTCCAGCGTTTTGAGCACATCCCGGGCGTCGCCCTCGATCAGCGTGATCTGCCCTTCCTTTCCGGCTCTTCTGAAGTTCTCCCTGGCAACCGGGATTCTCTTCTCATAATTTTCAATCGTTGTAATCCGGCACTCTGCCGGAGCATACTCACTCATCAATAACGCAGAGAAACCTACGGCAGTTCCGACTTCCAGAATGCGCATAGGTTTTTTCAGCATAAGGAGCACCTTCAGGAAGCTCTGCATCTCCCGCCTGATAATGGGGACAGAATCCGCAAGTGCCTCCCTCTCGATGTTCTCCAGTATTTCACTGTTTTTCGTGTCGAGCGAATTGATGAATGTGACAATTCGTTCATCTACTATCATTTTCTTTTATACATCCACATCCATGATGATCGGGATCACCATCGGTTTTCTCTTTGTTTTCTTCCAGATATAGTCGTTCATCGCGTCACGGATCACAAGCTTGATCTTGTTCCAGTCTGTGTGACGGCCTGTCAGGCACTTATCCAGCGCGTCGGAGACTGCCTTCCTTGCATCCTCCATCAGCTGCTCGGACTCTCTTACATAGACAAAGCCGCGGGAAACGATATCCGGTCCTGCAAGGAGACGGTTCGTTCTTCTCTCCAGGGTGAGCACAACGATGATAATTCCGTCCTCGGCCAGGTGCTGTCTGTCGCGGAGCACGATATTTCCCACATCGCCCACTCCGAGACCGTCCACAAGCACTGCCCCTGTGTGAACCTTGTCCACAACCTTTGCCGACTCCTCATCCAGCTCAAGCACATCTCCCGACTGGATAATGAACACATTCTCCTTCGGGATTCCCAGTGATTTCGCCACTTCGGCGTTGGCTTTCAGATGCCGGTACTCGCCGTGGACCGGAATCGCGTATTTCGGTTTCACAAGAGAGTAGATCAGCTTTAACTCCTCCTGGCAGGCATGTCCCGAAACATGGGTATCCTGGAAGATAACTTCCGCGCCTTTTGCAGAGAGTTCGTTGATCACGCGGGAAACGGACTTTTCGTTGCCCGGGATCGGGTTTGAGCTGAAGATAATCGTATCGTTGGGCTGAATCGTCACTTTGCGGTGCACATCCGCGGCCATTCTCGAGAGCGCCGCCATTGACTCTCCCTGGCTTCCCGTTGTGATCAGCACCATCTTCTCCGGCGGATAGTTTTTCATCTCGTCGATCTCGATCAGCGTGTTTTCCGGTACATGGAGATATCCGAGTTCCGATGCGGTGGAGATGATATTGACCATGCTCCGTCCCTCAACCACAACTTTTCTCCTGTACTTGTAAGCGGAGTTGATAATCTGCTGCACACGGTCCACATTGGATGCGAACGTGGCGATGATAAGACGGGTGTTCTGATGCTCCGCAAAAATATGGTCGAAAGTAATGCCCACCGTGCGCTCCGACTGGGTAAATCCGCGGCGTTCCGCATTCGTACTGTCGGACATCAGCGCCAGCACGCCCTTCTTTCCGATCTCGGCAAACCGCTGCAGATCGATGGCATCGCCGAACACCGGCGTGTAGTCCACCTTGAAGTCTCCCGTATGGACAACCACGCCCGCCGGGGAGTAGATCGCAAGTGCGGATGCGTCCTGAATACTGTGATTCGTCTTGATAAATTCAATCCGGAACTTTCCGAGATTGATGGACTGTCCGTGCTGCACAATCTTGCGTTTTGTCGTGCGGAGAAGATTGTGCTCCTTCAGTTTGTTGTCGATGATTCCCATCGTAAGCTTCGTCGTGTAGATCGGAAGATTGATCTCCTTCAACACATAGGGCAGCGCACCGATATGGTCCTCATGTCCGTGGGTGATGACAAAGCCTTTCACCTTCGACGCGTTGTCCTTTAAGTACGTCACGTCCGGGATTACAAGGTCGATTCCGAGCATGTCATCCTCCGGGAACGCGAGACCGCAGTCCACCACAACGATACTGTCTTCGTATTCAAATGCCGTAATATTCATACCGATCTGCTCAAGGCCTCCGAGCGGTATGATTCGCAGCTTTCCTTTCTTTTCTTTTTTCAATAAACAAACACCTCCATTATTTTTATGTATCACGTTACTTCCGGGCACAAAAAGAACAGCAGCCTTAAAAGCTGCTCTGTAAAACGAACACTCGCCTTTACGATTCGCTGCTTTTCACAGTTATTCTGTTTTGTTCATGCATTCACTGCACAGACCGTAAAACTTCAGTTCGTGATCAAGAACATGGAATCCCGTCGCCTTCTCGATGTGATGCTCCAGATCATCCAGAAGATCCGCATCAAAGGGAATCACCTTGCCGCACTCTCTGCATATGAGATGATGATGGTTGTGTTTCGTCTCTCCCCCGCACAGGTGTCCAATCTCATATCGCACACATCCGTCATCCAGATTGATTCTGTCCACGAGCTGCATATCCCATAAAAGCTGAAGCGTGCGGTAAACCGTCGCCAGACCGATCTCGGGATAATCCTCCGCCACCAGTTCGTAGATATCTTCCGCAGTCATATGCCTGCCGCCGTTCTGCTCCAGAACCGACAGGACAAGAATTCTCTGGTGCGTGACCTTAAGCCCCTTCTCCTTCAGCCTCTGCCTGAGCAGTCCTTCTGTATTTTTCCGTTCCATCCGCGTTCTTTTTTCTCCCCGCAGTAAGTAAATCTATTGTAATGATCCTGAACGGATCTTACATTTCTATATTCACATCTTCCAGCAGTTCCTCAAACACCTTGGACACTGCCAGAAGCTCTGTCTCGTCCTCGACGATCTCATAGACGCAGTCCCCGGTTCCCGGTGTTCCTTCTTCCTTCAGGATCAGGCACTCTGCATCGTCATCTTCGGAGTCAGTCACAAGTATGTATGTGCTCCCGTTAATTCTCGTCTCCTCAAGTACGAAGAACTCATCTTCCCCGCTGCCGTCGGAAAAAGCAAATCTTATCTTTTCCATAAAAATTGCCCCTTACTGTTTTTCACGCGTTCTCCCGCTCTCCCTGTATCCGCAGAAGATCAAGATACCCCTGCAGGATAAACACCGCCGCAATCTGATCGATATGCTGCTTGCGGTTCTCCCGCCTTACATTGCTCTCAATCAGCGTGCGCTCTGCCTCCACGGTCGTAAGCCGCTCATCCCACATGATGACCTCAAGCCCCGTCCGTCTCATCAGCATCTCCCGAAATTCGAGCGATTTCTCTGCGCGCTCCCCGATATCATTGTTCATGTGTTTCGGAAAGCCAAGCACAATCTTCTCCACACCGTATTTCCCGATCAGTTCCTCGATCCGGGCGCATGTGCGGCGAAGCTTGTTCTCTTCTTTCCTCGTGATCGTCTCCACCGCCTGAGCCATAATCCCCAGAGGATCGCTCAGCGCGACGCCGACCGTCTTTGTCCCGTAGTCAAGCCCCATAATTCTCATGACAGTATTATACCCAGGAATTATGCTCGATATACGCTTTCAGAAGCTCTTCCACGAGTTCGTCCCTCTCCACTTTCATCACAAGGCTTCTCGCTCCGTTGTAGCTTGTGATGTAAGTAGGATCCCCTGACATGATATATCCAACGATCTGATTGACCGGATTGTATCCTTTTTCTTTCAGTGCCTTAAACACGATCTCCAGAATATCTTTTGCTGAGATCTGAGGCCCGGGCTCTACCTGAAAGAACTGTGTATTGCTGAGATCACTCATCTGTGCTGTTCCTCCTTTTTCTGATATTCAACTGTCAGAACGCACCCGCCGCAGACCGGCAAAACGCTCTGATTTTCCGGGAAAAACCCAGAATCCCTATTTACAATTCTAATATAATCATACCGAAAATTCAATGAATAATTTGTGAATCGTTTTCAATTCGCACTTTTACAATACGATTCTGCAGATTTTCATTTCTTTCTAGTGCAATTTTCATATATTCCCGTGTGTGGCCTGTCTGCATGATTTTTCCGTTCACCACAGCGTCCTCCTCCACAAGAACTTCCACCTCTTTTCCGAGGAATGACTGCTCGTACTGCCGCCTCTTTTTCTCCCCGAGTCCGATCATCGCAGCGCTTCTTCTCCCTTTCACCCGCTCGTCCACCTGGCCGTCCATCACCGCCGCGCGCGTACCTTCTCTTCTGGAATATTTGAAGATATGCGTCTCATAAAAATCCACGCTGTCCACAAAGGAAAGAGATTCCTGAAACTCCTCTTCCGTCTCCCCCGGGAACCCGACGATCACATCGGTTGTAAGCGCCGGGGCGTCAAAATACGTTCTCAGGATCCTGCACCGCTCCATATACTCCGCGCTTGTATATCTCCGGTTCATCCGCTTCAGCGTCGCGTCGCACCCGCTCTGTAAGGAAAGGTGGAAATGAGGACAGATCTTCTCCATCCGGCTTAACTCCCGCGCGAACTCCTCCGTCACGATCCCCGGCTCCAGAGATCCCAGACGGATCCGCATAATTTTGTCCACCCCGTGAACCGCACGGATCAGATCAAGCAGATGTCTCTCCCCGTCAAAATCAATGCCGTAGGAGCTTAAGTGGATTCCCGTGAGCACGACCTCCCGGTATCCGTTGCCGGCGAGAGCCCGGACTTCCTCCACCACATCCTCCGTCTGCCTGCTGCGCACACGCCCTCTTGCGTAGGGGATAATGCAGTAGCTGCAGAACTGGTTGCACCCGTCCTGTACTTTGATGTACGCCCGCGTGTGCTCCCCTGTCCTTGTCAGATGGAGGGACTCATACTCCTTTTCCTTCCCGATATCTCCGATCCGGCAGACCGCTTCTTTTTCCCGGCCTTTCTCATATTCTTCAAGAATCCTTGCCAGATCCTTTTTATGATTGTTTCCGATCACAATATCAATGCACGGGTCCGGTTCCGTCTTCTTTTCCTCCTGCGCCTGCACATAGCATCCCGCCGCCACAACGATGGCGTCAGGGTTCAGTTTTCTGGCCCGGTGCAGCATCTGACGGGACTTCCGGTCTGCAATGTTCGTCACCGTACAGGTGTTGATCACATAGACATCCGCTCCTTCTGAAAAGGGCACAATCTCATATCCTGCTTTCTCAAGCAGTTCCATCATAGCTTCTGTTTCATAGGCGTTGACTTTGCATCCAAGGTTGTGGAATGCCGCTTTTTTCATGACAAAATTACCTCTTTTTTCCTCTATTGTTTCTTGACTTTTAGTAGCACATCTCGTAGAATATACATAAGGTCAGCGGCCTGATCTGCGGCCTTACTTTATTGTATAATTCAAGGAGGGATTTTTCACAATGAAAACCGTACAGATTTCATTAAACTCAATCGACAAAGTAAAATCTTTTGTAAACGAGATTACAAAGTATGACAATGACTTCGATTTAGTATCCGGAAGATATGTTATAGATGCCAAATCAATCATGGGAATTTTCAGTCTGGATCTTTCCAAGCCGATCGACCTCAACATTCACGCTGACGGAAATGTTGATGACATCCTTGCAGCACTGGATGCTTACATTATCAAATAAGCAGTCGTTCATACAAAAAGCTGTCTCATACCGAGGCAGCTTTTTTTTTGTGCAGACGACGCTCATAAGCCCGGGCAGGCGGCGGCTTATTCTCCGGCGCTGACTGTAATAACCTCCGCAGTCTCCAGAGCCGTCTTCATCAGCTCGTCAATCTTCTCTGTCAGATTCAGCTCAGACTTCGCTATTCTCTCTGTATCCGGTTTCGTGACAGGGTGTTTTGCCACAAAGATCGTACAGCAGTCCTCAAACGGCTGTATGGATACTTCATACGTGTCGATTTTCTCTGATATCTCCACGATCTCCCGCTTGTCAAATCCGATCAGCGGTCTGTATACAGGGAGCGTGCACACGGCGTTTGTCGCGGCAAGGCTCTGCATCGTCTGGCTCGCCACCTGGCCGATGCTTTCTCCTGTGATAAGCCCGAGACATCCGTCCTTTTTCGCGAAGTGTTCCGCGATCCGCATCATATATCTGCGCATGATGATCGTCAGCTCCTCGTGAGGACACTTCTCATAAATATAGAGCTGGATGTCCGTAAAATTGACAATATGGAGTTTGATCGGTCCCGCATACGCGGACACAAGCCGCGCAAGATCGATCACTTTTTCTTTCGCTCTCTCGCTCGTGTACGGCGGGGCGTGGAAATAAACCGCCTCAATCTCCACTCCTCGCTTTGCGATCATATATCCCGCCACCGGGCTGTCGATTCCTCCGGAGAGAAGCAGCATGGCGCTTCCGTTGGTCCCTACCGGCATGCCTCCCGGTCCCGGTATGATCTCGGAGTAAATGTAGACTTCCTCGCGGATCTCCACGTTCAGACGGACATCCGGATGATGCACATCCACCTTCATCTGAGGATACGCCTCCAGCACCGCCTCCCCGAGCTCGCAGTTAATCTCCATGGAGTTTACGGGATAGCGCTTGTTGGCGCGTCTCGCCTCAACCTTAAACGTACGGTTTCCCTCCGGGTACATCTCTCCCACATAGGCGACCACGTCTTTTTTCAGCTCTGATATCTCTTTTACTTCCTTCCGTACAACAGGACAGATTCCGACGATTCCGAACACTTTTTTCAGGCTCTCCACCGTCTCCTCGTAGTCGTACTCGCCCTCGCAGTCCACGTACACTCTTCCATGGCATTTGTGAACAAGGAACTCCCCGTCAACGCCTTTGAGCGCATACCGGATCTGACGTACAAGAGCATCCTCGAACATATACCGGTTTTTGCCCTTGATTCCTATCTCACCATACTTAATCAGAAATGAATGAAATTTCATATTTTTCTCCTTAAAATGCCGTTCTCTCCTAACGGCGTGTGTATTTCCGAAGCATCGGTATACAATTATATAGTGTTTCCAGCGTATAGTCAATTTCTTCTTTCGTCGTAAATTCCGACATGCTGAACCGGAGTGTGGATTCCAGATACTCTCTCGGCGCTCCGATGCTCTTTAACACTCCGCTGACAGACGGATGGTTCGATGAACACGCGGATCCGGCAGAGACGCAGATCCCTTTGTCCTCCAGCGTGTGGAGAAGCACCTCGCTTCTCACCCCGGCGAATCCGGCGCTTACGATATGCGGCGCGCTGTTCTCATCTCCGGCACCGTGCACCTTTGTGTTCCCGATCTTTAAAATGCCGTCGGTAAAGTAGTTTTTCAGTTCCCGCATGAGCGCGGTCTTCATCTCCAGATCCTGATAGATCATCTTTGACGCAAGCCCCAGCCCCGCGATTCCCGGCACATTCTCCGTACCGGAACGGATGTCCCTCTGCTGTCCTCCTCCGAAGACAATGGGCTTTATCTTTACCCGGCTGTCGATATAGAGAAATCCGGTACCCTTTGGCCCGTGAATCTTGTGTCCGCTGGCAGTGAGAAGATCGATTCCCATCCGCTTCGGCCAGATCCGGTATTTCCCGAATCCCTGCACCGCGTCCGTGTGGAACAGAATGGACGGTCTGTACCGTTTCACGATCTGCGCGGCTTCCTGAACAGGCTGGACCGTCCCCACCTCATTGTTCACATACATGATCGAGACAAGGATTGTCTCAGGACAGAGCGCTTCTTTGAGCGCGTCCAGCTGTACTGCGCCGTTTTCGTCCACCGGCAGATACGTCACGCGGAATCCCTCTTCCTCCTCGAGATAGCGCATCGTATTTAAGATGGCCGGGTGCTCGACGGATGTGGTGATCAGATGGTTTCCCCCGCGTCGGTTGGCCCTCGCGCAGCCGATCAGCGCAAGGTTGTCGCTCTCTGTGCCGCCCGAGGTAAAGAAAATCTCTTTTGCGTTCACTTTAAGAAGCTTCGCGATCGTCTCCTTCGCCTCTCTGACATAGTGCTCGGCCTGCACTCCTTTTATATGCATGGACGACGGATTTCCGTAGTCTTCACACATTACCTTATATACCAGTTTTCCCACTTCCGGATAGCACATCGTTGTAGCGGAATTATCAAGATAAACTTCCATATTTCCTGTCCTTTACTCGTTTCTCATTATTAAACTATGTTGGGCGCTCTCCAGATGATACATCAGAATTGACAGAGCTGCAAGCCCCGCTGTCTCTGTCCTTAAGATCCGCTTTCCGAGGGTCACCGGCTTCGCTCCTGAATGCTCTGCCAGCGCCACTTCCTCCTCCTCGAATCCCCCTTCGGGGCCGATAAAGATTCCGACGGACTGGCCTGGGCGGATCCCTTCGATGATCCGGGCCGTCGCTTCCATTCCCTCTTCCATTTCATAAGGGATCAGCACAACGTCCAGATCTGACGCCGCCTCAAGGGCATGCGCAAACGTCACGGGCTCCTTTACTTCCGGTATGATCCCCCGGCCGGACTGCTCCGCGGCCCCCTTTGCAATGGCCTGCCACCGGGCCTGTTTCTTTGCCGCCTTTTTATGATCCAGCTTCACAACCGAGCGCTTCGCCGCGAACGGGACGACGCAGAACGCGCCCAGTTCCACCGCCTTCTGCACGATCCAGTCCATCTTGTCTCCTTTCGGAAGGCCCTGAAAAAGCCAGATTCCGGACGGAAGTTCCGTATCCGCATCCAGCTCTTTTAACACATCAAGCAGTGCGCCCTCCCCCTCATAGGAGGCGATGCAGCACAGATACGTGTGCCCGCATCCGTCATTGACCCGCACATCCTCCCCCGGTTTCATCCGGAGTACATTTTTCATATGATTCACATCCGGTCCGTCAAGCCGGATTCTGTTCTCTGTGATCTGCGACGGTTCCGCAAAAAACTGCTGCATCAGTTTTTCCTCGCCGTCACGCAGACCCACTCGCCCTGGTATGTCACGCTTAAGACTTCAAGCCCTGCCGCCTTTACCGCGTCCACGACGGTCTGCTCCTTATCGTCGATAATCCCGCTGGTGATATAGACCCCGCCGGGCTTTAACTGATTTACGATCACAGGAGTGAGCTGCACAAGCACATCCGCGAGGATATTCGCCGCCACGATATCATAGCAGCCGTATCCAACTTTGTCCTGCACTTCCCTGTCGTCGATGATATTGCCGATCATCACCTCATAGCTGTCTGTGCCGATCCCGTTGACTTCCATATTTTCCTTTGTGGCGTCAATGGCGCACGGATCCAGGTCCGTTCCAACCGAGTATCCGGCTCCGAACTTAAGGGCAAGCATCCCGAGAATGCCGCTGCCGCATCCCACGTCGAGCACCCGGCATCCTTCCGTCACATATTTCCTGAGCTGGCGGATACAGAGCTGGGTCGTCTCGTGCATGCCGGTGCCGAAGGCTGTGCCCGGATCGATGTGGATGATCATCTTGTCCTCATCCTCCGGACTGACGTCTTCCCAGGAAGGGATGATCAGAATGTCATCCACGCAGAACTGATGGAAATACTGCTTCCAGTTGTTTACCCAGTCCACATCTTCTGTCTCCGACTCCTCCACCGTGCATTCTCCCACATTGACATAAGCTGACATGTCCTGCAGTTCACGGCGGATCTCCGACAGAATCTTTTCGCAGTCCTCCTCCGGCTCCAGATAAAAGCTTAAATACGCCACGCCGTCGTCCGCCTCGATCTCCGGGAGAATATCCACGAACATCTGCTCCTTGTCAGACTGGCTGAGCGGAATCCTGTCCTCGATCTGCACGCCCTGGATTCCCAGATCCATAAGCATGCTGCTGACAATATCTTCCGCCTCTGTTGTTGTCTTCAAACGAAATTTTTTCCACTTCATCTATGCTGCCTCCTGAAACCATAAATTCAAATCCACATTTCCCTCGATTCCCGGCACGGCGCCCTCTTCCGTATACTGCCAGATTTTATAGTCGTACGGACACTGGGGCACTTCGTTGTAGTCTGCGTACCAGAAGTCATATTCCGTGAGCTCCTCAAGCTCAAGTTCAAACGCCATCCATTTCATATTGGCATAAATCATCGGCTCATATCCGGCGCTCTCAATCGTCTCGCAGAACACTTTGCAGTAATTGGTGAAATCTTTCCGCGTGTTTCCGTCTGTGCGCGCCTCATCCCAGCGGATCTCCTCGGTGTCAAACACAACCGGGCCGCTGATCTCATAGGGCTTCAGGTGATCTGTTACAAATTCCGCCTCTTCCACAGCCTCGGCCGGAGAGATAGCCTGGGAGAAGAAATAGACGCCGACCTTAAGCCCCGCCTGCAGCGCCCCTTCCATGTTTCTGTCAAACATGGCGTCAAGGACAAGTTCTCCTCCCTCCCCGTAAGCGCGGTATCCGACCCGGATGATCACAAACACGATTCCGCTTTCCTTTACCAGGTTCCAGTCGATATTTTCTCCCTGGAACTCCGATACATCGATTCCGTGGACAGCTCTGATCGAGTTTTTCTCGTCCACATAACTTTTGTACCCGGTCTCCTCATCTATCTTCAGGTTGGAGAAGTCATAAGTGCACTCCGGCATTCCCGAAAGGAGCGGAGCCTTGTAGCTGTTGCCCTCCACATCTTCAAACGTATAGTAGTCCCCTTCTATTTTCGCGCCTGTACCGTCCGCCATTTCCACGAACGCGGATGCCTGCCGCTCCCGGTTCGCGCAGCCCGCCAGAAAGCATAACACGCAAAGCAGCATCGGCAAAATTCTAAGTTTCCTTAAAAACCTCATACGAATCTTCCTTAAATTCATCAGAGTATATCCAGTTCTCTTTTCCCGTTTCTGAGAGCGCGGGGCCGGTTTTCTACTGTCCCGCTCTTTCCCCCGGTCTTCTTCACCAGATAGATCTCCCCGATCTCCATCGACTTGTCGATTGCCTTGCACATATCGTAAACCGTGAGAAGCGCTACGCTGACTCCTGTGAGCGCCTCCATCTCAACCCCGGTCTTTCCGGTCACTTTCACGGTACATGTGCAGTGGATGGAACACTCTTCTTCATCCATTTCAAAATTCACCCTGCAGTTCGTAATCGGGAGAATGTGGCACATGGGGATCAGGTCCGAAGTCCGCTTTGCGCCCATGATACCCGCGGTCGTGGCCACTCCGAGCACATCCCCTTTTCCGACACGTCCTGCCCTCACAGCGTCAAACACTTCGCGGCTTACAAAAATTTTTCCCGCCGCCGTCGCCTCCCGGACAGTCTCGTTTTTCCCGGTCACATCGACCATAAGGGCTTTTCCGTTCTCATCAAAATGCGTGAATCCCATCTCTCTACCTCTTCCGAAAATGTTGTAGTGCCGTACCCGGCTGCCTTAGTTCATTATAGCGGAAGTTCTCTCCGGTTACAAGTTCCCTTTTGCGCCCTCTGACACTGTCTTTTCTGCGCCATCTGCCCGCTGTCCGGCCAGCTCCATAAGCTCCCGCTCAGACCGGGCATCCGCAGGATACGGCCAGCTTTTTGCCCTCCGGTCAAACTCCTGCTTCAGCTTATCCGCGCGGGACAGATCTTCCTCGCACAGAAGCGCATATGCATACGCTGTCCGGATCACAGACAGATAGTTTTTCATCTGCTTCATCACCTTCTGCTGCCAGGGTTCCTTCCACAGTCCGAGGATCTCTTTCTTCTGATCGCCAAGCAGCTCGCAGTAGATTCTATCTCCGGTCAGCATGGCGCGCATCAGTCCTGTGACGCCGCTCTCCAGACCAAGCAGCACATCAATGGCTTCCGCCGCCGCGGAAAAATCATGCTCATCCATCATTTTCCCCGCAGCCGACACTCCCACGGACACAGTCATGCTGTTCTGCATCCGCTCCGGCTCCGGCATGAAAAACCACTCATCCGGCATATCCTTTACCCGGACGCCCTCGGCCTGAAGCTTCGCCATCTTAAGCTGAAGCCAGAATCCGTAGGCTGCATCTCTGCTTTTTCCGATCTCCACAATATTGCGCCCGTCGTTGTACACCATCTCAAGCTTTAGCGGGATCCCGTTTACGAGCGCAAGCCATGCCCCGGCCATGGCAACTGTCCCGAAAAAAAGGCTAAGATACCAGAGGCCGTCCGCCATCAGGCATCCCGCAAGCGCGGCCGCTCCCGTGAGCAGATTCAGTATGACTCCTCCCGCATTGTACAGCACATAGGGGAGCGTCCCGTCTTTCATATCCGGCGGCTCCATAATGCACTGCCCTCCGGTTCCGGAAAGAGAAAGTCTCCGGAAACGAAGTTTTCCATCCTGCATAATCCACATAAAGCTCCCGATCCGGAAGGAGGAAAAGCGGTATCCGGTCAGAAGGCCGAAGATCATATGCCCGCCCTCATGGAATACCGTCTGAAGGAAAAACGCGGTGTAAAAGGCGATAATCAGATACAGAATCCACAGGAGAAACCCGTGAAACGTCAGTCCTCCTTCTATATTAAGATCTGCATATGCGGCAAAGCCATAGCCTGCTGCCCCTCCCGCTGCCACAGCCAGTACCATAATCAGAATGTTTCTCACCGTTTTTTTGGAACTTCGCTTTTTCTTTCTCTTTCCTGCTGTCTTCTCTGCCATAATCCCCTCCCAAGGTTCTGATTTTGGTCCTTTCAGCGACCGTATTGTCCTCTTACACTGACGCTGAGCATTTCCATTATACCAGCAGGGCAGGACTTTGCCAACAGGGAAGGCGAGCGGCCGCCAGGTTCCCGGGTAAGCCCGGGCTTATAAGCGTCGCCTGTACAAAGAAGGAAGCGAACCCTCCTTTTAAAAAGTTCGCTTCCTTCTATAATAACTATATCTATCCTGCCATCTCCGCCGACTCGAACTGACTGTTGTACAGATCCGCGTAGAAGCCGCCGCGCGCGAGCAGTTCCTCATGGGTACCCTGCTCCACGATATCGCCGTCTTTCATGACAAGGATCAGGTCCGCGTCGCGGATCGTGGAAAGCCTGTGGGCGATGACAAAACTTGTTCTGCCCTTCATCAGGTTATCCATCGCTTTCTGAATGAGCACCTCGGTTCTCGTATCCACCGAGCTCGTCGCTTCGTCCAGAATAAGAATCTTCGGATCCGCCAGAATCGCCCTCGCGATCGTGAGAAGCTGTTTCTGTCCCTGGGAGACGTTGCTCGCCTCCTCATTTAATTCCATGTTATAGCCTCCCGGAAGGGTCTGGACAAACCGGTGTACATGAGCTGCCTTTGCGGCCTCAATGACTTCCTCATCCGTGGCGTCAAGCCGGCCGTAGCGGATGTTCTCCATAATGGAGCCGTGGAACAGCCATGTGTCCTGAAGCACCATTCCGAACATCTCCCGCAGTTCGCTTCTGTTGAAGTCGCGGACGTCATGCCCGTCGATCCGGATCGATCCGCTGTTCACATCATAGAACCGCATGAGCAGTTTGATCATCGTTGTCTTTCCGGCTCCGGTGGGCCCTACGATGGCGATCTTCTGTCCCTCCTTCACCTGTGCGGAGAAGTCGTTGATAATGATCTTATCCGGGTTGTATCCGAAATGTACATGATCGAACTCCACATTGCCCTGAAGTCCTTCCACGGATACCGGATTGGGAACCGTCTGGTCCTCTTCCTCCTCATCCAGGAACTCAAACACCCTCTCCGAAGCCGCCGCAGTAAGCTGCAGCATGTTCGTCACCTGTGCCATCTGCTGGATCGGCTGGGTAAAGTTTCTCACATACTGGATAAAGGACTGGATATCTCCCACTTCAATCACGTTGCGGATCGTAAGGAATCCTCCCAGAATCGCCACTGCGACATAACCCAGGTTTCCGATAAACTGCATCACAGGCATCATCATTCCGGAGAAGAACTGTGACTTCCACGCCGAGTCATAGAGCCGGTCGTTGGTCTCATTGAACCGTCCGATCACGTCCTCCTCTTTGTTGAACGCCTTGATAATGTTGTGGCCGCTGTAGATCTCCTCCACCTGTCCGTTTACATTTCCCAGATATTCCTGCTGTCCGCGGAAATATTTCTGAGAGTGCTTCATCACAAAGGAAATCAGGATGACGGAAATCGGCAGAATCAGTATGGCCACCAGCGTCATCAACGGGCTGATAGAGAGCATCATGACAAGCACACCGATGATCGTTGTAACAGAAGTGATCATCTGAGTCGCGCTCTGGTTCAGGCTCTGTCCGAGCGTATCCACATCGTTTGTCACGCGGGAAAGGACTTCTCCCACGGGCTTTGTGTCAAAATAATTCATTGGCATGCGGCTGATCTTCTCTGAGATCTCCTTTCGCATCCGGTATGTCGTCTTCTGGGAGACTCCCGTCATAATAATTCCCTGGATGAAGGAGCACAGTGCGCTGATCACGTACAGCGCCAGCGTCGTGAGAAGGATCTGGCCGATCTTTCCGAAATCCATCCCGCTTCCGCCGGACACCTTGCTCACAAGTCCGTTGAAAATCTCTGTCGTCGCCTGCCCCAAAATCTTCGGCCCTACAATGTTGAACACGGTTCCGCATACCGCGAACACCGCAACAAATGCCATGTGTACCTTGAAGGCGCCCATATAATGGAACAGTTTCCGTATTGTCCCTTTGAAATCTTTTGCCTTCTCGCCCGACATATTGCCGTGCATACCGCCTCTTCTAGGCATTGGAACGCACCTCCTTTTCCATTTCCTGCTCAGGCGCTCCCGCTTCCTGCCCGTTTCTCTGATCCGGCGCGCCTGCTCCGGCATTTAACTCCGCCTCCGAGAGCTGGGAAGCTGCGATCTGACGGTAGACCTCACAGTTCTCAAGGAGTTCTCTGTGGGTGCCAATTCCGGCGATCTTTCCGTCGTCCAGAACAATAATCTGCTCTGCGTTCATAATCGTACTGATTCTCTGGGCCACGATCAGCACCGTACTGTCCTTTGTCCGCTTCTTAAGGGCTTTTCTGAGCGTCACATCGGTCTTGAAGTCAAGCGCGGAAAAGCTGTCGTCAAAGAGGAACACTTCCGGATGCTTCGCAATCGCCCTGGCGATGGACAGCCTCTGCTTCTGTCCTCCGGAGACGTTGGAGCCTCCCTGTGAGATCGGACTCTCATACCCGTCCGGCTTGTTTTCGATGAACTCTGTCGCCTGGGCGATCTCCGCCGCCTCGATCATCTCGGCCTTCCCGCCGTCCGGGTTGCCGAACATGATATTGGAGGCGATATCACCGGAAAAGAGAATTCCCTTCTGGGGAACATACCCGAGCTTTTCTCTGAGCTCGTGCTGTGTGATGTTCCGGATATCTGCTCCGCCGAGCGTGATCTTTCCCTCTGTCACATCGTAGAACCTGGGAATCAGGTTGAGGAGCGTAGACTTACCGCTTCCGGTGCTGCCGATGATCGCGGTCGTCTCTCCCGGTTTCGCCGTAAACGAAATGTCGTGGAGCACATTTTCATCTGCTCCCGGATACCGGAAGGAAACATGGTCAAATACAAGCATCCCCTTCTCGGAGTCGGAGAACGACTCGGATTCCGACTCTTTCGGGTCGTGGATCACTGTTCTGCTTGAGAGCACTTCCTCCACACGGTCTGCAGCCACCGCTGCTCTCGGCAGCATGATGGACAGCATGCAGAGCATTAAAAATCCCATGATGATCTGCATTGTGTACTGGATAAACGCCATCATGTCTCCGACCTGCATCTGGCCGTTGTCGATGCCGTGGGCTCCGGTCCACATGATGAGCACGGAGATTCCGTTCATGACAAGCATCATAACCGGCATCATAAACGTCATGGCGCGGTTGACAAAAAGGTTCGCTTTCGTGAGCTCTCTGTTCGCATCGTCAAAGCGCTCCTCCTCGTGCTTCTGCGTGCTGAAGGCACGGATAACGGACAGTCCGGTAAGGATCTCCCTCATAACAAGGTTGACCCTGTCAACAAGGCTCTGGAGAATCCTGAACTTCGGCATCACCACAAGGAAGAGTACAAGAATCACGAGGGCGATCAGCACAACCGCGAGAGCGATGATCCAGGACATGGACACGTTTGTCTGGAACACCTGGAAGATTCCTCCGATTGCCAGAATCGGCGCGTACAGCACGATTCGCAGAAGCATAACGATAATGAGCTGGATCTGCTGGATATCGTTCGTGCTTCTTGTGATGAGCGAGGCCGTGGAAAAGTGGTCAAACTCATTGTTGGAAAATCCTACAACCTTCCGGAACACTCTGCCTCTCAAGTCGCGTCCTGTGGCAGCGCCCACCCGGGACGCCATGAATCCGACGAGAATGCTGGCCGCCATTCCGAGGAACGCAAGTCCTGCCATCTTAAGACCGGTTATCCCCAGGTAGGAGAGCTGGATTTCATCCATATCCATCCCCAGCGCCTCGTAGACTCCGCCTACATAGCTGACTGCCGCCTGATCCAGAATTGTATCCGGAATGTCTTCCATCTGGCTCTCCATCTCCTGAACAAGCGCCTCCCTCTGCTCATCGGGGAGCATCGCCATAATGTCGAATACCGTCATATCAGCCGAAACCATCTGTTCGGGGAGCGCCGCTTTTAACTGCTCTTCAATCTGCACCGTCATGTTGCTTCCCGACTCAAATCCCGCAGTCAGCATCATCGGAACGGCAAGAATACCGCCAAGCTCCTCTGTCTCCTCCTCCGACACAGAACTTTTCAGCACATAGGCCTCTGTATCATACGTGCTGTCATCCTCCGTGTAGGCGTCAAGCACCGTCTCCTGATCCTCTCCGGGTACAAATAAAAGAAGGCGTTCCATCTCGCTGACCGAAATCGCCTCCGGAATCTGATCCTCGATTCCGCCCTGCTGGATTCCTACGTTGACAATGTCCGACGTGTAGGCAGGAAGAGATAAATCACAGTACGCCTGAACAAACAGGACAACAACGATCGCAATCAGGGCTTTCCAGTGTTCTGCCGCGTATCTGAATAAATTCTTCATAGTCTGTCTTTCCTTTCTTTTGCGTCTTTTTCCAGATTGTCATTTATTTTCAGAAGAACATTTTTAAACGTCTGCTTTTCCTTATCATCGATGTCCGAAAACATCAGCTCTTCCATGTCTTCTGCCACCTTCTTCACACTCCGGATGCATTCCTTTCCCTTCCCGGTAAGCGACAGGCGCATCACTCTTAAGTCCGCAGTGTCAGTATGCCGGGTCAGATACCCCTCCCTCTCCATCTTCTGTATGGCTGATGTGATCGAAGGCGGGGTCACATGCAGATAGGCCGCAAGCTCCTTCTGGGAAAGAGCGTCTTCCCTGTTCAGGGAAAACAGGATGCTGGCCTGGATTCCATTCATGTCGAACTCCTGGTACATCGCTTTTGCCCGGTTCATGACACGGTGCGTAACGACACCCATCAGACCGAGGGCCGGAAGTCCGTCTATCTTACAGTTCATAGTGCTTCCTCCTGTTTTATTAGTTAGTTAACTAAACGATATGCTAGTATATATGCACAAATAAGTCAAGGTTAAATTGTCTGTTCCACAGTTTTTTTATACTTTTTTCACAAAACCAGCGTTTTTTTCTTTCCTCACAAGAATTTCTTGCAGCCGTCTCATAACCTGTTATAATTAGAAAGGGGAAAGTTTTAGAAAGGTTGATTTATTATGCAGGATATTAACGTTGGGGTAAAAGTTCAGGAATTTCGCCAGCAGAGAAAATTAAGTCTCAGGCAGCTTGCCTTAAAGGCCGACATGACGCCGTCTATGTTGAGCCAGATTGAAAATAATGTTGTAAACCCGTCCATCAATACGCTCAAAGAGATCGCCCGCGCTCTGGAAGTACCCATGTTCAAATTTTTTCAGGACGACACTCTTCCGGAAAAAATGATCGTGCGAAAAGGGCAGTGCAAAATAATCGGGGCTCCCGGTGAAGAGGTGTTCTACCAGCTGCTCACGCCGGATACAAACGGATCAATTGAGTTCTGCCTGATGGAAATCCCGTCCCATTCCGCTTCTGCCGACAAGCCTCATGAACACGAGGGCGAGGAGGTTGCATACGTGGTGGAGGGCGCGGTAACGATTTTTGTGGGAACGAGGGAAGAACAGCTGGAGGCCGGAGACAGCATCCGCATTCCCGCGCTCAGCGCCCACAGATGGGTAAACGGCACTGACAGACCGGTCAAAGTAGTCTTTGCGGTAACACCGCCCTGTTTCTGATACTATTCATCAATACCGTTCATTATTTCTAAATATTTTTTATTAATATTTAACAATTTATATTGACTTTCACTGAACATTTGTTAAAATGTACTTAACAGCTGGTAACTCTCTGCAGGCAAAAGATCAGACAGAAAAGAGCCGGCCCTTTTGCCTCAGAGAAAAAACACCTTACATAGCAGGAGGAATGAACTATGGACAGTGAAAAGAAACTTGAATTTATAGGGGGAAACGGAGTCTCGTTGCTCCCGTTTATTGTGTTTATCGTCATTACGATCGGTCTGTCATTTGCGAACGCGGCAGACCTGAACATGATGATTGCAGCCGGTGTGATCGGCCTGATTGTCGGCATGCTGTTCTGCAAAAACAAAGACAAGTACTGGGATTTCGTACTGGACGGTCTCGGTGATAAGATGGCCATGACAGCAGTGCTGATCTGGCTCGTTGTAGGTATCTACGGAACAATCTTAAGAGAAGGACAGCTTGTAGAAGGACTTGTATGGCTTTCTGTAAAACTCCATCTCTCAGGATCGGCATTCTGTGTGGCTGCGTTTTTGTTCTCCGCAGCATTCGCTCTCGCAACGGGAGCTGCATTCGGTACGGTGGCGGCGATGACTCCGATTCTGTATCCGGTAGGCGTTATTATGGGATGCGACCCGGCTGTTCTGGGCGGTGCCATTATCTCCGGAGCCATCTTCGGCGATAACATTGCTCCCGTATCTGACACAACGATCGTCTCCACCACAGGACAGCTCTACACAAAGAAAAAAGGAAGCGCTGAGATCGGCGGCGCGGTAAAAGACCGTTCCAAATATGTAATTCCCGCTTTCCTGGTCTCTGCCGTTCTGTTCTTTATTTTCGGCGGAGCAAGCGGCGGTTCCTCACTGGATGCATCTGTCGCTGACAGCCTGGTGGCATCCCACCAGAATCCTGCCGGACTGTTAATGATGATCCCGACTGTGATCGTCATCGGCATGGCAGTTATGGGAAATAACCTTTTCGTCACTCTTCCGGTCGGAATTATCGTGGCAGTAATCGTAGGACTCGGCAGCGGACTGTTCGGCTTCAGCGACCTGTTCCGGATCGAGGACGGAGTTGCCGCAGGAGCACTTCCTTCAGGCGTAGCCGGAATGCTCAACGTATGTATCCTTCTGATGGTAGTTGTCTCAATGGGAAATCTTCTCATCAAGAGCGGCTACATGGGAGAACTTGTTGACAAACTTTCCAGAAACATCCGCACAACAAGAGGCGCAGAGCTTCTGATCTTCCTGTTCTCCACCGCGTTCTCGGTGCTGATCAGCGCGATCAACACGATCCCGAACATCTGTGCTTCTCCTCTTGTCAACGCGCTTGGACAGAAGGCGAAACTGCATCCGTACAGAAGAGCGAACTTCCTCGCTGTGGCATGCGACTCCTTCAACGCGTGCATGCCGTTCGGAGGTTCCGTACTGCTCCTTCTCGGCTGCATCAGAACACTTGCAGCAGATGCATCCTATATTGAAATTCTCTCACCCAATGATTTCCTTCTGACCTGCTTCTATCCGTGCATCCTCTGGGTTGTTATGTTCATCGCAGTTCTGACCGGATGGGGACGGATCTATGAAGGTCCGGACGGCAAGCCGGTAAAGGAAATGCCGAAAGACTGATACATGACGACTGAACAGGAAGGACTGCAAAGAAGGGAGAATTCAAAATGATTGAAGCAAAAGTGATAAACAGCCGCGGGAAAGACATGGTCTGCCTTGTGGAATACAAAAGCCCTGAGCTCAGAGGAAAGAAAGTGATCCTTTACAAACACGGCTTCTGCGGAAATAAAATCACTCCGCACCGGATTATGGTCAATCTGGGACATGATCTCATTGAAGAGGGATACACCATTGTCCGCTTTGACTGCGCCGGTGCCGGCGACAGCGAAGGCGACTGGACCTACATGACCATCTCCGGTGAAATCGAGGACTACAAAAAGGTGCTCCACTGGACACAGGATGAGCTGAAACCGGAGAAAATGATGGTTCTTGCGTACAGCATGGGCGGTCTGGAAACTGCCGTTTGCTGCCGCGAAGTTCCGCTGAACGGCATCCTTTTCTGGAGCCCGTGCAGCAATGCATATGAGTGTTTCCGCCACCTGCTCGGCGATGAGAGGTTTGAGCTTGGCATGAGCGGACACGACGTGGACTTCATGGGGGACCGCGTGGGAAAAGAATTTTTCCTTGATCTCCAGAACGAAGAGCTGAATACATTGAAGCCCCTCGAAGGATTTGAAAAGCCCGTCTATTTTATCCATGGTTCCGCAGACACAGATGTACTTCCGGTCAATTCGGAAAACTATCTGAAAGTTCTCCCGGGATCAGAGAGACATCTGGTCGAAGGCGCGGGACACGGCTACGACGGTTGGGAACTGCAGGATGAACTCTGGAAATATTCAAAAGAATATATCCGGCGAATTATGGACTGATAAATACAGCTGACCCAAGAGTCGAGAGAATCGTCCGCGGCACATGTGCTGCGGGCGATAAAAATTACAAAAAAGCATCAGAATATGCATTGAAGAGAGGACACCAGTATGAACTTGGAAGAACTGATAAAAAATCATCCCTTAATCGGAGAGATGGCTGCCGGAAAAGAGGTTGTCTGGGTCAACCCGGAACTGACCGGTTTTCCCGCCTCCATGGAAGGAGTCTCCGTCTCAGCGGAGGAGATTGCCGAGGCGGAGGCCCGTCTGACACGGTTCGCTCCTTTTATACAGGCATGTTTTCCGGAAACTGAAAAAACAGGCGGTCTGATTGAGTCCCCTCTCCGGGAAATCTCTGCCATGAAAGACGCCCTGAATCTCCGGCTTGACTCCGGCATTAAAGGACGGCTGTTCCTGAAAATGGACAGCAACCTGGCTGTTGCCGGCTCTGTGAAGGCGAGAGGCGGCATCTATGAGATTCTTACTTTCGCTGAGGAGCTTGCCCTGACTCATGGGCTGATTACAAAAGAAGACAATTATACAAAATTTGCCGATCCTGAGATAAGACGCTTTTTTTCCGGCCATTCCATCCATGTAGGCTCCACGGGAAACCTCGGACTGTCTATCGGGATCATCAGCGCGGCTCTGGGATTCGACGTGTATGTACATATGTCCGCTGACGCGAAGCAGTGGAAAAAGGATCTGCTCCGCTCCAAAGGAGTCCATGTAATTGAGTATTCGGGAGACTACGGAAAAGCGGTGAAGGAAGGCCGGGACCTTGCAGTCGGAAAACCTGACAGCTATTTTGTAGATGACGAAAACTCAAAAAACCTCTTTCTGGGATACGCCGTCGCTGCAAACAGGCTGAAACATCAGCTGGATACACAGGGGATCACCGTGGACCGCGAACATCCGCTTATCGTCTATATCCCGTGCGGTGTGGGCGGCGCTCCCGGCGGAATCACCTTCGGGCTTAAACAGGTATACGGAGACTGCGTTCACGTCTTCTTCGTAGAGCCCACAGAAGCCTGCTGTATGGCACTTGGAATGATCTCGGGACTGCACAATCAGATCTCGGTGCAGGATATCGGGCTGAGCGGAAAGACAGAGGCCGATGGTCTCGCGGTCGGACGCCCGTCAAAGTTCGTCGGAAAGACGATCCGGCACATGCTCTCGGGAGAATTTACAATCCGCGATGAAAAGCTGTACCGCTACATGAAGCTGCTCATGGATACGGAGAATATCTTCATCGAGCCCAGCTCCTGCGCTGCCTTTGAAGGGCCTGCCCGTCTGGCAGGCGCGCCGGAAACCGCAGAGTACCTGAAGGCTCACGGTCTCGCTTCCCATATGGAAAACGCGGCTCAGATCGTCTGGGCAACCGGCGGAAGTCTTGTACCGGAAGATGTAAGAAAAGAATATTATCAGAAGGCCGAAGAACTGGAAAACAGATAGACGCCTGAAATTGAAGAGGCTGCTGCACGAAATCATTGTCTCCCCAAAAGGGTGATATGCTCCCAGGGAGCATGGCGATTCGTGCGGCAGCCTCTTCTCAATTTTTCTTTTCGGTTTTTCTTTTCAGCTTGCGGACTGGCGCCGCGCCGTCAGAAACGCTCCTGCCGAGCAGAGGATCATCACGATGGAAAGTGCAAAAAGCAGCCAGAACGCATGAGTACTGCCCTGCCTTGTGGCCTCTGCCAGCTGATCCGGCATCGCCGTCTGGGCGGAGGCTACGATGGTGGATACAACCGCTGTCCCCACTGCCGCGGTCAGGCTTCCGGCGAAAATACTGAAGCAGCACAGCGACACGATGACGCACAGGTTGCCGGACAGAATGGGCTTTTCCGCTCCGAACCGGTCAAGCAGTCTCCCGCTTACCGGAGAGAGCACCGCACCGGCCAGACATCCCGGCAGAAGGAGGCTTCCTGCAAGGAAGGCGTCCTGTGAGTTGACGAGCTGGGCATAGTTCGGAATCAGGAACCCAAGCCCCAGGCAGACAAACTGGATCAGCACAATCACGAGAACACTGAACGTAAACGGCCTGTATGTAAACACACTCAGATCAATCAGCGGTGCATCCGCGCGCATGCTGCGCCGGCAGAAAATGACGATTGACAGAAGGCTTGCGAAAAACAGGATGAGAACCGGCGCGCTCGTCCATCCTCCACCCGAACCTGCTCACAATCATTCCTCCGACAGAGGGCCCCACCGCCGGCGCCATCGCGGTAATCAGGGAGGCGATTCCCATCATCAGTCCGAGCCGTTTCTCTCTCACTCTTCCCCCGGGAAGACGGGAGCCGTCTTCTGATCGCTCACGATTTTATACACCCGGGCAATCGTATTTACCGTTGTCATAAACTCCTCCGTGTCCGCCTCTCCCAGCTGTTTGAGAAGCCAGCCCTGATATTCCTCCACGTAGAAGTTATAGTATTTCTTTCCTTTTTCCGTGAGCCGGATCAGGGTCACTCTCCTGTCCGCCTCATCCGGAATCTTCTCCACCGCGCCCAGACTCTCCAGCTCATTTAAAAGCTTTGTAATGCTTGGCCGTGTAACTCCCAGAAAACCGCTCACATCGCTGACCTTTACACTGTCCTCCTTCTGCTCCAGCTGAAAGAGCGCGTCAATCACATGGATATGGCGGGGCGTCATCCTCTCCGGAAGTTTCGGCATCAGCTCTGTAATCCGCTTCGCCTGATGGCAGGCGTCCAGAAATTTTTTCATATATATCAATTCCAAATCTGATTCCTCCTATCTTTCCCGTCCGGTGCTGTTCTGAGCCTGTGACACGCTTTGATTCCGTGACACACTTCGCTTCTGTGCTGCTCTGAATATGCTTCAGCTTCGGGATGGAAATAATTATTTAAGGTAATTACTTTTAGTAACTATATGTTATTATAGTACAAATTCACAGCAAGTCAATTCATTTTTTTCGCAGTTCCGCCTTTGGACTGTCTCCGGTGCATAAAGAAAAAGAGAGCTGTTCCTCACTGCGGCTGAGCATAGCAGCAGTGCCGGAACAGCTCCCTCTTTTCTTGTTTCTGGTTCTCTCTGATCCGTCCGCGGACATGGGATCAGTCGTGGGTGTAATCCAGGATTCTAATGGAATCCCCCACTTCGATCTGCACGATCTCTTTCATCTTTCTCGCAAACGGGCAGGCGTATCCGATGGGAGTTCCCTTCTGGATGCAGGATGCGAACGCGATCGTGTCCGCCCCTCTCTTCTTCAGCTCCCTCGCCCGCAGCACTGCCTTCTTTCCCGGGCAGCCCCCGCAGTTGATAAACCCGATAATCTCGATCTCCTCTTCGGGATTTACGGAAGCAAACGCGCCTCTTCTCTCACTCACCGCCCTGAAATCTCCGGTTCCCGGACAGTAATCTTCTGTCTGCATGCAGCGTATTATTCCAAGTTTCATCGCCTATGCTCCTCTCTGTTCCTTCTGTTCGATCTGATCTTCCTCTTCGGCCGTGTCCGCCGCGCCGGCCCGCTCCGTATGCGTTCTGACGTGGGTTCTGTCGGCTTTTGTTCTTCCCCGGCTCTTCTTCCTCCTGTGAGCCGCCTGCCAGTTCTGCTCCTGCACAGCAGCTTTCTGCGGATTCTCTGCAGCGCTCTCTTCTGCCGTTTCTCGCGTTTCTTCCATGATACGCGCTTCTGCGCTGCTGTTGTTGTCTGTACTGCTCTGCGCTTTCTGCCCTTTGATATTCATGACGAGCATCTGAAGGCGGTTCTCAATATTCGCAAAGCTCACATCCGGATCATAGTCAAGCGGCAGGATCTGTGCATCCGGGTATTTTTCTTTCAGCTTCTTCGAGATTCCTCTTCCGACCACATGGTTCGGCAGGCATCCGAACGGCTGAAGGATGACAAAAGCCCTGCAGCCCTTTTTCGCATGGTGCAGAATCTCTCCCGGAATCAGGATTCCCTCTCCCGCGTCAAACGTACGCGGAATGATCGGATCGCTCTCTTTGGCCAGCTCCTGAATCCGGCATGCTCTCTCATAGAGCGGATGTGCGGACGCGATTCTGTCTGTCAGGCTGTGCGCGATCTCAAAGATCGTATCAGCTGTCCTGAACCATACCTTCTTTGTAAACGGTCTGTCCACCCTGTAATCCCGAATCTGACTGTCCTGATAGAAGTATGTCTTCTGGATTACGTCCGTCATTCTCGCCTCAATAATCTCGAAGCCGTTCTTCTCCAGGTACTCCTCAATGTCGTGGTTTGCCCCCGGATGGAAGTTCAGCAGGTATTCTCCCACGATCAGGACGCCCGGTCTCGGACTGGAGCGGTCATATTTCACCGTCTTCATAATCTCAATGCCGCGCTTGAATCCTCTTACGGCGCCTCTGATCCCGTGCTTTTCAAGTCCGTTTACAAGCTCATCGAGGGCCTCGTCAAAGGCTCTCTGAGCACTGCCCTCCTCAAGCTCATACGGGCGGATCTTCCGCAGCAGTTCCTCCAGCACATCCATCATCGGAAGAGCAGCCGCAATCCGCGCGGACGACAGAAGGCTTAAGCGGAATCCCGGGTGAATATCATGGTAATCCACGTCGTCGTTTGTCAGGATCGGTACGTCCTTGTACCCTGCGTCGTCAAGCGCCTTTCTCAGAAGCGCTCCGTAGTGTGTCAGACGGCAGTCGCCGATATATTTCGCCATACCGATGGCTGTGTTTTTCAAATCATATTTTCCACTGTTTAACGCGGCGAGCGTCTCCCCGATTACAATCTGGGCCGGGAAGCAGATGTCGTTATGTACATACCGTTTTCCCATCCGGATCGCCTCTTCGCGCCCGATATCAAGCGGCACCGCGCGCACGCCCTGGCTGTTGAACACAGCGGAGAGCACACGGCAGAACGCGTGGGACGTATTCGGCACAAGTACGGTCCTCTCCTGCCGGTCTGCCTTTTCGTATTTCACCTGATACGGATCCGGCAGAGATTTCGGCTCATCCAGAGCCTTTCGTTCCCTCCGCATGGCCACCGTCTCGAGGAACGAGCGGACACGGATGCGCAGCGGCCCCTGAATATCACTCTCGTCCACTTTCAGAATCAGCGGCGTCTTTCCGGAAATCTCATGCATCATACGGATGATCTCATCGGAGAGGTACGCGTCGTGGCCGCAGCCGAAGCTTACGATCTGTACATACTCGAGATGGCCCGTCTGCGCGGCCATCACAGCGGATGAAAGCATTCTTGCGTGGAAGTTGTTCACAACATCCAGGCGGCTTCTGCTTAAGTCAATCTCCTCCGTTCCCGGGATAGAGTCTGCTGTGAGCACCGGGATTCCCATGCCGGTGAACATCTCAGGCAGTTCATGGTTCACAAGGGTGTCGTTCTGATACGGTCTGGATGCGAGAACGACGGCGAATTTGCCGTTCTCCTGCACCTCTTTAAGCACTTCCCCGCCTTTTTTCTTAAGCTCTGTGCGGAACTTCTCCTGCGCACGGTTTCCGGCCTCAACCGCTGCAAGCGTCTCCTCCTCAGGAATGCCGAACTTCTCTTTCATATACCGCACGAGCTGGTTTTTCTGATCCTGAGGCGTAAACCAGTGGAACACCGGATTGTCGTACGGAATACCCCAGAGTTTCTCCGGGTTGTCAGAATTTCCGACCACAAGCGGATATCCTTTGACCACGGCGCACATGGACTGGCTCGTCTCTTCCGTGTTCTCGGAAGGCACTGTCGTGACAACCGGCATGAAAATCCGGTCTACCCCTTTTTCCGCCAGGTTGCGCAGATGTCCGTGGACAAGCTTTGCCGGGAAGCATACCGTATCCGAAGTGACAGCCGAGAGTCCGCTCTCGTAGATTTTTCTCGTGCTGGAATCCGACAGTTTCACATCGAAGCCAAGCGCCCTTAAAAAGGTTCCCCAGAACGGCATCGTCTCCCAGAAATAGAGAACACGCGGGATACCGACGGTGATTCCCTGTCTGGTCTTCGGCTCGGGATATTCGTATCTGCTGAAAAGGAGCTTCTCCCTTACCCGGAACAGATTCGGCACGGAGCCCGCTTTCTGCACCCTGTCTTTTACCTGCTTCCTCACCTCGGAATCGCCCGGGTCGCCCAGAACCTCTCCTCTCTCGCAGCGGTTGTTCGTAATCCACGAGCTTCCGTTGGAGAATTTCAGGATCGTTCTCTTACAGTGGTTCGTACAGAACGGGCACGGCGAATTTGCCTCCTGAGTATAGGAGAAGTCATCCAGATCATCCAGCCGGATAAAAGTCTGCCTCTCAGGCTCTGCCATGTGGCGCTCCTTTGCGATCAGAGCCACACCGATGGCACCCATCAGCCCCGGATATGGAGCGCGGATCACTTCCCGCCCGGTGTACTCTTCCATGGCGCGCAGTACCGCATTGTTCTCAAATGTACCGCCCTGCACGACAATCCGGTCCCCCAGAGAGTCCAGATTGGACAGACGGATCACTTTCGTAAACACATTTTCTATAATCGAACGGCACAGGCCGGCCATGATATCCTCGGCCTTTCTTCCGTTTCTCTGCTCTGTGATAATGCTGCTGTTCATAAACACCGTGCAGCGGCTGCCGAGAACCGCCGGGTGCTCTGACACAAACGCCGCGTCCGCGATCTCCTTTGCCGGGATGTTCAGCGATGAGGCAAAGTTCTCAAGGAAAGAACCGCATCCGGAGGAGCACGCCTCGTTTACGAGAATGTTCGTGATGATGCCGTCTTTGAGCCACATTGCCTTCATATCCTGACCGCCGATGTCCAGGATAAAAGTCGCCCCTTTGACGTATTTCCCCGCCGCGCGCGCATGGGCCACTGTCTCCACCGTGTGGTATTCCGCCTGGAACGCCTTGCCGAAGAGCACTTCCCCGTATCCGGTCGTCCCCGCCGCGATAATGTGAAGCTTCGCCCCTGCCCTGCGGTAGCGGTCGCGCATCTCGATCAGGGCGCGCTTTGCCACATACAAAGGCTCTCCCTCATTGGGCGCATAGAAAGATCCCAGGATTTCCTCCTGCTCATCGATCAGCACAAACTTCGTCGTCGTGCTTCCCGAGTCGATTCCAAGATACGCGTAGACATCCTCGCCGGGCTTCGGTTCCTTCCACACGGACTCCGGTTTCCGGTGGCGGTTTTCAAACGTCTCTCTCTCCTCCTGCGATGCAAAGAAAGGCCGGGCGCCTTTTGATTCACTCTCCGACTTCCGGAATTTCTCCCCTTTAAGCTCCTTTATAAGCTCTGCCGGAACTGCAGGCTCATACTCTCCGCCGAACATGGCGTCGAGAGACACCGCTGCGCCGTACGCCACCATCAGCTCCGGATGCTCCGGGATCAGGATCTCATCCTCTGAGAGTTCAAGTCTCTCAGAGAACACCCGGATCAGCGTCGGGTTAAAGGTCAGCGGGCCGCCCTCAAAGGCAACCGGCTTCGTAATCTCCAGCCCCTGCGCCAGACCGCCGATCGTCTGCTTCGCAATGGCATGAAACGCGGACAGCGCCAGGTCAGCCTTCGCAACCCCCTGATTTAAGAGGGGCTGTATATCCGTCTTGGCGTACACGCCGCACCGCCCGGAAATGTCGTAGACACAGGTTCCTTTTGACGCCAGGTCGTCAAACTCCTGGACCGGCACTTTCAAAACAGAGGCAATCTCATCGATAAACGCGCCGGTTCCTCCCGCGCAGCTTCCGTTCATCCGCATATCGGCCACATTGACAGCTCCGGTCTTCTTATCCGTCTGGAAGAAGATCATCTTCGCGTCCTGTCCTCCCAGCTCGACCGCGCTTCCTACCGTATCATATCTGCTCCTGAGTGCCGCCGCGTTTGCAGCCACCTCCTGTACAAAGGGGAGGTGCAGTTTTTCCGCGATCGGTTTGGATCCCGAGCCGGTCAGTGCGATGCGGAACTTCTGGCCCGGGAACTCCTTATCGAGCATCTTCATCACATGGATGACACTCCGGACCTGATCCGCGTGATGCCTCCTGTAATCAGAAAATATAACGCTGCCATCGGACGCATCAAGGACTGCGACTTTCGTAGTCGTAGACCCGATATCAATTCCGACCGGCAGCGGCTGTGAGAATATGTGCTTTCTTATTCTTTCCTTCATCATTTATCATTCGCTCTCTTCTGGTACAGTCAATACTTCCACAAATCAATCCGCCTTAACCACCGGAAGTACCGGAAGGCACATTCCGGGATTATAATATCTTAAAAGGCCCTGAACACGGGCCTTTTATACTCTGCGGAACATCCGGCGAAGCAGGATTTTCCGCTTAAGCCAGAATATCATATACGATATTATCACACTTGTATAACTAAATGCAAGTCTTCCAATTGTTAAGGAAATGCTAAAGTTTAAGCACTGTGTCTTCTCAAAATGTATGCCGGACTGTTCTCTTTCTGCTGCTTAACTGCACACTATTTTTGTTCCCCATGATCTGCCTCCATTCTGTGCCATACTCTCTGATTGATATTGTCCGCCATTTTCTTAAGCGTCTTCTCGGTCAGCCTCAGCTCATCCGGGGAGATTTCCCCGCTTATGACATCATAAAAACCGGCATGCACCTGCTTGATCTTCTGTGCAGCCGGAATTCCTTTTTCCGTCAGATAGAGATGTTTGACCCGCCGGTCCCTCTCATCCACCGTCACTCTGATATAGTTCACTTCCGCCAGTTTCTTGATGATTTTTGTGAGCGTCGCCCGGTCGACACGGATCACCTCCGCCATCTCCTGCGGCGAAGCGCCGGGATGTTCGTAGAGATATTCCACATAAAACTGCTGTCCCCATCCGATCTCATACCCGGACAGACTTCTGTCGTAGTACATCTTCATCAGCCTGTCAAAGATGGAGACACAGCGCCCTATTTCAGAAAAGTTCTGTTCCTTCATATAAAAATCACTCTACCGGGAGATACCGTTTCCCATCAGCACTTCCGCCGCCTCATCCAGACTTTCGCACACTGCGCCGCACAGCTCTCTGACCTCATCGGAAGGTGTGACAAGATCAGGCACCATCACGGCAAAGCATCCCGCTGCCGCTCCGGCACGGATGCCGTTTTCACTGTCCTCAAACACGTAACACTCACAAGGGCTGCACCCGATCCGCTCCGCCGCGAGCAGGAAAATATCCGGAGCCGGCTTTCCGCGTTTTACTTCCTTTCCGCTCACCACCTCGTCGAAATATCCCGCAAGTCCCGTCACACGCAGATTGTTTTCAATCAGCTCTTTGTCACTGCTGCTCGCCACCGCGGTGCGGATTCCGTTTTCCCGGAACCGTCTTAAAATATTTTCCACGCCCGGCTTCTCCGGCACATTTTTCTCAAGCTTCTTTCTGACACGTCTTTTGCACTCTTCAATCACTGCTCGGCCGTCCGTTGTCTTATAATACTTTTCAACAATCTTCCTTGAGTCTTCCCCCGTTGTCCCGGAGATCTCTCTTGCGTAGCTGTCAGGGAGCGTTACCCCTCTCTCATACGCGATCTCGTGCCACGTCTGCTGGAACACCTTCTCCGTATCAAAGAGGAGTCCGTCCATGTCAAATATCGCGCCCCGGCACTCCATCGCTGTCTCTGAATTTCCTTTCAATTTCATCTCTGATTCCTCTCATCGTTTTTTGGTTCTTCTCTTTTTTCATTCTTCGGGCGGCCTCCTGCTACAGAAGGCTGATATCGAGCCGTTTCAGTTTCTCATACACTGCCTCAATGTCCGACGGCTTTTCCTTGATCCGGTCCATCTCCATGCGGATCTCCTGCATCGTCTGATCCACATGAGCGATCTCATCCGCGCACTCCTTCAGACGCGCGATCACGTCTTCTGCCTGATCCACATGCTTCTTATACTTGATCTGGTGCTCAAGACTTGCCCAGAAATCCATCGCAATCGTGCGGATCTGAACCTCTGCCCGTATCTCTTTTTTCGATTCTGCAAAGAAAATCGGAACACTCACGATCAGATGGAGACTCCGGTATCCGTTTGGTTTCGGATTTTTGATATAATCTTTCTTTTTGATCAGCCGGATGTCATCCTGCCTTGTCAGAGCGTCCGCCAGCATGTAAATATCGTCAATATACGCGCAGATCACACGCACCCCGGCAATGTCGTTGAGATTATTCTCGATATTTTCTCTCGTCGGCGGGATTCCAAGTCTCGCCATCTTCTCCAGTATGCTCGTCTGACTCTTCAGCCTTGTGTGAATCGAGCTGATCGGGTTTCTCTTGTATCTCACTCCAAATTCCGTATCGAGCACCTCAAACTTTGTGTTGATCTCCTTGATCGCACAGGCATAGCCCATAATCAGCTCCTTATAGTCAAGCACACTGTCCAGCAGATCCATCGCCTGACCAAGTATCAGATCGCGGCCCGCCCCCTGCGTCAGCCAAAGTTCATTTTTCTTCTGTTCCCTGTCTTCCATCGCATATCCTCCATACAGGGAGCACACGGCATCGCTGTCCCCTGTTTCTTTTTTCTGATATGACTATTTTAGCGGAACGAATGAGATCCATCAATAAACCCCCGATGAAAAAATATAAAGATTTCACAATCATTGTATCATCCTCTGTTTTCTGATATACTCTGAAAAGATGTCTCCGGCGCATCTATGCCGGAGCGCAAAAGAGGATTCTAAGGCAAGAGGAAACGGCACCATGAAAACAACTCATCAGACAAAACAGACGAAAAAAAAAGAAAGCACTGCCAACAGCGGCAGTTTCGGCAATATTATCATCACACTCATAAAATTCAGTCTTCCGCTGATCTTAAGCGGGGTTCTGCAGCAGCTCTACAATTGGGCGGACGCGTTCATCGTAGGGAACGCCGAAGGAGAACTTGCGCTGGCGGCTGTCGGCTCAACTACGACGGCGGTCAATTTCTATGTCACCGCGATCACCGGATTCACCCTGGGACTTAACATCTTCTTTGCGCAGAAATACGGAAGCGGCGAGACGGAACGCATTCCGCGGATTCTCGCTGTCTTTCTGTTCTTCCTCGGGGGAATCATCCTTGTCCTGTCAGCGCTTGGCATGTGGCTTGCTGCCCCTCTCCTTGAGCTTCTGCGCACAACGCCGGACACCATCACCATGGCGGAATCCTACCTCCGCATCGTCCTCGCGGGCATGCCGTTCCTGGCTGTGTACAATGTATACTCTGCTGCCCTGCGCGGCATCGGGGACAGCCGGGCGCCTTTCTACGCGGTCCTTCTCTCCTCCGCGGTCAATGTGGCTCTCGACATTGTCTTTGTTGTCTTCCTGGGCTTAAGCGTAGCGGGAGCAGCTATGGCAACCGTCTTCTCCCAGGCTGCCATGACCGTCTTCCTTGTATGCTACAGCATCCGGAAATACCGGGTTCTCCGTTTCCGGGTCAGGGACGGACTGTTCAGACGCTCTGACCGCGGGCTTCTCGCTGCGGGATGCCGGCTGGCTATTCCTCCCATGATCCAGTCCAACATCACCTCTGCCGGGAACCTGATCCTTCAGAACTTTATGAACGGCTTCGGTACACAGACTGTTGCCGCCATCACAACAGCATACCGGATCGACACCATTGTCCTTTTGCCGATCATCAACCTGGGGTCCGGAATCTCCACCCTCACGGCGCAGAAATACGGTGCGGGAGAGACAAAAAGCGCCGGACGGATTCTCTCTGCCGGCGCCATTGTTATGGCCGGAGTTTCCCTCCTTCTGACCCTTCTTGTCATTCCAACCGGCGGACGCCTGATCGCCCTGTTCGGAGCCGGAGAGGAGGCTGTCTCAATCGGGGAAAACTTTTTCCTCCGGATCGCCAGCTTCTATGTCATCTACGGGCTTGCCACCGCAGTGCGCGGCTATGTGGAAGGCCTGGGGGATGTTTTATACTCAAGCGCAGCGGGAATCGCATCCCTGCTCTTCCGCATCGGCGCGTCCTACGCCGCGGTATCCGTATTTGCAAATATGGTCATCGCCTACGCGGAGGCTTTTTCCTGGGTGCTTCTGCTTATACTGTATCTGATCCGTCTTGCGATGCTTAAGCGCCGGACGGCAGAAAAAAAATTATAATTTTTAAGTTAATCACATGCCAGTTTTCCATCGCAAGCCTGTAGATCTCCCTTGCCTTTTTCAGGTCATCGATGAAGATCCACTCATCGGCCTGGTGCTCTGTACATTCCCTTCCCGGAAACACCGGGCCGAATGCCACCACATTGTCCATGGCTCTCGCGTATGTGCCGCCTCCCATGACAGATGCAGGTGTCTCGTCCCCGGTCACTTCCCGGTACGCTTCCATCAGCTTTGTTATGACAGGGGAGATGACGGCTGCAGCAATCCCGCACCAGTTCCATCCCTCAATCGGATGCCAGCTTTCCGGCCTGCCCTTTCCGACAATCCAGTAATCTGCGATCATCACGCCGGCAATCGGCGCGCCGAAAAATGAGATCCCGTCCAGGTATACAGCGATAAAATCCAGAATCCCCAGCACAGCAAGCACCACACCCAGTACACCGACCACAAACGTGGCCTCTCTTCTCCGGTTGTCCGGCAGGTTGAAGGTCATAACCGCATCCAGTCCTCCTGCATATGCATTGATGGAATTTGTTGTCAGCTGCGCCAGTATCATGATTGTCAGCCCGAGTACAGGAAGTCCAACCATTGCCATTACCTGACTGATATCATACACTCCGGCAACCCGGGAAAGCACAACGCCGATCACGCATGTAATCACACCCGCCGGAAGCAGTCCCCATGCAGCAGACTTTACCGTATCTTTCCTGTTTCTCTGAAATCGCGTAAGGTCAGCCGCAGTAAAAGCGGAAGCGGAAAAGAAACTGAACGCAAGTCCTACGCCCTCTATCATGGACATCGTCGGCTCCGCCACTTCGTTTGCAGTAAGCCCTTCTGCTCCGAATGTCCGGAATGCCATAAATGTACCGAGAAGCATACTTCCCAGCAGGAATGCAGGGATGCATATGACCATCACCATGTCAATCCAGCTTTTCCGCTGTTCTTTCGGGACTCTCGCCAGAGCGAAAGCCTCAATACTCTTCTCCTTTTCTGCCATTCTCTCATCCTCCTGTATTTTCTGTCATTCTCATCACCTGCAGGCGCCGGAAATCCATCCTCTGTCTGCAAAAACCCGCATATATATACATAATATTGTATATAATATCAATTTTCACATAGTCTGTCTTTGTTCCCGTCAACAATTCAGCACGCTGTTTTTTGTAAAATTTACAATTCATATTGCATT
>NZ_JAJEQX010000001.1 GCF_020687545.1 Ruminococcus turbiniformis | reverse complement strand
AAAAAAGAATTAAGCTTTCCCTCGGAGGGTTGAGTCCAATTCAATACCGACAGAGCCAAGGACTTATAGCAGCATGATAAATGGGGATAACGGAGGATTAATGGTCCAAGAAAATGTCCGCATCCCCGAATGGGAAAAAAGTGACGGCGGCATACATCGGGGCAGGACATTTCGGAACGGCTGTGATCGCGCAGCAGAGTTATGTGAAAGACCTGTCGATTCCGGTGGTCGGCGACATATCAAAGGAAAATGCAAGACAGGCGTTCGTGAAGGCGGGAATCCCTGAGGAGAAAATTCGTTATTTTTCTACTGCGGACGAAGCGGAGGCACTCCTGGCGGAGGGACTGTATCTGTATACGGACAACTGCGGCGTCATTCCTGAGATCTCTCAGATAGACATCATATGCGAAGGCACCGGAAACCCGGAAGCCGGAGCAGAGTATGCCATGGCAGCCTTGAATCACGGGAAACATCTTGTGATGGTGAGCAAGGAGCTTGACTCGGCGGTGGGACCGCAGCTTGCAAAGGAAGCGGCGGACAGAGGACTTCTCTATTCACCGGTGGACGGGGACCAGCACGGTCTTCTGATCCAGATGATCGAGTGGGCGAAGCTGATCGGACTGACGGTGATATCGGCAGGAAAATCCAGAGACGGCGAGTTCGTTCTGGACGAGGAGAACCAGACAGTCTCAGTTGAGGCGGACGGTATTACGATCCACGAATCCATGTCGGTGAAGATCCCGGACGACAAGATGAAATACTTCCGTATGATTCCGGAGGGGGCAGATCCCGCGGAGTACATAAAAGAACGCGCGGAGGTGCTCAAAAGCCTTCCTGCTGCGGGGGCGTTTGACCTGTGCGAGATGACGATCGCGGCAAATACCGAAGATCTTGAAGTACAGAATCCCGGCTTTGAGCAGGGGATCTTAAGGATCACGGAGCTGCCGGTTGCTCTCTGTACGAAGGAAAACGGAGGCATCTATGACAAATACGGCAACGTAAATGTCTTTACCTGTCTGAGAAGAAAAGATGAAGCCGGTATGGGCGGCGGGGTGTATCTTGTCGTGAAATGCGACAATGAGTACGCAAACTACATCCTGACAACCAAAGGGCAGATACCGAATTATGATCTGACAACGGCGGTTATATACAGACCCTACCATCTGTGCGGCGTAGAAGTCAGTACAACATTGCTGTGTATGGGACAGCTCGGGATCACCACGGGAGGAGAAAAATATCTCCCGAAATACGATCTTGTGAAGAGAGCCCTGGAGGACATTCCCGCGGGAACGGTCCTCGGCGGAGACCACGACCTTACAATGGAAGGCCAGGTCCTCGCGGCTTCCTCCAAAAGCCCGGAAGCTCCTGTCCCGGCACATTTACTGAATGGGTGCAGAACAGTCTGCCCGATTAAGAAAGGCCAGATGATCACCTATTCCATGATAGAAGATAAATCTGATTCATCCCTCCTCTGGAAACTCCGGGAGGAGATGGAAAGTACATTCGAAATCAGGAGGTAAAAAAATGGAAATAGCCATTTTGCTTATAGTATTCTTTGTATTATTGTTTGTTGGTGTTCCGATCGCCTATGCTCTGTGTATTTCGGCGGCGGTTTACCTTGTAGGATTTGTTGAAGTGCCGCTGATTATTGTTCCTCAGCAGCTCTTAAAAGGTGTTGATTCGTTTACGCTTCTTGCGATCCCGTTCTTCATCATGGCAGGAAACCTGATGCAGGGCGGCGGTATTTCAACCCGTATCGTAGATTTTGCCAAGAAACTGATCGGTCACGTAACCGGCGGTCTCGGCGTTGTTACTGTTATCGCGAGTATGATCTTCGCGGCTATGACAGGTGCCGGAGCTGCTACAACGGCGGCTGTCGGCGGTATCATGATCCCTGAGATGAAGAAAGAGGGATATGACGGCGGATTCGCAAGCGCGCTCCAGGCAATAGGCGGTATCTTCGGACCGATCATCCCGCCCAGCGTCCTGATGGTGCTTTACGCGGTAGCGTCCGGCGAGTCTGTAAGCGATATGCTTATCGCGGGTCTCCTTCCGGGAATCTTCCTTGGAGTTGTTCTTATTATAGGTGTTGTCATTCTCTGTAAAAAGAAAGGCTACACAGGAAGCGGATCTTTCAGCGCTAAGGCGGCCGGAAAATCCTTTATCAAAGCTTTCTGGGCTCTGCTTGCCCCGGTTATCATCCTGGGAGGTATCTATTCCGGTATCTTCACACCGACAGAGGCTTCTGCGGTAACATGTTTCTACTGTCTGATCATCGGTATCTTTGTTTACAAAGAGATCAAGATCAAAGATGTCGGAAAGGTTGTATACAGCGGTGTTAAGAGCGCGGCCGGCATCATGCTTATCGTTGCGGCTACACAGGTATTCGGATGGGCAATCACACGTGCGGGCATTCCGCAGGATGTGGCTACATTCTTCGTGACAAACGTAAGCAGCAGCGGTGTGTTTATGGCATGCGTTGTAGTTGTGCTTCTCATCGCGGGATGTTTCCTCGACGCCGTACCGGCAGTTCTGATCTTTGCGCCGATCTTCTGCCCGACAGCGGAAGCATACGGAATTAACCTGATCTATTTTGGCGTTATCATGGTAATTGTTCTCTGCGTCGGCCTTGCTACACCTCCGGTCGGTATGAACCTGTTCGTGGCATCCAGCGTCGGCGGAGTGCCTGTACACAAGATCGTTCCGCACCTTCCGGTTCTTCTTGCCATTATTATGGTTGGTGTAATTGTTGTTATCCTTGTTCCGGGAATGGTTACACTGCTTCCGAACCTGATGGGCTAATTTGAGATTCAGTAGTAAAGAGTGAAGGAGAGGATTACCTATGAAAAAGAAAATATTAGCGGTTTTGTTATGCGTTTCAATGACAGCGGTAATGTTCGCGGGCTGCGGGAGCAGCACAGGCGGCGAAGCTGCCAGCCCGGACGACTATGACTTTGAAGTACCGGTTTCCGATCTTGAAGTAGAGGGCGACCATATATCCATTTCACTGTTCGCGGGTTCGCTTGCCGAGAACACGACAGCCGGCGAGGCGATTAAGAGAATGGCGGCATATATTAATGTAAATTCCAACGGAACGATTGACGCAGATCCGTTCTATGACACACAGCTCGGCGACGCTACGTCCATGGTACAGGGACTTCAGCAGGATACAATCAATATCGGCGTTGCGGGTACGTCCTACTTCTCCGGCCTTGTTCCGGAAGTAGACGTGTTCCAGCTTCCTTATCTGTTTTCTGATCTGGAGGACGCGCGCGCGGCGACAGAGACTGACGCTCCGGCGGTACAGGCTATCTTTGAAAAACTTGAGACAGAGGGTAATATCGTGGGGCTCGCGTTCTTTGAGAACGGTTTCCGTGAGCTGACCAACAACGTGCGCCCGGTTGAAACTCCGGAGGATATGGAAGGTATCCGTATGAGAACGCTTTCCTCCAACGTGCAGATTGAGTTCTGGGAGTCCATGGGAGCTCTTGCGACATCCATCGACGCATCCGAGCTTTATACGGCTCTTCAGCAGGGTACTGTAAACGCGCAGGACAACCCGCTGCACGAGATCGTTTCCAGAAGATTCTATGAGGTTCAGCCGTACATTACACTGAACGACTCTGTATACACACCGCTTCTTCTCGGTATGAGCAAGGCTACTTGGGACAGAATGAGCGAGTCCCAGCAGGAGCTGATCCGCGAGGCCACAGACTGGGCTCGTGACCAGCAGATCGAGCTGACAGATGAGGCGCAGGCAGATGCACTTCAGACAATCAAAGACTTCGGCTGTGAAGTTGTGGAAGAGCCGGACAGAGACGCGTTCCGTGAGTATGGTGAGGCTACGTGGTCACTGTTTACAGACGAGTACGGCACAGAGCTTGTTGACATGATCCAGGAGCAGCTTGGATCTGACGCCGAGTAGAGAAAGGGTGGGAATTTATGAAAATCGTAAATAAATTTATCTCAGTTATGGAAGTTATCTTCGGCCTTGTCGGTTTTGTGATGATTGTGGTTCAGTCTTATGCGGTATTTGCGAGAAACGTACTTAGCATCTCTGTTCCGTGGTCCGACGAGTTTTTGAAACTGCTGTTCATCTGGATGATCTTTGTTGTATCCGGTCTGGCATTTTATTCAGATGATCTGATCAGCCTTACGCTGGTTGAAGAGTCGAAGGGTGTTGCGGGGAAACCTGCTTACAAAATTATCAAGATCATTCAGTATCTCTGCGGAATCGGAGTGAATATCCTGATCGCGATCCAGCTGACACCGATCCTGTCCACACAGTTTTCGACAGGCGAGGCTACAACGATCATGCAGTATCCGCTCTGGTTCCTGAACACTGGCCTGATGGTAGGCTCGATCCTTGTAATCCTTTTTGGTATTCTTAAAATTTATGTCATGGCTACGAAAGGAGAGGTGACAAAATAATGCGTAAGATAAGCGACCTTACATTACCTATCGTTCCTCACTGGAGATGCCCGATTAAAATCGAGCCGGCAAAGTCTATCAAAGACGGAGATGCTGCCAATGTAACACATTTTGACCTTCAGACACACTGGTACACGCATATCGACGCTCCGCTTCACCAGCTCGCGGACGGCAAGACGCTGAATGATTTCCCGCTGGAGATCCTCGTCGACAAGGCAGTGCTGCTTGACGTAAGCTATGTGCAGCCGCATGCGCCGATTACGGCGGAGATGCTTAAAAAAGCGCTTGATGAGGCTGTTCCCGCAGGACAGGAAGTGCCGAAGATCGTGATTGTCAAGACATGCTGGGAGCAGAAGACACCGTGGCAGTCCTATGAGTACTGGGACAACGCTCCGTTTATCGCTGATGACGCGGCTCAGTTTCTGTATGATCTTCATCCGAATGTGGTGGGATTTGACTTCCCGCAGGATTATGATATCCGCAGGCTCCGCACGGAGGATGAGCACAATCTGACGCTGACGACACACATCTATCTTCTGAAGAAAGATATTCTGATGATTGAGTATATGACCAATCTCTGGAGTGTGAAGAACAGCATCGTTGATTTCGTCGGACTGCCGACAGCGCTTGAGAATGCTGACGGAGCTCAGATCCGCTGTATCGCGATCGAAGATGTAGAAGACGCAGAAGATGCAGAAGACTAATTAATATTCGTTTTGCCCCACCGGCCTCTGCCGGCCGTAAAATGGCCAGCAGGGGCCGTGCGTTTTACGTGAAACAAAATGAAACTTCATTGAGAAACAAAATGAAACGTGAAACATGAATGTGAAACAAGAAACACGAGGCGTGTTTAACATTTTGTTGCGCTGTCTTACTGGCAATAACAGAAAATATCAGGACAATTCCGCGGCAGCGCAGGGCGTTCGTGTCGGATGACCGTTAAAATAAAAACGCTTGAAGTTGGCATGGTAATTGCTTATAATTATTGTCAGAAAGAATAAATTTTGAAAAGGAGACAGTAGACCATGAAATTGTGTTATCAGGTAGCGACGCCTGACGTTGCGATTGCTGATTCTGTGACCGCTTACCAGGGACCGCTGGAGAACAGTTTTCAGACTCTCGCAGAGATGGGCTACGACGGAGTGGAGCTTATGACTCTGAACCCGTCCGAACTTGACTGGGATTTCGTGAAGAGCGAAGCCGAAAAGAACGGTCTGACCGTTGCAATTGTCTGCACCGGAGAGATCTTCGGACAGCTTGGCTTAAGCTACACAAACCCGGACGAGGCAAACAGGAAAGAGGCTGTCAGCAGGACGAAAGAAATCATCGATTTTGCAAGCCACCTCGGAGCGAACATCAACATCGGACGCATCAGAGGCCAGTACTGCAGCCAGCTCACAAAGGCGCAGACAGAGGAGCTTGCGGTACAGGCGTTCCAGGAGCTGAGCGATTACGCGGCTGAAAAGAACGTAAAGATCGCTCTTGAGACGGTGACGATTATGCAGACAAACTTCATCAACACGATGGAGGAGGCTGTGCAGATGATCAAACGCGTTGACCGTCCGAACTTCCGCCTTATGATGGACATCTTCCATATGAATCTGGAAGAGAAGGACATGTACCAGGCAATCCGCGATTACAGCGAGTACAACATCCATGTACATCTCGCTGACAACAACCGCAGATATCCGGGACAGTGCGGATTTGACTTTGAGAAGATCCTGACCACGTTCAAAGAGTGCGGATACGACGGAAACTTCTGCACGGAGATCTTCCAGATCCCGAGTATGGAGGCGGCTGCGCAGGGCGCGATCAAATGCCTGAAACCGCTGAAGGCAAAGGTGTACAACCAGTAAGCACACGCGGTGAAACAATTAAAAGAAAGAGGCGAATATTCATGAAAACAATCGCTCTTCTGCACACAGTACAGAGTGTCGCGGATACATTCGCAAACCAGCTGAGGGAATACCTGGGAGAGGAAGTCAGAATCTGCAATCTCTGGGATGATTTCCTCGCCAATAACCCGAACGAGATCGGCGAGTTTACCATCAACAACAGAAACCGGCTTTATAACGATATCCGGAATCTGGAGCTGACCGGCGCCGACATGATTGTGGTTACATGTTCCACACTGACCCCGGTTGTTGAGATGATCCGGCCTTTCATCAGTGTCCCGGTCATCGCCATCGATGACGCGATGGGACGCAAAGCCGCTGCCAGCGGAGAGAAGATCTTTGTTCTCGCAACAGCGGGAAGCACGATCGAACCGACGAAGAACAAGCTGACTGCGGAAGCCGCAAAGCTCGGAAAGACTCTTGAGCTTGAGGGCATGGCAGTTGCTCCGGCGTATGAAGCGCTGAAAGCCGTGGATATGGAGCGGCATGACGCGCTCCTCAAGGAAGCAGCTAAAGAGATCAAAGGCTATGACTGCATCGTGCTTGCACAGGCATCCATGGCACATTTAAAAGACTCCATCTCTGAGATTGCGGGCTGCCCGGTATTCGCAAGCCCGGCACTGTGCATGGAGGAAGTAAAAGAGACTCTGAAAAATATTTAAAGGAGGAGATAAAAGTGATGACAAAAGAAAGAAAGGAAGAACTGGAAGCTCTCTGCCTCCGGTTCAGAAACGAACTGATTGACCTGCTGCATGCAATTCAGACAGGCCATCCGGGCGGATCACTCTCCGCATGCGAGATCATTACAACACTGTATCAGGATGTAATGAACGTAGACGGAGCAGACCCGAACAAAGAGGACAGAGACCACTTTGTATTATCAAAGGGACATGCAGCGCCGATGCTGTACTTAAACCTTGCTGAGAAAGGGTATTTCCCGAAAGAGGAGTTAAAGACACTCCGTCAGATCAACAGCAACCTTCAGGGTCATCCGTGTGTACACAAGACACCGGGCGTAGAGCTCTCCACAGGACCGCTTGGCCTCGGCTTAAGCGCAGGTCTTGGAATGGCACTTGCTGACAAGTACAAAGGACTTGACTCCTATACATACGTTCTCATGGGCGACGGCGAGATCCAGGAGGGCGGAATCTGGGAAGCTGCAATGTCCGGAGCGAAGTTCAAGGTTGACAACTGCATCGCAATCCTTGACAACAACGGCGTACAGCTTGACGGTACTCTTGAAGAGATCATGCCGATGGGCGATATCGCTGCAAAATGGGCTGCATTCGGATGGAATGTAATCAAGTGTGACGGACACGATGTGAGCGCGATCGAAGATGCGATTGAGCAGGCAAAAGCATGCAAGGGACAGCCAAGCATCATTATCGCAAAGACTGTAAAGGGTAAAGGCATTGACTTCATGGAGGGTAAGAATACCTGGCATGGAAAAGCGATCAATGACGAGGACTATGCAAAAGCAAAAGCGATTCTGGGAGGTGCAAAATAATGGCTGAAAAAATAGCAATCAGAGATGCGTTCGGTGAGGCTCTTCTCGAGCTCGGAAAGAAAAATGACAAAGTGGTAGCGCTGGAAGCCGATGTAGGAGGTTCCACAAAGAGCGCTGTTTTCGGAAAAGCATTTCCGGAGAGATATTACAATGTAGGTATCAGCGAACTTAACATGGTGGCTATGTCCGCCGGTATGGCAAGAGAGGGCCTGATTCCTTTCGTTAATACATTCGCTGTATTCCTCGCAACACGCAGCGGTGATCCGATTCAGAGCCTGATCGCTTATGACAAGCTGAACGTAAAACTCTGCGGAACATACACAGGTCTGTCTGACTCCTATGACGGAGCAAGCCACCAGGCAATCACAGATATGTCCTATGTACGCGCGATCCCGAACATGACAGTAATCACAGCAGCTGACGCTACAGAGACAAAGAAAGCGGTTGAGGCTGTCGCTGAATACGAAGGACCGGTTTACTTAAGACTCAGCCGTGCGGCTGTGCCGGTAGTATACGGAGACGACATGAAGTTCGAGATCGGCAAGGGTATCAAGGTAAAAGAAGGCAAGGATATCACAATCATCACAACAGGTACGGTTCTCTCCAAGGCAATCGAGGCTGCTGAGAAGCTTGAGGCTGAGGGAATCCATGCGACAGTTGTGGACATGCACACTGTAAAACCGATCGACAAAGATCTGATCGTAGAGTGCGCGAAAGAGACAGGCGCAATCGTTACAGTTGAGGAGCACAGCCTTCAGGGCGGACTCTACAGCGCGGTTGCAGAAGTGCTCGCTGCCGAGTGCCCGACAAAGGTGAAAGGAATCGGCGCAACAGACTTCGCTGAGTCCGGAGATTATGAGCAGCTGCTCGAGAAATACGGATACGGCGCAGACAACATCGCTGCTGTATGCAAGGCTGTTCTCGCAGATAAATAAGAAAGAAGGAGAATGAATGAAGACATCTTTTCATGAATATATGAGAGTCGGAATCATCCTCCACATGGCCTATAACGGGCTGTCAACTGGAGAGGGACCGGTACTCGAGTGCCTCTCCAATATTGCTGCCGATGATTATTTTGACGCAGTGGAGATCACGCAGATCAAGGATGACGAGACAAGGCGCAAAGCCGCTGAGATGATCGAGATCGCTCATATGGACGTGGCGTACGGCGGACAGCCGTGCCTGCTCACAACAGGTATGAATATCAACGATCTGGATGAGACAAAGCGCAGGGCAGCGGTGGACAGAATGAAAGCCGCTATCGATGAAGCATATGAGATCAGGGCAAAAGGGTTCTCCTTCCTCGCCGGAAAGTACGAGGAAGAGAAGAAGGAGGAGGCGTATGAACTTCTTCTGGACTCTACAAGAGAGCTGTGCGAATATGCGAAATCAAAAGGCGGCATGCCTGTTCTCTGCGAAGTCTTTGACTATGACATCGACAAAAAGTCTCTGATCGGGCCGGTTGCGCTCGCGAAGAGATATGCGGAGACGATGTGCGCCGAGTATGACAACTTTGGTCTGATGGTTGACTGCAGCCACATTCCGATGCTGCACGAGACGTTCGAAGAGAATCTTCTCCCGATCAAAGACTACATCCGTCATGCGCACATGGGCAATACGGTGATCAAGAGCCCTGATCTTCCGGCATACGGAGATCAGCATCCGCGTTTCGGATTCCCCAACAGTGAAAACGACGTGGAAGAGCTGGCAGCTTATCTTCAGGTACTGCTCGATATCGGCTTTCTTAACAGAGAAAATCCTCCGATCGTAAGCTTTGAAGTAAAACCTTACGGCGACGAGGAGAGCGCGTTTGTTATCGCGAATGCGAAACGTACGCTCAATGCTGCATGGAAGCTGGTTGAAGAGAAAAAATAAATGTTGTATAGTAACAATGTACACCAGTTTGTAGTACCCACATAATAAAGGAGGACTAAAAAATGAAAATTGTTGTATTAGACGGTTACACCCTGAACCCGGGCGACCTGGACTGGAAAGGAATGGAAGCAATCGGAGAGTGCACAGTTTATGACCGTACATCTCTGACAGACGTTCAGGAAGCAATCGACAGAATCGGAGACGCAGAGGTTGTCTTCACAAACAAGACACCGATGCCGAAGGAGCTTTTTGACGCTTGCCCGAATATTAAATTTGTAGGCGTTCTTGCTACAGGATACAATGTTGTTGACGTTGCGGCTGCAAAGGAAAAAGGAATTCCGGTTACAAACATTCCGACATACGGAACAGCAGCTGTAGGCCAGTTCACAATCGCGCTTCTCCTTGAGATCTGCCACCACATCGGACATCACAGCCAGGCTGTGCATGAGGGTGCATGGGAGAACAACGCTGACTGGTGCTTCTGGGATTACCCGCTGATCGAGCTGGACGGCAAGACAATGGGTATCATCGGATACGGACGTATCGGACAGGCTACAGGACGTATCGCACAGGCTCTCGGAATGAAAGTTCTGGCTTACGATTCCTACCACAATCCGGATCTGGAGAGCGACACATGCAAGTACGCGGAGCTTGACGAAGTTCTCGCAAACTCTGACGTAATCGCGCTTCACTGCCCGCTGTTCCCGGAGACACAGGGAATCATCAACAAGGACAACATCGCGAAGATGAAAGACGGCGTTATCATCTTAAACGACTCCCGCGGTCCGCTGATCGTAGAGGAAGACTTAAGAGACGCTCTGAACTCCGGCAAGGTTGCCGCTGCAGGTCTTGACGTTGTTTCCACAGAGCCGATCAAGGGTGACAACCCGCTGCTTCAGGCAAAGAACTGCTTCATCACACCGCATATCGCATGGGCGCCGAAGGAGTCCAGAAAGCGTCTGATGGATATCGCAGTAAGCAACCTGCAGGCATTCGTTGACGGAGCTCCGGTAAACGTAGTTAACAAATAATAAATTTTAAACCAAATAATCATTATTTCAGACAGATATCTGAATGAGATTTTGAACAGGAGGATTAAGACAATGAGAGATTCAATTCACAAATATTTTCAGGTAGGAACCATTCAGTGGATGAGCCATCCGACATATGACATAATGGATTCCCTCTACAAAATCGCATGTGATGATTTCTTCGACGCAGTAGAGATTACAAAGTTCAACGACGACGAGACAAGAGCAAAGGCTAAGAAGCTTCTTGAGGAAGCTCACATGAAAGTTTGCTACGGCGCACAGCCGCGTCTGCTCGGACCGAAGCTGAACCCGAACGACATCGACGAGGAAGGCAGAAAGAAAGCAGAGGCTACTCTGATGGAAGCAATCGACGAGGCAGAGTACCTTGGAGCAAAGGGAATCGCTTTCCTTGCGGGAAAATGGGAAGAGGCTACAAAGGATCAGGCTTACGAGCAGCTCCTTAAGACAACAAGAAACCTTTGCGATTATGCCGCGACAAAGGGCATGAACGTAGAACTCGAAGTATTTGACTTTGATATGGACAAGGCTGCCCTGATCGGACCGGCTCCGTACGCTGCAAAATTCGCTGCTGATATGCGTACAACAAACAATAACTTCGGTCTGATGGTTGACCTGTCTCACTTCCCGACAACATATGAGACATCCAAGTTTGTGATTCAGACATGCCGTCCGTATATCACACACTTCCATATCGGAAACGCTGTTGTAGAGGAAGGCTGCGAGGCTTACGGCGATATGCATCCGAGATTCGGATTCCCGAACAGCGCCAACGATACAGAGCAGCTTCTTGACTTCTTCACAGTCCTGAAGGAAGAAGGCTTCTTCAATGCAGAGAATCCGTATGTACTCTCTTTTGAGGTTAAACCGTGGGGAGATGAGGATGCAGAGGTGATCGTTGCGAATACAAAACGCGTGATTAACCGTGCATGGGCACTTCTCGAAGACTAATATCTGAGATTACTGGTGACGAAAATACTCAACTGTGGAATTAATTCGTACTATGTGGTGTCCGGTCTGCCGGCGGCTCGAAAAGAACCGCCGGCCAGACTTCGCATGTGGAGAAATTCCACGGTTGGGTATCTTTTATTATGAGGTGAAATCAAATGACAAAAATACTGATTTTTGTTCCGCACGCAGACATGATGGAAAAGTTTGAGGAACTGATAGCAAAGATGGACATCGAGGATGACATTCAGATCGAGCTGACTTACGTGGTGGGCACCCCGTCTTCGCTTGCAGAGAATAAAGACGCAGATATTTTTGTCGCGAGAGGAATGACTTATGAGCGCCTGAAAGTGCTGTTTCCTCATAAGCATATGGTCAAGATCCAGTTTACAAGCTTCGGAATACTGGACGCACTGATTCAGAGCAGAAATATTTATCATCCGAATCGGATCGCCCTCTGCCTGCAGGATCTGGAGATCTACCAGATTTCCGATCTTGAGGAGCTCTGCCATGCGCATATCGATACATACAATGTGTGGAGCGAGGAGAGTGCCAGAGATGCGGTGGAGCTTGGAGAAAAACGGGGAACTGACGTATGGGTCGGGAGCGGTACGGTGTGCAGCGTCTGTGACAGGAAAGGACTGAAACGTGTTCACATCAAGGTCAAGGAAGAGACCGTGGAGATGGTGCTGAAAGAGGCGGTGAACACGGCGCGGACACTCAACAGAGAGCGTGCTTCCAACTCCATGTTCCGCGCGATTATCAACGAGAACTCAGACGGGATTATTACAATTGACAGCAAAGGGATCATCCAGCAGATTAATAACCAGGCATACCGGCAATTCCAGCTCTCCACTGTGGATAATATCAAAGGTCATCCGATCGCTGTCGTGGACAGGCATTTTAAGTGGAAACAGGCCATGGAAGAGGACGGAATACGGGATGAAGTACTCAAGATGGAAGACGGGCGCAGATATTTTGTCCAGTATATGCCGATCCGGGTTGATGAGGTAAACTCAGGGCTTGTGATTTTTATCAAAAATTCAGAACAGATTCTCAAGGAAGAGAATAAACTGCGCCACAGTCTCGGTGAGAAGGGACTTGTGGCCAAGTATACGTTTGCGGATATTATCGGAAGCAGTGACGCAATCCGCGATGATATAAGAATGGCGAACCGGTACAGCAAAGTGGATTCCAATGTGCTGATTATCGGGGAGACCGGAACGGGAAAGGAACTTTTTGCTCACAGCATTCATCAGGCGAGCAACAGGAGCTCGGAACCTTTTGTGGCGCTCAACTGTGCGGCTTTGCCGGAAAACCTTCTTGAGAGCGAGCTCTTCGGATATGAACCGGGCGCTTTTTCGGGAGCGTCGCGGAACGGAAAGATCGGACTCTTTGAACTGGCTCACAGAGGCACGATCTTCCTGGATGAGATCGGAGAGATACCGATCTCGCTTCAGGCGAAACTTCTCCGCGTGCTTCAGGAGAAGGAGATACGCCGGATCGGCGGAAATACAGTACAGCCTATTGATGTACGGGTGATTTCCGCGACAAATGTAGATATTGAAAAACAGATTGAAGAGGGAAAATTCCGAAGCGATCTCTATTACAGGCTGAATCTTCTGGATATTTATATTCCGCCTCTCAGGGAGAGGAGAGAGGATATTCAGGAGATGGTGGATTTTTATCTGAACAGGTTCTCGTGCGACATGAAGAAGTCTCCCGCGAAGCTGACAAAGGAGGCGGCGGTGATGCTCAGAAACTATTCCTGGCCCGGAAACGTAAGAGAGCTTCGCAATATATGTGAACGTCTCGTCGTGCTCAATGATACGGATGAGATCACAAAAGAAGATCTGATGCAGTTTAAGGTATTCCGCCAGCTCAGAGAAGCTGAGGGAGGGCAGTACAGCAGCAAAGGCAGTGAGGAGGCGATTCTCAGGCAGCTGAAACCGAAGAAGACAAAGCAGGATCTGGCCAGAGAGCTCGGCGTGAGCAGGACAACGCTGTGGCGTATGATGAAGCAGCAGGAAAACGAGAGGAATGAAAAAGGGAAAAACGAAAACGATAAAAAGTGACCAGCGGAGGGGATAGACAATGGATTATAATCTGGAACTCCGCCAGAGACAGTCTCTGTCCCAGACACAGATTCAGTCTCTGGAATTGATGAATATGAACAATCTGGAACTGAATACATGGCTGAACAATGAATATCTGGAAAACCCGCTTATCGAGCAGACCGGAGGCGGCGACACCCCGGGAGTGACTCAGGAGTTCGGAGACTGGTACGGCCAGAATCAGATGTTCAACGAGGGATACGGTCATGGAGACCGCGATGAGGAACGGCACAGAGAAGCGGTCCCCGCGGATAAGGGGGAGAGTATTGAAAACTATCTGAAAGAGCAGCTTGACAGGAACCGGTACAGCCAGGAAGAGTGGCGCGTCATCGAATTTCTGATCAAAAATCTGGATGACAGCGGGTTCTATTCTACTTCCGTGGAAGAGACGGCCCGGCTGGCAGAAACGACGGCTGAGACGGTTGAAACCTGTCTCGAGGATCTGCGCCAGCTTGAGCCTTTCGGCATCTTTGCAGAGAATCTGTCCGGGTGTCTTTTAAGGCAGATTGAGCTGACCGGGGCGGAAGATCCGGTGCTCACCGAGATTGTCAGAAACCATCTCGGCGATATCGCGGGAGGAAAGATCAGTGCGATCACGCGGAGTCTCGGGATCTCTTCGGCTCAGGCGAGAAAATATATTGCCTATATCAAAACACTGAATCCGCGCCCGCTCTCAGGGTTCAGCCTGGGGGATACCGGATATATCATACCGGATATCCTGTTTTATAAAAAAGGCGATGAGTGGGAAATTGTGCTGAACGATGACTGGATGGGTAAATACCAGCTTAATCAGTACTATATGAAGATGACGATAGAGAGCAGGGATCCGGAACTGAAGGAATACTTCCGGAAGAAGCTGGAGAGGGCAAGATTTATTTTGAGCAGCATCGAGCAGAGGAGGAAAACGATTCTGTCTGTTTCCGGCGCGATCCTTGAACACCAGAAGGAGTTCTTTGAGGGAAAAGGAGATCTGAAACCGCTCACAATGGCGGAGCTGGCGGAGAGTCTGGGCATTCACCCGGCCACCGTGAGCAGGGCTGCCAGTGGAAAATATATCCAGTATCCCGGAGGCGTGGTCCTCATGAAGGAACTCTTCCCGCAGGGAGTCGGGGGAGATCAGGGCAGCGACAATATGACGGCCGGACAGATCAAGAAACTGATCCGGGAGCTGATTGACGGCGAGGACAAAGGCAACCCGTACAGCGACAATAAGCTGTCCCAGGAGCTTAAGAAACGCGGCGTCGTGCTCTCGAGAAGAGGCGTTGCGAAGTACCGCGAGGAGATGGGAATACAGGGGAGTTTTGAGCGAAGAATATACTGACGCGAAAGTATATTGATATATTGGCGGAAAGGATATGATGAGGCGCATATGCGCGGGAACACGGGAGCCCGGGAGTGGATGACACTTCCGGGCTCTTAACTGTCAGTCTTTATTTAACTGTCCGTTTTTATTACCCGTCATCTGCAAATTCAAAGAGATCTTCTGCTGTGATGGGAATCGTACTTTTAATCAAGGGAGCGCGGCTTGTAATATTTATCAAGAATCTTTGTATCGACTCGGTCAAGCTCCTCCTTCGGAAGCCTTCCGAGAAGTTCCCAGCCCAGATTCAGTGTCTCTTCCATGCTGCGGTTCTCATCCATGCCCTGGCCGATATAGCGCTCCTCGAATTCCCTGCCGAATTCCAGGTACTTTTTGTCGATCGGGGAGAGCTCGTCCTCGCCGATAACGGAAGCCAGGTTCCGCGCATCGCCCACTTTGGCGTAGGCGGAGAAGAGCTGGTTGGCCAGATCCTGGTGATCCTCTCTTGTGTAGCCCTCGCCGATACCGTCCTTCATCAGACGGGAGAGGGAGGGGAGGATATTGATCGGCGGGTAGATGGACTGTCCGTGCAGCGGACGGTCAAGAACGATCTGCCCCTCGGTGATATATCCGGTCAGGTCGGGGATCGGATGGGTAATATCATCGTTCGGCATGGTCAGGATCGGGAGCTGAGTCACCGAACCGTTCACGCCCTGCACAATGCCGGCGCGCTCGTAGATCGTGGCGAGCTCGCTGTACAGGTATCCGGGGTATCCCTTACGGCTTGGAATCTCTCCCTTTGAGGAGGAGACTTCACGCATGGCTTCCGCGAAGGACGTCATGTCGGTCAGGATTACAAGGATGTGCATATTCTGTTCAAACGCCAGGTACTCCGCAACAGTCAGCGCAACCTTCGGTGTGATCAGACGCTCTACAACCGGATCGTTTGCCAGGTTAAGGAACATGGCGACATGGTCCGCCACTCCGCTCTCTTCGAAAGTATTCCGGAAAAAGTCCGCCACATCGTGTTTGACACCCATTGCCGCGAACACGATGGCAAACTGCTCGTCGGAGTTCTCTCCGAGCGATGCCTGCTTTACGATCTGGGCTGCGAGCTGGTCGTGGGGAAGCCCGTTTCCGGAGAAAATCGGGAGCTTCTGTCCGCGGATCAGCGTGGTCAGTCCGTCGATGGCCGAGATTCCGGTGTGGATATAGTTGCGGGGATATTCCCTGCGCACCGGGTTTAAGGGCAGGCCGTTGACGTCGCGCTTCAGGGAGGAGACAATGGGCCCCAGATCATCGATGGGCTGTCCGATGCCGTTGAACGTGCGTCCAAGCATATCCGGGGAGAGCGCGATCTCCATCGGATGCCCGGTGAGCTTTGTGTGCGTGTTTTTCAGAGACATGTTCTCCGAACCCTCAAAAACCTGAATCACAGCCCGGTCTTCGTAGATCTCTACAATACGGCCGATTTTGTGCTCTGAGCCGTCTATGACAAATTCCACGATCTCATCATAGAAGGCGTCCTGCACGCCCTCCAGAGCGATGAGAGGGCCGTTGATGCTGCTTAAGCCTAAATATTCGATTGACATAATATCCGGTCCTCCTTACGCGTTTTTCTCAAGCACTCTCTGGTAGAATGCATCGATGTCTCTCCGGTACTGGGCGAACATTTCCGGCCGGTCGTTGGGGACATCGTATTTGATCGAGATGACCCGGTCAAAGATGTTCTCCGACTTCAGCACGGACATGGGATGCCCCATCGTGACGAGAGTGCGGGCCTGATTGTACAGATACAGGATGGTATCCATCATAAGGAACTGCTTCTCCATGGAGACGCAGGTATCGTCCTTGTGGAAGGCGTTCTGCTGAAGGAATCCGAGACGGATGACGCGGGCGATCTCCAGAATCAGCTTCTGGTCGTCCGGCAGCACGTCGCTTCCGATCAGCTTGACGATTTCCAGCAGGCTGCTCTCCTGATTCAGCAGCGCCATCAGTCGGTTGCGGTAGTCCACAAACCGGGGCGATACGTTGTCCTGATACCAGTGACTTAAGTCGTTTAAGTATTCGCTGTAGCTTGTCAGCCAGTGGATGGCCGGGAAATGTCTCGAGTATGCGAGGCTTTTGTCCAGTCCCCAGAAACAGCGGACAAAACGCTTCGTGTTCTGCGTAACCGGTTCGGAAAAATCACCGCCCTGGGGGGAGACTGCTCCGATGATCGTGACAGAGCCGTTGGTTCCGTTTAAGTTGTGCATCATTCCCGCGCGCTCGTAAAACGCGGACAGGCGGGACGCCAGATACGCGGGGAAACCTTCCTCCGCCGGCATCTCCTCCAGACGGCCGGACAGCTCTCTTAAAGCCTCGGCCCAGCGGGAGGTGGAGTCCGCCATGATTGCCACGTCGTATCCCATGTCGCGGTAGTATTCCGCCAGGGTAAGCCCGGTGTAAATGCTGGCCTCGCGGGCTGCCACAGGCATGTTGGACGTATTTGCGATCAGCGTCGTGCGGTCCATCAGGGGATTGCCCGTGCGGGGGTCCGTCAGCTCGCTGAATTCTTCCAGCACCTGGGTCATCTCGTTTCCGCGCTCGCCGCATCCGATATAGATGATGATGTCGGCGTCCGCCCACTTGGCGATCTGATGCTGGGTCATTGTCTTTCCTGTTCCGAATCCGCCGGGAATGGCGGCAGTGCCGCCTTTGGCGATGGGGAACATCGTGTCGATGATACGCTGGCCGGTGATCAGCGGCACGGAAGCCGGGAACCGGTGGTTCGTTGGCCGGGGCACGCGGATGGGCCAGTGCTGGGTCATTGACAGTTCTTTTACAGAGCCGTCCGAAAGTTCCAGCGTGACGAGAATTTCATCGATCGTGTATTCTCCGTCCTCTGCCACAGCGGTTACAGTCCCCTCCACATCCGGGGGAACCATGCATTTGTGTACGATGGCGCGGGTCTCCGGCACTTCTGCGATGATATCGCCGCCCCGGAGATACTGTCCCTTTTCCACTGTGATATGAGTCTGCCATTTCTTCTGTCTGTCGAGAAAATCGACGCTCACGCCGCGGGTGATAAACGCTCCCGCGGAGTCGGCGATACGCTCCAGAGGGCGCTCGATGCCGTCGAAAATATTATTCAGGATTCCGGGGGCAAGCGTGACCGAGACCGCGCTTCCGCTGGCGGTGACTTCCTCGCCGGGATAAAGTCCGCTTGTCTCCTCGTATACCTGTACGGTAGTCATGTCTTTGTCAAGGGAAATGACCTCGCCGACAAGCTTCTGCTTTCCCACATAAACCATCTCGGACATGCGGAAGCCGGTGTTTCCCTTCAGGTAGATGACAGGGCCGTTGATTCCGTATATTGTCGCAGTATTAGCCAATTCCGTCACCTCCCGAGAAAATAAATCTGTCATATTCATTGTCAAGCTGTGTCTTAAAGGAGTTGTCGATCAGGACGTTGCGCGTCCGGATCACGGCGCGCATCCCGCCGATGAAATCCTCCCTGCTGACGGTGAGCTGTGAGCCTGTTTCGCGTTCCAGCTCGTCTTTGCGGTGCTCATCGGATGGATTGATATAGATTGTGACCGCGGCGCCGCCGGCAAAGTGCTCCGCCTGGCGGATGCATTTGATGAGAAATTCGCGGTACGCGTCGGTTTTCATATAATCGTCGACCAGTGCCCGCACCTCTTCAAACAGCTTGTCTTTGAGCTCCTGCTGAACTTTTCCGTTTTCTCTTTTGAGTTCAAGCTGGGACTTGGCCATGGCCTGATTGAGCTTCAGTTTTGCGTTGGTCGTCTCGGCCTTGATGCGGGTTTCCGCCTGGCGGACGGCCTCTGCCTTGTGATCTTCAAACACTTTTTCAAGCGATTCCCTGTGGGAGTCGATGATGGCGTTTCCTTCCGCGCGCGCCTGCTCCATGGAGATTGCCTTGAGGTGTGAGATTTTTTCTTCCAGAGTCAAAGGAATCCCTCCTTTACAGTTTCAGTCCGATTGCTTCGGTAATATACGATGTGATAAAGTCTTTTTTTCGTCCGGTTCCGTGACGGTCCGGGATTTCGACGAGGAGAGGCATCTTCCGTTCCAGCCGGAAGGTGTCGATGATGTCGGGAAATTCCCGGCCGAATTTCTCTGTGAGAAGGACGATGCCGACGCTTTTGTCTTTCAGCACATCCTCCAGAGCCTGATGCAGTTCGTCCCGCTCATGGACGACGACGCCGTCCACACCGGCCAGACGCATGCCGGTGTAGGTGTCAACGTTATCACTGATCAGAAACATTTTCATAACTGCGCTCCTCCGTCAAAAGAATCACTGCTGCTTTTACAGATTTCCGAGTATCATAAAGGAAATGATAAGTCCGTACAGGCATACACCTTCGGCCAGACCTACGAAGATAAGCGACTTTCCGAGTACGCTGGAATCTTCGCTGATCGCTCCGAGCGCTGCGCTTGCCGCACTTGCCACGGCGATACCGCCTCCGATACAGGAGAGTCCTGTCACGAGAGCAGCGGCAAGATAGCCCAGGCCCTCTGCCAGACCGGAGCCGGAAGCGGCAGCTTCCGCAGCCTGTACATCCGGGCCGCCCAGCATCATGACGGACGCGATCACAAATGCCCCGAAGAAGAAAAAGGCATTTGTGCCGATGGCGCGTTTGTAGCGTTTCTTTGTCTTTTCACCCAGCAGATAATAGCCGAATGGAACGATGATGCTCACGATCAGAGCGATGATGAAAACGATTTTTGTTGCTAAAGTCATGGTATAATCCTCCTGATTTCTCTGAAATTTGCCCCTGCAGGGCATAGACTTTATTTCTGCTTTTTCTTTGCGCTTTTCTTGGTATAAGGATCAAATGCATGGCCGCTGCCTTTGTAGAAACGGCTGAACATCTCGTAATATTCCAGTCGGAGAACCTGGATGCCGACGATGAGTCCCTCGAAGGCACATACGAACAGGTTTCCGGCGATCACTCCGATCCAGTTGGGATTTCCGCTCTCCGCGCCCGCAAGCTGGAGCACGACTTCCATAATGGCCGCGTGGCTGACTGCGAAGGCGCCGATACGGATGAATGAGATCGTGTTGGAAAAATAGCTGAGCAGTGTCTCAAACATTTCGAAAAATCCCTGTACAAGAAACATGGCTTTGCCTGTTTCCATCTTTTCGGTACGCTTTTCGATCATATGCGTGATCGGCTCACGGAAGAGCATTACAATCAGCGGAACACCGAACATCACCGCCATGACGATGCTGCCGGGGAGCGGCCTGCCTGTCATAAACAGAATAATCACTGCGACAACCGCCGCGTAGAAGATAAGTCCGGCAAGTCCGTTCGGATCAAACCACGCAGCCCCGACGTCTTTGCTCTTTAAGGCGTTGATGATATGGAGAACCATCGCAACCATGATGAGCAGCATTCCGAATGCTACGGCAACGATAAAAACAGTGTTCAGCTTCCCGAGGAAGGGAAGGGTGGTCATGTGGTTGATGGGCCGGATCCACAGCGCGGGTATCACGTCCTCGAATCCGAAGATACTTCCGAAGAGGAAGCCGAATATCGTGGAGAACACACCGGCTGAAGCGATGATTCCGGCAAGGGGCGCCTTTTTAAAGTGGTAGATTAAAGCGCCTCCGAGAAGGAGCAGAAGTCCTTGCCCGACATCGCCGAACATGGCTCCGAATATGAACGAGTAGGTCAGCCCTACGAAAACCGTGGGGTCCATCTCGTCGTGGGCCGGGAGCCCGTACATCTGCACGAACATCTCAAAGGGCCGGAACAGCTTCGGGTTCTCCAACTTTGTCGGGGGCTCTCCGAAATAGGCGTCATGGTCATCTTCCACGACGACGAACACTTTGTCATCGTCCTTTATCTCTTCTGTAAATTTCTCCACATCGTCCGCCGCCATCCAGCCGCAGAGAATGTAGTAGTCTTCTTTGTCCTCCTCCATCCGCGCGGCAAGCTTGCGCACGTCGAAGTTGTTTGAGAGCTCTTCCAGGCGGTTTCTGGCAGCCACGAGCTGGGGAGCCCGGTCGGAGAGCATCTCTCCTGCCTGTCTGTCCAGATCTTCGATCTCGAGATTGATCCGGGCGATCTCGCTTCCCAGCGTCTGATACGCGTACGCCGGAGCACCCTCAAATTCGTCCTGGAGCTCAATCCGCTCGAAGTGAAGGGAGCGGAACACCGCGTCCACTTTCTGGGCCTCGGAGGGAGCAACAAAATAAGCTCCGTACACAAAACTCTCATCGTGTTCCCCTTCCACGAAGATGGCAGTCAGATCATCCATGAGATATTTCTGCATCTTCTGATAGAATTCCGCTGCGATCCGTCCGAAACGATAGGTGATATAACGGTAGTTCAGGACGCGGTGAAGATCACACTCCACCGGGCGGAAAGGAGCGATGAGCTGCTGCTTTGCGCGAAGCTCCTCGATTTTCTTTTTCAGTTTTTCCTTTTTCTCCTGCATGGACTGATAGTCCTCTCCGGCCTGCCGCACGAGCTCGAACATGTCGTTGAGCCCGAGGGAGGTGTCCGGAGCAACCTCGTCCGCATTAGGCAGGTACCCGACGAATTCCTCGGCTTTGGCGAGTGCGTCGCGGTAGGGGTTAATCTCCACAAAGGGCCTTAAATTGTCCACGGTTTTCAGCTCTGAAAGCGCGGACTCAAGCTGTATCTCATAGCGGGAGAGATACAGGTCAGTCACGCGGTCAATATCACCGCGCGGGCCGGAGATGTTGATGAATTTCATTTTTACGATCATTGTATTCTACCTCCAATGTATGCCAGGGTCTCGCTCGGGCTTAAGCTGTAGCGTACGCATTCCATGGCGGTGGTCAGCTTTTTGAGTTCCTCTTCTTTAAGGAAGAGATAGGTGTTGATCGCTGCGATCGAATACGGGTTGCGTCTGCGGTCGACTTTGTACAGATACCGCAGGCACTCCGTATACATCTGCTCTGTCGTCAGTTTCTGACGGAAACTATAGTGCCGGGCGTAGGTCGTCCTCGCGACGGCCGTCTCAAACGCTTCGAGCCCGTCCGCCTCCACCATCTCCTTGACCTGGTCTGTGGAGAGCTTGTAGTGGATCGGTATGAGCAGAAGATAAATATCCGCGGGTTTCATATTATAATACTTCTTTGCGCGGTAGATCCACTGGAGATTCAGCAGATCGATTCTGGAGCCCTGCTCCCGCATAATCAGTTCCAGATCCGGTTTTTTCAGCACCTTCTTCTGTTCTTTCCATGTGGAAGTGAAAAAATACAGATCCAGCGTAAGATTGTAGTCGTACAGCGTGATATTCTGTGCGTCCTTAAGCTTCTGAAGCGGTGCGTAGTATTCGGTGCCTTTCAGGTTTTCGACAAGTTCGTCAGTTGTCCTCGAAGTGATCAGCTTCTCAATCGAGATCTGCGAATAGCGGTCGAAAAATGGCTTCTTATAATCAAGATCAAAAGGCTTTTTGTAATGATTGATCACGATCCTCAGACAGTAGTTGATCAGATCGATCTCGTAATTCTTCATGATCAGTTTCATAAAACGGCGCTGCTTCTGCCCGCAGAAACGGTACAGCTTCGTATAGTCATGATACAGAGACTGGGTCAGCACCTTTTCGATATTTCCCCTGTGGATCTGATCCTCGCTGAGCGTGTCCAGAATACCGGCATAAGCGGTATTGCTCCTGAGATAGTCGTATATCTCCGGGACACTTTGGAGGTTGGCGATCTCGGTGAACTGCTCCGGTTTCAGAAGCTTTGCCTCCATTGCACGGACTTTTGTCACGATTCCGCTGTATTCGAGTAAGTTTCCCATAGGCTATACCTCGGTGATTCTTTTTAATATCTCGTGTGCGTATTCGGTATGCTTTTCTTCGTAATCTTTTCTGAGAGCCCAGAGAGTCTCGGCTCCGGAGTCGCTCTGATCACTCAGCAGAGAAGAGATCCTTATATCAAGCCCTCTCTGGATGTCATCAAGCCGCTTCTGTGTGCTGGTTTCGAGTTCCTGATCGAAGACGCGGCGCTTCTCTTCGTATTCTCTGTTGAGGACTTCCTTCTGCTCTTCCGCATGGCGGACGATGGCAGATGCGGCATCCTCGATTTCCGTCAATTTGTTTACAATAGAGTCCATAATCAGCCTCCTGTTTGTAAGAAAATGCTAATATGTTTATCATACACCATTTATAGAAAAAAGCAAGTTAAGATCGTGTAGAATATCGCAGCAGTTCTATGCAGTTCTATGGACGAACTGTTGTGATTTATGAGCAGGAACGCTTTGACCTGTATTTGTTCCCGTGTTATGATAAAAGAGAACAAAGTGCCGGTTCTCCGGGATCGGGGCAAGTTCATTTTTAAATAAGGGGAGGTCTGTCTATGAGACTGAGAAATATACCGAGGGCGGACGGAACGATCCGTGCGCACAAAGCAGTGATAAAACGGCCTGAAGATCAGAGGGGATGCTGGGGTCAGGTGTTTGGAAATAAAAATCCGCTGCGGATTGAGATTGGAACGGGAAAAGGCCAGTTCATCCTGCAGATGGCGAAGCTTCATCCGGAGATCAACTATGTGGGGATTGAGCGCTATTCCAGCGTGTTATTAAGAGCGGTGGAAAAGTTCGATACAGAAGAATTTAAGGATCTGCAGAATGTCCGCTTTGTCTGTATGGATGCGAGACGCATCGAGGAAGTGTTTGCCGAGAATGAGGTGGACCGGATTTATCTGAACTTTTCCGATCCGTGGCCGAAGGCAAGACACGCAAAGAGAAGACTTACTTCCACGGAATTTCTGGAGCGGTATGAAAAGGTGCTGCGGCCGGACGGCGTGCTGGAATTTAAGACGGATAATACGGAACTGTTCAACTTTTCACTGGAGCAGGTGAAAGAGGCGGGCTGGATGCTCACGAACTTTACTTATGACCTGCATCATAATGAAGAGATGAACAAAGATAATATCCAGACGGAGTACGAGGAGAAGTTCGCGGGCAGAGGCAACCCTATCAATAAGCTGACTGCGGTGCGGAAATAGGGGAATGAAAAGCCGGTGCGGGAATGAACGAAGAGAGCGGAGTGAAGAGCATAACCGGGAGATTCTGCATATACTGTAATAATTCCGGAAACGGTGCCGCGGCAGGCGGCGCCGGATAAAGCAGGTGGATATTGTGAGAAAAAAGTGCTGGAAAAACTGTGTGCAGGAATTGTGCTACCGCAGGCCGTGCCTGAACAGAAAACTGCTGTGCATACGCAGCTCATTTACGGAAGTCTGCAAGATTTTAAATGCAGACCATGATGTTCCTCATTCCGGATGCAGAAAATGCTGAGCGCGTATGTTCGGCGGAAAACCCGGAGAATGCAGGGGCGCTGCCGGCAGGTTTTCCCCGCCGGCAGAATGAAAAAAGGATGCGGAACAGGCAAAATCCGGCATAAAAGTAAAGAAATTATAAAAAAGAGGAGAAAAAATGTAAAAAAAGGCTTGCATTTTGCTGAAGTCTCGTTTATAATAGCTTTTGCGTCAGTCAGAAAGAGCGACGCAGAAAAATACAGGCAAGCGCCATTAGCTCAGTTGGTAGAGCACCTGACTCTTAATCAGGGTGTCCAGGGTTCGAGCCCCTGATGGCGCATTCAAAATCGCTGTTTTTGCGGACATTGTGAGCCGCGGGGACGGCGGTTTTCTTTATGTAATAATACATGTGAAAATAGTAATACATGTGAAAAGGTGTCGGGGCGCAGTGCGCATTTGCGGAATCTCTATTTCCTGCGCACAGACGACGGTGTATATCCGTACTTCATTGAGATACTGAAGGAAGGATATCCCCATATTTTTTTTGAAAAAACGGCAGAAATATTCCTTACCCAGCCCCAGATGACCGGAAATGTCCTGGAGAGAGACGGGCTCGCGGAAATGATCTTCTACATAAGTGATGACGTTCCGGATGCGGTCAAGGGTCATACGGTCGGATGCGGATGCGTTAGCGGCCGGCTTTATGGAGAAGGACCGGATGAGGCGGGCCAGTATCTGCATAATCAGGCCTTCCGCTTCCATAAGATACGCCGGTGCATTGCGCAGATAGAGGCGGGTAATATCTTCCATCAGCTTACAGACAAAGAGATATTCCGGGAACTGTTCATCCGTGATCTCGTCGGGAATACATTTAATCCGATACAGGTCGATATCCGGCCTGATGATGACAAGCGGAAGCGGAAATGCCTACAATCTGTACCGTATGATGAAATAGAAATCAGAGGTACACATAGATGGAAGAACAGGAGAATATAGGTAAAATGAAGCGCTGACAGGATGTTGAATGAAAAACATTCCGCCGGCGCTTTATTTGTGCCGGAGGGGCTTTCAATCCCGGAATGTTTCTGCATTTCCGGTGTTTTTGTATTATTGAAGGTTCACTATGTAAAAAAATCTGTGAAAATTCTGTTATTTTACGGAACTGTATTGCGCTGGTGCCCGGTGTTGGTTATATTAGACATAACTAATATAACTTATATCAGAGCACAGGAGGAAACAGTTTTATGGGCGGATTCTTTTCACGTTCCAGCAGCAAAAGAAGATATCCCGATCCGAACATGGGAGGGACCCACTATAAAAAGAAAGGTCTCTTCGGAATGCTCTCCGGTCTGGGAAGCAGCTTTTCGGGATCAGGCAGCTATAAAAGGTACGGCGGCTATCCCAACCAGGGATATCCGAATCAGAATTACGGGGGACAGGGGTATCCGAACCAGAACTACGGAGGCCAGGGATACCCGAATCAGCAGTACGGGAATCAGGGGAATTTTCAGCCGAATACACCGGCATCGGCCGGGCAGGCGATCTGCCCGAAATGCGGAGCATCGGTGCCGGCCGGATCAAAGTTCTGCCTCTCGTGCGGAGAAAAAATGACGTCAAACGCGGCATTCTGTCCAAACTGTGGGAAACCGCTCCAGCCGGGAGCAAAATTCTGCTCAGAGTGCGGAACAAAGGTGCAGTGATGGATCTGCGCAGACAGAGAAAGAAAATCGGAGTATACACCGTAGTGTCCTGCATTGGCAGGGGGCGCTACGGTGTCTGTTTTCTTGCCCGTGATCCGGAAGGAAAGAAGGTTGTTCTGAAGCGGTTCAGAACCCGGATGTGGAAAAAGAACAGAACTCAGAATCATTATGAGGCAGTCATTTTATCCGGACTGAAACATCCGGCGGTGCCGGAGCTTCTGGGGGTGGTCAACAGCCGGAGCGGGTATTTTTTTGTGCTGGAATATAAAGAGGGGCTGACGCTGAAAAGCTGGCTGTTTGACAAAAAGAAAGTATTCGGGCCGGACGAAGTTCTGCGTATCGGATCGCAGATGTTTGAGATTCTCGAATATCTGCACGGGCGGAGTGTTGTGCACGGAGATATCAGCATCGCCAATATAACGGATGACGGAGAGCACATCTCGCTGCTCGATTTCGGGCTTGCGCGCTATGCGGACGGGAACGGGATCCGATACAGTCTGGATTATGCCAGAGCGGCGGATGTGCTGCTGTATCTTCTTTATTCAGGTTATGAGGGGAAAGGGCGGCAGGCGTGGCATGAGGAACTTTCTCTTTCGGAAGGGCAGACGGAATTTTTGAAAAAACTTCTGGAAGAGGAAGAGGCATTTGAAGATACAGGCGCTGTAAAGAGAGCATTTTATGAATGTTTTGGAATATTTTGACGTTTTCCTAAGAAAAATATCCGGGTAATATTTCCACTTGAAAACAGAACATATGTTCGATATAATAAGGAGGACAGGAGAAAGATAAAGAGAGGAGAGTTACAGATGGGCGCGGAAACGTCGGAAGGCAGACGATATACGGATGACGGCAGACTGAGCCGGCGGCAGACGGAGATCGCCTGCGGCGTCTGGTTTACAAGCACTGGAAATGCGATGCCTAAAATGATAAAATACAGAGACGAAGACGGAATCATACGTCAGATAGACCATATTCACGTGGTGAATCTGGAAAAGAAGTCTTACGGCGGAAGACCCATACAGGAATACCGGTGCAGTGTGGTGTATGGGAACCGGGAGTACCTGTTCCGCCTGTATTATTATGCGGAATCATGCCGGTGGAAACTGAGCTGGGAAGGCTGGGAAGACTGAAAAACCGGGAGGGACAGAGTATGTGCGGAAGATATTATATAGATGAGAGAACCGGGGAAGAGATCGGAAGAATCGTCGAAGATGCGGCGGCAGGAAATGCGGAGGGAAGAATATGCCGGGCAGAAATGACGGAAGCCAGGGAGGTCTTTCGCGCCGGAGACATATGTCCCTCCCAGAGTGCGGCCGTACTCTGTGCCCACGGAAATCATCTGGAAGTGGAGAACATGAAGTGGGGATTCCCGGGATTTTCAAAGGGCAGCCTTCTGATCAACGCGCGTGCGGAGTCTGCTCTGGAGAAAAAAACATACAGAGACAGTGTCCTGCACAGGCGCTGCGTAATCCCGGCGAAGGGATTTTACGAGTGGAATGCGTCGAAAGAGAAGTTTGCCTTTGAAGACCCGGATGCAGGACTTCTTTTTATGGCAGGATGCTTCAACTGGTTTGAGGACGGAGATCATTTCGTGATTCTGACGACGGAAGCAAAGGGAACGGCAGCCCGTGTGCATGAGAGAATGCCGCTGATGCTTGACAGGGAAGAGATTGAAGCATGGGTCCTCGACGAAAGAGAGACAGAAAAAATTCTGCACAGAGAGACAGAGAAGGATCTTGTATGCGGGACAGAGTATGAGCAGATGAGTCTGTTCTGACGGAATATTATCCTTGTAAAATCCGGCCGACAGGGGGTATAATGCATTTGCGCCGGAGAAGCGCCGGGCGTATGAGGATGAAAATATAAAGGAGAGAGTATCTTGCAGACAACAGAAACAAAAGAAAATCCCCTGGGGTACAGGAGTATACCGTCCCTTTTAAGAAGCTTTGCGATACCGAGCATTATCGCCATGCTGGTCAGTTCCCTGTACAACATTGTAGACCAGATCTTTATCGGACAGGGCGTGGGATATCTTGGAAACGCGGCGACGAATGTGGCGTATCCGCTGACGACAATCTGTCTGGCCATTGCACTGCTTATCGGAATCGGAAGTGCGTCCAGGTTTTCCCTTTATCTTGGCAGCGGACAGAAGGACAGGGCAGAAAAGGTAGTGGGAAACGGCATCGGGATGATGGCGGCGTGCGGAATTGTCTATGCTGTGCTGGTGGAAATTTTTATGCCGGTGCTGCTGACAGCTTTTGGAGCGACAGATGAGATTATGCCGTATGCGGAGACGTATTCGAGGATTGTAGCGGTCGGCATGCCTTTTCTGATTATGACAAATGGCATGAGCAATCTTGCCCGGGCGGACGGAAGTCCGAAATATTCCATGACATGCATGCTGATCGGAGCAGTGATCAATACGATCCTTGATCCGGTTTTTATATTTGTCTTTCATCTTGGCGTTGCGGGAGCTGCCTGGGCGACGGTGATCGGCCAGTTTTTCTCGTTTCTCTTTGCCATTGCGTATATCCGGAAGTTTAAGAGTATTGATTTACATATAAGCGATATCGGGCTTGATCTGAGGGAAAGTCTGCAGACGGCGTCGCTTGGGATGAGCAACAGTCTGAATCAGGTGGCGATTACGCTTGTGCAGATTGTTCTGAATAATTCGCTGACTTACTATGGGGCTATGTCGGTCTACGGAAAAGAAATTCCGCTGGCCGCCTGCGGGATCGTCATGAAGACAAATGCCATTCTTCTGGCGATTATTATCGGACTTTCCCAGGGATCACAGCCGATCATCGGGTTTAATTACGGCGCGCGTCAGTATGACCGGGTAAAGAAGACATACAGGCTGGCAGTCACATGCAATCTGATCGTGTCTGCGATCGGATTTATCCTGTTCCAGTTTTTCCCTTATCAGATTATTTCACTTTTCGGGACAGGAGATGAGATGTACTTTGAGTTTGCGATCCGGTTTATGAGGATATTTCTGTTTATGGTAATTATAAACGGCGTGCAGCTTCTGTCATCCAATTTCTTTGCAGCGATCGGAAAGCCTGTCAAAGGGTTGGTTCTTTCCATGACGAGGCAGATTATCTTCCTTATTCCGCTGGTTCTTATTCTGCCGCTTTTCTTCGGGCTGGATGGAATTTTATATGCAGGACCGGTTGCGGACAGTATCGCATTCATTGTGACGGTGATCTTTATTGTGCGGGAGATGAGGAGTATGAAGGTGGAATAGAGTTATTACTCAGGCGGAGCGGATGATGCAGAAGCAGCCGGATAAGTGACAGAAACAGCAAACAAAAAGGAGAGATCAGAATGGAGTACAGAGACATTCCATATGTTGATAAAAAGGTGTCCCGTATCTTTTTCGGGACAGCGATGGAGCCGTTTTTAAGCGGCGGGGACGGAAGCGGTCTCCTGGACGTGGTGTATGGCCTGGGGGTCAACGCGTTTGACACGGCCAGAGTATATAAGGGCGCGGAGAAGGTGCTGGGAGACTGGATGGAAAAGAGGGGAAACAGGGACGAACTGGTGATCCTGTCCAAGTGCGGACATCCGACGCCGGACTGGAAAAAGAGGGTGAACGAGCGGGAGATGCGCAGAGATTTTGAAATTTCTTCCGGTTATCTGCACACGGACTATATTGATATCTATCTGCTGCACAGGGATGATCCGGAAGTGGACGCAGGTGAGATTGTCGAGATATTTAACGCCATGCATGCGGAGGGAAAGATCGGGGCTTTCGGCGGGTCGAACTGGACATGCAGGCGGATAGAAGAAGCCAACGAATACGCATATAAGCACAATCTGATTCCGTTTACTGTGTCCAGTCCGCAGTTTGGGCTTGCGGATCAGGTGGATGACCCGTGGGGCGGCGGATGCATCTCGATTTCAGGCCCGTTGAACGGAGAGGAGAGGGAGTGGTACCGGAAAACCAGCATGCCGGTAATCGCCTACTCCAGCCTGGCGCATGGATTCCTGTCCGGGAAAGTAAAGAGTGATGCCCCGGAGAACGCCCGGGAGATCATAGGAAGCGAAGCGGACAGAGCATACGCGTGTGAAGAAAATTTCCGACGTCTGAAACGATGCGAGGAAATGGCAGAGAAAAAGGGATGCACGGTGGCCCAGATCGCGATGGCGTGGATTTACCGGCAGAAGCTGAATACATTTGCGGTAGTCAGCGCGTCAAAGGAGGAACGGATGCGGGACAACATTGAGGCGCTTTCCATCGAACTGAGCAGTGAAGAACTTGAGTGGCTCGATCTGGCATAGGGCTGAACCGGCAGACTATACGATAATATAAAATTTATAAGCGGAAAATTAAAGACAACCCCGTCCGGGCGCTCTCGGTGAGTGCAGCCGGACGGGGAATTTTCTGCCCTGATGCACTCGGAACGGGCGGCTGTGTTTTGCTAAGAAATTTTTAAGATTTACATTGAGGTTTTGTTAAGGCGGCGATATTATAGTTATCGTGTAAACACAGAGGAGGGAGACAGAGGTGGACGAGACAATACTTGTAGTGGATGACAACAGAGAGATCGTGTACTCGATCAGCGAGCTTCTGAAATACGAAGGATATCAGGTGGTGAAGGCCTACGACGGGATGCAGGCTCTTGAGGAGATGGAGAAACAGAAGATCGACCTGATCCTTCTGGACGTGATGATGCCGCGGCTGAACGGGCTTTCCGCACTTATGAAGCTGAGAGAAAAATCCCGGATTCCGGTTATTATCCTGTCAGCCAAGACCGAGGAGAGCGATAAAGTGTCCGGGCTTGTGATGGGAGCTGACGACTATGTGGAGAAGCCGTACAACCCGGCGGAACTCATGGCCAGGGTGAAGGCACATCTGAGACGGTATCACGCGTGGGGAGGCGGGGCACCGAAGCCGGACGCCGACAGAATTGTAAACGGAGGACTTGTGCTGGACAAGAAGCAGAGGCTTGTCATTGTAGAGGGAGAACCGGTCCGGCTGACCGCAACGGAATACAATATTCTCGAGCTTCTCATGGAGCATCCCGGGCAGGTGTTTTCCGCGGAGCAGATCTACGAAAATGTGTGGAACGAAGCTTCCAGCTATGCAGTGGAGAACACGGTCATGGTTCATATCCGGCATATCCGTGAGAAGATTGAGATCGATACAAAAAGACCGAGATATGTAAAGGTGGTGTGGGGAATTGGCTATAAAATGGGAAAATACAGCTGAAAAGGCAAAACATTTTCTGAAAGAACAGCGCAGAGCCGTGATCGGCGGCGTGCTGCTCGTGTGCGGGTTTATGCTTTTATTTACGCTTATACAGGATCATGGATCTTATATAACAGATGAGGCTCTTACTCTGGGAGTTTTCGCCAACGCATTCGCGGGAGCCGGAAACTGGATATTTACCGGTGAGATGATGAAGAGAAAGTCCGGCGGCTGGATTCCTGACGACGAGGAAAGCTACGGACAGTGGAGGGAAAAAAGAAAGCGCCAGGAGAGGCGGCTCTGTATCGTGGGAGGGGCGGGGCTTCTCCTCGCATTCTGGTATATGTCATACCTTATGGACGGGGGCGTGTATACGGGTGGCTGGTACTGGAACTACGCTTCCGGCTATGTCGCAATTTTTACCGCGGTGTTTCAGTTTATTGTGACAGGGGCGGCGCTGGAGCGGTTCTGGAGGGAGCAGCTTGACTCCCTGATGGATCAGGCGGCGCAGATCAACAGGAGGAGAGTGGAAGCTGCTCTGGAGATTGAGAGAAAAAGTCTGGAGAAAGTCTCGCGAAGCGATCAGCTCCGGGTGGATCTGATTACCAATGTCTCCCATGATCTGAAGACACCGCTTACATCGATCGTCGGGTATCTTGAGCTGATCCGCAAAGAAGAGTTAAGCGATGTGGTGAGAGATTATGTGGATGTGATTTCGGAGCGGGCGGAGAAGTTGAAGGAGATGATCAACAGTCTGTTCAGCCTGGCAAAGGCGAGCAGCGGCAATGTGGAGCTTCATCCGGAGAGGTTTGAGTTGAACCGCATGATTGAGCAGATTTTTGCGGACATGGACGACCGGATTAGGGAGAGCAGACTGGAATTTGTCACGCAGCTTTCTGAGGAAAACACGGAACTTGTGTCAGATAACACCTACTTTTACCGGATCTGCCAGAATCTGGTGGAAAACGCACTGAAATATTCGGCGAAAGGGACAAGAGTATTTGTGAAAACGTATGTGAAAGGGGCGGATTCTAAGGAGAAGGACCTTTCGGGAAAGCTGTGCCTGGAGATCACGAACACATCAGGTTATCCAATGGATTTTACAAAGGAGGATATCGTGGAGCGGTTTGCCCGGGGAGACAAGGCCAGATCAGGCGACGGGAACGGCCTGGGGCTTGCAATCGTCAGTACCTATGTGAAGGCGCTGGGCGGGGAGTTTGATATCCGGATTGACTGCGACCAGTTCAAGGCGTGTATTGAGATGCCAAGAGATGTCTGACGGGAATTTACTGTCATTACAGGCAGGTCCTGCTTCAGAAATCAGAAATGTGCAGACAGAGAAACAGAAAGGAAGCGGGGGCTTTTATCAGCCGTCCCGCTTCCTGTTTTTCCATATCCAATACACGATAAAAGCCAGCGCGGTTGTCGTCCACGTAACCGGGTAGCTGAAGATGATCGCAGGGATCGTCGGGGATACCTGCATAACGATGACGAGCCAGAGGATTCTCAGCAGGCAGACGCCGATGAGTGTGATAACGACAGGAACGATCACATCTCCCATGCCGCGGAGCGCCCCGGCGAGCACTTCGATGAAAACATACACGATATACCACGGCATAATCAGGACAAGCATGTCGGCGCCGATCTGAATTACGTTCTCATCAGACGTAAAGAGCCGGAAGAGATAAGTTCTTGCCGCAATAATGACGACCACAAGCACGATGGAGACGGCCAGATCGATCAGAAGGCAGACGCGGGTGCTCTTTCTCACCCGGTCCATTCTGCCGGCTCCGTAATTCTGTCCGACAAAGGTCGTGATGGAGATTCCGAATGCGGTACTGATCATCCAGAAGATTGCGTCCAGCTTGCCGTAGGCAGACCAGGCGGCCGCGGTGTCGGTTCCGAATGTGTTGACCGCGGACTGGATGGCAATATTTGTGATCGAGAAGAGGATAGCCTCGAAACCTGTCGGCAGACCCATTTTCAGCTGGGTGACAGCCATTTTCTTTTCAAATCTGATTTCCTTTGGCGCAAGCATTAAAAGACCGTCGGAGCGCATCAGCCTCCGTGTGACAAGAAACGCGCTCACAGCCTGGGCGATCAGTGTGGCCACTGCCGCACCTGTGATGCCCATCCGGAATCCGACGACAAAGAGGATATCCAGTACGATGTTGATAAAACAGCAGACGATCAGGTAATACAGAGGACGTTTTGAGTCCCCGGTCGCCCTTAAAATTGCCGATCCCATGTTATATACAAACACAAAAATAATGCCGGCAAAATATATGCGCAGATACACAACGGAGTCACGCATAATCTCCGCAGGCGTGTTCATAAGCGAGAGGAGTGACGGCGCCAGGATAATTCCGGCAAACGTAAAAAAAATCCCTCCGGCCAGAGAGAGTGCATAGGCATTATGAAGACCGGTGTTGGCTGTTCTTCCATCCTTTGCCCCGACAAACTGGGCGATCGTGATGGAAGCGCCGGAGGAAAGTCCGGTGAAGAAACCGACCACAAGTGTTACAACCTGGGCGGCGGAACCTCCGACACTGGCCAGCGCCTCTTTGCCTACGAACTGTCCGACTATGACTGTGTCAACCGTGTTGTAGAGCTGCTGGAAAAAGGTCCCCAGCAGAATCGGGAAAAAGAAGATAAGAAGCTGTCTCCATATGATCCCCTCGGTGATCTGATTTTTTGTCTGAACTGATGCGTCCATATGAATAACTCCCATTCCTTAAGATATATGTGAGAACATTATATAGGAAGTGATTCCCATATGCAATAGGCAGGAAGAAAGAAGAATTGAGAATTGTGACCGGGTGCGGAAACAGAAAAATATGATATAATGAAAAAAGTATATATCTGAAAAGGGAAGCGCCGGTGTATGCCGGCGTTAAGAAAGAGAGGACGGTTTTATGCTTTCAGCGGCGGCTGCAGTTCTGGTGCTCATCCTGTTTTTCAGCGCCATATGGTTTATTTCCTGCATGGATGTGAGACGAAAGAGGAGACAGTATATCCGTGAGAAATTCGGCAGAATCCCGAAGAACCGTGACTGGAATGAGGCGGTCGGGAATTATTATGACATTGTAAATGACGGAAGCGGTCTGGATGATGTGACATGGAACGACCTGTCCATGAACGAGGTCTTTCAGAGAATGGATCAGTGTGATACTTCTGCGGGAGAGGAGATCCTTTACTGGAAGCTGAGAAAAAATCATATGTCCGGGGAGGAGCGGGAAATACTGGAGAAACGCATCAGATTTTTCTCGGAAGACGAAAAGGAGCGCGAGGCAGCCGAGGGGCTTCTGTGCGAGATCGGAAAGAACAGCGCTTCTTACTATATCCCGGCTTATCTGGACGGAATCGAGATGTATGAGCTCAATAACCGGTGGATCTACCGGGGGCTGCAGCTGCTTCTGGCGGCGTCTTTCCTTTCGATTGTGATCGTGGGAAACGACGTGGCAGCAGGCAGTTTCCTTGTGGCGTGCGCGGTAAATCTGGCGGTTTATTTCTGGTTCCGGATGAAGAGGGAAATTGAGCTGTCCATGGCCGGAACCGCGGTGAGTATTCTGGAAAATGCAAAAAAGATCGCAGCAAGAAAAAGGACAGCGGAACTGTTTCCCGAGCTGAAAAAAGAGCTCGGCGGACTGAAGGGCGTCATGCGGGGCTACCATATTCTGAGCATTATGAGGGCAGGACATGATTCCGGAGACGCGCTTGGCGTGCTGGCGGATTATATTATGGGAATCACTCTGTGCCAGATCACCACATATAATAAAGTGCTCAGACGTCTGAGAAAAAATGCGGAGACATATCTTGCCGTATACCGGTACCTCGGGGAACTGGATGTCGCGATCTGCCTTGCTTCTTTCAGAAAGAGCCTTCCGTGGTACTGTACTCCGGAATTTGCCGATGAAAAAAGAATCCGGATGGAGGAGGCCTATCATCCGCTGATCGAAGATCCGGTGGCAAACAGTCTTGACCTTACGGGAAGCTGTCTGATCACAGGATCCAATGCCTCCGGAAAATCAACGTTTATTAAGGCGGTGGCACTCAACGGGGTTCTTGCCCAGTCTGTCAATACATGTGCGGCAGAGCGCTTTGTTATGCCGGAGTCCGAAGTGATCACGTCGATGGCGGTAAAGGATGATCTGATGGCGGGAGAGAGTTATTTTATCCGCGAGATCAGATATCTGAAGAGGATTCTGGATAATCTGAACGAGGACAGAGTGACGGTCTGTGCGATTGACGAGATACTGCGAGGAACGAACACGGGAGAACGGATCCGGGCGTCCAGAGCGATTTTGGAATATCTGAAGGATAAGAACTGCATCGCACTTGTGGCGACACATGACAAGGAACTGACAGAGCTTCTTGGAGATGCGTATCTGAACTATCATTTCAGTGAGGAGATCGGGGAAGATGACATTGCCTTCAGCTATAAGATTATGGAAGGCCCTGCCACATCCCAGAATGCGGTGAAGCTTCTGGAATTTGCCGGATTCCCGAAAGAGATCATCGAAGCAGCGCAGAGAGATATATAAGTACAGAAGCTGCAGAGAGTGTTTCCCTGCAAAGTGCGGACAGAAGAAAAGGAAGGATAACAGAAAAATGAGAGACGAGATCAGAAAGAAGATGAAGGAAACAGCAGATTATATCTTCTGCCATCCGGAGCTGTCGCTTCAGGAGAAAAAGTCGTCCCGGAAGCTGGCGGAGTTTCTGGAAGGAGAGGGATTTTCCGTACGCTGGGGACTGGCGGGATTCGAGACTGCGTTTCTGGCAGAGTGGGGAGATGACGAGCCGGTAATCGGTTTTCTGGCGGAGTATGACGCCCTCCCGGGACTCGGGCAGGAGCCTGTGCCGGAAAAAAGCAGCCCTTTGGACGGGAAAACAGACAGCGGGCACGGCTGCGGACACAACCTTCTCGGGACGGCATGTGCCGGGGCGGCCTGCGCCCTGAAGGACAAAATGGAGGAGGAAGGACTCAGGGGAACCGTCAGGGTATACGGCTGCCCGGCGGAAGAGATTGTAGTCGGGAAAATCCGGATGAACGAGGAGGGGGTATTCGATGATCTGTCGGCCGCGGTTACGTGGCATCCTTTCGACCGCAACCGGGTGAGCTTTGACATCTGGCAGGCTCAGGATATTAAAAATTACAGATTCTACGGGACAGCAGCCCACGCGTCAAAACATCCGGAGATGGGAAGAAGCGCGCTGGACGCTGCCGAGCTGATGAACGTAGGAGTGAATTATCTGCGGGAACATGTGGCGGATGATGTGAGGATGCATTATACTTATACAAATACGGACGGACCGGCGAACATTGTGCCGCCTTTCGCCTCCACAAACTATTTTATCCGCTCCAATAAGTGGGAACGGACGAAAGACACGTCCGGGCGGGTGGACGACTGTGCGAGAGGAGCCGCCATTATGACCGGAACAAAGGTGGAGATCGAGCGTGTGACGTGCAATAAGGAGATGAAAGTCAACCGGACTCTGGCGGAGGTGTTCTACGGGGAGATGAAGAAGATTCCGACACCTTCCTATACGGATGATGAGCTGAAGTTTGCCGCGGAGATATCAGACAAGGCCGGATTTGACAATCAGGGCACTTATTTCACAGGGCTGGAGCCCCTGGAGGATGAACCGGTGCCGCTTGCGATCGGGACGGATGTGTCAGATGTAAGCCACACGGTCCCAACAGTGATGTTAAGCGCGGCGTGCATGTGCAGGGAGACGCCGCTTCATCACTGGGCCGCAACCGCTCAGGCAGGCATGAGTATCGGACAGAAGGGAATGCTTTATGCCGCGGAGTGCATGGCAATGGGGGCATACCGGCTGATGGCAGAGCCTGAACTGATCAGAAAAGCCTGGGAAGAGATGGACGATGCAGGCGGCGAATCCGGACTGCGGACGAAAATGAAATAAAGGATGAGTGTAAATGAAAAAAAGCAGTAATAAAATTCAGTTGTTTGAGAACGCTCCGATTGCGGAAGCTGTTGCAAAGCTGTCTGTGCCCATGATTTTCAGTTCGCTTGTGATGGTTCTTTACAATATGGCGGACACCTATTTTGTCGGCATGCTGAACAATCCGGTGGAGAACGCGGCGGTATCGCTGGCGGCTCCGGTTCTGCTGGCGTTCAATGCGGTAAACAACCTTTTCGGAGTGGGGACTTCCAGCATGATGAGCCGGGCGATGGGGAGGAAAGATTATGACACCGTCTCTAAAAGCTCTGCGTTCGGCTTTTATTGTTCGCTCATATGCGGGATCGCGTTCGGGCTTTTGTGCGCGGTGCTGAACAGACCTCTTCTTTTGCTTATAGGAGCGGACGCGACAACCAGTGCGGCCACCCACGGTTACATGATGTGGACGGTTTACTTTGGAGCGGCTCCTTCTATTTTGAATGTGGTGCTGGCCTATCTTGTACGGTCGGAGGGCGCCTCCATGCATGCAAGTATCGGTACAATGAGCGGCTGTTTTCTCAATATAATCCTGGACCCGTTTTTCATCCTGCCCTGGGGCTTAAATATGGGGGCCGCGGGAGCGGGACTTGCGACGTTTTTGTCAAACTGCGCGGCGTGCCTGTATTTTTTTGTACTGCTGTATGTAAAAAGAGGAGATACGTTTGTCTGCATTGATCCGAGAAAGTTCTGCCTGCGCAGAGATATTGTGCGGGAAGTCTGCGGAGTCGGAATACCGGCATCTATCCAGAACCTGCTCAATGTAACCGGCATGACCATTCTCAACAATTTTACGGCGGCGTACGGTGCGGATGCGGTGGCCGCCATGGGGATTACATATAAGATCTATATGGTGCCGATGCAGGTTGCCATGGGATTTTCCCAGGGAGTGATGCCTCTGGTCAGCTATACATTTGCGTCAGGCGACAGAGCCAGGATGAAAAAGGCCATCCTGTTTTCCGTCAAGATTATCGTGCCGGTTCTGGCGGCGGTGAGCATTATATATTATGCTGGGGCAGAGCCGCTGATCGGCCTGTTTATGAAAAACCAGACAATTATTATGTATGGATCAGCATATCTGAGGGGATTCTGTCTGGGAATTACATTTCTGGGAATTGATTTTCTTGCTGTCGGCGTATTTCAGGCCCTTGGGTTTGGCCAATATGCCCTTATATTTGCCGTCGTGAGAAAAATTGTGCTGGAGATTCCCGCGCTGTTCCTGCTGAATTACTTTTTCCCGCCTTACGGAATCGCCTACGCGCAGTTCGCGGCTGAACTGATTCTAAGCGTGTGCGCGGTTATTATACTTCGGCGCATTTTCCGGAAATACGGGAATGCGCCCTGGAATATATACTGACCGGAAAATATGACGGAGTGATCCTGGATGTCATGCTGCCCGGGATGGACGGACTGGCTGTGCTGAAAAGCGCAAGGAGCCGGGGGTGTACGGTCCCGGTGCTGATCCTGACGGCAAAGTCAGAGATAGATGACAAGGTGGAAGGGCTGGACAGCGGCGCCAACGACTATCTGACCAAACCGTTTTCGCCGAAAGAGCTTCTGGCACGTATCCGTGTAATGACACGGGGGCAGACACTGTCTGCGGACTCGTCCCTGAAACTCGGAAATATCATGCTGAACCGGGCCTCTTTCTTTTCAGATATATCCGATGATATTATTCGATGAAGCAGTGCGGATCATTCAGGACGGGCGTGAAGATAATACAGTATGTACGGCAATTGTATCAGCATCTTCGATGTGCTATAATTCAGATAATCCGTGTCCGCAAAAGAGGCATGGAGGCGGACAGAAAGAACTGTCCGCCGCAGGAGGAAAAATAATGCGGGTGTACCCGGAGGAAGTAATATGAAGAAAATAGAAAAACGGATTATCCTGGGCTCGGCTTCTCCGCGCAGACGAGAGCTGCTCTCTCAGATCGGCGTGGACTTTGAAGTCAAAGTCAGCAATAAAGAGGAAATCTATACAAGCGATATTCCGGAGGAGATCGTAAAAGAACTGGCGCTTATGAAGGCGGAAAATGTCGCCTCGGAGATGGAGGAAGAGAAGGCGGATGCCGCAGCGTCATCCGGGAAAGCGGGGGCGGAAGCAGCAGACGCAGACGGCGCAGCGGGCGGACGGCTGAGAGATACGGTCATTATCGGGGCGGACACGATCGTTGTGCTGGATGACAAAATACTCGGAAAACCGGCAGATGAAAAGGACGCCGCGCGGATGCTGAGAAACCTTCAGGGCAGATGCCATGAGGTGTATACGGGTGTGGCGATGCTCGATTATGACAGCAGGGGAGAGAAGAGAACGACGGTTCATGCGGTCGGGACAAAGGTGTATGTCAATCCCATGACGAAAGAGGAAATCGACAGCTATATTGCCACAGGAGAGCCGATGGACAAGGCGGGAGCATACGGTATACAGGGAAGATTCGCTGCGTATATCGACCGGATTGACGGGGATTACTACAACGTAGTCGGGCTGCCGGTGTCGTATGTGTATGGGGAGCTTGCGAAAGCAGAAGAAGAGACAGAACTGCCGCGCTGAAGGGAGCGTGAGGATATGGCGAAGAAGGTATCGATCGGTTATCAGGAGTTCGACGATATTATAAAGAATGATATATTTTACATTGATAAGACATCGTTTATAAAAGAATGGTGGGACAGCGCGGACCGGGTCACACTGATCACACGTCCGAGAAGGTTTGGAAAGACGCTGACAATGGACATGCTGAAAAACTTCTTTTCGGCAGAACTGCCCGAGAACGGGGAACTGTTCCATGGACTTGCCATATGGAAAGAGGAAGAATACAGAAAACTTCAGGGCACTTATCCGGTCATTACACTCAGTTTTTCAGATATCAAGGAAAACTCCTATTCCCAGGTACGGAAGAAAATATGTGAGGCGGCTCTCCGGTTATCTTCAGAAATATTACGGCAAAAAGGTGATCATTTTACTGGATGAGTACGATACGCCCTTACTGGGCCAATACGAGTTCCAATCATCTGGCGGACAGACTGATCCGGGAGGGCGGCACGGAAATTAAGATGCAGTTTGAGGAACTGCTTGGCGGCGGACATATCCGTACCCAGATTGACGAGCAGATCGTATATGATCAGCTCTCAGAGCGCTGCTCGCGGATAATCTCCGGGCGATGAATGTATATATGAACCGCGTGGCGGTAAATACATTCAGCTTTGGAATCCCGGCAGAGCAGATCCGCAGATACGGCTTTGCCTTCCGCGGCAAAGAGGTACTGATTGGAAAAGGATAGCTGACAGAAAACAGGGATATTGGGAGACGGTATTACATTATACTGCCTCCCATAGTTTCTGTCCATTCTCCCGCAGCCACTTCTTCTGCCTGCGGTAATCCGGCAGCACGGACTCCACCACTGCGTAGAATGCCCGGGAGTGGTTCATCTCTTTTCGGTGCGCCAGCTCGTGGACAACCACATAGTCGAGCACTTCCTCCGGCGCGAGGATGAGCCGCCAGTTGAAGTTTAAGTTGCCCCTGCTGCTGCAGCTTCCCCATCGGGTTTTCTGCTCCCGGATCGTGATGCGGCCATAGGTGACGCCCATGATCCGGGCGTAATACTCTGTCTTGCGGACAAAGATATCCCGGGCGATCTTCATATAGCGCGCCCGGTCTTTTTCTGAAAGCGGAGGATGGTTATCCTGCGGATGGTTCCTGCGGCGCTCTTCGGCTTTTGCAAGCTGTTTTAGCACCCAGCTTTCCTGCTTTTTTACAAAGGAATCGATAAAGGAGCGGGGACAGCGGTAGGGGGCACGCACTTTTACCGTGCCGTCAGATGTGACCTGGATCGCCACGGTTTTGCGGCTGCTGTATATAATCTCGTAGTTAAACGGTTTTTTCATGAAGTTCTCCCTGGATAATGAATATATGTTTATCTCAGTTCACCAGTGTACAGGAAAAGCAGAGAGATGGCAAGCGCGGGGCGGGAAACATTGAACCGGCGGGAGCAGAAATGTGGAGATGACAGGGACAAAGAGCCGGCAGAAACAGGCACGAATCATGGAGGAACAGAAATGGAACACATTTTAATCATAGAAGACGACGATATCCTTGCCCAGGGAGTGAAGCTCAACCTTACTCTGGCAGGATTTGATGCCGGAATCGCGCCGAACCTGAAAACGGCAGAGCAGATGGTAAAGTCCGGCGGATGGGATCTCCTTATTCTGGACGTAAATCTTCCGGACGGAGACGGCTTTGGCTTCGCAAAAGCGCTTCGAGCGGAGGAGGACGTTCCGGTGATTTTTCTGACGGCAAGAGATATGGATGAAGACATGATGCGGGGATTTTCCGCGGGAGCGGACGACTATATCACAAAGCCGTTCAACGTGCAGATCCTCGTGCAGAGGGTGCGCGCCGTGCTGGGGAGATACCGCTCGGGGAAAGAAAAGCGGGAACAGATCAGAACCGGAAATCTGGAGATAGATTTTGAATCATGGCGGATCTTAAAGAACGGGCGGGAACTGACGCTTACACCGACGGAGTTTAAGCTTCTGAGGAAGTTCTGTGAGAATCCGGGCATTGTCCTGACGCGGCAGGTGCTTTTGGAAGAACTTTGGGACAAGGATGAAAATTTTGTGGACGAGCATACGCTGACGATCTTCATGAGCAGGCTGCGGAACAAGATTTCAGATAAAGAACATTCCTATATAAAGACGATCTATGGAACCGGATATCAGTGGGTTGGAGAATAGCGGTGGAATGTCTGTGGCGTGACAGGAAAATGATATGAAAATGGCAGGAAAATGCGGAGGAAGAACGGATGATGTACCGGGTGATGCTGATCCTGGCTTTTGTGCTGCTTCTTGCGGCAGCTGCGGCCGGGATCTGGCTGGATATGAGAAGAAAATACATTGCCTATACGGAAGCGGTATGCGGCAGTATTGACGATCTGCTGGCAGGAAAAGGGACGGCCGGGTTCCGGCTTGATGAGGATACGCTCCTCTCGAAGACGCAGATGAAGCTGAAGTATCTTAATGAGATTACTGCTGCCGCGGCCAGGGAGAGCGAGCGGCAGAAACTGGAGGTACAGGGAGTCGTCTCGGATATCTCCCATCAGCTCAAAACTCCGATCGCTAATGTGGTGATGTACTGCGACACGGCGATGAACCCGACGCTTTCCGGGGAGGAGCGCAGGCGGTGCATGGAGGTTCTCAAAGGCCAGGTGGCGAAGCTTGATTTCCTTGTGCAGTCCATGATCCGCATGTCCAGGCTCGAGCAGAACATGATCACTCTGCGGCCGGAACCGACAGACTTAAGACAGCTTATGGAGGACGCGGCGGAGAGCGTTGCCGTGTCCGCGGAGAAAAAGCATATCTGCACGGAAGTCGACTGCCCGGAGGATGCCGTGCTTTCCTGCGATGAGAAATGGACGCTGGAGGCGCTCTTTAATATTCTTGACAATGCGGTGAAATATTCTCCGGAAGGAAGCAGGATACGAATCTGCTCGGAGCGGATGGAGATCTACACGAAGATTACCGTCGAGGATGAGGGCATCGGAATCTCTCCGGAACATATCAACGACGTGTGCAGGCGGTTCTTCCGGGAGGAGAAAGCGGCGAAGACGGAAGGACTCGGCATCGGCCTGTATCTGACAAGAGAGATCTTAAGCAGGGAGACAGGATATCTGAAAATCCGCTCGAAAGAGGGGAACGGGACTGCGGTGTCCGTGTATCTTTTAAATGAGGAGCCGTCCGCCGGCTGAGCGGATACGGCATATTTGTACGATTTTTTGTTTCCTGAGACTTTTCTGAAACATTTCCCTGTTATCCTTTCAATATCAACAGAAAGGAGAGGCAGAAAATGAGTATTCTGATCACAGAGAATCTGAAAAAATATTATGGAAAAGAACCGAATATCGTGCGCGCTCTTGACGGGGTGTCGCTCACTGTTGAAGAGGGGGAGTTTGTCGCTGTTGTGGGAACAAGCGGGAGCGGCAAGTCTACCCTCTTAAATATGATGGGCGGACTGGACGTGCCGACAGAGGGCGAGGTCATCATTGCGGGGAAGAAGCTTTCCGGAATGAATGACGAGAACCTGACCATATTCAGAAGAAGGAGGATCGGGTTTGTCTTCCAGAACTATAACCTTGTCCCCATTCTGAATGTGTACGAGAATATTATCCTTCCGGTATCTCTGGACGGGGAGAAGCCGGACGACACGTATATCAAAAAGGTGATCGGGCTTCTCGGCCTGAAAGACAGACTCACTGAGATGCCGGGAAACCTCTCCGGCGGACAGCAGCAGAGAGTGGCGATCGCAAGAGCGCTTGCCGCAAAACCGGCGCTGATCCTGGCGGATGAACCCACGGGAAACCTGGATTCAAAGACAAGCCAGGATGTGCTCGGACTGATCCAGGCGTCAAGCAGACAGTTCAACCAGACCGTTGTCATGATTACTCATAATGAAGAGATCGCCCAGACTGCGGACCGCATTATCCGGATTGAGGATGGAAAAATCACGGAAAGCAGGTGGACTGTATGAGCCGTAAGAGAGACAGAAAAGCAGCGAAAGCCGTAAAGAGGTCCGGGGGAAGAGCGGCGGCGAACAACAACGCCGGGTTTGTGCGCTCCCTTGCGGTCAGAAGTGTGAAAAGCAGCCGGCTGAGAAATGTCTTCGTTATCCTGACGATCGTCCTTTCCGTCAGCCTGCTTTCGGTAATGGCACTTTTCTATTCGGGGATCGAAACTGCCACGAAGCGCCAGGTAGCGGTGATGCAGCACATCATTTACTCCGGGCTTACGGAGGATCAGCTGGGAGAGATGGCACAGGATGACCGGACCAGCTACGTGATCGGCCTGAAGAGCGGCCAGAGCGTACAGATCGACGGAAATATGGTACAGCCCTCGGCCTATACGGCGCCTCTGAAAGAGGACGGGGCGCAGATAACGACGATAGAGCCGTCTGTGGGAGAGATACCGGATGAGCTTGATGAGGTGATGCTCTCAGACGCTTATTTAAACCGGATCGGGAGCACGGCGAAACCGGGAGATACGGTGTCTTTTACATGGCTTGACGGGACCACGGAGACTTACGTGCTGTCCGGCCTCTATCACACAGAAGAACATATGTCGGTATACGGAGTTTATTTCTCCGAGGAGTATGCAAGAGAGGGAAGCCAGCTCAAAGATGTTCCCTGGCAGGCTGCGGTCTGCTTCCACGGGGCGGATGAGCTGACCCAGTCAGAGTTTCAGGAAATGGCATATTCTTTCGGCGATGAGTACGGACTTGCGCGGGAAAATATGAATATCAACAACTATTTCCTCGATGTGCTGCCGGGCAACTCGCTGAAAATGCAGCAGACGTTCGTAATTATCGGCGTGGGAATCGCGCTTCTCTTTATCGGTGTGCTTGTCATTTACAGTGTCTTTTATCTGTCTGTAGTTGGAAGAATCCGGCAGTTCGGACAGCTGCGGACGATCGGCATGACAAAGCGGCAGATCCGGAAAATGGTGCGCATGGAAGGGCTGATTTTAAGCGCGGCCGGGATTCCCATAGGGCTTGTGATCGGCGGGGCGGTCGGATATGCACTGCGTCCGGATGGCTGGAGCTGGATTAATACGGCTGTCATCGCGGCGGCGGTGGCAGCGGCAAACGTCGTCATGGTGCTGATCTCCGTGCAGAAACCGGCAAAGACTGCCTCTTCGATCTCCCCTGTGGAGGCGGCGAAATATTCCGGATATGATGGGGAGAAAGCGGGAAAGACGAAGAAACTGGCGAGAAAGATTACACCCGGAAACCTTGCGTTTATGAGCCATTCCAGAAACAGGAAAAGATCTGCGCTTACGATGCTGTCCATGGGGATCGGCGGTATCCTTTTCATGCTGGCGGCTGTGTATGTGACGTCTGCAAATCTGGAGGACTATGCCCGGCAGGGTGAGCTTGGATACGGGGAGTTTCTCATCAACTATTCTTATAACCTTCAGCAGACAGCGGAGCACGGGCAGACGGATCTGCAGATCGCCCATCCTCTGGGGGACGACCTGCTGCAGCAGATTCAGGATATCGACGGCGTGAAGAAACTTCATGTGATCGAGTCCCTGGAAACTGGCTGGGAGTCAGAGGGATTCGGAGACGACTATACGAATGTACAGCCGTTTTCGCGAGAACGCACGGAACCGCTTCTGAACGCGGACGGTATGGAAGGCGAATTTGACTATGACGATATGGTTGCGCAGGACGGGATAATCTGCTTAAGTTCCGCCTACTGGGAGGAAGTGTATGGATGGGCTCCGGAGCTTGGCGATAAAATAACGCTGAGATGGTATGACGGAGAGGCCATGCAGGAACGGACGTTTACGGTCATGGGAACGATGAGCAAAGTGCTCGACCAGGAGGCCGGAGACACATATGCGGATTTCCTTCTCCCGGAGGATACGTTAAAAGAGATGACAGAGGGGATCAACCTGAGAGAGGCTGTTGTCGTTGAGACGGACATGGAGAAGATGGAGCAGATCGATGCTGCACTGAGCGGGATCGTAAAGCAGGAGCCCTATCTTTCCTGTCATACGCTGGAAGAGCAGATGCTCCAGGTGCAGTCGCAGTTTACGCTTCTCTTCTCGATTATGGTGGGCTTAAGCGCATTCATCATAGGGTTCGCCCTGATCAACCTTGTCAATACGCTGATCACGAATATCCTGACAAGAGATCACGAATTTGCCATGCTCCAGTCTGTCGGGATGACGAGAAAACAGCTTACGAACATGCTGCGTACCGAAGGAATTCTCATGGCTGCCGGAAACATTGCGATCACGCTGATCGGAGGAACGGCTGCGGGATATGCGATGATTCTCATACTGAGGCATTTTGAAGCAGACTATATGAACTTTGTATTTCCGGTCTGGTTTTTCCTCGGATATGCGGTGTTTATTGTGCTCGTTCCGGTGCTGATCACAGAGTGCATGGTGCGCAGATTTCAGAAGAGGACGCTTGTGGAGCGGTTGAGAGAGCAGTAGGCCGAGCAGCTCTATGGCTGAACTGATATAAAAATGTTCGGGACAATTCCGCAACACTGTGGTACAATCTTCTCTATCCAGAACTTAAAAGATAATGAAAGGGAAGAGGGTGCTGCATGTGAGTGAGGAGAAAAAGAAGACGAACGGTCCGGCGCCGGAAGGAGAGCCGCGCAGAAAGGGAAGGCTGAAAAATTTCGGAGAGGCGCTTTACATGGAACTGAGAGAACACAAGAGTTCGTTTATTGTATATTTTACACTGCGTGCTCTTGTGATTCTCATGCTTGTTCTTCAGCTCATTAACAGAAATTATGAAAATGTATTTTTATGCGCTCTGACGCTTCTGCTTCTTGTCATACCGAGTTTTATCCAGATTACGTTCCGGGTGGAGCTGCCGACGACGCTGGAGATTATTATTCTCGTCTTCATATTTGCCGCGGAGATACTGGGAGAGATCAGCGAATTCTATCTGGTATTTCCGTTCTGGGACACGGTGCTTCACACTGTCAACGGATTCCTGGCGGCAGCCATCGGGTTTTCGCTGGTTGACCTTTTGAACCGAAGCGAGAGGACATCATTCCATCTGTCTCCGATATTCACGGCGATTGTGGCGTTCTGCTTCTCCATGACGATCGGAGTTGTGTGGGAGTTTTTTGAATTTTTTATGGACCAGGTAGTCGGCTATGATATGCAGAAAGACACGGTGATCCATGTGATCCGCTCGGTGACGCTGGACCCGGCCGGAAGAAATGTGCCCTATGTGATTGACGGCATCACAGAGACTGCCGTGAACGGACAGGAGCTGGGACTTGGAGGGTATCTTGATATCGGACTGATAGACACCATGCAGGATCTGATTGTCAATTTTATCGGTGCGTTTATCTTTTCCGTATTCGGGTTTTTGTATGTAAAGAACCGGGGGAAGGGGATTTTTGTGGGAAGCTTTATTCCCCGGAGAAAGTCCGCTGACCGGGATTTTCTGAAGATTTCTGTGGAGATGGACGAACTGGAGGAAAAAGGAGTCAAGATCCCGCGGAGACATCCGGGGATGCTACCTCCGCCGCCGCAGGATGCGGAAGACGGCGCCCCAGAGCAGAAAGAGGAGGAAAGCCCCGGTGATGGAAGCGGTGATGTAAACTAGGATGGCCGCGCTGTTTCCGATGAGCGGCACCAGATCGCGGAAGACGATCTGCTGCATCCGGTAATCGGGATTGATGTAAAACATGTTGATTGTTCCGAAGCGGTCAAAAGACAGGTTGAAAATTTCGGCCGCAAGGCAGCATGCCAGATAGAGGAGCGTGCTGCGAAGAAACGGGCGAGGCGGATATTTTGAGGAAAGTGTGCTGGAAAACAGCACGCTTTTCCTTTTCTGCAGCAGATTATTCAGAAACAGGACTCCCGCGCAGAGCCCGATGAAGATGAGGGCAAAATGCCACAGGTATGAGTGGACGGTCAGTATGGGAAGCGGATAGTGCAGCCCGCTTGTGTCTGCGAATACGGCGATGCCGCCCAAAAGGGAATATGTCATGAGAAAGCAGAGAAGCATCCTGCGGATGGAATCACTGCGAAACCACGGCCAGGCGAGAAGTACATACATGGGAATGCTGCAGAGCTGGAAGGGAAAATACCACCAGTTGTACTGGCCGTTTCCGAGGATAAAAGTCAGAGTCAGCTGCTTTGCGGCCTCGCTTCCCGCCAGAATCAGGCCGCAAAGAAAGAAAAAGCGGTCTGAGAATGTGGAAAAATATGAAGCTTTCATATGCCGGATAAAATTCATTGTGTCAGCCTCCCGGATGCGCGGTGTGAACAAAAATGCCTGCGGCTTATCGCCAATTAGTATATATTTCCTATTATAGACAGTATTCCTGATATATCCAGAGATAAGTTTGCTATTTCAGGGCGAAATTATACCGGATTTGGAAAGCGATTTTGACAAAAACTGAATTGGGAATTTGGGGAAAAGCAAATATTACTGTACAAAATTTACAAAAATGTATGATAAAAATAGAGAAATGCATACGAAATTTAACAGAAAAAGAAATACAAAGGCTCCGACACAAAATGATAGATAAAAAATGAATAAAAATTCATATTGTATTGTTGAAAAAAAGGACAAATTGGAATAAAAAACAGGGCTTGCCAAAAAAAGAATCTGCTCGGTATAAATGTTGACAAAACCGGGGCCGGGGCGTAATATTTAGTCAGCTTTCGAGAAAACTATATAATAAGGAAAGCTGTCCTCGTCTGAGAAGAAAAATGTCTTTTCGGGCGCAGGCCTGCCGGGAACTGAAAAGTGAAAAAGGATCTAGGGGGTTCAATGAAGAGCAGCTCTTTTTTTTATGCTCAAAAGACTCTGTCCCGTATCCTTTTCGTACCTGCGGATGAAAAATCAAATGAAAAGGAGGGAGTAATACGGGAGATCTGACAGAAACACTTATGGAAGAACTAAGCTGTGAGACAGTCTTCACTCTTCCGGTCCTGGGGGATATCTCGGAGTCAGTAGCCGTCACCTGGATCATTATGGCGGTACTCGTCATTCTGTCCATTATACTGGTGCGGAATCTGCGTGTTGAGAACCCCGGAAAAGTACAGCTCGCCCTGGAAGCTGCTATCGGATGGGCACAGGATTTCCTGGAAGGGATCCTCGGAAAGGAAGGAAGAAGATACATTCCGTATCTGATCACAGTCCTTCTCTATCTGGCAGCCGCCAATACGCTCGCGCCGCTGTTCGGCTTTAAACCGCCGACAAAGGATCTGAATGTGACGGCAGCGCTTGCGATTATGAGCATGTGTCTGATTGAGTATTCCGGCATCCGCAAAAACGGAGTCGGTCACTGGCTGAGACATTTTACAAAACCTGTGCCGCTTGTGACGCCGATTATGGTGCTTGAGATTGTAATCAGACCGCTGTCGCTGTGTATGCGACTTTTCGGAAACATGTTAGCCGGATTTGTGGTGCTGGAACTTCTGAAGTTTTTCGTGCCTCTTATTATTCCGATCCCGGTCAGTTTTTATTTTGATATTTTTGACGGCCTTCTGCAGGCGTATGTATTCGTATTCCTGACATCGCTGTTCATGACCGAGGAGATGGAATAAGAACATCAAACATTAAATTCAGTTGATAAAAGGAGATTACTATTATGGAAACAATTATTGCTATCGGAGCAGGTATCGCAGTTATGACAGGTATTGGAGCAGGTATCGGAATCGGTGTCGCTACAGGAAAGGCAATGGATGCAATCGCAAGACAGCCTGAGGCTGAAGGCAAGATCAGCAAGAACCTGATTCTCGGATGTGCGCTTGCCGAGGCAACCGCGATTTACGGCTTCATTATCGGACTTCTGATCATCATCCTTCTTTAAATTCAGTCAGAGGCAGATACGGATATAAGATAGTGAGAAAGGCGGGTGGAAAAGGTGATTTCAATTAATATGAGCCTTGTCTATACCATTATAAACCTTGTCGTTCTTTATCTTCTGCTGAGACACTTCCTTATCAAACCGGTGACACAGATCATGGAAAAGAGAAGGAAACTGATCGAAGACGGGCTGAAAAATGCGGAAAATACACAGAATGAAGCCCTTCAGCTAAAGCAGGAATATGAGAATGCTCTGAGCGGAGCAAAAGAGGAATCCATACAGATTATCGAAAAGGCGCGTACAACCGCGAAAGCGGAATATGACCGTATCGTCGGCGAGGCGGGAAATCAGGCGGGCAGCATCATCGAGTCCGCGAAGGAGACGGTACGAATCGAACGCGAGAAGACAATGCAGGAAATGCAGGCAGAGATCGCAGGGCTTGCCGTTGCGTCCGCTGCAAAGCTCATTGGCAGAAATACAGACGACCAGGAAAACCAGGATCTATACGATCAGTTTTTGAAAGAAGCAGGTGAGAGCCATGAAGACGCAGACAACGACTGACGTACGATGCTCTTCTACGGCGGCCGGATACGGCAGAGTGCTGTACGAGCTGAATCTTCCGGAGGAGACCGTGCGGAAAACACGGGAGATCTTTGAGGAAGTTCCGCAGCTTACGGATATCTTTACGAATCCGACCATTGCCCTGAAGAAAAAGCTGAGTGTGATCGACAGAGTATTTCCTCAGGAAATAAGAAATTTCCTGAAAACGGCATGCAAATATCAGAGAATGGATCTCATAAAGGAGATATTTGCGGCGTATGACAGGTGCGTGGATGAGCAGGGAAAGGTACTCAACGCCGTGCTGATATGCACCACACCTCCCAGCGAGGATCAGAAGAAGGGAATGGAGGCGTTCCTCTGCAGAAAATACGGCGCGGGAGAAGCGCGTATCAAAATACGCAGGGACGATACGCTTCTCGGGGGATTTATTCTCCGCGCGGGAAGCGACGAGTATGACTGGAGCATGAAAGGACGCCTGAACAGATTGAAAGAAACATTAACCTGGAGGTGAAAAAGGTGAGTTCATTCAACTCAGATGAGATTATCTCTATACTCCGGGAGGAGATAGAGAATTTTGATAAGATGAGCAAAGACAGTGAAGTCGGAACTGTCGTTGCTGTCGGTGACGGGATCGCTACGATCTACGGAATTGACCATGCCATGTACGGGGAGATCGTCACATTTGAAACCGGACTTAAGGGAATGGTTCAGGATATCCGAAGAGACGAAGTCGGATGTATCCTTTTCGGAAGTGACTCGGAGATCCGCGAGGGCACGAAAGTGACCCGCACGGGAAAGAGAGCGGGTGTTCCGGTAGGCGACGCGTATATCGGAAGAGTCATCAACGCCCTCGGAGAGCCGATCGACGGAAAGGGAGAGATCGAGGCGTCGGACTACCGGCCGGTCGAGAACGCGGCCCCGGGTATTGTCGACAGAAAATCAGTAAGCGTCCCTCTTGATACGGGTATCCTTTCCATTGACGCGATGTTCCCGATCGGCCGCGGACAGCGTGAGCTGATTATCGGAGACCGTCAGACCGGAAAAACGTCTATCGCCATGGATGCGATGCTGAACCAGAAGGGGAAAGACGTTATCTGTATTTATGTTGCCATCGGCCAGAAGGCATCTACGGTGGCGCAGGTTGTAAACACACTGAAAAAATACGGCGCGATGGATTACACGATCGTTCTGTCCTCCACGGCAAGCGACTGTGCGCCGCTTCAGTATATTGCCCCGTATGCGGGAACTGCCATGGCAGAGTATTTTATGTACCAGGGAAAAGACGTGCTGATCGTCTATGATGATCTGTCCAAGCATGCGGTTGCGTACCGTGCGCTTTCTCTTCTGCTGGGGCGTTCTCCGGGACGTGAGGCATATCCGGGAGATGTCTTCTATCTGCATTCCAGACTGCTGGAGAGATCGAGCCGGTTAAGCGAGGAGAAAGGCGGCGGATCTATCACTGCGCTGCCGATTATCGAGACGCAGGCCGGAGACGTGTCCGCGTACATTCCGACCAACGTGATTTCGATCACAGACGGACAGATTTTCCTGGAGAGCGGACTGTTCGCATCCGGAATGAGACCTGCGGTGAACGTAGGACTTTCCGTGTCCCGTGTGGGAGGCGCCGCTCAGACAAAGGCGATGAAGAAGGCGTCGGGAAGTATCCGTATTGACCTTGCGCAGTACAGAGAGATGGAAGTGTTTACGCAGTTCAGCTCTGATCTGGATGCGGCGACAAAGGAACAGCTTGAATACGGAAGCGGCCTGATGGAACTGTTAAAGCAGCCCCTCTATCACCCGCTGTCACTTCACGAGAAGGTGATTACGCTCTGCGCGGCGACTCACAAGCTGATGCTTGGAGTTCCCCGTACAGAGATCAAGAAATTCCAGAACGACATGCTCGCTTATTTTGAGGCGAACCGGCCTGAAATCGGACAGGAAATCGAGGAGAAGAAGGTACTGTCTGACGAGCTCATCGAAAAGATCGTGGAGACGGCAAAGGAATTCAAGAAGAGCAGGTGACAACATGGCAAATATCAGAGAGATACAGGGCAGAATCAACAGTGTCAAAGACACGATGAAGATTACGAATGCTATGTACATGATCTCTTCGTCCAAGCTGACACAGGCGAAGAAAAAACTGAGTGATACAGAGCCGTATTTCTATGCGCTGCAGGGCGAGATATCAAGAATTCTGCGGCATTTGCCGGAGCTGGAGCACAACTATTTCCTCCGCAGGGAAGAGATTCCGGCTGCCGAGCGTAAGATCGCGTCCATCGTGGTGACGGCTGACAAGGGGCTTGCCGGCGCGTACAATCACAATATTGTGAAGCTGGAGGAAGAGATCCTGGCGAAGCCGGGAATCCACAGGCTCTTTATTGTAGGGGAATACGGAAGACATTACTTTTCGAGGCGCGGCGTGGAAATCGACACGCATTTTCAGTATACGGTACAGAATCCGACCATGCACCGGGCAAGAGACATTTCGGGTGTTCTGCTTGAGCAGTTTGAGGCGGGGGAACTTGATGAGATTTATATCGTATACACGCGGATGGAGAATTCGATTCAGTCTGAAGCAGAGGTGGTTAAGCTGCTGCCGCTTGAGAGAAGCTCCTTCAATGAGATGAAAATGCCGCTCAACGTACACCGCGAGTTTATTGAACTGTATCCGTCGGCGGAGAGTGTGCTGGACAGTATTGTGCCAAATTATGTGACGGGAATGATCTACGGATGTCTGGTCCAGGCATATGCGAGTGAGCACAACGCCAGAATGATGGCGATGAAATCGGCTACAGACAGTGCCGAGGAGCTGATTCACGATCTTTCGATCGCGTACAACAGAGCCCGGCAGGCCGCGATCACGCAGGAGATCACAGAGGTCTGTGCCGGTGCAAGAGCGCAGCAGAAATAGCGGAAACGCAGAAACAGAGGCGCGGAAGAAAGCAGCGGATGTGCCAAAGCCGAAGCGTGGAAGCAGAAACAGCGGAAGCAGAGCTGTACCGGCAGGGGCGATGGAATATCGGAGCGCGGCCGGACTGCAGCAGAAAGAGAGACAGAACATGAATAAAGGAAGAATTACACAGGTGATGGGGCCTGTTGTTGACGTATTATTTGAAGACGGCGACCTTCCCTTTATCAAAGATGCGCTGGAAGTTGAAAACAACGGAAAGAAATGCATCATGGAGGTGGCCCAGCATCTCGGAAACAATGAGGTGCGCTGCCTGATGCTGGCTGCAAGCGAGGGGCTTCACAGAGATATGGAAGTCACTGCGACAGGAGCAGGCATCAAGGTGCCTGTCGGAGAGAAGACTCTCGGCAGACTGTTTAATGTACTTGGCAAGACGATTGACGAAGGCGGGGAGATCACAGATTCTCCGCAGTGGGTCATTCACAGAAAACCGCCGACATTCGAAGAACAGAGCCCGGTAGTGGAGATCCTGGAGACGGGTATCAAGGTTATCGATCTTCTTGCACCCTACGCGAAGGGCGGTAAGATCGGACTCTTCGGAGGCGCGGGTGTTGGAAAGACCGTGCTGATTCAGGAGCTGATCCGGAATATCGCTACAGAGCACGGAGGATATTCCATTTTCACAGGAGTCGGAGAGCGTTCCCGTGAGGGAAATGACCTCTGGACAGAGATGAGAGAGTCCGGAGTTCTCGAGAAGACGGCCCTTGTGTTCGGGCAGATGAACGAGCCGCCCGGAGCGCGTATGAGGGTTGCGGAGACAGGACTTACGATGGCGGAGTATTTCCGTGATGAGGAACACAGAAACGTGCTTCTCTTCATCGACAACATTTTCCGTTTCACACAGGCGGGATCTGAGGTGTCCGCCCTGCTCGGGCGTATGCCGTCGGCTGTTGGATACCAGCCTACGCTTGCGACAGAGATGGGTGAGCTTCAGGAGCGTATCGCTTCTACGAAGAACGGATCAGTTACTTCTGTGCAGGCAGTTTACGTGCCGGCCGATGACCTGACAGACCCGGCGCCGGCGACCACATTCGCCCATCTGGATGCAACGACAGTGCTTTCGAGAAAGATTGTAGAGCAGGGAATTTATCCGGCGGTGGATCCGTTGGAGTCAAGCTCCCGTATTCTGGAGGCTGACGTGGTCGGCGAGGAGCATTACACAGTTGCGAACCAGGTGAAGGCAATCCTTCAGAAGTACAAGGAACTGCAGGATATCATTGCGATCCTTGGTATGGAAGAACTTTCCGATGAGGATAAGGCAACGGTAATGCGTGCGAGAAAGATACAGAGATTTTTGTCCCAGCCGTTCTTTGTGGCGGAGACATTTACCGGAACACCCGGCAAATACGTGCCGCTTGCGGAGACAATCCGCGGATTTAAGATGATTATTGACGGTGAGATGGACGAGTATCCGGAGTCCGCATTTTTCAATGTGGGAACAATCGACGATGTGATTGAGAAAGCGAAGGCAGAGGCGGCCGAAGAGGAGAATCGCTAAAACAGGAGTGGATGCACATGGAAACATTTGGTCTTAGGATCATAGCAAGTGACAAAATTTTCTATGACGGGCGCTGCCGGAAGCTGATTATTCCCGCCACGGACGGAGAAAAAGGGATTCTGGCATATCACGAAAATATGGTAATCGCCATTGCAGTCGGAATCGCTCATATGGAGCTTGAGGAAGGGCAGTGGACAGACGTGGCTGTGGGAACCGGATTTGCAGAGATCGTCAACAACCGTGTAACCCTGCTTGTGGACACGGCGGAGCGCCCGGAGGACATCGACGTGCGCCGCGCCGAGGAGCAGCGGGAGAGAGCTGAGGAACAGATGCGGCAGAAGCAGAGCATACAGGAGTATTATCATACCCAGGCATCTCTGGCGAGGGCTATGAACAGGCTGAAACTCGCCCAGGAGAAGAAGTGGAATCTGTAGAAGAGTCTGCGGGATTCTGAAAACAGAACAGGGAACAACCGGAACATCCGGCCGGCAAGGCGCTGTTTTTATACTGAGAGGCAGTATAAAGACAGCGCTTAGTTTTTGTGAGGAAATACATACATTTGTTGACACATGGGGAATCTGATGTTATATTTAGGTTAAAAATATGTAAAATAAACAGCAGGAGGAAGCCAATGTAACATATAGGATATTGCGTGCGGGACAGCACGCCGGCAGTTGTTTTCCAAGTGCTGTTTTTTTGTGCAAAAATACCGGGCCCGCATTTGCCTGAGTCCGTTTGAGCGGCATGGCATTGTAAAAGTCCGGTGTTTTCTGCGCAGTGTCAAGGAATTTCCAACAGACAGAAAGAAGAGGGAGGAACTATGGATATATCATTTTCCGGTTTTTGTGAACAGGTGTTTTCTAATCCGGTCCTGCTGATCACCGTTGCTCTTACACTGGGAGTAATCTTTGTAAACGGCTGGACGGATGCGCCGAACGCGATTGCAACCTGCATCGCGACCCGTTGCCTGAAGGTGCGCACGGCAATTATGATGAGCGCGGCGTTTAATTTTCTCGGAGTTCTTGTGATGACGAAGATCAACAGTGCGGTCGCATCGACCATCAGCAATATGGTTGACTTCGGGGGCGAGACGGATGAGGCGCTTATCGCGCTTTGCGCGGCTCTGTTTTCCATTGTTGTGTACAGTGTTGCCGCTTCCGTGTTCGGAATCCCGACAAGTGAAAGCCACAGTCTGATCGCGGGACTTTCAGGAGCCGCAATCGCCATACATAACGGAATCGGAGGCATCAATTTTGACGAGTGGGTAAAAGTTCTGTATGGACTGGTGCTCAGTCTTGCGCTCGGGTTCTTTATGGGCTGGGGAATCTGTAAGATTATCGCGATTATCTGTGCGGGAATGGACCGGCGCAGGACGGACAAATTCTTCAAGCCGGCGCAGATCTTCGGCGCGGCGTTCATGAGCTTCATGCACGGAGCCCAGGACGGTCAGAAATTTATCGGTGTCCTTTTTCTCGGAATGGCCTTCTGCAATGGTCAGAACAATGTGGTCGGCATGGTGATTCCGGTCTGGCTGATGCTTCTGTGCAGTGTGGTTATGGGTGTGGGAACAAGTGTCGGCGGAGAGAAGATTATAAAATCCGTGGGAATGGATATGGTGAAGCTGGAGAAGTTCCAGGGCTTTTCAGCCGATCTGGCCGGAGCGGTCTGCCTTCTCCTCTCCAGTGTATTCGGTATTCCGGTGTCCACGACACACACAAAGACAAGCGCGATTATGGGAGTGGGCGCGGTGAAACGTCTTTCCGCGATCAACTTCGGCGTGGTGAAGGACATGATGCTGACGTGGATTTTCACATTCCCGGGATGCGGACTGATCAGTTTTATCGTTGCGAAGATTTTCGTCGCAGTTTTATAGAAATTTTCGCCGCGGTTTTATAGAAAAACAGAAAAGAAAAAGAAAACAGAAAAAAATTAAGAAATAGAGAAAATAAGAAACATAGAAAGCAGAAAAAATGTGCCGCAGATCATGCAAGGAAAAGGCGGCCGGACAGATGTCAGAGGAGGAAGAAAAAATGGCAAAGAAACAGGATTCATTCTATTTTGACAATTTTATAGCATGTGCAGAAGATTCATGCAAAGCGGCTCAGATGCTCAAAGAGACACTGGAAAACTTTGATGTGGACAGGCTGAAAGCACAGCTCGACCGGATTCACCAGATTGAGCACAGTGCTGACATGAAAAAGCACGATATGCTGGACCGCCTTGCAAAGGAATTTATTCCTCCGATTGAGCGGGAAGATATTGTTTCCCTGAGCCAGAATATTGACAATATGACGGATAAAGTGGAAGATGTCATGCTCCGCGTATATATGAACAACGTACAGACAATCGAGCCGGATGCTCTTAAGATGGTCGAAGTTGTTGTTCAGTGCTGCGAAGCAGTCCGGGAACTGCTCGTCGAATTTAAGGACTTTAAGCGCTCAAAGAACCTGAAGAGCCTGGTAATCCGTATCAATGACCTGGAAGAAGTGTGCGACAAGCTCTTCCTGAACAGTGTGAGAGATCTTTACGCCGAGTCGAAAGACCCGCTCCGTATTATTGCATGGAGGGATATCTATATTTATCTTGAACGCTGCGCGGATGCGTGTGAACATGTGGCTGATGTGGTAGAAGGGGTTGTGATGAGTAATTCATAACTTGTGATTTTACGAGGAAATAGTATGGTTTCGCCGGAAGGAGGATGCTGGTTTCACCCGCACTTCCGTTCGGGACGCAGCGCAGCGGTGCATAAGGCCGCAAAGGACGCGGCCTAAACACCGGCGCTGCTTTACGGGGTTCAACCAGCATCCTCCTTCCGGCTGGGCGCATCCGGGAACTACATTTATATCAAATTTGTTTATGGGTCAATAAAGTTCCGTCTTTTATCTTTTGTTTTTGCTGATTTGTCGGGCGGATACACCTCTGTTCTGATGCACGCGGATGTTTATCCACTCAGTGCCCCGACAAATCAAAACTTATCCCTTTTTGTACTTTTCCAGTTCCGCGTTTGTGATATTGCAGTAACTTATAATCTGTTCGTCGCTGAGTCCCTGCTGGATCATATTCCGGATAATTTCCCGAAGGTTTTCCTCCATCCCTTCCTGTCTGCCGGCCTCTCTGCCCTCATTCCAGGCAGCTTCGCGCTCCTGCATCATATGACGTTCCTGATTATATTCAAAAATACTCATTTCCTTCGCCTCCGCCCTGTGTTTCTCCAGAAATTCTTTCAGGATTCCTTCGCTGAGACATTCCCTGATAGCGAGCTCCACGGCTTCTTCCAGTTCCATTGTCTTTGTATACTCCCGGATCTTGTCCGTGTACACGGCATAGTCCCGGAGTGTCCGGCACGCTCTTTTTAGAGGAGCGTTATTATCTCCTGAAATATTCAGCATGACGGTTTCCAGCTCCAGCCGGATCTCTTCTGTTTTGAAAGTGTACAGATCAGACAGTTTCCTGACCATCCGCTCCGGCATCTCCTTTTCCCCGTTATAGAAAATGATGAACTCCGGCGGCGGAAGTTTTACTGCCGCCGTACCGTACAGGTTGTCGTTTTTCGTCATTCCCGAGTAGAGCTGGGAAATGTAGAAAAGGAACCTCAGCGGCAGATTCGGGTTGTAGGTGGACTGATGCTCGTACAGGGAAAGCCTGCCGTCGATGAGAAAAGACAGATCGTTTCTCATGGACATGTAAATCGCATTTTTCAGAGTGTTGATTTTCAGCAGCTTGGGATCCGTATAGTGTTTTCCCGTCATTGCATTGTAAAGTTCCAGCAGATTGTTCTTATCTTCAAAGAGCATGATAAACAGTGTGGATTTGAATGTACGGTTGATCGTGTTGCCTGCACCGGCTCTCTTCCATCCGGATTTGCGGTTGCGTTTTGCCATATGACAGCCTCCTTTTTGAATAAATGGTGCAGAAGAGACTGTTTCGTCCAACTGATCCTTCCGAAAAATCTCTCTGCTGTGTTGAATGGGAATAAAAGCATTGAGATTTTCCTGAATGTGATTAGAATTTCTGAAATGGCATCGTGCATTCTTAGAATAAAAACATGCTGGAAATGGTTAATGCTTTGTGTGTATCATAACATATGCGGACGAAAGTTGCCAGTGGCAAGTTGTGATTTGACGGAGTGAGTAGGATACGTCCGCTGTAAGGAGGGTGTTGGTTTCACCCACACTTTCGTTCGGGACGCAGCGCAGCGGTACATAGGTGCGCAAAGTACGCACACCAAGTACCGGCGCTGCTTTACGGGGTTCAACCAACACCCTCCTTACGGCTGGGCGCATCCAGGCACTCTGAAAATCACGGGGATAGGAAAGAAGGCACCGAGGCGCTGGGCGGCGCCTCGATATAAAGTGTGAGTGAGGAATATGATCGAGCTATAACTCAATTATCGGAATGTGGCTTATCGCTGATGCAAAATATATTTACACTGCTGATTTGCCGGAGGAAACAGCTGATTGAATGAAGCCCAGCGTGCGGCAGGTCACGGTGTCCCGCAGCAGGCCGTGAAACAACGCTGGTGCTTAGAGCGTGTCCTTTACGCTCTTATGCACCCACTGCGTTGTTTCCCGAGCGAAAGCGATGCCTGTGAGGGATAGCGTGATCTGATGCATGCGGATGTTTATCCACTCAGTGCCCCTCTCGACAAATCAGCAATTTTTCTTGCATTTTACAGAATGGTATACTACAATAAATATGCTTATGCAATATAAAAGTGACGGCGTATGACGGTGTTTTGGACGGGATTTGACGGAGAATGACAGGTTATGCCGGAAGTGAGAGATCTGATTTATTGCAGTTTTCAGGATTAAGCAGGGGAGAGATGGAAATGAGTGAAAGTTATAAACCACGTTCTCTGATGGAGATTATAAATGATGTCCTTAGTACAGTGCGTGATTATTATGACGCGGAATATGCTTATTATATAGAAAAAGAGCAGGGGGACATCGAGTCGATTTATGAATGGTGTGCGGAGAATGTGGAGTGGCAGAGAGATCGTCTCAAACTGCTTTCCGAGGATCAGCAGCCGAAGTGGATGAAGGAAGAAATTACGGATACGACCGCAGACTGCTACAGTGTGTTCCGTCAGATCACGGATGATACAACGGTGATACTGGCTGTTGTGGGAGTGCACCGGGGCGGATGTACGCTGGATCTGATGCGTGCGCTTCTGCCGTATATTCCGCAGGCAATTGCGCTTCAGAAACTGCAGAAGCAGCAGGAATATTTAAGCTATCACGATGACCTGACGGGTCTGCTTAACCGCAACAGCCTTGTGGATTATCTTGATAATGTGGAGGAACGTTCACTGAAATCGCTCGGTGCGCTTTCGGTTGACATCAACGGTCTGAAAAATTTCAATAAGGAATTCGGACGGGAATACGGCGATGAAGTCGTTATACGTGTCGGTGAAGTCCTGGAGGAACATTTTCACGGCGGCGAAGTGTACCGCCTGACCGGAGATGAATATCTGGTTCTTATGGAGAATACTTCCTACGAAGATTTTACAAAACAGATTTACGCCGCACATACAAAACTTGACAATATCAGTCTCGGACTCGTGTCGATGGGGTATGCATGGGAAAAGATCGATATCGAGGTGGAGAAACTGGTAAATAATGCGGAAGTCATGATGCGCGATGAGAAGAAAAAGTATTATAAAAATCTCAAGAAAGGCCATCATGAACCGATTATAAAACAGGATCTGCTGGAAGACCTGGAGCATGGCAACTTTATTGTATGTCTTGTTCCGAAAGTGGATGTGCATACCGAGCGGGTGGCAGGAGCGGAAGCGGTTGTCCGTTATCATCACAAAGATCTCGGAATTGTCAACCCGGGCAAATACATTAATCTTCTGGAAGAGACAAAGCTGTCCCATTATCTGGATCTGTATGTGTTCGAGGAAGTCTGCCGGACTCTGCACAAGTGGGAAATCGACGGAATCCCGCTGATTCCGATTTCGGTGAACTTCGCAGGGGCGACTCTGCGGCAGGAGAGCATTGCGGATAAGATGCTTCATCTGATTGAGAAGTATCATGTCAGATGCGAGTACCTTGAAGTTGAGGTTTCCGAGTCGGGAAATGACATGAACCAGGAAATGCTTGCAGAGACAAGCAGCAAGATCCGGAAGGGCAACGTCAGGGTAATTCTTGATCATTTCGGCGCGAAAGACTCCAGTTTTTCGATCCTTTCACTTATGGAGTTTGACGGATTGAAACTTGATAAAAGTCTGATTACAAATATTGTGGGAAACTCACGCAGCCGTATTGTGGCGCAGGCGGTAATTGATATCTGCCGTCAGCTCGGCGCGTCGGTACAGGCTTCCGGGGTGGAGACACGGGACCAGCTTAACGTTCTCAAAGAGCTTGGCTGTGATTATGTGCAGGGGGCGCTGTTCAATAAACCGATTACGATCGAGACATTTGAAGTCAGATATTTAAGAGGCTGAGATATGGTCAGAACTTGGATAGCAGATGTTACGCCGCTTTTTGAAAGCGACTGCTATGAAAGATATTACAGGGAGCTGCCCGAATTCCGAAGGAAAAAGGCGGATGCGCTTCAGTCCGGTGTTATGAAGGCACAGAGCGCGGGAGTGTGGGTTCTGTGGCAGAGGGTAAGAAAAAGATACAGTCTGCCGGAGAATGCTCCGTTTAACCTTTCTCATTCGGGCTCGTATGTGATGTGCGCCGCCTGTGTAGACGGCAGGGACGGCGGAAATGTACGGGTGGGGTGCGATCTTGAGAAGATGGGCCCGCTCAAGATGAAGCTTGCGAGACGTTTCTTCTGCCCGGAAGAAGTCCGTGCAATTGAAGAGAAGGAATCGGAGCAGGAGAAGGCAGATCTTTTTTACCGCTACTGGGTGCTGAAGGAAAGTTTTATGAAAGCAACGGGCAAAGGAATGGCGCTGCCTGTGAATTCTTTCTGCATCTGTCTGGGAGAGCCTCCGGTTCTCGCAAGGCAGCCGGAAGAATTTCCGGAAAATTATTACTACAGAGAATATTATGCGGAAGGACTGCCTTATAAAATGGCGGTGTGCTCTACAGATGATGAGATTGATGCAGAACTGCACATGGAGTTGTTGCTATGAGACGAATAAGAACAAGTACTAAACTGAAAAGAATGTTTGTCATGGGAATCATTCTGGGCGCTGCGGCGGGAATCCTTTTTACCATTTTGATAGCGTATCAGGTACTTTCTTCTGACAGAGCTGAATTTGCATCGGCAAACGCAGAACTGACGAAAGAAAATGAAAGCCTGAAAGAACAGGCGATGAAAACACAGGCCGTTGAGAACAGTGCGGAACTTCTGGCAAGTGATTCCGACGACTGGGCGCTTGCTCTTGTAAATGAGGATCATCCGCTTGATACTTCTTATGCTCCGGCGGAGATGACTGAAATTGACACGGAGAGATCTGTGGACTCCAGAATTGCGGAGGATCTTCAGAATATGATGTCCGATGGGGCGGAACAGGGGCTGAGCATGTATGTGGCCTCGGCGTACCGTTCCTATGAGCAGCAGAGAAGTGTGTTCAGTTCGACGATGCAGGACTGGATTTATCAGGGGTATTCTCCGTTGGATGCCTATGATGAGACGAAACTCTCTGTGGCGGTTCCGGGAACAAGTGAGCATGCCACGGGTCTGGCGGTGGATATTATTTCGTCAGAGTATGAGGCGCTGGATGACAGACAGGGAGATACAGAAGAACAGAAATGGCTGATGGAGCATTGCTGGGAGTACGGTTTTATTCTGAGATATCCGGAAGACAAGGGAGATGTGACCGGAATTATATATGAACCGTGGCATTACCGATATGTCGGAAAAGATGCGGCAAAAGAAATCACAGAACAGGGGATTACACTGGAGGAATACCTTCAGCAGTGAGAATGTCCTGAGCACGGATGTTCTGCAGCCGGGAGGGGAATTTAAAATTACATAAGGAGGAAGAATGAAGAACATGGAAGATTTGACATTTGGGGAGCAGGTTAAAATCATCCTTGGCAGAAAAGGAATGACAATCAAACAGCTTGCGGAGCTGATTGAAGTGAATACCGGAAAGAAGATGTCCAGGCAGAATCTGACACAGAGACTCGGCAGGGATAATTTTCAGGAACAGGATATGCGCATGATCGCTGAAATTCTGGGCTGTCCGTTTCATCTGAGCATTATGTCGGGTGAGATGCAGACACAGCACCGCAGCATTTCAGCATTGGAGAAGGCTGCCGCTGTCCGGGTGGAAGCTGTAGAACAGCAGAAGGTGCATATGGCGGATGCGACAGCACAGCCGCAGGAGATGGCCGTATCAGAGGAGCCTGAGCAGCCGTATGAGGAAGAAGCAGCTGAGCAGCCGTACGAGGAAGCAGCGGAAGAAGCACAGTCATATGAGGCGGCTGTGACAGAGGAGACTGCACAGCCGGAGAGCGGCGCCGGAGAAGTGGATATGACAATCGGTGAGCTGTACGACATGCACAAAGAACTGGCTGAGCTGGAAGAGAATGCAAAGGCCGGGGAGCCGGTGGAGGAGATCAAGAAAGAGCTTGAGAGACCAAAGAAAGACTGGTTCCACACAGGAGGTATATTTTTAAGGAGAAAACGCCGTGATGCACAGGAGACGGAACCGGAAGAGAAGAACGGAACGGAAGCTGCATCTGCAAGTCAGGCGGTGAATGAGCAGCAGGCGGAAGCGGTACAGCAGCCAGAGGCTGAGGAATATAAAAACGGAATGGAACCGGAGTATACAGAAGAAGCCGGAGAGGAAGCGGCAGGGGAGCTGGACGGATATGACGGAGAAATGGCAGAAGAATCCGCAGAAGAGCCTGCAGCAGCGTATGAGGAGCCGGCGGCAGAACCGGAAAGTGACTTTGAACCTGTTATTGCCCACAATGACGCCGCGGAAGATACTGTGGTCGGAGAGGTGAATCCGTACACCGGACGGGAGTACCAGTCCAACAGTGTGAGGATGCATCCGACGAGAATCGGTTATGTACAGGTGTACGACCGCACCATCCACAAATGGACGGATATGACGGAATGGGCTTTCCTCGGACTGCAGGAACGCAAGAAGGCTCTTCTCGGAAAGGCGTATGAGCCTCCGATTTATCTGGACTGACCGGAGATGCCGGGACAGTGCGGACCGGGGCAGTATTTTCCGGAGAAATAATATGACACGTATAGTAGGAGATACAAAGGCCCCGCAGTGTATTCTGCGGGGCAGTCATATGCTACGGGACGAACAGAGAAGAAAGGAGAGCGCGGATGGAATGGAAGAAACTGCTCTCGAAAAAGCGGGAGCGCGAGAGCTCGGGGAGACAGAAACCGGCGGATTTAAGGAGCGAGTTTGAGAAAGATTACCACAGAATAATCGGAAGCGCATCTTTTCGCAGGCTGCAGGACAAGACACAGGTGTTTCCGCTTGATAAAAGTGATTTTATCCGGACGAGGCTGACCCATTCGCTGGAAGTGTCATCGCTGGGAAAGTCTCTGGGACAGAATATCGGTGAAAATATATTAAAATACAGGAGAAATTCCGGTTTTACGCCGCAGATGAAAGAAGACATCTCCCATATTCTCGAATGTGCCGGACTGATTCATGACATCGGCAACCCGCCTTTCGGACATTTCGGGGAGGTGGCCATAAGAGAGTGGTTTACGGCGAATCTGCCGAAGCTTACCTTCCGCGGTGGAAAAGTGGAAGATATGCTGAACGAGCAGATGAAACAGGATTTTTATCATTTTGAAGGAAATGCCCAGGCGCTCAGGCTGGTCACGAAACTTCATTATCTTGTGGATGAGCACGGGATGAATCTGACATACGCACTGCTTAATACAATCATAAAATACCCTGTGCCGTCTGTCGGTATCCGCGAGGAGAGCGGGAATATCAGGGAGAAAAAGATGGGATACTATCTCGCTGATGAGGAGATTTTCCGGAAAGTGACGGAAGAGACGGGAGCGGGAAACTGCCGCCATCCGCTTTCTTTTATTCTGGAGGCGGCCGATGACCTGGCCTATAAGACTGCCGACATAGAGGATGCGTTTGTCAAGGGATATATCAGCTACTATACTCTGGAGAAAGAGCTCGCACCGCTTGAGCGGGAGCAGAGCACACAGTCGGCATCAGCCTTTCTTCCGCTGACGAAACTTCACAGGCTGTATGAGAGAGGAATGCAGAAAAATGTAAGCGATCCGGCCTCCTATGCGGTGAAAAACTGGATTGTAAGCGCGCAGGGATTTCTGATCAACTGTGCCACGTTTGGATTCACGTCAAATTATGACAGCATTATGGCGGGAACCTGGGAGAAAGATCTGTTTTACGGTACATTTGGTGAAAAGCTGATGGATCTGCTGGGCGATATGGCGTATCGGTATGTGTTCTCTTCGATGGACATCTACCGGATGGAAGTGGCGGAATCGACGATTTTGAACTATCTTATGGACAGGCTTGTACATGCGGTTCTGTACTATGATACAGGGGAGAAGCAGGGGACGATCGACAGGCGGGTTGTCTCATTTATTTCTGACAACTACAAGAATGCGTACCGGATATGCGCAGAGGGCAGGAGCGAAGCGGAGAAACTGTATCTCCGCCTGCTCCTTGTGACAGACTATATCTGCGGTATGACGGACAGCTATGCAAAGCGGCTTTATCAGGAGATGAACGGAATCATTTAGGGTGACTTAGGGCGATTTGGGGCGGCACAGGCCTACGCAGCGGCACCAGTGCCCGAAGTCTCTGGAGGTGTCTCTCTCGTTTTCTGCAAGATCGAGAGCTGCGGTGCATGAGCGCACAAAACGGGGAAAGCCGAAAAGCTCTGCGGCCCGCGCTTCGTGTTCGTCATAGATTCCGGGAACCCCGAGCCATGTGCGGCCGTTCTCTTCAAAGAGTACGAGATGGCCGTAATTGTGGTATCCGTGCAGCAGAAAACTGTTGCTGGAAAGCTGCCAGAATTTCCGGGGGAGATCGGAGAGATCCGAGTGGCGGATCTTTCGGATACCGGAAGAGCGTTCCGGAGCCGCTTCCGTCGGAATGGATGCCGCGTGAACGGGATCGCTCTGAACAGGATCACCTGATTCTTCCTCACGCGGTTCTGCGGGTTCTGTGGGGTCTGCGGTTTCGCTTCCGGAATTTGACGGCTCAGGGGATTCCGCGGCGGATTCCGGAGCTGGGGTTTCGCCGATGTCTTGCAGAATGTCGGTGTTTATATCAAAGAAAAATGCCGAGGCCATCCAGAAGAGCGGGCAGTCACTTTCGGGAAGGCGGATGATAAAGCCGTCGATCTGCGCCAGAGGGCGCCCTTCCGGAAAATGCGCTTCCGCTACGGAAAGCCGCTCGGATATACTGTGTCCGAAACAGCTGAGCGATGCGATGTGGGTTCTGTTCAGCCTTCCGTCCGGTTCGCGGCAGAATGCATACAGTTCAAGAGAAGTCCCGTTTCCCGCAGGAATTCCTCGTGCGCGGATCTGAAGAAGACAGGACTGATAGTGCCGTGATATTTTGATAAAGCCCACATTGCGCCGCCGTTTGTTTTGAAGATATTCGTACAGATAGAAAGTACCTGGATTCATAGATTACCTCTGGTCTTGTCTTGTCTCAGTCTAATGTATTCAGAGTATGAGTGAAAAAGAACACGGGAATGAAAGGAAAGCGATCTGGCATGAGAGAGGAAAATACGGAAAGCAGCCGGGAGCTCAGAAAAGCTGATGAAAAATACATGAGAGAGGCCATACGGCAGGCAAAGAAGGCGTATCGTCTTGAGGAAACCCCGATCGGATGCGTGATCGTGTGTGACGGGAAGATTATCGCCAGAGGATATAACCGGCGCAATACGGAAAAAAGCCCTCTTGCACATGCGGAACTCTCTGCAATTAAGAAGGCGAGCAAAAAAACAGGGGACTGGCGCCTTGAAGACTGTACGCTGTATGTAACGCTGGAGCCGTGTCAGATGTGCGCAGGAGCAATTGTGCAGGCGCGTGTCGCGAGAGTGGTAGTAGGGTGCATGAACCCGAAAGCGGGATGCGCGGGTTCCGTCCTCAACCTGCTTAACATGCAGGAATTTAATCATCAGGTTCAGCTTGAGACAGGAGTTCTGGAGGAAGAGTGCAGTGCGCTTATGACGGGATTTTTCAGAGAGCTCAGAGACAAGAGAAAACGCATGAAGAGTATAAAAAAAGCAGGACTTGGCGAACCCTGCGATTTCTGAAAAAGGAATTCTTTTCTTTTTTTTCGTGCATTGCGCTTCGAGCATGACCAACGGACGTTACCCCGGCAGTTAACTCAGCCCAGGCACCCTCACGGCACCCGGAAGGTCCTGCTTAGTGCTGCTCCGTTCCCGGCCTGACACGGTTCACAGGTTCCCGTCGCGTGAGACCCAGACATCAACGTCACTTACCGGGGGCAGCCCCGCCGGCTGCCGCCCTCTGCGCAATATCACCCCTGCTATAGCGGATTGCAGGTACAAGGTACCGCTAACACCCCGGCTGCACGAGTCTTAATTTTACATTGTTTTTGGGGAAATGTCAACGGCTGAGGGGAAATTTACCGGGCGAACAGCGGCGGAGACTTATCAAAAGCGCTTCGGAAAGCGCTGCGTTTCATAAAGAGGAGAAGAAAGATACCGATGAAGATTCTTTTGGCAGCGGTCAACGCAAAATATATCCACTCCAACCTGGCGGTATACAGCCTGCGGGCGTATGCGGGAAAGTACGGGCAAGAGACAGACATAGCAGAATATACAGTAAACCAGCCGGTGGACGAGATCCTGATGGATCTGTACGGGCATGCCCCGGATGTGCTCTGTTTTTCCTGTTATCTTTGGAACATCACGTATGTGAAACAGCTGGTCAGAGAACTGCCGAAAATTCTTCCCGAAACGAAGATCTGGCTGGGCGGACCGGAAGTTTCGTACAGCGCCCGCCGGATGCTGGAACAGAACCCCGGTGTGAGCGGTGTTATGTGCGGAGAGGGAGAGGAAACGTTTCGGGAGATTGCAGAATACTACCATAACCGGCTCCTTCAGGGAAAAGAGAAATCGGACGGAGGACCGTCCCTGGCCGCCATCCGGGGAATCGTGTACCGGGATGCAGAGGGAACTATCGTGGAAACCGGGATGCGTCCGGTGCTTGATCTGAGCAGCATTCCTTTTGTGTACAGCAGGATTGAGGACTTCCGGAACCGAATCATTTACTACGAATCAAGCCGGGGCTGTCCTTTTTCGTGCAGTTACTGTCTCTCGTCCGTCGATAAATGCCTCCGGTTCAGAGATCTGGAGCTGGTGAAGAAGGAACTTCAGTTTTTCATTGACCATGAGGTTCCGCAGGTGAAATTTGTAGACCGGACGTTCAACTGCAGACACGATCACGCACTGGAGGTGTGGCGCTATATACGGGACCATGACAGGGGGATTACGAACTTTCATTTCGAGATCGCGGCGGACCTTTTAAATGAGGAGGAGATCCGCCTGATCCGGAGCATGCGCCCGGGACTGATTCAGCTTGAGATCGGCGTTCAGTCGGCGAACGGGCAGACGATTCAGGCGATAAACAGGAAGATGGATCTGGAAAAGGTGGAGCGGACGGTGAAGGCAGTCAGGGAGAAGCGGAATGTACATCAGCATCTGGATCTGATCGCAGGGCTTCCGTACGAAGATTTTGAAAGCTTTGCCCGTTCTTTCAACCGGGTCTATGCGATGAAGCCGGATCAGCTTCAGCTTGGATTCCTGAAAGTGCTCAAGGGATCTCCCATGCATGAAAAGGCCGGGGAATACGGACTTGTCTGTCAGGAACGTCCGCCTTATGAGGTGCTTTCCACAAGATGGATGTCCTACAGGGATATCGTCCGGCTGAAAAAAATCGAGGAGACAGTGGAGGTATACTACAACAGCGGGCAGTTTCAGAATACAATGCGGCATCTGGAAAAAGAGTTTTCCGCGCCCTTTGAAATGTACAGCGCGATCGCGGATTACTATGAGGAGAACGGACTCTTTAAAATCAGTCATTCCCGCATTGCGCGCTACGAAATACTGAGCCGCTTTCTGGGGGATAAAGCGGCTTTGTACAGAGAATGGTTGACATTGGACCTGTATCTGAGAGATAATGTGAAAAACCGCCCGGACTTTCTGGGCGCGGAAAGCGTGAGCAGCGATGAGGCTGCCGCTTTTTACAGAAATGAGGAAAAAGAGCGGAATTATCTGAGTGGCTACGAAGAGTGCGACCGGAGACAGATGCGCAAGATGACGCATCTTGAACGCGTCGGAGAGAAGCTTCTGCTCTTTGACTACAGGAAGCGGGATCCGCTTACCGGGAATGCGTCGGTTCTTGAGATCACCGAAATTCCGGAGAAAAATGATGAAAAGAGGAGACAGTGATGAACTTTAATGACAGAAGGGTAAGACGTATCATTTCAATCATCATTCTGCTTGTGATTGCGGCAATGGTGCTGACCATGGTACTTCCCTATATCGCATAGATGTGCTGCGCAGACGATTGGAAAGTCTGGTCAGACAGAGAGAAGAACGTGATCCGGGAAGGGAAGAGCAGATGAGAATTGGCAGGATTACGCAGACCGCATGGAACCGGTCTGTCAGAAGACAACTTCATACAAAGCGGAGCGAGTGTCTGTATGAGCTGTCCCCTCTTGAAAACTGTTCCGGAATATCCGCCGGCGGCGCTGACGCGTTTGTCTGGGCGGGAGGAACAGTCTGCGGGGATTCTCCGGACGCCGGGTTTTATGCGGTGATGCATGCTGCGGGAGAGCTGGCAGCCAGAGGCGTATGTCCCACCGGGGTCTCTGTGACTGTTCTTGCCTCACCGGAGGCGGAGGAAGACGTGTTCCGGGATGCGGCCGCAGCTGCGGATGAGGCATGTGCCCGCATTGGCGCCCAGGTGACTGCGGTTCACGGGGAAGTCCTGCCTGCTGTGTCAGGGATCGTGGTGACTGCGGATGCCGCGGGGGCCGTGGAAGCTGCAGAGTCTGCGGATGCTGCAGGAGCTGCAGGGTCTGTGGGGAATGTGTCGGCTGCAGGGAGAAATTCTGCGGCCGCTCTGAGCGGCGTGCAGAATGTTCAGGGCAAACCGGGAGACGGATGGGAGATACTTCTCTGCGGGTATGCGGGACTGGAAGGAACGCTGCGGATCGTGGATGAGGCAGGAGAGGAGCTCGGGACAAGATTTGTCGCCTCTTTCCTGGAACAGACGAGAGCGCTTTCGGACCAGCTTGTGACACCGCGCCAGATTGCCGCTGCCTTTCCGGCCGGCTCATCCTGTCCCGTTGTCCGCCATATCGGAAGCGGCGGCGTTTTTGCGGCGCTGTGGGATCTGGCGGAGATATCCGGAATCGGATTTGAGATCGACATGCGGCAGATTCCTCTCCGGCAGGAAACCGTGGAGATCTGTGAATATTACAGGCTGAATCCCTATCAGCTCACCTCGGCGGGCAGTTATCTGATCCTGACGGATCATGCCGCGGAGGTGGCAGACGCCCTTGCCGGGGCGGGGGCGCGAGCCGTCAGGCTTGGGACTGCCAGAGCGCAGAATGCGCGGGTGATCTCAAGCGGCGAGGAAACAAGATATCTTGACCGGCCGGCTCCGGATGAGCTGGTGCGCTGGCTGGCGGAAAGGCAGTCCGGAAGCAGATGACCGGACGGCAGTGAAAAAGAAAACGATTTATCTTAGGAGGTAATATACAATGAATGACAGAAAAGAAGCCTTAAGGCTTGAGATTCTCAGATATCTCGAAAAACACAGCAGGGTAGACCTGGGAGAACTGGCTGTCCTGATGGGCGCAGAGGAGGCGGAAGTGGCAAACGAGGTTGCCGAGATGGAGAAAGAGCGGATTATCTGCGGATATCATACGCTTATTGACTGGGACAAGACCGGCGTTGAGCTGGTGACAGCGCTGATCGAGGTGCGCGTGACGCCTCAGAGAGACCGGGGATTCGACCGGATTGCGGAGCGTCTGTATAATTATCCCGAGGTGTATGCGGTGTATCTTATTTCGGGAAGCTATGACCTGCTTGTCACACTGGAGGGAAAGACGCTGAAAGAAGTGTCCCGCTTCGTGTCCGAAAAACTTTCGCCCATTGACGGTGTGCTCAGCACGGCAACCCACTTTATCCTTAAGAAATACAAAGACCACGGAACCATTATGGGGACGAAGAAAGAGTCGGAAAGGATGCTGGTGACGCCGTAATGAGAAATCCATTATCCAAGAAAATCGTAGATATAGAACCTTCCGGAATCCGCAAATTTTTCGACGTGGCAAACGAGATGAAAGACGCCATCTCTCTGGGGGTGGGCGAGCCGGATTTTGACACGCCGTGGAGAATCAGAGAAGAAGGAATCTTTTCTCTGGAAAAGGGAAAGACATTTTACACGTCAAACGCCGGATTGAAGGAGCTGAGGACAGAGATCTGCCGGTATCTGAACCGCAAGATCCATGTGTCCTACGATCCGATGAAGGAGACGCTTGTCACTGTGGGAGGAAGCGAGGCGATCGATATCGGGCTTCGCTGCATGCTTGATCCGGGGGATGAAGTTCTGATTCCTCAGCCGAGCTATGTATCCTACCTGCCCTGTACGGTCATGGCGGACGGCGTTCCGGTCGTTATCCCGCTTCAGCATGAAAACGGGTTTAAACTGACAGTGGAAGACCTGGAGAAGTACACGACCCCGAAGACAAAGGTGCTGGTTATGCCGTTTCCGAACAATCCGACCGGCGCCATTATGACAGAAAAAGATCTGGAACCGGTGGCCGCGTTTGTGAGGGATCATGATCTGTATGTCATTTCGGATGAGATTTATTCCGAACTGACGTACCAGTCGGAGCATGTGTCCATTGCAAGCCTTCCGGGAATGAGGGAGCGGACGATTGTAATCAACGGATTCTCAAAAGGGTTTGCCATGACGGGATGGCGTCTCGGATACTGCTGCGGCCCGGAGTGCATTATTGAACAGATGACGAAGCTTCATCAGTACGCAATCATGTGCGCGCCTACGACGAGTCAGTACGCGGCTGTGGAAGGACTGAGAAACTGCGAGGACGAAGTGGAGGAGATGCGAAAGGCTTACAACCAGAGACGGCGTTTCCTCATGAGTGAGTTTGAAAAGATGGGGCTGGAGTGCTTTGAGCCGTTCGGCGCATTTTATGTATTCCCGAGTATTCAGGAGTTTGGAATGACTTCCGAGGAGTTCGCGACCAGGTTTTTGAACGAGGAAAAAGTGGCCGTTGTTCCGGGAAACGCTTTCGGCGAGTGCGGAGAAGGATTTATCAGAATCTCCTATGCATATTCGCTGGAGGAGCTCAAAGAAGCGCTGGGGCGTCTTGAAAAATTTGTCCGACACTTAAGAGAGGAACAGAAATAGTATGCTCAACATTGTTCTTTTGGAGCCTGAGATTCCGTATAATACCGGGAACATCGGGAGAACGTGCATGGTGGCGGGGGCGAGGCTTCACCTGATCGAGCCGCTGGGGTTTAAACTGAGCGAGAAGGCTCTGAAGCGGGCCGGGATGGACTACTGGAAAGACGTGGATGTGACAACCTACATCGATTATGAGGATTTCCTTGAGAAAAACCCGGGCGCGAAGATCTACATGGCAACGACAAAAGCACGGAAAGTTTACACGGAAGTCTCCTACGAGCCGGACTGCTTTATCATGTTCGGAAAAGAGAGCGCGGGCATTCCGGAGGAGATCCTTGTGGAACATGAGGACGACTGTGTACGCATCCCGATGGTGGGGGAGAGCCGGTCTTTGAATCTGTCGAATTCCGTGGCGATTGTACTTTACGAGGCGCTGCGCCAGAACGGATTTCAGGGGATGGAACTCAAAGGCGAACTGCATGAGCTGCAGTGGGAATAGGCAGATGGAATTAACAGGAATTATCGCTGCGCTGTGGATCTGGAAACATCCAAAGACAAAGGAATAAAGACGAAGAGGGAATCGGCTGCGGTTCCCTTTTTTTGTACAGGCGACGCTCATAAGCCCGGGCCTGCCGGGATCCTGGCGGCCGGCTGCAAATGCCGCTTTTATGCAATTTGCCTTTTGTTATGGAGGGAGAGGATTCGGCGTTTTGACAAACATAGAAAGGGGAGATTTTCGCTAAAATGGTAAATCGTACAAAAATATTGATAAATACTTTGAAATGATTGTAGAAGTATTATATAATAAGCATAGACTCTCGTTAAGATTTTGTTAAAATCTTATCCTGCATGAAGCAGGGAACGTTGGCAAAACTAACAAAAAGCAGGAAGGTGGTGGGGACAACATGGTAGAAGAGACGATTCAGGCAATCCGCGAGACAGAGAAAAAAGCGGATGAAATCGTAAAGAATGCGCACGATGAAAGCGAGAGAATTATCCAGGAGGCAAGAGAGAAGGCATCCGAACTCTCGGAGAAGATCATCAGCAGCGCGCGCTCTGAGGCTCTTGCGGCGGCGGAGAAAGCAAAGGAAAATGGCAGCCTTGCAGATGCAGACGCCCTGGCAGAGTCGGAAGATGAGATACGCTCGCTCAAAGCTTCCGCCATGGAAAGAGAGAAAGAGGCAGTTGATCTTGTGATCTCACAGCTCGCATAGGCGGGCGGGGATGCAGGAAATAAAAAGGCGCTTATAAGGCGTCATACAGCAAAGGAGGGATAAGTCAATGGCGGTACTTAAGATGCAGAGAATCAGCATCTGTGCCTTAAAGAAAGACCGAAAGGCGATCCTGGAGAAACTGCAGAGCCTGGGTGTCCTGGAAGTAGATCATGTGATCGGGGAGGACGAAGATTTCCACAGGATGGACACGACCGGCCAGAGAGCGGGCTTTGAGAGAGCGGCGGCATCGCTTGATCAGGCGCTTGAGATCCTGGAGAAATATGTACCGGAGAGTAAATCCATGTTTGCTTCTCTTGAGGGAAAGAAACAGATCGATCCCGAGACGGAGCGGAAAGTACAGGAACAGCGGCAGGAGCTTTTGAAGACGGCAAGGTCGATCGCGGACCTTGACCGTGATTACGCAGAACAGCTGGCGGCAGTCAACCGGCTGACGAACAGCATTGCGGCGCTGGCACCGTGGCTTTCGCTGGATGTTCCGCTGAAAAGCATGAGGACAAAGCGGACCGTCATGTTCCCGGGAACGATGCCGGGAGGAACGACAGCGGAGTCGGTGTACACGCTGCTTGGAGAGAAGGCCCCGGAGGCTGAAGGGACGGAAGTCTACATTGTCTCAACGGAACCGAGCACGGTTTATCTGGCGGTGATCTGCTTTCAGGAGGATGCGGCGGCGGTAGAGGACGCGCTCCGCAGCGCAGGATTTGCAAGGCCGTCTCAGACGTGGGACGAGGCTCCGGCAGAAGAAAAGAGCAGGCTGGAGCAGCAGATCGCAGACTGCAGGGAGAATGCGGACAAGATCGCCGGAAAGATCGCGTCGTTTGCGGTGAAGAGGGATGAACTTAAGATCGCGGCGGACTACTACCGGGTCAGGGCAGACAAATACTCTGTGCTCGGCCAGCTTCCGCAGTCGGCGCGCACTTTCGTAATCAGCGGATATATTCCGCAGTGCGAAGCGTCAAAGGTGGCAGACTATCTGAGCGGAAAATACGACTGTATGGTGGACGTGGAGGAGCCCAAAGAGGATGAGGAGCCTCCGGTAATTTTGAAGAACAATCCGTTTTCCGCCAACATGGAAGGCGTTGTGGAATCCTACGGACTTCCGACCAGGGGAGAGATTGATCCGACAACGATTATGTCTTTCTTCTATGTGTTTTTCTTCGGAATGATGCTCTCGGACGCGGCATACGGAGCGATCGTGGCGATTGTGTGCGGTGTCCTGGTGGCGAAGTTCCCGCACATGTCACCGGGGATGAAAAAGTCGCTGAAGCTGTTTTTCTACTGCGGCCTGTCCACACTTGTGTGGGGAGTGCTGTTCGGAGGGTACTTCGGAAATATTGTGGATATCGTATCGCAGAAGTTTTTCGGTACGACGGTTACGGTTCCGGCGCTCTGGTTCATTCCGCTGAATGACCCGATGAAACTTCTCGTGTATTCGCTTCTGTTCGGTGTGATTCATCTGTTTGTAGGACTCGGCATAAAAGGATATCTGTGCTTAAAGGACGGAAAGATTATGGATTTCTTCTGTGATGTAGTGCTCTGGTTCATGCTCCTTATCGGGCTGATCCTGATGCTCCTTCCGAGTGAGATCTTCGCTTCAATCGCACAGACGGCAATCGAATTTCCGGCGGCAGTCAACACACTGGCAGCGGTTCTGGCTGCAGCAGGCGCCATCGGCATTGTGCTGATGTCCGGCAGAGGGAACAAAAATCCGGCTCTCAGGCTCGCGCTTGGAGCTTATGATCTTTACAATATAACCGGATGGTTGAGCGACGTGCTTTCCTACTCCCGTCTTCTGGCGCTGGGCCTTGCGACCGGAGTAATCGCATCGGTTATCAACCAGATGGGAAGCATGCTTCCGAACAATGTGATCGGGGTGATCTTCTTTATCGTGATTTTCATCTTCGGTCATGCTCTGAACCTGGCGATCAATCTGCTGGGGGCATACGTACACACAAACCGTTTGCAGTTTGTTGAATTTTTCGGAAAATTTTACGAGGGCGGCGGACGGCCGTTCAGTCCCTTTAAACAAAATACAAAATATGCAGAGATTAAGGAGGAAACTTTATCATGAATATTGCAGGAGAATTAGGAATTGTTTACGCATTGTTAGGAGCGGCGGTAGCGGTGCTGTTTGCAGGTGCGGGATCGGCTCTTGGAGTAGGAATTGCAGGACAGGCGGCAGCGGGAGTTGTCACAGAGGACCCGAGCAAGTTCGCTAAAGTTCTGATCATTCAGCTTCTTCCCGGTACACAGGGACTGTATGGACTTCTTGTCGGATTTATCACACTGTCCAAGATCGGTATTCTGGGCGGAGGAATCGCAGACGTGTCCGTATCAACAGGACTTCTGATTCTGGCAGCATGCCTCCCGATCGGTATTGTAGGTCTTATCTCCGGTATTGCACAGGGAAAAACAGCTGCATCCGCAATCGGAATTGTCGCAAAGAAACCGGAGCAGTTCGGTAAGGCCATGCTCTTCCCGGCAATGGTTGAGACATATGCGATTCTGGCTCTTTTGATCTCCTTCCTGGCAGTAAACGGAATCCAGGTATAAGAAAAGCCTGAGAACGGCGGATGATGTGCCGGACAGGAGGAAACAAAAGGAGATTTCAACCAAGAAGGAGAGCGTAAGAATGAGTGGACTTGATAAAATGAAAGCCCGGATTCTTGAGGAGGCGGAACAGTCCGCCGGCGAGATTATCGCCAAAGCGAACGCCGAAGCCGACTCCATTCTGGAGAGTGCCAGAGAAGAAGCTGAAAAAGAAGCTTCGAAGATTCTGGAGCGGTCTCAGAGAGACGCCGCCGAGTATGCGAAGAGGGTGGACTCCTCTGTGGACATGCGCAGGAAGCAGATGCTTCTTGCAGCCAGACAGGAAGTGATCGGCCGTGTACTCGACGAGGCGTACGATACGGTGATGAATCTGGATGACGGGAAATATTTTGCGATGCTTGAGAAGCTGCTTGAGAGATATGTTCTTCCCCAGGACGGGACGATCTGTTTCGCGAAGCAGGATCTTGAGCGTATGCCGGAGCAGTTTGCCGGCAGAATAAAGGAGATCGCCGCGGCAAAGGGCGGAAGTCTGGCGCTTTCGGATGAGGCGCGGAAAATAGACGGCGGATTTGTCCTGGTCTACGGCGGCATCGAGGAAAACTGCACGATAAAGGCGGTATTCGACTCAAAGAAGGAAGAACTGTCAGACCAGGTGAACAGGCTTCTGTTCGGATAATGCGCAGTCGTAAGGAGGGTTAAACTTGAGTAATACGAAATATACTTATGCGGTTGCGCGCATTCGTGCACTGGAAGTATCCCTGTTTAACGACGCGTTCATCGAGCAGCTCTTATCCTTAGGCACGGCAGAGCAGGTGCTCCAGGCGGTGATGGAAAAGGGCTGGGGAGATGTGTCGGCGGACAGCAGCATGGACGCGGTCTTAAAGCGCGAGGAGGAGAAGGCCTGGGAGGTGATCCGGGATGTGGCTCCGGATATGAGCGTTTTTGACGTGATGTCGTATCCGAAGCTCTATCACAATTTAAAGGCTGCGGTGAAGGAAGTCTACACCCGGTCGGGACGGGAAGGCATCTTCTATGACGACTGCTCCATTCCGGGCAGAGAGATGCTGCGGATTGTGGAGAACAGGGAGTTCTCAAAACTTCCGGGCGATATGGGCCGGACGGCTCAGGAGGCACTGGAGATCCTTCTTCACACCGGAGACGGGCAGCTCTGCGACATTACAGTGGACCGGGCAGCCCTGGAGGCAATGTATGCGGCAGGAAAAAGATCGGGGGAACCGATCATAGAGAGCTATGCAGACACGACAGTGGCGATCGCGGATATCAAGATTGCGGTCCGGGCTCAGAAGACCGGGAAAAGCGCAGACTTTATGAGAAGCGCCATGGCTGAGTGCGACAGCTTAAGCGTGGATCAGCTGATCCGTGCGGCGCTGTCCGGGGCAGATGAGATTGCCAGGTATCTGGAAGGAACATCCTACGCAGGAGGCGCGGATGCTCTGCGCGAATCCCCGTCAGCTTTCGAGCGCTGGTGCGATAACCGTATGACAGAAACCATGAAGACTCAGAAATATGAGACATTTTCTGTGGGACCCCTGCTGGGGTATCTGATTGCAAGAGAAAATGAGATCAAGACAGTTCGGATTATCATAACAGGAAAGCAGAACGGCTTTTCCGATGATGCGATCCGGGAAAGGATAAGGGAGATGTATGTATAAGATTGCAGTGATCGGCGACTACGACAGCATCTACGGGTTCGCCACATTGGGCCTCGACATCTGCCCTGTGAAGACCCGGGATGAGATCCGTGAAAAGCTGCGCCGTCTTGCTGAGAGCGGCTACGGGATTATCTATATTACTGAGGCAGCGGCGGCAGAGGCGGGAGACGAACTGGAGATGCTCCGCGGCAGGACGCTTCCGGCAGTGATTCAGATACCGGGAGTATCCGGCAACACGGGTGCCGGCGTGGAAGGCGTGAAGAAGACCGTGGAACAGGCGGTCGGATCAGATATTCTGTTTGGAGGAGTGAACGAATGAGCACAGGAGTGATTAAAAAGGTCGCAGGCCCTCTCGTCATCGCAGAGGGAATGCGCGATGCAAATATGTTTGACGTAGTCCGTGTGTCAAATCAACGTCTGATCGGCGAGATTATCGAGATGCACGGGGACGAGGCGTCGATTCAGGTATATGAGGAGACGTCGGGACTCGGGCCGGGCGAACCGGTGGAGTCCATGGAAGTTCCGATGTCCGTAGAGCTCGGACCGGGACTTATCACAAGTATCTACGACGGAATCCAGAGACCGTTGGACGATATTATGAAGATCTCGGGAAACAACTTAAAGCGCGGTGTTGAGGTTCCGTCCTTAAAGCGTGACCTGAAGTGGGAGTTTGTGCCCACCGCAAAAGCGGGCGACGAAGTGGAAGCGGGCGACGTGATCGGAACCGTACAGGAGACGGTTCTCGTACAGCAGAAGATCATGGTTCCCTATGGCATAAAAGGAACGATCAAAGAGATCCGCGGCGGAGAGTTTACCGTTGAAGAGACAGTCGCTGTTGTGGCGACAGAGGACGGAGATAAGGAACTGACGCTGATGCAGAAGTGGCCGGTGCGCCGCGGGCGTCCGTATCAGAAGAAACTTCCCCCGGAGATGCCTCTTGTGACAGGACAGCGTGTAATCGATACGTTCTTCCCGATCGCAAAGGGCGGTGTGGCCGCAGTGCCAGGACCGTTCGGAAGCGGAAAAACGGTAATCCAGCACCAGCTTGCAAAGTGGACCGAGGCGGATATCGTCGTTTATATCGGATGCGGCGAGCGCGGAAACGAGATGACGGACGTTTTGAACGAGTTCCCGGAACTGAAAGACCCGAAGACCGGCCAGCCTCTGATGCAGAGAACCGTGCTGATCGCAAACACTTCGGATATGCCTGTGGCAGCCCGTGAGGCGTCGATCTATACCGGAATTACGATTGCGGAATATTTCCGCGACATGGGTTACTCTGTGGCCCTGATGGCGGATTCCACATCCCGCTGGGCGGAGGCGCTCCGTGAGATGTCAGGACGTCTGGAAGAGATGCCCGGTGAGGAAGGATATCCGGCATACCTCGGAAGCCGTCTGGCACAGTTCTACGAGAGAGCAGGACATGTGATTTCGCTTGGAAAAGAAGGCAGAGAAGGCGCGCTTTCCGTAATCGGGGCCGTGTCTCCTCCGGGTGGAGATACATCCGAGCCGGTATCCCAGGCGACGCTGCGTATTGTAAAAGTGTTCTGGGGACTGGATTCGGCTCTTGCATACAAGAGACACTTCCCGGCGATCAACTGGCTGAACAGCTATTCTCTGTATCTGGATGACATGGAGAAATGGTTCAACGGAAATGTGGCGCCGGACTGGATGGAAGGCCGTCAGAAGATGATGACGCTGCTTCAGGAAGAGGCAGAACTTGAAGAGATTGTAAAGATGGTCGGAATGGACGCCCTGTCACCGGGTGACCGGCTGAAGATGGAGGCGGCAAGATCGATCCGTGAGGACTTCCTTCACCAGAACTCCTTCCATGAGATCGACACGTATACGTCGCTGAAAAAGCAGCATATGATGATGCAGCTTGTCAATGCGTTCTATGACAGAGCGGTTCAGGCACTCTCGGAGGGAGCATCTCTGCAGAAGCTGATCTCCATGCCGGTGCGTGAGCAGATCGGACGTTTCAAGTATGTAAAAGAAGCGGATCTGGATCAGGAGTTTAAGAAAGTAGATGAAAATTTGAGCGCACAGATCGCGGGCGCCTTTGAAAAGGAGGAACGGTAATGCCGAAAGAGTACAGAACCATACAGGAAGTCGCCGGCCCGCTGATGCTCGTGCGCGGTGTGGAAGGCGTGACATATGATGAGCTGGGCGAAATCGAGCTCGCCAGCGGGGAGACAAGGCGCTGCAAGGTGCTGGAAGTAGACGGAAGCGATGTGCTTGTACAGCTTTTCGAGAGCTCTACGGGTATCAACCTGTCCAACAGCAAGGTGCGGTTCCTCGGACGAAGCATGGAGCTGGGCGTGTCAGAGGACATGCTCGGCCGGGTATTTGACGGTCTGGGACGTCCCATTGATGACGGGCCGGAGATCCTTCCGGATAAGCGTATGGATATCAACGGTCTGCCGATGAATCCGGCAGCGAGAAGCTACCCGGAGGAGTTTATCCAGACCGGCGTGTCCGCAATCGACGGACTGAACACCCTTGTCCGCGGCCAGAAGCTGCCGATCTTCTCCGCGTCCGGTCTGCCCCATGCCCAGCTTGCGGCGCAGATCGCGAGACAGGCGAAGGTGCTTGGAAAGGATGAGAGCTTCGCGGTTGTGTTCGCGGCGATGGGTATTACATTCGAGGAGTCAAACTTCTTCGTGGAAAGCTTCCGTGAGACGGGAGCACTGGATCGTACTGTGCTGTTCATCAACCTGGCGAACGACCCGGCGATCGAGCGTATTGCAACCCCGAAGATGGCACTGACAGCGGCAGAGTACCTTGCATTTGAGAAAGATATGCATGTTCTTGTCATTCTTACAGATATCACAAACTACGCGGACGCCCTGCGTGAGGTCTCCGCAGCGAGAAAAGAGGTGCCGGGCCGCCGCGGTTATCCGGGATATATGTACACGGATCTTGCGACGATCTATGAGAGAGCCGGAAGGCAGAACGGGAAGAAGGGAAGTATCACGATGATCCCGATTCTGACCATGCCTGAGGATGATAAGACTCACCCGATCCCGGACCTGACCGGATATATCACAGAGGGGCAGATTATCTTAAGCCGTGAACTCTACAGAAAAGGTATCACACCGCCGATCGATGTACTGCCGTCCCTGTCCCGTCTGAAAGATAAGGGAATCGGTGAGGGCAAGACCCGCGCGGATCACTCCAATACACTGAACCAGCTTTTCGCCGCGTATGCACGAGGAAAAGACGCGAAAGAGCTGATGGTAATCCTGGGTGAGGCTGCTCTGACCGATATTGACCTGCTGTACGCGAAGTTTGCCGACGCTTTTGAGCAGGAATATGTATCCCAGGGATACAACACCGACCGCAGCATCGAAGAGACACTGAATATCGGCTGGAAACTCCTCCGCATGCTGCCCAGAACCGAGCTGAAACGAATCGACGATAAATATCTGGATATGTACTATGCCGAATAGCAGTTCCGCGGTGCGCAGATGATTCACACGTGTCTTGCAAGTTTACTTGCGGAAGACACGGGGGAGTCATCTGCATAGGGCGGATAATTCAGATTATTTATCAAAGGAGGTGGCGTTTTGGCGGCAACGCAGGTGAATCCGACCCGGATGGAGCTGACAAGGCTAAAAAAGAAAAGAATCACAGCCATCCGCGGTCACAAACTTTTAAAAGACAAGCGCGACGAACTGATGCGTCAGTATCTTGATCTTGTCCGTGAAAACATGGAAGTGCGTAAGAAAGTAGAAGCGGGCATCGGATCTGCCAACAGAAATTTCGTCATAGCCAAGGCGGGTATGTCCGAGGCTGCACTGAATACGGCTCTGATGGCGCCCAAACAGGAAGTGCAGCTTAAAGCAGGGGAGAAGAATGTCATGAGTGTTGACATTCCGACCTTTGAGTATACGACAAGAACTGCCGATGAGAACGATATCTATTCCTACGGCTTTGCGTTTACTTCCAGTGACCTGGACGGAGCGGTAAAGTCGCTGGCAGACGTTCTGCCGGATATGATCCGGCTGGCTGAGATCGAGAAAGCGTGCCAGCTTATGGCGGCTGAGATCGAAAAGACGAGAAGGCGTGTCAATGCGCTGGAACATGTGATTATTCCGGAAACGGAAGAAAGCATTAAATATATCACAATGAAACTGGATGAGAATGAGCGAAGCACACAGATCCGACTGATGAAGGTGAAGGATATGATGCTGGAGGATGCTCATCACTACAGTGAGAAGTAAATATTGATTTGCCGGGAGCAGCACTGGCTGAACAGATATCAGCACACAGGGCTTCACCGGGACAGCGGTGTATTTTTCCGGTGAATCAGGAGTAATAACAGAAGAGAAGACGGAATTTTTTGACGTATTATTGCAGTTGATATAACTGCGTTTGTCAATAAAGTCCGTCTTCTCTTTTCAAATGTCTTTGACAGTTCAGAGGGATATGTTAAGATAAAAAGAAATGATCCTTTTCCTGCAAACCAGACAGGAAAGGAGAACAGTGCTTTTTCCCACGATTCTCCGACAGGAATATCCGGAAAAACTTAAAGAAATTATAATCAGAATGGCAGAACGGGGAAATTATAAAAGCAGCGGAAGTAAATTGACATGTCATTAGGCGTGCGGACAGGAGGAACTATGAAACTTGACAAGGAAGGCATGCGGAAGATAAAGGAACTGATCGTTTTTACGATTATCATACTGATTGCACTCTGGAACTATGAGCTGCTTTTCTCGTGGATAAAATTCGCGTTTGGGATTATTTTTCCGTTTCTTCTGGGCGGCGGAATCGCTTTTGTGCTGAATGTGCCCATGAAGTTCTTTGAGGAAAAGCTGTTTAAGAACCGGCGGATGAGAGAAAAAAAGATTACAAAGCGTATCGCGAGACCGGTCAGCCTTGTGCTGACGATAGCGGCTGTCATCGGGGTTATTGTTCTTGTTATGTTTGTCGTTGTTCCTGAACTGACGCAGACGGTGATCTCGCTTGGGAGGACGATCCGCATGTTCGTTCCGGAAGCCCAGCGGTTCCTTGAGGATCTATTTACGGACAACGCAGAAGTGCAGGCATGGCTTGACGGACTGAATCTGAACGTGGACACTCTGATGGACAGCGCCGTGGCGCTGTTTCAAAGCGGAGCGGGAAATGTGTTCAACTCTACAATGTCTGCGATCGGCTCCATTGTAAGCGGAGTGACAACGTTTGTGATCGCTTTTGTGTTTGCGCTTTATGTTCTGCTGCAGAAGGAGAAGTTAAATGTTCAGATGCGTAAGGTTATGTATGCTTTTCTGCCTGAAGCGCGGGTGGAGTGGTGCCTGGAGATCTGTTCTCTGACAGGGAAATCTTTTTCCAGCTTTCTGACGGGACAGTGTGTGGAAGCACTGATTCTGGGGACAATGTTCTTTATTGTCATGAGTATTCTGAATATGCCGTATGCGCTGCTGGTGGGCGTGCTTATTGCGTTTACCGCACTGATTCCTATTTTTGGAGCTTTTATCGGATGCATTGTGGGAGCGTTTCTCATTCTGATGGTAAATCCGCTGCAGGCGCTGATTTTCGTGATTGTTTTCCTCGTTCTTCAGCAGATTGAAGGGAACCTGATCTATCCGAAAGTGGTTGGGAGCTCCGTGGGCCTGCCGTCTATCTGGGTGCTCGCAGCGGTGACAATCGGAGGAAATCTGATGGGGATTGTCGGAATGTTAATCTTTATCCCGATTGTATCGGTTGTGTATACGCTGTTCAGAGCCAGTGTGTATAAGCATTTGAAAATGAAACACCGGGATATAAGGACAGGAGAAAGGGAGAATGAAGCGGATGAGGACCCGGAAGAAAAAGAGCGGTGGCGCTGAACAGACTGATCAGAAGATTTAAAGATAATATACCTAAAGTACTTGACTTCCTTCCATACGTCGTGGTACAATACTACGGCGAATGGAAGTAGGTCTTTTTTTTATGCCTAAAATTTGATGGGTTCGCAGCCATCAGCAACACGAAGTTGAATATGTTAAAAGCGAGGTGGAAGTTGTGCGCACAAGAATTACACTGGAGTGTACGGAATGCAAAAACCGTAACTACAACATGACGAAGGACAAGAAAGCTCATCCGGACCGCATGGAGACCAAGAAGTACTGCAGATTCTGCAAATCACACACACTGCACAAGGAAACAAAGTAGTCGCCGGAGGGAAGTGGACACGATGAGTGAAAAGGAAAAGACTCAGAAAAAGAGCTGGTTCAAGGGACTTCAGGCAGAGTTTAAGAAGGTCATCTGGCCAGACAGGAAAACACTTACAAGACAGACTGCGGCGGTTATCGTTGTCTCGGTTATTCTTGGAGCGGTGATCGCGGTTGTTGACGCGATTCTCACATACGGGATTGAGCTGCTGGTAAGATAGCAGGCTGCAGCAGAAAGGTGATTTTATGTCAGAGGCAAAATGGTATGTAGTTCATACTTATTCAGGGTATGAAAACAAAGTGAAGGCGAACATTGACAAGACAATTGAAAACCGCCATCTGGAAGATCAGATTCTGGAAGTCCGCGTTCCCATGGAGGAAGTAACGGAGCTTAAGAATGGTGTCCAGAAAGCCGTACAGCGAAAGATGTTTCCGGGATATGTTATGATTCATATGATTATGAATGACGACACATGGTACGTGGTGAGAAACACCCGCGGTGTGACCGGATTCGTCGGACCGGGATCCAAGCCGGTTCCGCTGGAAGAAAGTGAGATGGAAAATCTCGGTATCAAACATGACAATGTGATTGTCAACTTTGGCGTGGGCGACACGGTTGTTGTGTTAAGCGGCGCGTGGGAAGGCACTGTCGGCGTTGTTCAGAGCATGAATGAGCAGAAGAAGAGCCTGTCTATCAATGTCGAGCTGTTTGGCCGAGAGACTCCGGTTGAACTTGGTTTTTCAGAAGTGAAGAAAATGGATTAAAGATGAGTGGGAGGGGAATATCCCCGCCAATACCACAAGGAGGTAATTGAAATGGCAAAAAAAGTAGAAGGTTATATCAAATTGCAGATTCCTGCCGGAAAGGCAACTCCGGCTCCGCCGGTTGGTCCTGCGCTTGGACAGCACGGTGTAAATATCGTTGAGTTTACGAAACAGTTCAATGCAAGAACAGCAGATCAGGGAGACCTGATTATCCCGGTTGTCATCACAGTTTACAATGACAGAAGCTTCAGCTTCATCACAAAGACACCGCCGGCTGCAGTTCTGATTAAGAAAGCCTGCAAGATCCAGTCCGGTTCAGGCGTGCCGAACAAGAACAAAGTTGCGACAATCACAAAGGCTCAGCTTCAGGAGATCGCTGAGACGAAGATGCCTGACCTGAATGCGGCGACTGTTGAGGCAGCCATGAGCATGGTAGCCGGAACATGCCGTTCCATGGGAGTAGTTGTAGAGGAATAGAGCACTGGACAATTCCCTTTCGGTTCTCTCTTATCCGGTGGCTTCGGGAAAGAGAACGCCGTCAGGGCAGCAGAGTAGATTCACGAAACAAGTGGGAGGGGCACGATCCCGCCATTACCACAAGGAGGTTATTGTAAAATGAAACGAGGAAAGAAATATATCGAAGCTGCAAAACTGATCGAGAGAGGAAACCTCTACGACAAAGAAGAAGCAGTGGCATTAGTTAAAAAGGCGGCAGTAGCAAAGTTTGACGAGACAATCGAGGCTCACATCAGAACAGGATGTGACGGACGTCACGCTGACCAGCAGATCCGTGGTGCGGTAGTTCTTCCGCACGGAACAGGTAAGAAAGTTCGTATCCTTGTATTTGCAAAGGATGCAAAAGCTGAGGAAGCAAAGGCAGCAGGTGCTGACTTCGTAGGCGGAGACGACCTGATCCCGAGAATCCAGAACGAGGGATGGCTTGACTTTGACGTTGTTGTTGCAACACCGGACATGATGGGCGTTGTAGGACGTCTCGGACGTGTGCTCGGACCGAAAGGACTTATGCCGAACCCGAAAGCCGGAACAGTTACAATGGACGTGACAAAAGCGATCAATGATATCAAAGCCGGTAAGATCGAGTACAGACTCGACAAGACAAACATTATCCATGTGCCGATCGGTAAGGCATCCTTTACCGAGGAGCAGTTAGCGGACAACTTCCAGACGCTTATCGATGCGATCAATAAGGCAAGACCGGCAGCAGTTAAAGGCCAGTACCTTAAGAGTGTAACTCTTACATCTACAATGGGACCTGGCGTTAAGGTTAACCCGCTGAAGCTTGCGTAATTGCATAAAAGACAGTAGAAAACAGTACAGTAAAAATCCCTTCAGGCCGTATGATTCCGGTCTGAGGGGATTTTTTTAAATATTGATTTATCACCATGCCGCGTAGTATAATACTTACTATGCAAGACATAAGTTACCAAAAATCAAAGGAAAACGGGACGGAAAATGAATAAATTTAAAGGAATAAAAAGAGCAGGTGCAGCGTTGTGCGCGGCGGTACTGACAATTTCTTCTTCGCTCACGGTGTCGGCCGCAACATGGGAAGGGGTTGATACCTGGGAGAAGCTGCTTGAAGTATTTGCGCAGGATCAGGATGAAGTCGTGACAATTGAGCTGACAGGGGATATTTCATTTGAGGGCACACTGACTGCAAATGAAGGACAGACCTATATTATCAATGGGGAAGGGTTTGCGCTGACGGATGCGGCGTTTACAGGCGGCGGTTCTGTAGAGATCAACAGCGGTGTAACAGGGACGGAGGGAAATTCCGCCCTGTATACAGATGGCAATGTCGATGTCACCGTCAACACGGATATTACGTCTGATGGTACGGGCGTGGAGGCGCGCGGAAACTCCAGTACAGAAGTGAACGGGAGTATAACAGCAGTGAATGACTATGGCGTCTGGACACTGAACGCTGCGGAGGTGTCCGTGAATGGTGACATAAACGCGGATTTCGGAATTGTTTCAACAGAAGAATCCAAAGTTACAGTGGACGGTAATGTTGCTGCAACAGGAGGTCAGGCGCCGGATGAGGAAGGGAATCTCGAATATGGCAACATGAACGATCCGGAGGGAGCCTCAGAGGGAGGCAACGGCATCAATGCGTCGCAAAGCTCGGCAGTAACCGTGACAGGGAATGTGACCGGTGGTGAAGGATACGGAACAGATGGAAGCGGCGGAGTCGGTGTCCTTGTTGCGGAGGATGCCGCAGTAAATGTGGGAGGCAGTGTCACTGGCGGCAATGTGACGGCAGACCCGTCGGTAGAAGCAGAAATAGGATGGGGAAGCCGCGCGGGAGATGGAATTGCGGTGGAATACAGTGCAAATGTGACAATTGGAGGAGATATTCAGGGAGGCAGCACAAACGGCAGCAATGGAACTGCGGGAAGCGGCGCTGTGATTTTGGTGCCTTTTAATTCCACAGATGTACCGGGGCAGGTTCAGGTGGGCGGAAGCTTGACCGGAGGAACTGCGGAATATGGCGAGGACGGTGCGGGAATTTTTTATCAGGGCACGATAGCCAGTGAGATTACAGCAGATATGCTCGGTGAAAGCGGAGTTGATCTGATGAGTTTTATTGACTGGGAGACCAGTGATAATATGGCATACTACTATTCGGCTGCGGGGCTGCCGCGGGAGGGATATCCTGAATGGGTTACGCCTCACAGGTATGATATTTTGGAAGTTCTCGCGGATGTGCTGCATATAAGCCAGGAAGAAATAATTAATATGTCCATAAATGAGATGATAAGCTGCTATGACGCGCTCCCGGCAGAGGAGAAGGAAACGGCAGTCGGCAGGTTTGTGGACTTGTTCAATGGTTTCCATCAGGAAATTCGTGACATGGCGGGGACAGATTTTGAGGTGAATACAAATGTCCCGGTGATTACCGTGGGCGCGGTGATCGGCGGCGGAGACGCACAGGCGTTTGGGGCGGATGCAAGAGCGAATGTGGCGCAGATGCTTGGAGCAGATGTAAATTATCATATCTCTGTGATTGACTCGGAGCACGGTTCCGTGTCTGTTGACCGTACAGCGGCGAAAATCGGCGAGACTGTAACCGTAACTCCGACACCTGAAGAGGGGTATGAGGTGAGTCATGTTTTTGCAAACGGTACGGAGATAACACCGGCAGACGGAGTATACACTTTTGTTCTTGGAGGCCGGACGGAAGTTGCGGCAGAATTTGCGGAGAAGACAGAAAAGCCGGAAGTACCGGAAGTACCGGAAGAGCCTGAAGGGCCGACGACAGATCCTTCGCAGCCGGACGGATCCCAGACAGAGGATCCGACTCTGCCGGATGGAAACGGAGAAGACAATGTGAAAAATACGTCTGATTCCGGCAAGAGTGCGCCCGGGACCGGGGATTCGTCCCCTGCAGTGCTTCCGGCAGTGTGGGCAATGCTGGCGGCCGGAGCAGCTGCGGTCGGCGGAACGGTACTGTATATCAGCAGAAAGAGACGCTGACACTGAGAAGGATTATAAAAATATTTTGCTAAAGGAGCGCGCAGCGCCGTTGTCCGGCACTGCGCGCGGCTGTTTTTCAGCAGAGGTGAATATGAGTCTGATGGAAAAAATCCCGCGGGATTTCTATAAACTGTTTGCAAGTAAATATACGGATTACTATATGCTTTTTCTGACGGCCATCTACGAGGAGATGAACCAGTCGTATTCTGTCCTCGGTCTGACGGAGAGAGAATGTACTGCGGTAATCAATGAAAGGGTTGCGTCGGCGACTATTCTCTGGGACAGTGAGAATTATGACGAAGAAGGCGTTTTCCTCACCCGTTCCAATATGGCGCAGGTGTGCCTGAAACACTTTGAGGAGTGGGGATGGCTCAAACAGGACTATGACGAGACGCTGAACGCGTATGTCGTCACATTCCCGGAATACAGCCGGATGTATGTGGAGCTTTTTGCCAGACTGATGGATGAGAACGACAGCCGGGAGAGGGAGAGCGTGCTTACGATCTACAGCCATCTGTACACTTACAGTGTGGATGAGGAAAAAAATAATGAGATACTCAAAAGTGCGCTGAATGCCTCGAAAAGGCTGGTCCAGATGCTGGTGAATATGCAGGACGGCATGAGAGAGTATTTTGACGAGATGTCTGATCAGACGAATTTCAGGGGGATTCAGGAAGTCCTTGTAAAAGAGATCAACAACAGTGACAGCCGCAAATATGCGATTCTCACAACAAAAGACAGTTTTTACCGCTACAAGGAGGCAGTGAAGGAACTGCTTGTGAAGAATCTTGATGAAAATGACGCGCGCAGGCGGCAGCAGGAGAGGGCGCTCGCTGAACTGGAACATGCCGAAAAGGCGCAGCCGCCTGAGGCGGAATACAGGCAGAAGGCCGCACGTGTCCGGGCGGAGCGCGCGTGCCGGATCTGCGATGAGGCGGCGGACATTATGTTTGGCCTCGAGCGGCAGTTTGATTTGATCGAGCGCAGATATAACAAGCTGATTGAGCAGAAGACGATATTTGCTTCCCGTGCGGCAGCCCGGATCCGCTATGTGATGCAGGAGGGCGCCGGGGAGGAGGACAGGACGGTTGTCCTTGTGAATCTGCTCGGGACAAGCCCGAATCGGGAACGGATACTGGAAGCACTCTCAGAACGGCTTCCGCTTAGTGCTCCGTACCGGATTATGAACGGGAACAGCCTGTTCCGCAGAAGGGACGGCAGAAAAGAGGAATTTTCGCCCCGGGCGGTGGAAAAAGAAAAGCAGCCGGGGGATGAGATGGATTCCTTTATCCTAAGGCCGCTGTACACGCAGAAAGAGATCCGGGAATTTCGGAGAAAGAATGAGAAAGACGGCGTCTTCAAAGTGACGGAGCGCACGGTGCAGTCTGCGGAAGATCTGGAAAAGCTGTTTTTTGTCTGGCAGGAAGCGACCGAGAGCGCGCAGAGCGGGGCGGATATCAGGCTGGGCAAAGAGATGGAGAACGGGACAGGGTTTACATTTACCGGGCTTGAAATCAGGGAAAGCGGACACTCTGCAGAAGGTGAAGCGGGACGGAGTGAATGACCGGGAAAGACGAAGCGGGACGGAGTGAATGACCCGCAGAAGATGAGGCAGGGCAGAGGAAATCGCCCGCGGGAAACGGGAAACAGGACAGAAGAGAGGGAAAGGAAGATACAATGTTTGCATACTTGGAAGAGCTCTCGGCTGCAGAGGCGGACCAGCTGAGAAAGACGATACAGGCGCTGTTCCGCCAGACGTGCATCCTTCAGGTGAAATATGATCCGGCAACGCTTTCGCCCAGGGACAATTCTCAGTACGAGATCTGTTCCAGACACCGGAACTTTATAGAGGATTACGTGTCCGTGCTTGGGTGCGAGCTTATCCATGACGCACAGGAGCACATCTTCCGGCTGGCCGGAGAGGGGATGCCCGTGGAGAAACTGAATCCGGTAAACACACTGATTCTGCTTGTTGTCAGAATGATTTACCGCGACCGGATCATGGGAAAGGGGCTGAACGCGCCGCTTACCAATTTAAAAGAGATCCGCGAGTACGGGAAAAACACGAATCTGATTGCGGACAGACTGACCTCCGGAGAGTGGAAGTCGGCGCTCTATCTGATGCGGACGCACCAGATTATCGATGTTCCGGGAGCGGTGAAGGATGTGGAGGATGAGACGCCGATCTATATTTACAGTACGATTAATCTCTATCTGACAGCAGGGGATATCAACGCCCTGATCGAAGAATATCAGGAGGAGCCGGGAGAGGAGGAAATGTATGAGACAGCCGAAGAAATTATTTACGAGGATTCTGATCAATAACTGGGGCGGGATCAGCCACCGGGTACTCACTCTCCACGAGCATGTGAATCTGTTCAGCGGGAAGAGCGGATCGGGAAAATCTACCGTGATGGATGCGATCCAGGTCGTGCTCTACGGAAGCGTTTCTCAGAGCTTTTTAAACAAAGCGGCAGACGATTCCAAGAATAAAAGAAGCGTGCTCAGCTACTTGAGGGGCGCGCAGAAGGACGGCACGGCAAACAGGAGCGGAATCGATTTCTGCTCCCAGATTGTGATGGAGATCGAGGATACGGGAAACCATATCGTCACATGCATTGGAGTTGCCTTTGAAGTCGGGAAAAACGACGCGGATCTGAAGCGGTATAACTTTTTCAGCCATTCCGGCAGGATTCCGGAGGACGAATACTTAAAGGACGGGATTCCGTATACGATCGCGCAGATTAAGAAACTTACCCAGGAGCGCAGCAAAAGTGTGGACAACAGAGGGCACGGGGAAGTGAACCGGGTCTATCCGTCCCGGGAGGCATACCTGAATATGGTGTATGACGTGATCTTCGGCTATGTGGAGCAGGGCCGCATGATTACGATGGAGAAGAGCGCCATCGCACTGAAGATGACCAGTGGAACCGGACAGTTTATCCGGGACTATATGTTCCCGAAGAGCAAAGAAAACACCGTTGCCGTGATCAGTGAGCAGCTCGGGGCGTACAGAGAGATCCGGGAGAGGGTGGATGACCTGGAGAAGAGGATGGAGCTTCTGGATGATATTCACGGGGCTGACCTTGCGCTTGCGAATATCCGGGCAGATAAGATCCACGGCGAGACTGTGCTGAAATATATCGAGATCGAAGGAAGCAGAGCGAAGCTTCAGTCACGCAGGGATGATCTGGAACACGCCGTAAAGGCGCTGGAGAGCGCGGAACAGAAGCAGAACGGGATTCAGCAGAAGCTGGAAAAACTGCGAAGCGATCTGGTGGATGTGAAAGCGGAGCTTAAAAACAGTGATTACGGACAGAAGCAGCAGGAGCTTAAGGAAATGGAACGCACGATCCGTCTTCTGGCCGACAATTCCGCCCGGTGGCGGCAGATTCTGCACGGACTGAAGCGCTGGGAGGAGGAAGAGACCGCCACAGATTATGTGAGTAACCGTGCCCTTCAGCTGATCGGAGATTTTGCCGGCGGAGAGGTGACAGAGGAAAAGTGCGAAGAGCTGAAAAGCCACTTGAAGGCAGCGCTTGAAAATGTGTCGGAGGAGCTTTCCGAGCTGGGGGCGTCCTTAAGAGAGATGGAGAAGGAACTCCGGGAGAAGGAAGAGGCGCTCGAAGATATGCAGAACGACCGGAAACCTTATCCGAAAGACTTAAAAGCTGCCCGGCAGCAGCTTCAGAGCGCGCTGAGCGACCGCTACGGAAGGACGATCCAGGTACATATTCTGGCGGATCTTTTCGACATTACGGATGAGAAGTGGAAGAACGCAGTGGAGGGACGGCTTGGAAGGATCAAGAGAAGCATGATCACAGAGCCGGCCTACGCCATTGATGCGGCGAAGATCTTCCGGAAAATGAAGCGGTTCGAGGAAGTTGACCTGATCAACAGCGCCGCGGTTCAGAGAGAGTCGCCGAAGGCGGAGCCGGATTCCCTCTATGAGGCAGTGCGCACGGACACGGGCTATGTGGACTGGTGTCTGAAGCGGTATCTCGGAAGAATCCGGAAATGTGAGACTGTGGAGGAGTTAGACAGTGTCAGAGACGGAGTTACACCGGACTGCTATTCCTACAGCAACTCGATTTTCCGGCATTTAAGAGAGCGGGACTATACGAAGGGAGCCTGCATCGGGACGAAGATTTCCAGGCGGCGGTTAAAGGAGCTGGAGGAAGAGATCGACCGGATGAAGGAGCAGCTGATCGGGGAACGGCAGACAGAAGCAGCGCTTAAAGAGGCGCAGAAATTTGAGAGCCTGAACGAGGAGACGGGGCAGATCATAAAGCTTGCCGGAGCGGCGGATGAGCTGGAACAGTATTACAGAAGGGAAGACCGGCTGAGAGAGGAGATCAGAGAGCTTGCCGATGGGACAAGGACCGCAGAACTCAAAACGAGACAGGAACATCTCGAAGCGGAGATCTCCCGGAGCGAGGAAGAGGCAAAACAGGTTCAGGCCGAACAGATCCGGCTCGGAAGCGTCCGTCAGGCGGCAGAGAGGGAGATCGGAGAACTGGAGGGAAAACTGGAGATCCTGCGGATGGGATTTGTCCCGGATGAGAAGCTGCTTCAGGAAGTTGACGCAGAGCTTCGGAAGAGAACAGAGGCGGCGTACCGCCAGGAAGTGAGGGCGAAGCTGGAGCGGCTCGGCGCGGAGGAGGAACAGGCGTTTGAGAGCAGGGCAATGGCGAGAAACCGGTTTAACCATGCATACCCTTCCTATGGGTTTACCGGTGTGGAACACGAAAATGACGCCTACGACAGGGTGCTGGAACAGTGCAGAAAAGACTTTGAGCCGAAATACAAAGAAGAGTTCCGGAAGCAGTATGAGCTTGTGTATCACTCGCTGAGAGACAACGTCATCGCCACGATACACGGGGAGATCCGGGCGGCGTACCGGCACAGAAAAGAGATCAACCGGATGCTTTCAAAGATCCGGTTTTCGGACAGCATTTACCAGATTGATATCCTTCCGGCAAAAAACGAGAACGGACAGTTTTATGACATGCTGATGGCGGAGGAGCTGGACAGCAAAGTGGTGGACAACAGCGGTTTTGACGGACAGATGAGTCTGATGGAGGATGAATTTTTCCGGAAATATGAGCAGAAGATACAGCTTCTGACGGAGAAGTTCATGCCTCTTCGGGAGGAGGACAGCCAGAACCGGGAACGCCATAAGCTCGAGATGGAGCGGTTCGCCGACTATCGGAACTACCTGACATTCAGCATGTATGAGCAGTCAGTTGACGAGAACGGAAACGAGAGGAAAAACTATGTGGACGACATGGCGGGAGTGGATTCCGGAGGAGAAGGACAGAATCCGAAGTACGTCGCGCTTCTCGCCGGATTCGCCATGCTTTATATGCAGCAGAGCAACCGGGATTCCAAGATACGGCTCGTTCTTCTGGACGAGGCGTTTTCCAAAATGGACAAGGAGAGGAGCGAGGTCTGCCTGCGCTATGCGAGGGAACTTCAGCTTCAGCTTATTGTGTGTGTTCCGGACGAGCGCCTTCAGTCGCTGATCCGCAATGTGGACAGTGTGTACGGGTTCCGCAGGTTCAAAAACCAGATCAGCATGATGCATATTGACAAGGGAGATTACCTCAGCATGATTGAGGGAGAGGAAAATGAGAGAACAGATCGCGAAGGCGGGGATGTGAATGCAGAAAATGCAGAAGATGAAAGAGGAGCCGTCTCTGATCCGGTGGCTGATCCGCTCTATTGACGGTGATGCTTACCGGGCCGGGCGGCTTTCCGGGATGAAGCACCCGAAAGTAGATCAGCGGATGATCGATGCCACAGGCGGCATGAGGCTTCTTATTGCGCAGGTGGAAGAACTGGAAGAGGCAGGACTTTTGAAGGCGGAAAAAAGGAATCTCGGCGCGGATCTTGTGAAGCTGGAATACCCGGTCAGCATTATGCCTGAGCTGTGCCGGCGGGCAGGGATCGAAGATCCGAGAAAGCGCCAGATCCGTTATATCGCAAAAACGCAGGTGTGGCTGAAAGAGACAGAGGGAACTTACCTGGAGCCGTATTACAGAAGCGTTCTGAAAAGGCTTGAGGAGGGACAGGATGTCAGAAATCCGGATATGGAGGATGACGCGTTTTTCCGCTGCCTCAATGCGATCCCCACATTGGAAAAACCAATGTGGCGCCATGTGTTCAGCGCATCGGTGCTGGGAGACTCCAAGCTGTTCGAGCGGCAGTATGAGACGAGAGTGCTCACAGTGCTCACAGACCGGTCCCCGCTGTATGTAGAAGGAATGACGAATACGGAGGTTTTAAGCGCCCACGGGATACTTACCTATTCCCAGACGCTGGAGTGGAAAGGGCCTCTTTGTTACTGTCTGGACGGAGAAACGGTGATTGACTCCTCGGACTGCAGGTACGGGACGGTCATTAACGCGCAGACACTGGAACACGCGCGGCCGTATGCGCTTCCGTCGGTAAAGAAGGTCGTTGTGATTGAAAACAAGGCCAATTACGAGGACATGCAGTACCGGGATGACACTCTTTTCGTATACTGCCACGGCTTCTTCTCCCCGAAAGAGACGGAATTTCTGCGGAAGATCACAGACGTGGCAGTGCCGGGGATACAGTATCTCCACTGGGGAGATATGGATCTGGGCGGGATACGGATTTTCCTGTATAATAGGAAACAGATTTTCCCCGAGCTTCGGCCATACAGGATGAACAGGGAGGAGTTTGAACGGGCACTCAGTGAAGGGGCGGGTATTTCCCTGAAGAAGGATAAGAGGGAAAACCTTGAAAAAATGGATGCGGGAGAGCTTGAAGACCTGAAGATGTGTATTTTGGAAACCGGGAAGGAGATTGAGCAGGAGGTCCTGATTGGGGTTTGATATCGTGTGGGGTTAACAAGAAAACACCCTTTTTCATTATAATATCCGTGCGAATGGTACTGCTCGGACATACATGTCTACGACGAAGCGGGAAACAGGGCGTCGCGCCAGGAGTTTGACTCGAATTTTGACATGACGTTTCCGTATTATTTCTATGTGGCAGATGACAACGGAACGGCGTCCGTCGTCTACAAGCAGGTGAATATTTACGCGGAGACTGTGGATGAACAGGGAAATGTCAGCAGCGGACGTGTCGGAACATATGAAAATGTAGAGAGAAGGACAACCTTAAAGGAGCTGGGCTTTGTATTCCCGGAGACAGCGCAGAGTTATGACGGGAAAGTCTTTACAGGATGGGAGATAGACAATATATACGAGCCGGCGGTTGATGAAAACTGGCAGATTGTAAGTGACCCGAATCACGGGACAGAAAATTATGATCTTAGAATCAGCCCTGTTTATGAAGAAGGAGGAGAACCGGAAGTTCCCGTAGAGCCGGATAAGGATCCGATTGCCGAGATGATTGAAGCGGCAGATGAAGGGGATACTGTCGTGATCACAGATACGGAAACAGCGGTTATCTCCAAAGAGGCTCTGGAGGCTGCAAGAGGAAGAGATATTGATGTCGTCCTTGATATGGGCGAATACAGCTGGGTGATTAACGGAACGCAGATTTCCGATGATGCGCTGTCTGATATTGACCTTTGTGTAATACGCAGAGCCCAGGTAATTCCGGAAGATGTTGTGGAAGCCCTTGCAGGCGAAAACGAGGCGGAGCAGATCAGACTGGTACATAACGGAGATTTTGGATTCACGGCTGAACTGGTTCTCAGTGTGGGAAGCGGTCATGCAGGCGAGACAGGTGTTCTCTATTATTATAATAATGGAGAGACAACTGCTATTGACAGTGAAACTGTACAGGAAAACGGCGATCTGCGGCTGACGTTCACTCATGCGTCCGATTATATCCTTGTGTTGGAAGATAAAGAAGAGCCGACAGATCCGGAAGAGCCGGTGAACCCGGAGAAGCCGGCAGACCCGGAGAAGCCGACAGCGCCTGAGAAACCGGCAAACCAGGAACAGTCTTCGGCGCCGGATAACAATCATGCGAATACCGGGGAAAAGGCGGTTCAGACGGGGGATGACCCCATTCTGCCGGTGATGATTCTGCTTGCGGTATCAGGAGCGGCAGCAGCGGGAATAATTTATTACAGAAGAAAAAGTGCTTGACATATCAAAAAAAATGTGCTAACTTATACTAGCAACTGCCGAAGACAGTAGGTGCTGTAAAGCGTAAGGATCAAAACGCCTACCGAGGAGAGTCAGATTTATTACGAGAGTATGAATTTACGAACCTCTGTGTCTTTGCGGCACAGAGGTCTTTTTTTCCCGGACCGCTGATGCGGAACGGGTTGCTGAACTTTGGCAGTACACGCAATTGTGACAGTTCAGGCCGCGCCATTCGTAAAACCGCACTTCGTGCTTACTGCGGCTGACGCCGTGAACTGTTGCAGCAAAATTTATAAGGAGGTGTACCAGAAAGTGGCAAAAGTTGAATTAAAACAGCCGATCGTACAGGCAATCGCAGAAGAGATCAAAGATGCGCAGTCAGTCGTTCTTGTTGATTACCGCGGACTTACAGTCGCTCAGGATACAGAGCTGCGTAAACAGCTCAGAGAAGCAGGCGTAGTCTACAAGGTATATAAGAACACGATGATGAAGAGAGCTTTCGAGGGAACAGAGTGTGAAGGCCTTGAGAGCTGTCTGGAAGGACCGAGTGCAATCGCGATCTCCAAAGACGATGCGACAGCTCCGGCAAGAATCCTTTGCAACTTTGCAAAAGACGCTCCGGCGCTTGAGCTTAAAGGCGGTGTCGTAGAGGGAAATGTATACGACGTCGCAGGGCTGACAGAGCTTTCCAAGATTCCGTCAAGAGAAGTGCTTCTTTCCAGACTTCTTGGAAGTATGCAGTCACCGATTGCAAACTTTGCGCGTGTTATTAAGCAGATTGCTGAGAAAGACGGCGAGGCTGCTCCGGCTGAAGAAGCCGCACCGGCAGAGACAGCAGAAGCTCCGGCAGAAACTCCGGAAGCAGACGCATAATTTATTCTTAATAAAAAGTTATGTCCTGCAGACAGGACAGATGTAAAATGATTAAAAACAAAATGGAGGATATGAAAAATGGCTAAATTGACAACAGCTGAAATGATCGAAGCGATCAAAGAGTTATCAGTATTAGAGTTAAACGAGCTTGTAAAAGCTTGCGAAGAAGAGTTCGGCGTATCTGCAGCAGCAGGCGTTGTAGTTGCGGCAGCAGGCGGAGACGGAGCTGCAGCAGCTGAGGAGAAGGATGAGTTTGATGTAGAGCTTGTATCTGCAGGCGCTTCCAAGGTTAAGGTTATCAAAGTTGTTCGCGAGATCACAGGTCTTGGACTGAAAGAGGCAAAAGAGCTTGTTGACAACGCTCCGAAGGTAGTTAAAGAGGGTGCTTCCAAGGCTGAGGCTGAGGAGATCAAGGCAAAACTGGAAGAGCAGGGCGCTGAGGTTAACCTGAAATAATTGCCATTAAGCGGTGATTGAGATCCTGCCGGGAGAAATTCCGGACAGTTAAAGAAAGGAGGACCGTGGAAGAGATCGAGCTTCTGCGGTCCTTTGTGTTGTCGAATAAGACCGCATGATATCATAAAATGAGAAAAATGTCAAGAAAAATCAGAAAAAAAGAGGAAATAATTGTTGACAATAAAAAGAGCTTTGTGATATAGTAAAAAATGCACTATTATGGAAAGGTATGCCATATCAGGTGTATATATACTGTCGCATGGCTCTTTTCATATATTTTTCATATATTTATTTCAGCGGGATGATGGCTCCCGTCTGATATATGCTCCGCCGCGATGCGCGGATGCGAGTCTTGAATAGAAAAACAAGAGGAGTGAAACGTCAATGGAGAAAAACAGGATCCGTCCCATTAAAACCGGAAAAAGCTTCCGCATGAGCTATTCCAGGCAGAAGGAAGTATTGGAGATGCCCAATCTCATTGAAGTTCAGAAAGATTCCTATCAGTGGTTTCTTGATGAAGGACTCAAAGAGGTGTTCGACGATATTTCCCCGATCGCTGATTACAGCGGGCACTTAAGCCTGGAATTTGTGGATTTTACACTCTGCGAAGACGATGTGAAATATTCGATCGACGAGTGTAAGGAACGCGATGCGACATATGCGGCGCCCTTAAAAGTAAGGGTCAGACTCCACAATAAAGAGACCGATGAGATCAACGAACATGAAATCTTCATGGGAGATCTTCCTCTGATGACAAAGACCGGAACGTTTGTCATCAATGGGGCAGAACGTGTCATCGTAAGTCAGCTTGTGCGTTCTCCGGGTATCTACTATGGCATTGCCCATGACAAGCTCGGAAAGAAACTCTATTCGGCGACAGTCATCCCGAACAGAGGCGCATGGCTTGAGTATGAGACCGATTCCAATGACGTTTTTTATGTACGTGTAGACAGAACGCGTAAGGTGCCGATTACAGTGCTGATCCGTGCGCTCGGCGTCGGAACAAACGCGGAGATCGTTGAGCTTTTCGGAGAAGAGCCGAAGATCCTCGCAAGTTTCGGAAAAGACACTGCTGAGAATTATCAGGAGGGTCTGTTAGAGCTGTACAAAAAGATCCGTCCGGGAGAGCCGCTCGCGGTTGACAGCGCGGAGAGCCTGATCAACAGCATGTTCTTCGATCCGAGGAGATATGATCTTGCCAAAGTCGGACGCTATAAATTCAACAAAAAGCTGATGCTGAAAAACCGTGTCACCGGACGCATTCTCGCAGAGGACGTAGTAAGCCCGCTGACAGGTGAAGTTGTGGCTGAAAAAGGGACAAAGATTACAAGAGAGATCGCGGATGCAATCCAGAACTCTGCTGCAGATTACCTCTGGGTAGAGGGCGAGGATGCTTCCAGAAATATCAAGATTCTTTCCAATAAGATGGTAGACCTGCAGGCAGTTGTGGACGTGGACCCGAAGGAAGTAGGCGTGACAGAGCAGGTATACTACCCCGTGCTTGCGGGAATTATCGAGGAGTCGGCAGGTGATATAGAGGAACTTAAGAGCCTCATCAAACGCGACATTCACGACCTGATTCCGAAGCATATTACAAAGGATGATATTTTCGCGTCCATTAACTATAACATTCATCTTGAGTACGGCATTGGAAATGACGATGATATCGATCATCTGGGCAACCGCCGTATCCGCGCGGTGGGCGAGCTGCTCCAGAACCAGTACAGAATCGGTCTTTCCAGACTGGAAAGAGTTGTACGCGAGCGTATGACTACACAGGACCAGGAGGGAATCTCTCCGCAGTCCCTGATTAACATCAAGCCGGTGACAGCCGCTGTAAAAGAGTTCTTCGGATCTTCCCAGCTGTCCCAGTTCATGGATCAGAACAACCCGCTGGGCGAGCTGACGCACAAGAGACGTCTCTCCGCTCTGGGACCGGGCGGTCTGTCAAGAGACCGTGCGGGATTTGAGGTCCGCGACGTACACTACTCCCACTACGGAAGAATGTGTCCGATCGAGACTCCCGAGGGTCCGAACATCGGTCTGATCAACTCTCTCGCATGCTACGCGAGAATCAATCAGTACGGTTTTGTTGAAGCACCGTACAGAAAGGTCGACAAGAGCGACCCGGCAAATCCGCGTGTTACAGACGAAGTTGTATATATGACAGCGGATGAAGAGGACAATTACCATGTGGCTCAGGCGAATACGCCTCTGGATGAGGAAGGACACTTTGTGAATAAGAACGTGTCCGGACGTTACCGCGAAGAGACGCAGGAGTATGAAAGAAATAAATTCGACTATATGGACGTATCCCCGAAGATGGTGTTCTCCGTGGCTACGGCGCTGATTCCGTTCCTTCAGAACGACGACGCGAACCGTGCTCTTATGGGATCCAACATGCAGCGCCAGGCCGTACCGCTTCTGACGACGGAGGCTCCGGTAGTCGGAACAGGTATGGAAGTGAAGGCAGCCGTAGACTCCGGTGTGTGTGTAATCGCAGAGGAGGCGGGAACAGTAGAGAGCTCCACGTCCACTGAGATTGTGATCCGCCATGAGGACGGAACAAGGAAGTCCTACAAGCTGACGAAGTTCCAGCGAAGCAACCAGAGCAACTGCTACAACCAGAGGCCGATCGTCAACAAGGGCGACATCGTGAAGAAAGGTGATGTCATTGCTGACGGACCGTCCACATCAGGCGGAGAGATGGCGCTCGGAAAGAACCCGCTCATCGGCTTCATGACCTGGGAAGGTTACAACTACGAGGACGCGGTTCTCTTAAGTGAGAGACTGGTACAGGATGACGTTTACACTTCTGTTCATATTGAAGAGTATGAGGCAGAGGCAAGAGATACAAAGCTCGGACCGGAGGAAATCACAAGAGATATTCCGGGCGTGGGCGACGATGCGCTCAAGGATCTGGATGAGCGCGGAATTATCCGCATCGGAGCGGAGGTAAGGGCAGGGGATATCCTTGTCGGAAAGGTGACTCCGAAGGGAGAGACAGAGCTGACGGCAGAGGAGAGACTGCTCCGCGCTATCTTCGGTGAAAAGGCACGTGAGGTAAGAGATACTTCCCTGAAGGTGCCGCACGGCGAGTATGGTATTGTCGTGGACGCGAAAGTGTTCACAAGAGAAAACGGTGACGAGCTGTCTCCGGGAGTGAATCAGGCAGTCCGCATCTACATCGCGCAGAAGAGAAAAATCTCTGTCGGCGACAAGATGGCTGGCCGTCACGGAAACAAGGGTGTCGTTTCCCGTGTACTTCCGGTGGAAGATATGCCGTTCCTGCCGAACGGACGCCCGCTTGACATCGTGCTTAACCCGCTGGGCGTGCCGTCCCGTATGAATATCGGACAGGTGCTTGAGATCCACCTGAGTCTTGCTGCGAAAGCACTTGGATTCAACATCTCCACACCGGTGTTCGACGGCGCCAACGAGGTGGATATTATGGACACTCTCGACCTGGCGAATGATTATGTAAATCTTGAGTGGGAAGAATTTGAGAAAAAGCACGGAGAGGAGCTGCTCCCGGAAGTGCTTCAGTATCTGTCGGACAACAGAGAACACAGAAAACTCTGGAAAGGCGTGCCGATCTCAAGAGACGGAAAAGTGCGCTTAAGAGACGGACGTACCGGAGAGTTCTTCGACAGCCCGGTTACAATCGGACACATGCATTACCTGAAGCTCCATCACCTGGTAGACGATAAGATCCACGCGCGTTCCACCGGACCGTACTCCCTTGTCACACAGCAGCCGCTGGGAGGTAAGGCGCAGTTCGGAGGACAGCGTTTCGGAGAGATGGAGGTATGGGCTCTTGAGGCGTACGGAGCATCCTACACGCTGCAGGAGATCCTGACTGTGAAGTCCGACGATGTTGTCGGCCGTGTGAAGACTTACGAGGCAATCATCAAAGGTGAGAATATACCGGAGCCTGGAATCCCGGAATCCTTCAAGGTGCTCTTAAAGGAGCTTCAATCTCTTGCACTGGATGTCCGCGTGCTGCGCGACGACAACACAGAGGTGGAGATTATGGAGAACGTGGATTACGGCGATACGGATCTGCGCCACATCATCGAGGGCGACAGAAAGTACCGCGATGAGAATGAGTCCTTCGGAGATCATGGCTTCACCGAGCAGGAATTTGTAGGCGAGGAGCTCGAGGATGTTGAACCTGAGGAAGAAGAACCGGATGACAGCGATCTTGATGCCATCGAGTTTAATGAGTTTTCCGATTATGACGAAGAATAACAGGAGGAGCCATATCTATGCCAAATAACAATGAACAACAATATGAACCGTTAACATTTGATGCGATCAGAATCGGTCTGGCTTCACCGGAAAAAATACTGGAGTGGTCAAGAGGCGAGGTTACAAAGCCTGAGACGATCAACTACAGAACGTTAAAGCCTGAGAAGGACGGACTGTTCTGTGAGAGGATTTTCGGACCCAGCAAGGACTGGGAGTGTCACTGCGGTAAATATAAGAAAATCCGCTATAAGGGCGTAGTGTGCGACCGGTGCGGCGTTGAGGTCACAAAGGCAAGCGTGCGCCGTGAGCGTATGGGACATATCGCACTTGCGGCTCCTGTATCACACATCTGGTATTTCAAGGGAATCCCGAGCCGGATGGGACTGATTCTGGATATCTCTCCGAGAACGCTGGAGAGAGTGCTTTACTTCGCATCTTACATTGTTCTTGACAAGGGAGAGACGGATCTGCAGAACAGACAGATCCTCTCTGAGACGGAGTATCAGGAGCAGAGAGAAAAATGGGGCAGCGGCGCTTTCCGTGTAGGCATGGGTGCCGAGGCGATCAAAGAGCTTCTCGAGGCTATTGATCTGGAGAAGGAGTGCAATGACCTTCAGAAAGAGCTTGAGAATGCGACAGGCCAGAAACGTGCCAGAATCGTAAAGAGACTGGAAGTTGTGGAGGCGTTCCTTGAGTCGGGCAACCGTCCGGAGTGGATGATCCTTACAGCGATTCCGGTCATTCCGCCTGATCTGCGCCCGATGGTGCAGTTGGACGGAGGACGTTTCGCGACATCCGACTTAAACGATCTTTACAGAAGAATTATCAACAGAAACAACCGTCTGAAGAGACTGCTTGAGCTGGGCGCTCCGGACATCATCGTGCGCAACGAGAAGCGTATGCTTCAGGAGGCGGTTGACGCGCTGATCGACAACGGACGCCGCGGCCGTCCGGTTACAGGCCCCGGAAACAGAGCTCTGAAATCTCTTTCCGACATGCTGAAAGGTAAATCCGGACGTTTCCGTCAGAACCTGCTTGGAAAACGTGTCGACTATTCCGGACGTTCCGTTATCGTCGTCGGACCGGAGCTTAAGATTTATCAGTGCGGTCTTCCGAAAGAGATGGCGATTGAGCTGTTCAAACCGTTCGTTATGAAGGAACTTGTGGCAAACGGTACAGCTCACAATATAAAGAATGCAAAGAAAATGGTAGAGAGACTCCAGCCGGAGGTATGGGATGTGCTCGAGGAAGTAATCAAAGAGCACCCGGTTATGTTAAACCGTGCCCCCACGCTGCACAGACTTGGTATTCAGGCGTTTGAGCCGATCCTTGTAGAAGGTAAGGCAATCAAGCTGCATCCGCTCGTTTGTACGGCGTACAACGCAGACTTTGACGGTGACCAGATGGCTGTCCATGTGCCGCTTTCCGTAGAGGCACAGGCAGAGTGCCGTTTCCTGCTTCTCTCTCCGAACAACCTGCTGAAACCGTCCGACGGAGGTCCGGTAGCCGTTCCTTCACAGGATATGGTTCTCGGTATCTACTACCTGACACAGGTGAGACCGGGCGCAAAGGGCGAGGGTATGTTCTTCAAGAGTGTGAGCGAGGCCATTCTCGCTTACGAGAACGGATATATCACCCTGCATTCACAGATCAAGGTTCGCGTTTCCAAGACGATGCCTGACGGAACAGTGAAGACAGGAACGATCGACGCAACTCTGGGGCGTCTGCTGTTCAACGAAATCATTCCGCAGGATCTCGGTTTCGTGGACAGAGAAGTGCCCGGAAACGAACTGCTCATGGAGATTGACTTCCATGTAGGCAAGAAGCAGTTAAAGCAGATCCTCGAGAAAGTCATCAACACACATGGCGCGACTCAGACTGCGGAAGTGCTGGATGATGTAAAATCCATCGGATACAAATTCTCCACACGCGCGGCCATGACGGTATCGATCTCGGATATGACCGTGCCGCCGCAGAAACCGCAGATGATCGAGGAAGCTCAGAACACTGTGGACAGGATCACGAAGAACTACAAGCGCGGTCTTATCACAGAGGAAGAGCGTTACAAAGAAGTCGTAGAGACATGGAAGGCAACCGACGACAAGCTTACGGACGCGCTGCTTTCCGGTCTGGATAAATACAACAACATCTTCATGATGGCGGACTCCGGAGCCCGTGGTTCTGACAAGCAGATCAAACAGCTCGCAGGTATGCGTGGACTGATGGCTGATACGACAGGACGTACTATTGAGCTGCCGATCAAGTCCAACTTCCGTGAAGGTCTTGACGTACTGGAGTATTTCATGTCCGCGCATGGCGCCCGTAAAGGTCTGTCCGATACGGCGCTTCGTACGGCCGACTCCGGATACCTGACAAGACGTCTTGTCGATGTATCACAGCAGCTTATCATTCATGATTCTGACTGCGTACAGCCTGGCGACGAGATCCCGGGAATGTATGTACATGCGTTCCTTGACGGTAACGAGGAGATCGAGAGCCTTCAGGACCGTATTACCGGAAGATTTGCATGCGAGGATATCAAAGACAAAGACGGCAACATGATTGTCAAGGCGAACCACATGATTACACCTCGCCGTGCAGAGCGCGTGATCAAACAGGGTGTAAACGAGAAGGGTGATCCGATCGAGAAAGTGAAGATCCGTACGATCCTTACCTGCCGCTGCAAAGACGGTGTGTGTGCGAAGTGCTACGGCGCGAACATGGCGACCGGAGAAGTCGTACAGGTGGGAGAGGCTGTCGGAATCGTGGCTGCCCAGTCCATCGGTGAGCCTGGTACACAGCTTACAATGCGTACGTTCCATACCGGAGGAGTTGCCGGTGACGATATCACACAGGGTCTTCCCCGTGTAGAGGAGCTTTTCGAGGCGAGAAAGCCGAAGGGTCTTGCGATTATCACAGAGTTTGCCGGAAAGGCGACAATCAGTGATACAAAGAAGAAACGCGAAGTCATCGTTACAAACGAGCAGACCGGCGAGTCCAAGGCATACCTGATTCCGTACGGATCCCGCATCAAGATTCAGGATGGCGCTATGCTTGAGGCCGGAGATGAACTCACAGAAGGTAGTGTGAATCCGCACGATATCCTGAAGATCAAGGGACTGCGCGCGGCGCAGGACTACATGCTCCGTGAAGTGCAGCGTGTATACCGTCTGCAGGGTGTTGATATCAACGACAAGCATATCGAAGTGATCGTGCGTCAGATGCTTAAGAAAGTGCGCATCGAGGAGAAGGGAGATTCCGAATTCCTTCCGGGAACAATGGTAGATGTTCTTGAGTTTGAGGATGTGAATAAGCAGCTTGAGGAAGAAGGTAAGACGCCGGCAGTGGGTGAGCAGATCATGCTCGGTATCACAAAGGCTTCCCTGGCAACAGACTCCTTCCTGTCAGCCGCATCCTTCCAGGAGACGACAAAGGTCCTGACAGAAGCGGCGATCAAGGGTAAGGTGGACCACCTGATTGGTCTGAAAGAGAATGTCATTATCGGTAAGCATATCCCGGCGGGTACTGGTATGAAGAAGTACCGAGACGTGGCGCTTAACACAGATATTCATATTGATGAAGAACTCAGCCTTGACGATGAACTGGAACTTGATCTCGGCGAAGAGACGGAGGCGATGGATACGGACATGGCTGAAGGGGAAGAAATGAGAGCAGATATGGCGGATGCTGACGCGGATGTTTCAGATGCGGAACTGTCTGATGATGCAGATGCCGGAGATGAAGAAAACCTTGATACAGAGGAATAAATCAGAATAACGAGGGGGCACCCGGCGGAATAGAAATATTCCGCTGAGTGCCCTGTTATTTTTTGCAGGGAGATGACAAAAATATGGGAAAAGTAATAGGAATTGATCTTGGAACGACTAACAGCTGCGTGTCAGTGGTAGAGAATGAGAAGCCTGTGATTATACCGGCGGACTCCGGAAGCAGGACAACTCCGAGTATTGTGGCGTTTACCAAAAAAGGGGAGCGGCTTGTGGGGGAGAGCGCCCGCAGACAGGCCGTGACAAACCCTGAGAGGACAATCAGTTCCATTAAAAGACATATGGGTACGGACTGGAGCTGCAGGATCGACGGAAAGGAATATAAGCCGCAGACGATCAGCGCTATGATTTTGATGCAGCTGAAAAAGAGCGCAGAGGATTTTACCGGGGAGACAGTGACAGACGCGGTGATCACAGTTCCTGCGTATTTTAACGATGTACAGAGACAGGCGACAAAGGACGCCGGAAGGATCGCCGGGCTGAATGTGCTGCGCATCATTAATGAGCCGACGAGCGCGGCTCTTGCGTATGGGCTGAATCACGGAGAAACTCAGAAAGTCATGGTATATGACCTGGGCGGCGGAACGTTCGATGTCTCGATTATTGAGATTGGCGAGGGCGTAATCGAGGTGCTTGCCACGGCGGGAGACAACCACCTCGGGGGAGATGATTTTGACGCGCGCGTAACGGACTGGATTGCCGGGAAGATCCGTTCGGAATATAATGCGGATGTGAGGAAAGACTTCGCGGCGATGCAGAGAATCAGAGACGCGGCTGAACAGGCCAAAAAGGAGCTGTCCGCTTCTGCAAGTACGCAGATTGTGCTTCCTTATCTTACAACAGTAAAAGGGGAACCGATTCATCCGGATCTTACCCTTACCCGGGCGGAATTTGAGAATATGGTGCGTGATCTGATCGAGAGAACTGCGGACCCGGTGCGCAATGCTCTGAACGATGCGCATGTAGAACCGTCCGCACTCGGAAAGGTGCTCCTCGTGGGAGGATCAACAAGAATACCGGCTGTACAGGAGAAGGTCAGACAGCTGACCGGAAAGGAGCCGTCCAGAAATATTAATCCCGATGAATGTGTGGCTCAGGGAGCTGCAATTCTCGGCAGTACACTCCAGGGGAAAGGGCTTGTCGCTGCGGGAACAGGACAGGAGCTACTGCTTCTCGATGTGACGCCGTTAAGTCTCTCAATTGAGACGGTAGGAGGTGTGGCAACCCGCCTGGTAGAGCGAAATACGACGCTTCCGACAAGATATTCCCGCATCTTTTCCACTGCGGCTCCCTATCAGCGAAACGTGGAGATTCATGTGCTTCAGGGAGAACGGCCTATGGCAAGGGATAACAAGACAATCGGGCGTTTTAAGCTGAAAGGGATCAAGGCGGCTCCGGCCGGAGTGCCTCAGATTGAAGTGACCTTTGACATCGATGCGAACGGAATCCTGAAAGTTTCGGCAAAAGATCTTGATACCGGAAAACAGCAGTCCATAACAATTACGGCGGATGACAGAATGTCGGAGAATGAGATCGAGCAGGCAATCCGTGACGCTCAGAACTATGCCGGACAGGATCAGGTGAGAAGAGAGGGTGTGGAACTGTTGGGCGAAGCGCAGACACTTCTCAACAAGACGGAGCAGACGGTAAAAGCGATGGGAAAGCAGCTTGACAGAGCCAGAAAGAAACAGATCAGGAATGACAGCCATACCCTTCAGAAACTCGTCTCAAAATGCAGGCTGGACAAGGTAACAGAGGAAGAACTGTCGGCGATCAGAGAGGCGAAGAGACAGCTGGAGGAGAGTACGGCAGGTCTTGTATAACTTATATAAATAGAAATATATATCAACAGATATAATGAAAAATCCGCCGGAACCGGGGACGAAAGCAGCAACGCACCCCGGCTTCGGCGGATTTTTCGTTTTACAGAAAACCGGCACCTAATCAAAAAGAGAAATGCCGTATTTTGCTTTTCTGTAGACTTTCTTTATGATCATATACGGAAGACTGATAAGTATGTACAATGTTGAAAAAAGTCCTGCCGCGCCTCCGACAATCATAAGTATAAGAAATCCGATATTCATAATTGCTGCACACTCCTTCTGTCAAAAACTAACTGCCCTCTATTTTAGAAGAAATGAGCGGCAAATGGAACGGATTTGTTATGTCCTTAACAACATTTTAGCACGCCGCTTCAGGTCGTTTCCTCTTCGTCCTCCGCCATCCGGTATCCGACCCCTACCTCTGTGAAAATATATTTGGGCTGGGCAGGATCATCCTCGATTTTACGCCGGATATTGGCCATATTTACGCGGAGGATCTTGTTGTCCCCGTCCGCATAAGGCCCCCATACGTTTGACAGAATAGAAGCGTAGGTGATAACCTTACCGGAATTCTGAGCAAGGTATGCGACGATCTTGTATTCGATCGGCGTAAGATGAATCTCAGATGATCCGATTGTCAGAATCCGTTTCGAGAAATCGAGTAACATATCGCCATGCCTGTACGGGCGGATATAGAGCGTACTGTTCGTGCGGAGGCGGTTGCTGTGGCGCAGGGATGCGCGTATGCGGGCCAGAAGCTCTGAGGTGCCGAAGGGCTTTGTGATATAGTCGTCGGCGCCCAGATCCAGTGCCATTACCTTTTCTTTTTCTGAGGTCCGGGCGGAAATTACAATAATCGGCGTGCTCGTCCATGTACGCACGTTTTCTATAATTTCGCTGCCGTTCATGTCCGGGAGTCCCAGATCAAGCAGGATGATATCAGGGCACTGGGAACGTATAAGCTCCAGGCCCTCCGTGCCGGTATCCGCATATAATATACGATAATCATGCCGTTTAAGGACTTTTCCCATAAATGTCTGGATATTCTTTTCATCTTCTATGATCAGTACTGAAAGCTTAGTCATTTTCTGTATCCTCCTTTTCTTTCGGAAGAGTAAAAGTAAACTCTGCTCCCTGATTGTGGTTTAAAGCGGTGATTTGCCCGCCGTGAGCCTGTATGATCGTTTTGCAGATCGACAGACCGATTCCCATTCCCTTGTGTCCGTCCACGCTGTCTGAGGAGAGCTGCTGGCCCTCGAAAATATGAGGAAGCCGGTTTTCCTCTACTCCACTTCCATAATCTCTCACAGTAAATGTAATGATATCTTCTCCCTCGCGGATAATGAGGTCAATCGGTTCGGTGCTTCCGGAGTGAATAAAGGCATTTTCAAGCAGATTAATCAGAACCTGTTCGATCAGTGTAGGATCCATGGACAGCATGAGAAAATTATTGGGCATCGACACTCTGATCCGGATATCAGGCAGCCTTTTGCGCAGCCGCTGTATCGCCTCAGAAACCACTTCTTCGACAATTTCCGGCGATTTCTTCACTTTATCCGCTGCGCTGTCATTGATTCGCGTGACCGTCAGAAGGTTTTCCACCATATTCAGCAGCCATTGGGAATCTTCTTTAATATTGGTCACCAGCTCCATCTGTTCCTCTTCCTCCAGTTCGTGGTAATTTTCGAGAAACGATGTGGAGGAGCCTATAATACTGGTCAGAGGTGTCCGCAGATCATGGGAAACCGCGCGAAGAAGATTCGCCCGCAGCTTTTCTTTATCTGCCTCTACAAGCGCCTTTTCCCGCTCGGCAATCGCCCGCTGCTGCTTCTTGAGTGTGGTTGTAGTGGTGCTTGAAAAAATGGAAATTGCAAGCATCCCGATAAAAGTAACGGGATATCCGTCCAGTGTAAAATTAAACTTAAAAAACGGATACGAGAAAAAGTAGTTTACCGCGATGACACAGAACAGTGCGGAAATAATTCCGTACACATATCCTGATGTATACAATGCGGTAAGAATCAGGGCAAGCGTATAAATGACAGTGATATTTGCCACGTTTTGATTGCCGAGATAGAAAAAGGCAAAAGAAATGCCTGTTGCCGACAGCAGCATAAATACGGTAAAAAATATGTCGGATAGTGTTTTTCTGTTTATCTTCATATGCACATAATATATAAGGAGAGCTGGTTATACCGGCTCTCCGTTTCTGTATTTGCGGATGACGTTCTGGATCCTTTCGTTCGGACTTAAGATAGAGCTGATCGAGCCGTCATGATTGAGTGTGTCAATGATAAGAGCAATATATTTACTCATATCACAGTTGATGTAATAAGGCTTGGACAGGAGTTCCGGTGTCTGATAAATCAGATTCGTTGTGAGGATACCGGTGATGATTCCGTTCTCATAGGCCTTATCAAACTTGTCAAGGCCGTTTGTAAAGAGACCAAACGTTGCTGCGGCAAAGATACGTTTTGCCTTTCTGCGCTTGAGCTCCGTCGCCACGTCAATAATGCTGTCGCCGGAGGAAATCATATCGTCGATAATGATGACGTCTTTTCCCTCGACAGAGCTTCCGAGGAATTCATGGGCAATGATCGGATTGCGTCCGTTCACGATCTGCGTGTAATCCCGCCGTTTATAGAACATTCCCATATCAAGTCCGAGCACGTTTGCAAGATATACAGCGCGGTTTGTACCGCCCTCGTCCGGACTGATTGCCATCATATGATCGCTGTCGATCTGCAGATCTTTGACGGTTCTCAGCAGTCCTTTGATGAACTGGTAAGTGGGTGAGACTGTCTCAAAACCGCTGAGAGGAATTGCATTCTGAACTCTCGGGTCATGCGCGTCGAAAGTAATAATATTTTCAGCGCCCATTCTCACAAGTTCCTGAAGGGCCAGGGCGCAGTCAAGAGATTCTCTGGAATTTCTTTTGTGCTGGCGGCTCTCGTACAGAAAAGGCATGATAACGTTGATGCGACGGCCTTTTCCGCCGATTGCAGCGATGATTCTCTTCAGATTCTGGAAGTGATCATCCGGAGACATATGGTTGATCTGGCCGGTAAGTGAGTAAGTAACACTGTAATTGCATACATCAACCAGAAGATACAGGTCTTTTCCCCGGACGGATTCACCGAGGATTCCTTTTGCCTCCCCGGAGCCGAATCTTGGGACACGTGCATCGACCAGATAAGTGTCTTTTTCATATCCGGAAAACGCGATGTCATCTTTGTATTCATGGCCGCTTTCATGGCGCCACTGTACCAGATAGTCGTCCACTTTTTTTCCGAGGTCTTCACATCCCGGCAGTGCAATCATCCCAAGACTTCCTACCGGAATGTTTTCTAAGATACGTTCTGTTCGGCGTAACATCAATGATCCTCCCTGTGCTTTAGCTTTTTCTTGATTCGTATATCATCACCGATCATCTTCAGCATGGCATAACTGCTCGTGATTCTGGAAAAGGAGCGCTCCGTATAGAGATCGGCAAGCGATTCCAGCGACAGATTTGTTGAGATGATCGTTGATTTCCGGTGAATGAGTCTTTCATTAATACAGGAAAAAAACTGAGCGGCGGTAAAGGCGTTTGTGTATTCGCTTCCGAGATCATCAATGATCAGAAGATCACAGCTGAAAATGTAGTCGCTCATATTTTTCGCATCTGTATTGTTCCGGTCAAATTTGGTCTGGGCAAGTGCGCTGAAAAGCTGCGGGGCTGAAAAGTACAGCACAGAGTGCTCACGGTTCATAACCTCGCGGGCAATGCATGTGGAGAGAAAGGTTTTCCCGACTCCCACGCTGCCGTAAAAGAAGAGATTCTGGAACTCGTCATCGAATGTATCGATGAAACGGCGGCAGATCTTCAGCGTATCTTCCATCATTTCCCGGGCAGACCTCCCGGTTGTTTTATCATACTGTGTAGAAGAGTAAAAATCAAGACTGAAGTTGTCAAATGACGCTTCAGAAGGAAATTCTTTCATGTTTGACTGCTCATACAGAAGCTGTATGATGGCATGTTTAAAACAGTGGCATTTTTCATTTCCGATATACCCGGTGTCCTTGCAGTCAGGACAGTCGTATACCGGTTCCAGATAGTCTTCCGGGAAACCGCCGGAGAGAAGAAGATTTTTTTTGCTGCTGCGCAGAATCTCCAGCTCTTCCTTCAGGGATGAAAGCGCCTTCTCATCCCCGTTTAAGAGCTTCTTTCCGTACTGCACGGAAAGGATGGATATGGACTCGTCGAGAGTCTTAAATTCCGGAAGCTTTTTATAAACTTCTTCATAGCGGGCATTCTGGATATCATGGTTTTTCATCCGTGTTTTCTCATATTCCCGCATGATCGCATAATACTGTGAATTTTTAAGTGCCATGTATGTACTCCTTCTAATTGCTGTTCAGTAACTGTTCCTCAAGGGAATCCATATCATAGCTGCGCCGCTCGAAATTATTTAGATTTTTCGGGGCAGTTCTTGGTTTCGCGGATACTTTTCCGGAAGAGCGCTCTTTCTGGTAGGCTTCATCCAGCGGAATAATATCCTTGAGATGGCGGACGTTTCTGCCGTGCCACTTTGTCAGGATAGAGTCCGCGTACTCAAAGCTTGGCTGGTGTGTGGCTGCGATAGTGCGCCGGCACGCTTCCTCGATGATGTCGGATGAAAATCCGTATTCTTCCGCCCATTTCTTAATGTAAACAAGTTCCGATGAGGCCGGTCCTCTGTTCTTTATGCCAAATGCGTTAAGTACCGTATAACAGTTCCGGCTGTATAAAGAAGACTGTTCCTTTGCCTGGGAGACTGTCTGAATCCCTTCTTCGACCCAGGAAAAAGCAACCTTCCGTATATAATGCATACTTTTGTGACCATTTTCCACGCAGGATTCAATCAGGTATTCGATCAGATCCGCAGACATGTGAAGAGTATCATAAAAATAGGTGATTGTTTCCATTTCTGTATGCGTCAGCGTTTTACCGAGATACTGTTCTGCGATAAAGAGAAGCGAACGGATCTCTTTCTGGGCCCGGAATTCATCAATGGGAACCGCTTTCGCCGGAGATGCCTTCGGGGAGGGCGCGGACAGAATCTTTTCAGTTTCTTCCGCTTCTTCCGCTGCAGGCGCGCCCTTTTCAGCAGAGGGAACGGTGTGAGCGGCAGCGGAAGTCCTGTGCGCTCCTGTAGTCTTTAAAAGCTCCAGACCGGTGATCTTTCCCTCAGGATCCTGTTCAATGTGAAGAAGCCCTGCCTTTTCCCAGTATCTGAAAGCACGCAGAATATCGGCCTCCGTATTATTCAGGCAGTCTGCAATCACCGAGATCGTAAGCGAGGAGCAGGGGTCGTCCAAATGGCGCAGAAGAAAAAGATATACTTTGACAAATTCCCCGTTCGCATCAATCATATAGTTGTCAATAAAATCGTTCGGCAGCAGTGTCGCGTTCGTCTGAAATTTGTTTTTTAAAGTTAATGTCTTCATAAATATTCTGTCCCACTTTCGTTAATTTCGCCGTTACAAGATAGAAAGCGGATTCGGCGATCCGCTTTCCTTACGTCATTAATATAACATTTCCCTGCCGGGTTGATAAAGTGTTTTTTCGTGGGTAACTCAGCCTTTTTTGTAGATAACTGTGTGCAGAAAGTGTGGATAACTCCTGCAGCCCCTGTGAACAGGGGATTCTCTTCCGGCAGAAGAGCAGCTTACTCAGAATATTTTTTAAGAAGTTCTTCACCTACTGTGACAATATCTCCAGCGCCCATTGTGATAAGAAGATCACCGGGGCGGCAGTTGTCGTGCAAAAATGTCTCGATCTCCTCGAATGAGGGGTAGTAGTGCGCATCGGTTCCGAGCGTTTCCGCTTCTTTCGCAAGATCAGCGGAGGAGATTCCAAGAGTATCGGTCTCTCTGGCCGCATAGATATCTGCGAGAACGAGGTGATCCGCATGTGAGAGCGCTTCCGCAAACTCGTGGAAAAATGCCTTTGTCCTTGTGTAGGTATGCGGCTGGAACACGCACCATACGCTGTTGTGCGGGTAATGTTTTGCGGCTTTTAAAGTGGCTTCAATCTCAGTGGGATGGTGCGCATAGTCGTCTACTACAGTCACTCCTCCGAATTTTCCTTTGTATTCAAATCTCCGGTCTGTGCCGGTGAAGGAAAGCAGTCCCCGTTTAATCACATCCACAGGAATGTCTAAGAGATCCGCAACAGCGATGGCGGAGAGTGCATTGGAGACATTGTGGTCACCGGTTACAGAGAGGGCGATATGGTCAACGCATTCCCCGTGTTTGATCAGATCAAAGGAAACACAGCCCCGCTCATCGTAGGCGACATTGTCAGCGCTGTAGTCAAAATCAGAGGAAGAACCGTATGTCACCACATTGCAGGTGAGCCCGCGGTAAATCTCAGGATAGTCCGTGATATCTCCGTTGATGACAAGTGTTCCGTCATCCGGCAGCAGCGCGGCAAACTGATGGAACGAATGGCGGATATCCTCCAGATCTTTAAAGAAGTCCAGATGATCTTCTTCAATATTGAGAATCACGCCGATCTTCGGGAAGAAGTGGAGAAAACTGTTCGTATACTCACACGCTTCGGTGATAAATGTTCCGGAGTGTCCGACGCGGATATTGCCGCCGATCGCCTTTAAAATACCGCCCACAGAGATTGTGGGATCAAGTTCGCCTTCCAGAAGGATATGAGAGATCATGGAAGTGGTCGTTGTCTTTCCGTGAGTTCCGGATACCGCAATCGGAGTGTCGTAATTTTTCATGAGCTGTCCGAGAAGTTCCGCACGGGTAAGCATGGGAATTTTCTGCGCAACAGCCTCGATCAGCTCCGGATTATCCCGGTGGATTGCAGCAGTATAAACCACGCAGCCAATCCCGGGAGTAATATTTTCCGCTTTCTGCCCGTAGGCAATATGAGCGCCTTCAGATTCCAGTTTTTTCGTGAGCGGAGACTCCTTTGAATCTGAGCCGGATACCGTAAAACCCTCCTCGAGAAGAATTTCCGCGAGACCGCTCATGCTGATGCCTCCGATGCCGATAAAATGGATATGGATCGGGTGGTTAAAATCGATTTTATACATGGGATGCTCCTTCTTTCTATATCTCAAAAAATTTAATTTACCTGTCATAAAATTTCTCGGCTTTTTATATTATACTATATATAGAAAAAATTAAAAGAAGTTCTTTTTGTGCGAAAATAACAAAAAGACAAAAAAAAAACATAAAAAATTGTAAATAATTATTCTCTAACTACAAATATATGGTATAATATGGACATATAACCAGAAATGAGGTGACGCAATGTTTAAAAAGGAAATGATTGCCATGCTGTTGGCGGGCGGACAGGGCAGTCGACTGGGAGTCCTTACGGCTAAGGTCGCGAAACCTGCAGTGGCCTTTGGCGGAAAGTACAGGATTATTGATTTCCCGCTGAGCAACTGTATTAATTCGGGAATCGATACCGTAGGCGTGCTGACACAGTATCAGCCGCTGCGTTTGAATACGCATATCGGTATCGGTATTCCGTGGGATCTGGACCGCAATGTCGGCGGAGTGTCTATTCTTCCACCGTATGAGAAAAGCTCAAACAGTGAGTGGTATACGGGAACGGCAAACGCGATCTATCAGAATCTAAATTATATGGAGACTTATAATCCGGATTATGTACTGATACTTTCCGGGGATCATATTTATAAAATGGATTATGAAGTCATGCTGGATTTCCATAAGGCGAACAAGGCGGATGTGACGATTGCCGCAATGCCTGTTCCGATGGAGGAAGCCAGCAGATTCGGCATTGTCGTGACAGACGGCGACGGACGAATCAGCGAGTTTGAGGAAAAACCGGAGAAACCAAGCAGCAATCTGGCGTCTATGGGTATCTATATCTTCAGTTGGCCGGTGCTGCGGGATGCGCTGATTAAGCTGAAAGACCAGCCAAACTGCGATTTCGGAAAACACATCATTCCTTACTGTCACGGAAAAGGGGACAGGCTGTTTGCCTATGAGTATAACGGTTACTGGAAAGATGTGGGTACATTAAGTTCCTACTGGGAAGCAAATATGGAGCTGATCGATATCATACCGGAATTCAATCTGTATGAGGAATTCTGGAAGATCTACACAAACAGCGCGAATATTCCACCTCAGTATATCGCGGAGCAGGGTGTGGTAGACCGGTGTATTATCAGCAACGGCTCGGAGATATACGGAGAAGTTCACAGCTCTGTGCTCGGAGGCAGCGTGACGGTGGGAAAAGGCAGCGTTGTGCGTGATTCCATTATTATGCAGGGAGTCACGATCGGCGAAAACTGTGTGATTGAAAAGGCGATTATCGCGGAGGATACCGTAATCGGTGACAATGTCGCGATCGGAATCGGAAGTGAAGTGCCCAACAAGTTCAAGCCGAATATTTACAGCGGCGGTCTGGCGACGATCGGGGAGAATTCTGTGATTCCATCCGGCGTACAGATTGGAAAGAACACTGCCATCAGCGGAGTTACGACGGCTGAGGACTACAGCGGCGGCGTGCTGGAAAGCGGTGAAACATTGATAAAGGCAGGTGACAGAATATGAGAGCAGTAGGAATTATCCTGGCAGGCGGAAACAGCAGAAAGATGCATGAGCTGACGGCAAAGCGCGCGGTTGCGGCAATGCCGGTAGCAGGCAGTTACCGCGCCATAGACTTTGCGCTGAGCAATATGACTAATTCTCATATTCAGAAAGTTGCGGTGCTGACACAGTACAATGCCAGGTCACTCAACGAACATCTGAATTCCTCAAAATGGTGGGATTTCGGGAGGAAACAGGGAGGACTGTATGTATTTACCCCGACAATCACAGCCGACAACGGCTACTGGTACCGGGGAACGGCAGATGCCATTTACCAGAACCTTGATTTTCTGAGAAAATGCCATGAGCCGTATGTGATTATTACATCAGGCGATGCGGTGTACAAGCTCGACTACAATAAAGTGCTTGAATACCATATCGCGAAAAAGGCGGATATCACCGTGGTCTGCAAGGAACTTGGACCCGGCGAGGACGCAACAAGATTCGGCACGATCCGGATGAACGAGTCAAGCCGCATCGAAGAATTTGAAGAAAAGCCCATGGTAGCGCATTCACAGACCGTATCAACAGGGATCTATGTCATCCGGCGGCGCCAGCTCATTGATCTCGTGGAGCACTGTGCGGAGGAGGAGAGACATGATTTCGTCTCCGATATCCTTATACGCTACAAGAATCTGAAAAAGATATACGGGTATAAAATAAACAGCTACTGGAGCAATATCTCAACAGTAGACGCGTATTACAAGACAAATATGGATTTCCTGAAACCGGAAGTCAGAAATTACTTTTTCAAGGAGCTTCCAAACGTATTTTCAAAAGTGAGCGATCAGCCTCCGGCAAAATACAACCCGGGTGCGGTTGTTAAGAACAGCCTTGTCGGAAGCGGAAGCATCATTAACGGAACCGTCGAGAACTCTGTTATTTTTAAAAAAGTCTTTGTGGGAAATAACTGTGTGATTAAAAATTCTATCATATTGAATGATGTATATCTCGGTGACAACACGTATATAGAAAACTGCATTGTGGAGAGCCGTGATACAATAAGAGCAAACACAAGACATGTCGGTGAAAATGGAGTAAAGGTTGTAGTTGAAAAGAACGAACGTTATGCGTTATGACCCTGAGAAGGCAGACGAAAGAGGCAGGGGCACAGAGATACTTCATCTATGTTCGGCTTACAGGCCCCGCATGATAATGCAGTAGAGAAAGGAGACCTGGAGATTATGCAGATCACAGATGTACGTGTACGCAAAGTTGCGAAAGAGGGGAAATTAAAAGCCGTTGTATCTATTACGATTGATGACGAGTTTGTTGTTCATGATATTAAGGTGATAGAGGGCGAGAAAGGATTATTTATAGCGATGCCGAGCAAGAAAGCTCTTGACGGAGAATACCGTGATATCGCTCATCCGATTAATTCAGGTACAAGAGAGAGGATTCAGACAACAATTCTGGAGAGATACGAAGATTCTCTGGAAGAGGAAGAGACAGCTGTGGTTGATGAGATCTAATTGCATAATGGACCGAATAAAAATGCTGCCGTGCGGTGAAAAACTGTGCGGCAGTTTTTTATTATTCGATTATTGTTGATAGGATAAGTAATGATGCCATATACGTGAAAATCAGTTGAAAATCATAAGGGTATGGCTCCTTGTAAAGGGAAGACAGCTTTGGTATAATTATGATTAATTCAAAGAACTTGCAGGTGCATGTGTTTTTGCGGGAGGACAATAAGTGGGGCGCTATTTAAATCTTGGCAATTCGGGTTTCCAGGCAATCAGAAAAGGACTGTATGTCGATAAGACAGATCTGATTGAATATGTCAACAGTACTTTGGGGACAAAAGACAAGCTGACATGTGTCAGCCGTCCGCGTCGATTCGGAAAATCATATGCGACACAGATGCTTATCTTGATATTACATGGTTTATATCGACTGTGGAAGACGTTAGAGATACTGTAAAATATATGCAGCAGGAAGTAATAAACGAACTGGTGGAAGCTTTTCCGGCTATGACATCAGAGGGGCGCTCTCTGCCGGTTGCTCTGAGCGATATAAGTGATGCATCGGGCAGCAGGTTTATTATTATAATTGACGAGTGGGATGCACTTTTATATGAAAGCTCAAAACAGAAGATGATGGGATAAGGAGAGAGGGAAAATGGCAGGAATCCGGGATGTCGCGAAACTGGCCGGCGTCGGCGTGGCCACGGTTTCACGTGTGCTCAACGGGAGCGGGTATGTATCAGAAGAGACGAGAAAGAAGATCGTTCAGGCAATGGAAGAGCTGAATTATACACCGAATGAACTGGCAAGACAGCTCTACCACAAGAGATCGGGAATTATTGCGGTTCTGATGCCGGATGTGTCGCATCCTTTTTTCTCCGAACTTGTGAAAAATATTGAGACGATCCTCTATGAGAGAGGATATAAGACGATGCTCTGCGACACGTTCAAGGAAAAGAACAGTGAAAAAGAGTACCTGAATATGCTGGAGCGGAATATTGTGGACGGTATTATTACAGGTGTCCATTCTCTTGATGTGGAGTCTTATCAGAAGATAAGCAAACCGATTGTGGCGTTTGACCGTGTGCTGGGGGACAGGATACCGGTTGTCCGCGTGGATCATAAAGTCGGAGGCCGCCTGGCTGCTCAGATGCTCTATGAGAGTGGCTGCAGAAATGTATTGCAGTTTCACGGGGCAAAAGTTGTGACGTCCCCGTCTCATGAGCGCCATATGGAATTTGAGCGGTATATGAGGGAACACGGTGCAGGAGTTACATCAGTGGAGCTTCTGTGGAACCGGTTCGACACTCAATATTTCAAAGATGTGACGAGGCAGGTGCTGGCGGGAAATCCGGATATAGACGGAGTGTTCGGCGCGGACCTTTTGATGGCATACTGCATAAAGGCAGCATACAGCCAGGGCAGGAAGGTACCGGATGATCTGAAGCTTGTGGCATATGACGGAACGTATGTTACGGAGACGGTTACGCCGGAGATTACGGCGATCGAGCAGCCTGTTCCGCAGATTGCCAGAGAACTGGTAGGGATTATTTGCGATATGATAGAGGGAAAAGAGTTGAAAGATCATAAGGTGATTCTGGACGTAAAAGTAAAGAAAGGAGCAACGACTTTAAACGAATTTGCTGAAATGGCAAAGTGATATATGTGAAAATGCACAAAAAGAGAATGGAAGGAACCCGTTCCATGAGTGTAAAAATAATAATAAAATTGCATTTTTCTATTGACATAAGATATTTACAGGCTTATAATGAAGCTACAAAAGAGGTACGTACAGTTAAAAAAGGATTCTTTGAGGGGATTCTTTTTTAAAAACTCAAATATGGAACGGGTTCCATAAACTGGAAACAAAGTAAAAAAATTACAATGGAGGGAAATTATGAAAAGCAGAATGAAGAAATTATTTGCACTGGCACTGGCAGGAACAATGGTATTCTCTATGGCTGCCTGCAGCTCGGGCGGAAGCTCGGACAGTTCCTCGTCGGACAGTTCATCTTCATCCGACAGCTCTTCATCAGGCGGAGAAGGCACAACACTCAGAGTTCTCAACTGGGGAAGTACGGTAGAAGAATCCATCGCTAATGATGCGATTGCACGGTTTAATGAAGAGTATCCTGATGTAACGGTAGAGCAGACATGTGTACCCGTTACAGAATGGTCTGATTTTATTCAGAAATGGATTACAATGACGACTTCCGGAGAGGCGCCGGATGTTATTAACCTTGGCCTTGAAGCGGCACAGATGGCGGTGGAGAACGATCTGATCCAGCCGCTGGATGATATTGTGAGCGGGGATGAATACCTGACCCAGTTAAAGGGTGAGTTCGCGGAATCTCTTCTGACCGGTTTTTCGGTGGACGGCAAGCTTTACGGGCTTCCGAGCGGTACGCAGACAATGGTAATGTACTTTAACAAGCATATGTTTGACGACGCGGGAATCGCATATCCCGAGGACGGCTGGACATGGGATGAGTTTTATGACATCGCGAAGCAGCTGACAAAGGACGACGGTTCCGTATACGGATACGGGCTGGCGAGCGCGTTCTTCCAGCTGACGCCATGGTGGACTTCAAACGGGGCGTATCTGACGGACGACGACGGAAATCCGACGGTCAACAGCGAAGGCATGGTGGAATCCGTCGAATTTCTGAAAAAGCTGGTAGACGAGAAGATTACGCCGGACCCGATCAGTTCTGATGTATATACTATGTTCTCCTCCAGCCAGCTGGCCATGGTAGGAGCAGGAAGATGGCAGCTTGACGCATGGCAGGACGCCGGACTTACAAACGACGACTTTGACTGTGTACAGTGGCCGGTAAATAAGGAGGAAAGCTCCGTATACGGCGGCTCTGCATGGTGCCTCGGAAAGAACCCGACCAACCAGGACCTGGCAGTCGATCTTCTGAAGGAAATGGTATCCGAGGAGACAATGAAGGCGACTGCGGCAGGCGGACAGCAGATCCCGCCGACCGAAAGCCTCGCGACCGATCCGGAAATCATGGGAACTACGCCGGATAATATCAGCGGACTGTGGACAGCAATCACAATCTCGAAACCGGTATGCGCACCGACTTATTTCGGTGATCTCCAGACAACCTTTACAAGAGCGATGGAAGAAGTATTCTCCGGAGCACAGGATCCGCAGGCCGCGCTGGATGCCGCACAGTCCCAGGTGGAGAGCGCGATAGGCTGACAGGACGGAACGGACAGAACACAGCAGGAAATGATGAATTGAATCCCGCGCATAGGAAATCCCGGACAGGAGATCCTGTGCGCGGATGAAAAACAGGAAGGAAACAGAAAATGTCGGGTAAGAAAAAGAAAAGAAAGAACGGAAAAGAGACGCGGGCCGCGTATCTGTTTGCACTTCCGTCCTTTATCGGTTTTTTGGGATTTGTGCTCATACCGGTAATCTGGGTGCTGGTCACTTCGTTTCAGGATTACAATCTGTTTACGGGGGAATCCACTTTTACCGGCCTCTCAAACTATAAGGAAATTTTAAGCGACGGAAGGTCTCTGACCGCGCTGAAAAACACCATCTGGTACACGATCCTGTGTTCCATCGGAAATACAGGAGTGGGACTGATTCTGGCGGTTCTGGTAGATGATATTCTTCCGAAGAAGGTAAACGTGTTTTTCCGGTCGATCTACTTCTTCCCGTCTCTTTGCGCATTGACCTTTGTGTCCATCATCTGGCAGGCGTTTTTCCAGACAGACTCTGGTCTGATCAACTATTATCTCGGCCTGTTCGGCATATCGGAAGTGGGATGGCTCAGCTCCCAGTCCATGTCCAAGATCGCAGTGCTGATTCTGGATGTGTGGAAGAACGCGGGCATGTCCATGCTCCTGATCCTCGCCGGCCTCCAGAACGTGGACAAAGGCCTTCTGGAAGCGGCGCAGATCGACGGGGCCGGACCGTTCCAGAGATTCCGGAAGATTATCGTACCGCTGGCGTCCCCGCAGATCTTCTTTGTGCTGATTATGAATGTGACGGGAGCGCTCAGAATTTACGAATCGATTTACGTGCTGACAGGAGGAGGGCCGGGAGATTCCTCGCGGAGCCTGGTCATGCTGATCGCGGAGAAGGGCTTCACCTCGTTCGATTACGGAGTCGCGTCGGCGCTGTCGATGCTGCTGCTGGTCCTGATTGCCATTGTCACGTTTATTCAGTTTGTAGGAAGCAGGTGGTGGGTACATTATGAGTAAGAAGATACATATTTTCGGCCATACGATTAAAGTCAGCCATGTGATTCTGGCCGTCATCATGACAATGATCGCCTTTGTCATGATCGCGCCGTTCCTCTGGGTATTCTCGGCTTCGCTGCGGCCCTATAATGAGGCGATCGCGCTGCCGCCGAAGTGGCTGCCGCCTTCTCCTTCCGAGTGGAACCTGAAGTATTTCCAGCAGCTTTTCTCCGATTCCATTCCGTTTTTCACCTTCATGAAAAACAGTCTGTTCATGAGTACGGTGATCACGGCCGGGATGGTGGTGCACGGCGCGCTGGCGGGATATGCATATGCGAAATTTCAGTTTAAAGGGAAAAATTTCATGTTTTTCCTCATGATGGTCGCGATGATGGTTCCGGTGCAGGTGACGATCGTGTCCCTGTACAGAATCATGACGTTCCTCGGCGTAATCAATACTTCATGGGCAGTGACGCTGCCGTCCATATTCGGGGCCACATGCCCGGGACTTGCGGGCGCGTTCGGCATCTTTATGATGCGGCAGTTTTTCTTAAGTGTCCCGAAGGATCTGAACGAGGCGGCCGCCCTCGACGGCGCGGGGCCGATCCGGACATTTTTCTCGGTGATGCTCCCGATGGCAAAGTCCACGCTCGCCTCTCTTGCAATTATTGTTTTTACGTTTTCATGGAATGATTACTTTACAACATTTATTATGATCAACGATACTGAGAAGCTGTCTCTCCCCGTGGGAATCCTTTCGCTGCGCCAGCCGTTCGCGACAGGGGACAACGTGGAGTTCGCGGCGGTCGTACTGGCGGTAATTCCGGTTCTGATCGTATTTATCATCGGCCAGAAGTGGATTGTAAAGAGTATGACGCATGTAGGAGTAAAAGGATAAAAAAGAAATATCAGGAGGATTTTATCATGGATACAAAAAAACTGCACTCGAAAGCAGATCTGTTTGCGACAGGGGGAGAAATCTCCTATCAGAGAGATGCGTCTGTCGCCAAATTTCTTCTCGGAGGCCTCGGAACCGGCAATATTTCCGTGGGAGCGAGAGGCGAGTTAAGAGACTGGGAAATTTTCAACTGGCCGGGGAAAGGACAGTTTGTTCCGTTTTCATTTTTTGCAATCTGGACAAAAGAGGAAGGCAAAGAGCCGGTCAGCAGGATCCTTGAATCAAAGCTTTGCCCGCCGTTTTATAAATCCCACGGCTTTCTGAATGGGGAACTTGCAGGCATTCCGCGTTTTGAAGAGTCAAAGATGGTAGGAAAACAGCCGTTTGTCTATGTGGATTTAAAGGACAGCAAAGTGCCGGTTACGGTAAAGATGGAAGCATTTACCCCGTTTATTCCCTTGAATGCAGATGATTCCGGGATTCCGGTTGCAGTGATCCGCTATAAGGTGAAAAACCCGACGGATCGCCCAATTGATGTGTCAGTTGTCGGAACGATGGCAAATGTAGTAGGTTTTGACGGATATGATGTGTTCAATAATGTAAAGCTGGTCGATGAGGTTCAGAACGAATACAGAGAGGAAGACGGAATCAGAGGCTGGTACTACACGGCAAAACATCTCAAAGAGACGGATATGAAATTCGGAAGCATGTCCATTTCCACGACAAACAGCACAAATATTTCCAAAAAGAAATGGCTGCACGGACAGTGGACAGACAATGCGCAGGATTTCTGGGATGATTTTACAGAGGATGGAATGCTCACGGAAGAGGATGAGATTGAGGCAAAAGGATGTGACCTCCTTTCACACTACGACTTCAGCTTCCTGAACCTGAAAGAGAGAATCAGCTCCATCAGCAGCTACGAGACGATTCAGCCCAATGAAGAAAAGACATTTGAGTTCCTGATCTCCTGGTATTTCCCGAACAGGCCGAAGGGATGGATCGAGTACGACGCTGATCTTAAGAGATACCGTGAAGGCGGATATGACACGATTAAGAATTACTATGCGACAAAATGGACAGATGCATGGAATGTGGCAGAATATGTAGTCAGTAAGATGGATTATCTGGAAGGAAATTCAAGGGCGTTCGAGAATGCGCTTTTCAACACAACGCTTCCCGCTTATGTGGTCGATGCCGTTGCATCCAACATTATGTCCATGAAGAGCCACTGCTGCTTCCGGATTGAAGACGGTAATTTCCTCGGATGGGAAGGAATACGTGACTATGTGGGATGCGGACAGGGAAATGTAAACCACGTGTGGAACTATGCGACCGCGGTTGCGTGTCTGTTCCCGGATCTGGAGATTACCATGCGCAATGTGGAGTTCAACATTGAGCTGGATGACGACGGATGCATGCCGTTCCGCGCAAGAAAGGTACTGGGCGAGAGCAGATGGGATATGATACCTGCATGCGACGGAGAGTTCGGATCTATCCTCCGTATTTACAGAGAGTGGCGCTATACAGGCGACGATGAATTTCTGAAGGGAATCTGGGACAATATGATGAAGGCTCTGGAGTTCTCGATCAAAGAGTGGGATACGGATGGCGACGGCGTTCTGGACGGAAAGCAGCATGTGACATATGACATTGAATTTTACGGTCCGAACACGATGACAAATACGATCTATCTCGGCGCGCTTAAAGGCGTGGCGGAGATGGCAGAGCATCTTGGAAAGACGGATGTGGCGGAGAAATACAGAGCGCTCTACGAGAAGGCAGCGCCGCTTGTTGATCAGAAGCTGTTTAACGGCGAGTACTACATTCAGGAGCTGGAGGATGTGGACGCATACCGCTATCAGTACGGAAAAGGCTGCCTGACAGATCAGCTCCTCGGACAGTTTATGTGCCAGGCGGCAGGTCTTGGATATGTTCTTCCGAAAGAGCATGTGAAAAAGACGCTGGAATCAATCTACAAATATAATTTCAGAGACTGTATGGACGATGTGCCGAATGTACAGAGAACATACGCGCTCAACGATGAGGCAGGACTGGTACTCTGCTCATGGCCGCACGGCGGAAGACCGAGATTCCCGTTCGCATACTGTGATGAAGTGTGGACCGGAGTGGAATATACGGTTGCGGCTGCGATGATCAAAGAAGGGATGATCGAGGAGGCATTTACGATTGTCCGCGCCATCAGAGACCGGTACGACGGATATAAGAGATGCCCGTGGAGTGAGACAGAGGCAGGACACCACTATATCAGGCCGATGTCAAGTTTCACACTGATTCCAGCGCTTGCAGGATATGAGTGCGATATGGTGAAGAAGACCATGTCTTTTGACCCGGTTATTAATAAAAAGGATTACACAACCTTCTGGATTAACGGAAAGGCGTGGGGGACTTACTATCAGACAATAGATGATGAAGGAAATGTGCACCGGGATATCCAGGTATTATACGGAGATCTCGGGGACATCAGGATAGAGAATATATGATTGAAGAGTATATTGTAAAAAAACGGGAGACAAGCGCGAACAGCGAGAAATGGAGGCCGCAGTATCATTTTACGGCTCCTGTCTCCTGGATGAATGATCCGAACGGACTGATCTACTATAAAGGGTGGTATCACCTCTTCTATCAGTATAATCCAAAGAACTGCGACTGGGCCTCCATGCACTGGGGGCACGCGGTCAGCAGGGATATGATACGGTGGCAGGATATGCCGATCGCTCTGAAACCGGATCAGCCATATGACAATCATCCGGAAGGCGGCTGCTTTTCCGGAAGCGCCGTGGAGAAAGACGGAGTACTGTATATCTTTTATACGGCAACGGTGAAAAAAGACGGAAAAACGAGACAGACACAGTGCATCGCCTACTCTGACGACGGCGTCCATTTTCAAAAATATGCGGGCAACCCGGTAGTGGAGAAGCCGTCTCCCGAAGTGTCAGATGATTTTCGTGATCCGAAAGTGTTTGAACATGACGGAAAATGGTATATGGTTGTCGGCGGATCGATCGGAGGAGCGGAAAACGGCGGTGACGGAAGAATATTTCTCTATGAATCGGACAATATTTTTGACTGGGCTTACAAAGGAGAAATTCTCGTTTCGGGAGGAAGAATGGGGACGATGTTTGAGTGTCCTGATTTCTTCGAGATCAACGGGAAATGGGTGCTGACCTGTTCTCCGATGAATCATCCGACGCTGAACAAGGCACTCTACTGTGTCGGCCAGATGGACTTCGCGACAGGCAATTACGAGATCGAGAAGATCGGGACTCTGGATGCGGGGTTTGATTATTACGCTCCGCAGACATTTCTCGACAAACATGGAAACCGTGTCATGGTGGCCTGGCAGAACGGCTGGCTCTGGATGCCCTGGTGTGAGGACTGGGGTCCGACAAGCGTAGAAAACTGGCGGGGAACCTTCAGCATCCCGCGGGTTGTAACGATGAATGAGGAGGATGAGATCTGCCTCTATCCGGTTCAGGAGCTGGAGACGCTTGTGAAGAGCCGGGAGTATCTGAAAAATGTGGAAGTGACAAGAGAAAAATATATGATCCGCCCGGATACGCCGAGAAGTTTCCGGCTGCAGATCCGGCTGGATGTAAAGAAGATCCGTTCACGCTATCTGGAAATCGGCGTGCTCGGGAAGGGCGACCACGCGACGGTGATCTCGGTTGATCTGCTGGAAAATATTTTAAGTCTTGATAAAAACAACGGAGATCTGTACGGCAGAGGGAGAATGAACCGGATCATCCGTCGGGAGAGCGATATGCTGGAGATAATGATTCTTGTGGACTGCAGCAGTGTGGAAGTCTATGCGGAGCATGGCAGATACTGTATTACCAGTAATGTTTATCCGGAGAAGGATCAGACGGAATGCTGGATCAGAACACCGTATAAGGATGCCGTGATCGATGAAATTACAGTGAGTTCACTGGATGGAATATGGGGTTGACAGAATGAGGCAATTCCTCTATAGTATCCTGTGAAAACCATGAGTGGATTTTTCCGGATTATGTCTTCTTTTCGCCACACAGTTATCTTTTTGATGGCTGTGTGGCGTTTTTCTGTGTAGAGGAGGAATTATGAACGAAAGCTTTATGAAAGAAAAACCGGTACTGCCGCTGATTTTGTCCATGTCACTTCCCATGGTATTATCCATGCTTGTAAACTCTCTGTACAATATTGTGGACAGCTTTTTCGTGGCGCAGATCAGTGAGGACGCAATGACTGCGCTGTCGCTTGTCTATCCGGTGCAGAATCTGATCAATGCGGTGGGGATTGGATTTGGAATCGGTATCAATGCGGTGATTGCCTTTTATTCAGGGGCAGGGAACCGGAAGAGAGCGGACGTCGCGGCGACCCAGGGATTTGTGCTGGCGGGGGTTCACAGCGTGGTACTGACCATCGGATGTATTGCCGTTATGCCGGCTTTCCTTAAGATGTTTACCTCGTCAGAGCGGGTCGTTGACCTGGGACTCCGGTATTCTTACATCGCGTTTGCGTTTACGGTTATGGTCGTTCTGGGAATTACATTTGAAAAAGTCTTTCAGGCGGTGGGACGCATGAAGGTTACAATGATGAGTATGATGTGCGGATGTGTCGCCAATATTATTCTTGATCCGGTACTGATCTTCGGACTGGGACCCTTCCCTGAGATGGGAATCGAGGGAGCGGCACTTGCAACCGGGATCGGCCAGACGCTGACGTTTGTGATTTATCTCGTCATCTACTTTGCCCGTTCCATCAGTGTACATATCAGAAAAGAGCAGCTTCGCCCTGACCGGGAGATGGTTTTAAAACTGTACTCCATCGGTATACCGGCGACACTGAATCTTGCACTGCCGTCTGTTCTGATCTCGTCGCTGAATGCGATCCTTGCGGCGTACTCAGAGGTCTATATTCTCGTGCTTGGAATTTACTATAAACTGCAGACGTTCCTCTATCTCCCCGCCAATGGCTTTGTCCAGGGAATGCGCCCGCTGGTCGGTTATAATTACGGGGCAGGAGAGCATGAGAGGGTCAGCCAGATTTACAGAATTGTCCTCTGTATGAGCGGCGTGATTATGGCAGTCGGAACAGTCATTTGTCTGGCAGTTCCGGAGCCGATTATGAGCCTGTTTACCCATACTCCGGAGACGATACATGCCGGGGAAACAGCGCTGCGTGTAATCAGCGCGGGCTTCATTGTATCGGCAGTATCTGTGACGTCTTCAGGGGCACTTGAAGGACTGGGAAAAGGAGCCCCTTCGCTGATTATTTCGCTTTGCCGGTATATTGTTGTTATCATTCCGGCCGCATTTGTGCTGAGCAGGATACTCGGTGCGCCGGGAGTCTGGGCCGCTTTCCCTGTGGCAGAGGCAGTGACGGCAGTGATCGCGTATATTGTCTATAAAAAGTCCTGATTTGTCCTGTCTATGAATGCAGGGCATCCGGATCCGCGGCGGAGAGAAAGATGCGGGAATTGGCGTAGGCAACAGATGAAAATCCGAGAAAGCCGATGAGCGGGAGAATACGGAGAAAAAAGGTCGGATAGATCAGGAGCAGCGCCGGGATAAGTGCATTCATAAAAACCATGATGAACGATCGAAATACATGGCTGAAGGCGAGAAAGAATGCTGTTTTTACAATATCGGCTATACTTTTTCCATAATAATCCACAAGCGGAATGAGATAGGCTGCAATGAGTGAAAAGAATACGGCCAGTATGATAAGCACAGCAAGAAGCAGGGGCTGTATGCCGGATGGCAGAAAGCGGGACAGATAAAAATCACCTGCAAGAACGGCGTACACCGCGGCAGCGGCCAGATACAGGATCGTTGCTTTTACAAAATTCCGGCGGAATGCGGAAAAGAAATCTTTTGTCAGATAAGACTCTTCCTTCCGTACCATTTTTACTGTGCAGTGATAGAGCGCCGATGTGGCTGCTCCTGCCGTGACGACGGGGATACAGCAGAGGATATAGAGGATATTCAGAAAGAAAAGATCCCCGATTTTCATGAGAAATGCAAGAATTTTACTGCTTTTTTGTTCCATACCGCAAGGCCTCCTGTATACTGTGAATTTCTTTATTTTTATCATACAGGAAGGCCAGCGTATTTTCAATCAAAATATGGAAAGGGTTCCATAAATTCCATCTTCCGGTGATCTTCCGGGTGCGCAAACTCCAGCCGATACGCGAACAGGCAGAGCGGCTGCTGAGAGCCGGTGCCTCCGGGCATTTCCGATGACTGATCTGTACTGTTCTGCCTGCCGTATTTTCTGTCGCCGATGAGCGGACAGCCGATATGCGCCATCTGTACGCGGATCTGGTGGTGACGTCCGGTGTCCAGACGGATGCGCACAAGCGATGTCCCGCCCCGGACTTCTTCCACCTGGTAGTGAAGCACTGCCTTTTTGGCGCCGGAAACATTTTTTTCACAGACGCGGGACGTGTTTGTCCGTCCGTCCCGGATCAGATAATCTTCCAGTGTGCCTTCTTTTTTCGATGGTACACCGCTGACAAGCGCCATGTAATATTTCCCAAATCCGGAAGCAGTGAGCTGCCGGTTCAGGTCTTTGGCGGCAGCAGGTGTCTTCGCAAATACGAGGAACCCGGCCACAGGCTGGTCAAGGCGGTGGATGACCGCGAGATAGGGATCGCCGGAGCCGCTGGTACGCACAGGCGCGGTGCTCCCGGAGGAGTTGAAGCGGGCGCGGGATGATGCCAGGTGGTTTTTCAGCAGGCTTACCATGTCCGGGGTACCGATACGGCTGCTCTGAACCGCGATTCCCGCAGGCTTTCTGCAGACGATGATGTGTTTATCTTCATACAGGATCATTTCATTTATATCAGGTTTCATACATACTCCTTTGTTTTCCGTTTTAACCGTTTTGCAGCAGTGTATTCCGCCTTTGCAGATCGACGCTATTCTTGACTTTTCCACCGCTTACAGCTAAACTGATTATCATACAAAAGAATTTTCAGGTCAAGCTTTTAAGGAGGCAAACCATGATAAATAATGACTGGGAAAGGTTTGGAGATGAGATCCGCAGAACGATTCAGGATGCGGTGGATTCCCGGGACTTCAGCAGGCTGAATCAGACGGTGTCTGACACGATCAGCCAGGCGATGGACAATGTATCGCGGGGATTGAAAAACGGAGGATGGTACAGACCGAATCCGCTGAATCAGGAACAGCAGAATGCGGATGCACAATATACACGAAACGGGCAGTATACAGGGAACGGACAGTATACGGAAAACGGATCGTATACGGGAAATGCGCAGCATACGGAAAACGGACAGTATACATGGAGCACGCAGAATACATGGGGAACCGGGACAGGACAGGGAACAGCGCCGCGGGGACAGGCTGCACAGACGCAGGCAAAAAGCAGAAAGCTGCTCTATTTAAAGGGAACATCTGTGAAAATAGGCGGAATCTTTCTTGCGATTACAGGTTATGTGTTCGGAATCGGTTCGCTTATCTTTCTTTTGCTTCTCTGCATCGGAGCTGCAGCGACGGGATGGGAGCCGGCTCTTCAGTTTGCGGCGGCAGCATTCGGTTTGTTTACCCTGATCTTTGCCGTTATGGCGGGGACGGGAACCGGGATGACCTTAAGTGTAGGAAGGTTCAGAAAGTACGTGAGTGTTCTGAAGGACAGAGAATACTGCGACGTCAAGGAACTGGCCCAGAAGACAGGCCGGTCAGTGAAGGCGGTTACAAAGGATATCCGGAAGATGATCAAAAAAGGCTGGTTCTGCCAGGGACATCTGGACGAGAAGGAGTCCTGCCTTATGGTCAGCGATGAAGCGTACCGCCAGTACACGGGGCTGATGGATCGTATGCGCAGGGAAAAGGCGGAGAAGGAAGCTGCGGCAGAGAAGCAGAAACAGGAGTACGAGAAGCTGTCGCCGGAAGTGCAGAAAGTGATTAAAGCCGGCGATGACTATGTGAGAAAAATCCGTGAGGCGAACGATGCGATCCCCGGGGAGGAGATCTCTGCGAAGATCTCAAGGATGGAGATGCTTGTAGACAGGATTTTTGACCGCGTAGAGCAGAATCCGGAGTCTGTAAACGATATAAGAAAGCTGATGGAATACTATCTTCCCACGACAATCAAGCTTCTGGATGCATATGAGGAGTTGGATTCCCAGCCTGTACAGGGGGAGAATATCATTTCTTCCAAGCGGGAGATCGAGAAGACAATCGATACGCTGAATACAGCGTTTGAAAAGCTGCTCGACGATCTGTTCCAGGACACTGCCTGGGATGTGTCATCAGATATTTCCGTGCTTGAGACAATGCTTGCACAGGAGGGACTTACGGAAGACGGACTGAAGAAAAAATAGAACAGGAAGAATAGGGAAACCCTGTTTATGGAACATCAGTAAAAACAGTTGGAGGAGAAGAAGATGGCGAATGATTTTCAGGATATGAGCACAACACCCACATTGACACTGGATCCGTTTCAGGCGCAGGAGGAGAAGAAGCCTCCGGTTGAGAAGCCGGAAGAGCCTGTGATGGACGAAAGCATTCTTACAGAAGAAGAGCGGAGGATGGTAGACTCGTTTGCGCAGCAGATCGATCTGACCAATTCGGCTCTGGTGCTTCAGTACGGAGCGGGCACGCAGAAGAAGATGGCGGATTTTTCCGAGTCCGCGCTGGAAAATGTGAGATCCAAAGATCTGGGAGAAGTGGGAGACCTGCTCACCGGAGTGGTAAAAGAGCTGAAAACTTTTGATGAGGAAGAGGAAAAAGGAGGTTTCCTCGGACTGTTTAAGAAAGCTTCCAACAAAATAGAGACGATGAAGGCGAAATATGCAAAGGCTGAAGCCAATGTAAATGAGATTATAAAAGTACTGGAAAAGCATCAGGTGCAGCTTATGAAGGACACTGCGCTTCTGGACAAGATGTACGAGCTGAATCTGACGTATTTTAAGGAGCTGTCCATGTATATTCTTGCGGGAAAGAAGAAGCTTGCGGAAGTGAGAGGAACCGAGCTCGCACAGCTTATGCAGAAGGCACAGGCTTCGGGTCTTCCGGAGGATGCTCAGGCGGCGAAAGACCTTGATTCTATGTGCAACCGGTTTGAGAAAAAGGTACATGATCTGGAGCTGACGCGGATGATCTCGATCCAGACCGCGCCTCAGATCCGTCTTGTTCAGGACAACGATACACAGATGGTGGAGAAGATCCAGTCCACGATCGTGAATACGATTCCGCTCTGGAAAAGCCAGATGGTGCTTGCGCTCGGCGTCGAACATTCCACGCAGGCTGCGGCGGCACAGCGGCAGGTGACGGATATGACAAATGAGCTGCTCCGGAAGAATGCAGAGAAGCTTAAGATGGCCACAGTGGAAACTGCGAAGGAGTCTGAGAGGGGAATTGTCGATATGGAGACATTAAAGGCGACGAATGAATCGCTGATTTCCACTCTCGATGAAGTTATGAATATCCAGAGAGAAGGCAGACAGAAGAGGCAGGAGGCAGAGGCTGAACTGAAAAACATGGAGCAGGAGTTAAAGACAAAACTTCTTGAGATTCGGGGATAGATTCAGACGGAGGATTCTGCGTGGGTACAGAAATTTCGTTCATTATTGACATGCGGGCTGTTTTCGGGTAAAATCACTGTTACGACCAGCGTTGAACGGGATTAGTATATAGAGAGAATGCCTCAGAGAGAAAGCGGATGGTGAAAGCTTTTGCAGGACTTTATAGAACCGGCCCGGGAGCTTCCGCAGGAAAGTGCGGCGTATATCTGCGTTAAAGAGAAAAAGAGAGAACGACGTGTGAATTTTTCAGTCCGCACTGCGGACGCGCGCCGTTAATTAGGGTGGTACCGCCGGAATATCCGGTCCCTTGTCACAGGGACTGGATGTCCCGGCGTTTTGTTTTTCGAGTCCGAGCATACGGCGGACTGCGGATGAAATTTATGAAAAAGGAGAGAGAAAGATGGCGAAAGAAAAGAAACTGGTACAGTCAATCACTTCGCGTGATGAAGATTTCGCACAGTGGTACACGGATGTTGTCCGTGAGGCAAAACTCTGCGATTATTCCGGAGTAAAGGGATGTCTGAACTATCTCCCCAACGGATATGCACTCTGGGAGAATATCCAGGCGGATCTGGACAGGCGTTTTAAAGAGACAGGTGTGGAGAATGTATATCTTCCCGTACTGATTCCCGAGAGTCTGCTTCAGAAGGAGAAAGATCATATTGAGGGATTCGCTCCGGAAGTGGCATGGGTGACACACGGAGGAATGGAGAAGCTTCAGGAGAGATTCTGTATCCGTCCGACATCCGAGACGCTTTTCTGTGATGTGTGGAGCAAGACCGTGCAGTCTTACCGTGATCTTCCGAAAGTATGGAATCAGTGGTGCTCTGTGCTCCGTTGGGAGAAGACGACAAGACCGTTCCTTCGTTCCAGAGAGTTCCTCTGGCAGGAAGGACATACGATTCACGCCACATACGAGGAAGCGGAAGAGCGTACAAAGCTGATGTGGGAAGTCTATAAGAGCTTTGTGGAAGAAGATCTGGCGATTCCGGTTGTGGCGGGACGCAAGACAGAGAGCGAGAAGTTTGCAGGCGCGCAGGATACCTATACAATCGAAGCGCTGATGCACGACGGGCAGGCATTGCAGTCTGCGACGAGCCATTTCTTTGGAAATGCATTCCCGGATGCGTTCAACATCAAATATGCGGACAAGAATAATGAGCTTCACAGTGTATATGAGACATCATGGGGACTGTCCACAAGAATTATCGGTGCAATCATCATGGTACACGGTGATGACAGCGGACTTGTGCTTCCGCCGAGAATTGCGCCTGTTCAGACGAGAGTTATTCCGATTGCCCAGCACAAGGAAGGCGTACTTGATAAGGCAAATGAGCTGCTGGCAGCGCTGAAAGCAGCCGGATACCGTGCGAAAATCGACGATTCCGAGAAGAGCCCGGGATGGAAATTCAGCGAGCAGGAGATGCTTGGAATCCCGACACGTATTGAGATCGGACCGAAAGATATCGAGAACGGACAGGTTGTAGTAGTACGCCGTGATACGAGAGAAAAGATTGTCGTTTCAATTGATGAGATCGGAACAAAGCTTGGCGAGATCCTTGAGACAATCCAGAAAGATCTGTATGCGAAAGCAAAAGCGTTCCTCGATGATCATATCAGTTCTGCGACGACAATGGATGAGATGAAAGAAGCGGTACAGAACAAAAAGGGATTTGTCAAGGCAATGTGGTGCGGCGAAGAGGCGTGCGAGGATGAGATCAAAGCTCAGACCGGCGGCGTGACATCCAGATGCATTCCGATGGAAGAAGAGCATCTTTCAGACGTGTGCGTGTGCTGCGGAAAACCGGCGAAGCATATGGTGTACTGGGGAAGAGCGTATTAGAATCCGGAAGATGATGGAAGAAAATGTTAGCAAAACACAAGATTTCGCTGATTTCAGCATTACATTACTTTAAGCTGTTCTACCGTTCAGTGCTTTTTATTCTGGCGCTGGTGATGTATGTTGTCAGCAGAATACAAAATTCGGGGGAACTGTTCCAGGGGTATGAAAGAGAATACTGGCTCCTTGGTATTATATGGCTTGTATATGCCTTTGAAATGGTCTCCCGTTTCTTTCCGGCCAGGCTTGAAAGCATGGGCAGCGAGAAGCAGTTCAGACGCAATTTCAGGCCGACAGGAAAAACAGAGCCGATGCTTCAGTCGTGGAAACAGACATTTGCGATTGCGGCAGCCTGGCTTATACTTAACAGTTTTATCGGGATACTGTATTATACGGGAGTGATCGATGAGGGAATCCTTGTGCTGATCAGTCTGGCATACGGTGTGTGTGATATGATCTGCATCCTGTTTTTCTGTCCATTTCAGACGTGGTTCATGAAGAACAGATGCTGTACGGTATGCAGGATTTACAACTGGGATTTCGCAATGATGTTTACGCCGTTTATATTTATTCCAAACGGGTATACATGGAGCCTGCTTGCGATGTCGCTTCTGCTCCTTGCCCGCTGGGAAATTACAGTACACAGATATCCGGAACGTTTTTCCGACCGGACAAATGCCAATCTGACATGCGCAAACTGCAAGGAAAAACTGTGCCATCACAAAAAACAGCTGCAGGGGTTCTGGAAAAAGAACCGTATCTTTAAGAATCTGCAGCCGGAGAAGAAAAACCGGGACAGAATATGAAGGCAGGTTTGCCGATCTGCCAGGAAAAATGCCGGGATTTTAGCTGGTGCAAAAAATCACTGCAAGGCTAAAACCCCGGCCTTCTTTTATTTTTTTCTGCAAGCCACTCTTTTACGGCTTCGATGTCTCTGTCTAATGCCTGCGCAATCTGTTCTTCGGACATTCCCATCTTTTTCAGACTACACGCTGTACGGTGTTTTCCCTCATTGTTTTCAGTTGCTTATACCTGTTTTTTGTCTGCGAAAATCTGCCTGGAATTCAAATCGTAAGTTTTTGCAAAAATCAGTTGAGCTATTCCATGCAAAGTAATATAATAAGAAGTTGTGACATATTTTATGCACTTCGTGTACGAGATACCATATTATACATATTATAGACAAATGATTGACAGAAAGGCATGGAACGAACGTGATTTACAATAATATTCTTGAGGCAATGGGAAACACGCCCCTGATCCGCTTAAGCCGCATGGTGGAGAAGGGCAGCGCGCAGATTCTGGTGAAATTTGAGGGACTCAACGTGGGCGGCTCCATCAAGACGAGAACCGCATACAATATGATTCGTGACGCAGAGGAGAAAGGCCTGATCAAAGAGGATACGATCATCGTCGAACCGACCAGCGGCAATCAGGGCATCGGCCTTGCGCTTGTCGGGGCGGTGAGAGGATATCAGACGCGGATTATCATGCCGGATTCCGTCAGCGAGGAGAGAAGAAAGCTGATGAAACATTACGGCGCGGAAGTCGTTCTGATTCATGATGCGGGCAACATCGGGGCATGTATCGAAGAGTGTCTGAATACGGCGCTTAAAATGGCGGAGGAAGACCCGAGAGTGTTCGTGCCCCAGCAGTTTGAAAATCCGGCCAACCCGGCGGTTCACAGATCGAAAACGGCCATCGAGATCCTTGAGCAGACAGACTGCAGGATCGACGGATTCTGTTCCGGCATCGGAACAGGCGGGACGATCACCGGGATCGGCGAGGTGCTTAAAGAGAAGAACCCGGATATGGAGATCTGGGCAGTGGAGCCGGAACATGCGGCGATCCTTTCCGGCGGTTCCATCGGGACGCATCTTCAGATGGGAATCGGTGACGGGCTGATTCCGGAGATTTTGAATACAGAGATCTACAATGACATCTGTATCGTGACAGATGAAGAAGCGATTCAGACGTCCCGGGATCTGGCGTCAAAAGAGGGTATCATGTGCGGCATTTCCTCCGGAACCAATGTGGCGGCAGCGCTGAAGCTGGCGAAAAAACTGGGGGAGGGAAAGACTGTTGTTACGGTTCTGCCTGACACGGCGGAGCGCTACTTCTCCACGCCGCTGTTTGAAGAATAGATCCGGCGGAAGAACAGAATAGAATTATAGGAGGAGCTTTCGGCAGAGCAGGCCGAAGGCTTCTCTGATTTTGCACGATAAGGTCGGCTGGAGGCTGCCGGACCTGCGCGATCTGAGGTTTTTCTGTTAAATATCAAAAAAACACCTGTTAAATATCGAAAAATCCCTTGACTTTCCAAAATAAACGTAATAAACTGATTTAGCGTGCATAAAAGGGCATTGTTCTTTTTGTGCGCTCAAAAGGATAATGACATAATTATCCGCAGCCCCTTGCGGCATAAGCCGTGAGGTAACGAATAATTCATAGGAGGTGAAAAGGAATGCCAACATTTAACCAGTTAGTTAGAAAAGGACGTCAGACTTCCGAGAAAAAGTCTACAGCACCGGCACTTCAGAAAGGATACAACTCTCTGAAAAAGCGTGCGACAAACGTATCCGCACCGCAGAAGAGAGGTGTGTGTACAGCTGTTAAGACTGCTACACCGAAGAAGCCTAACTCCGCTCTGAGAAAGATCGCCAGAGTTCGTCTTTCTAACGGAATCGAAGTAACAAGCTATATCCCGGGCGAGGGACACAACCTTCAGGAGCATAGCGTTGTTATGATCCGTGGAGGAAGAGTTAAGGACCTGCCTGGTACAAGATACCACATCATCCGTGGTACACTCGATACAGCAGGTGTTGCGAAGAGACGTCAGGCTCGCTCCAAATACGGCGCGAAGAGACCGAAAGACGCTAAGAAGTAATTTCCTTGGCAATTGATGCAGTAACTAAGTAGTTAAATCGTATCACAAACAGAACTATGATTATCGTAAGGTTGCGGATTCAGATATAGTCCCGCGGCCACGAGCACATGCAATGCGATTCCATAGAAAGACACATGTGAGTACCGATGAATTAATCCCGGAAAATTCCGGAAAATATGATTAAGGAGGGAAGGACCGTGCCACGTAAAGGACATACTCAGAAAAGAGATGTATTAGCGGATCCGATATACAACAATAAAGTTGTTACCAAACTTATCAACAACATCATGCTTGATGGTAAGAAAGGCGTAGCACAGAAGATTGTATACGGCGCATTTGAAAGAGTAGAGGCAAAGGCTGAGAAGCCGGCGATCGAGGTGTTCGAGGAAGCAATGAACAACATGATGCCGGTTCTCGAGGTAAAGGCAAGACGTATCGGCGGTGCAACATACCAGGTACCGATCGAGGTCAGAGCTGACAGAAGACAGGCACTCGCTCTTCGCTGGCTGACAATGTACTCCCGTCAGAGAGGCGAGAAGACAATGGAAGAGAGGCTGGCAAACGAGATTCTTGACGCAGCGAACAACACAGGCGGAGCTGTGAAGAGAAAAGAAGATATGCATAAGATGGCAGAGGCAAACAAGGCGTTTGCACACTATCGATTCTAATAGGAGGAAAAAACCTTGGCTGGAAGAGAATATCCATTAGAGAGAACCAGAAATATCGGTATCATGGCGCATATCGATGCGGGTAAGACAACGCTGACAGAGCGTATTCTCTACTATACCGGTGTTAACTACAAGATAGGTGATACTCATGAGGGCACTGCAACCATGGACTGGATGGAGCAGGAGCAGGAAAGAGGTATCACAATTACTTCAGCCGCTACGACATGCCACTGGACTCTGGAAGAGAAAACGAAACCGAAGCCGGGGGCACTGGAGCACCGTATCAACATTATCGATACTCCGGGACACGTTGACTTTACCGTAGAGGTTGAGCGTTCACTCCGTGTGCTGGACGGCGCGGTTGGAGTTTTCTGTGCAAAGGGCGGTGTTGAGCCTCAGTCAGAGAACGTATGGCGTCAGGCAGACACATACAATGTACCGAGAATGGCGTTCATCAACAAGATGGACATTCTTGGAGCTGATTTCTACAATGCAGTAGAGCAGATCAAGACAAGACTCGGCAAAAACGCGATCTGCCTTCAGCTTCCGATCGGAAAGGAAGATGAGTTCAAGGGAATCATCGACCTGTTCGAGATGCAGGCATACATCTATAATGATGAAAAGGGCGATGACATCTCCGTGACAGAGATTCCGGAGGAGATGAAGGATGAGGCAGAGCTTTACCACACAGAGCTCATCGAAAAGATCTGCGAACTTGACGACGATCTGATGATGGAGTATCTGGAAGGTGAGGAGCCGTCTGTAGATGCTCTGAAGGCAGTGCTGAGAAAGGCTACATGTGAGTGTACAGCCGTTCCGGTATGCTGCGGTTCTGCATACAGAAACAAAGGTGTTCAGAAGCTTCTGGATGCAATCCTTGAGTTTATGCCGGCTCCGACAGACATCCCGGCTATCAAGGGTGTCGACGAAGACGGCAACGAAGTGGAGAGACATTCTTCTGACGAAGAGCCGTTCTCTGCTCTTGTGTTCAAGATCATGACAGACCCGTTCGTAGGTAAGCTCGCTTACTTCAGAGTTTACTCCGGTACAATGAACTCCGGTTCCTATGTACTGAATGCGACAAAGGGCAAAAAAGAGCGTGTTGGCCGTATCCTTCAGATGCATGCCAACAAGCGTGAAGAGCTGAGTAAAGTTTACTCAGGAGATATCGCTGCGGCGATCGGATTTAAGTTCTCCACAACAGGAGATACGATCTGTGACGAGCAGCATCCTGTAATTCTTGAATCCATGGAATTCCCGGAGCCGGTTATCGAGCTTGCAATCGAGCCGAAGACAAAGGCTTCTCAGGGCAAACTGGGTGAATCTCTTGCGAAACTTGCAGAGGAAGACCCGACATTCCGTGCTCATACAAATCAGGAGACAGGACAGACGATCATCGCCGGAATGGGCGAGCTTCATCTTGAGATTATCGTAGACAGACTTCTGCGTGAGTTCAAGGTAGAGGCAAATGTCGGCGCTCCGCAGGTTGCTTACAAAGAAGCGATCACAAAAGCGGTAGATGTGGACAGCAAATATGCAAAACAGTCTGGTGGACGTGGACAGTACGGACACTGTAAAGTTAAATTTGAGCCAATGGATGCGAACGGCGAGGAGACATACAAGTTCGAGTCTACCGTTGTCGGCGGTGCGATTCCGAAGGAGTATATCCCGGCTGTAGGCGAAGGTATCGAGGAAGCGATGAAATCCGGTATCCTCGGTGGATTCCCGGTTGTGGGCGTTCACGCGAACGTATACGACGGATCTTACCATGAGGTGGACTCCTCAGAGATGGCATTCCATATTGCGGGATCTCTTGCGTTCAAGGATGCCATGAAACAGGGAGCTCCGGTTCTGCTTGAGCCTATTATGAAGGTTGAAGTTACAATGCCTGAGGAATACATGGGCGATATCATCGGTGACCTGAACTCACGCCGCGGACGCATTGAGGGAATGGATGACCTTGGCGGCGGCAAGATCGTACGCGCATTTGTTCCGCTGTCTGAGATGTTCGGATACTCCACAGACCTTCGTTCCAGAACACAGGGGCGCGGTAACTACTCCATGTTCTTTGAAAAATATGAGCAGGTACCGAAGTCTGTACAGGAGAAGGTACTGTCTAACAAGCAGTAAAATAAATATATGACAGTTCTATTGCTGAACTGGAGAGAAAAATGCGTAAATCGCATAAAAAGGCTTGAAAAACGGCTAGGTTTGAAATATAATCAAACTTAGCCGGGTAAAACGAATTTCATTAGAATGCCTGAAAACAGGCGGATTTTTAAGGAGGATATTCAAAATGGCAAAAGCTAAATTTGAAAGAACAAAACCGCATTGTAATATCGGTACAATCGGCCACGTTGACCATGGTAAAACAACTCTGACAGCTGCGATCACAAAGGTACTTTCTCACAGAGTAACTGGTAACGCAGAGGTTGCTTTCGATAACATCGATAAAGCTCCGGAAGAGAGAGAGCGTGGAATCACGATTTCTACAGCACACGTTGAGTATGAGACAGAGAACCGTCACTATGCACACGTTGACTGCCCGGGACATGCTGACTATGTAAAGAACATGATCACAGGTGCAGCTCAGATGGACGGCGCTATCCTTGTTGTAGCTGCTACAGACGGTGTTATGGCTCAGACAAAAGAGCACATCCTTCTGTCCCGCCAGGTTAACGTTCCGTATATCGTAGTATTCATGAACAAATGCGATATGGTAGACGACGAGGAGCTGCTTGAGCTCGTAGAGATGGAGATCCGTGAAGTACTCAACGAGTATGAGTTCCCGGGAGATGACACTCCGATTATCCAGGGTTCTGCTCTGAAGGCTCTCGAGGATCCGGACGGACCGTGGGGAGACAAGATCATGGAGCTTATGGACGCTGTTGACGAGTGGATTCCGACTCCGGAGCGTGATACAGATAAGCCGTTCCTTATGCCTGTAGAGGACGTATTCTCCATCACAGGACGTGGAACAGTTGCTACTGGTAGAGTAGAGCGTGGTACACTTCACCTTTCTGATGAAGTTGAGATCATCGGTATTCACGAGGATGTTAAGAAGACAGTTGTAACAGGTATCGAGATGTTCCGTAAGCTGCTCGACGAGGCTCGTGCAGGTGATAACATTGGTGCGCTGCTTCGTGGTATCCAGAGAACAGAGATCGAAAGAGGTCAGGTTCTCATCAAACCTGGTACAGTAACATGCCATACAAAATTTACATGCCAGGTTTACGTTCTGACAAAGGATGAGGGTGGCCGTCATACACCGTTCTTCAACAACTATCGTCCGCAGTTCTACTTCAGAACAACAGACGTTACAGGTGTTTGCGAGCTTCCGGAAGGTACAGAGATGTGCATGCCTGGAGATCATGTTACAATGACAGTTGAACTGATCCACCCGGTAGCTATGGAGGAAGGTCTGAGATTCGCTATCCGTGAGGGTGGACGTACAGTAGGATCAGGTACAGTTGCTACCATCATCGAGTAATATTTGCGAAAGCTGCAAGCCGTATGGCGATAAATAAAAAATGTCTGTGGAGAGTTTATTCTCCGCAGACTTTTTTTATTTATCGGCACAGGGGCCGGTTCGCTTCAATTGCAGAGTGCAGATTGCGCAATCCAAATTCGCACGGCGTAAGCCTGCAGCCCGGGCGTGTATAGATTTACCGGATATGTGCATACTGTGAAAAGCGCACTATGATCCATAGAGATCAGGGACCGGGAGGAGAAAAATGGAATTATCGCACATGAGCAGGGCAAAAGATATCGCAGCAGACATTCTGTATGATATCGCAGGCAGTATTCTCTACGCGGCGGGAATTTATACGTTTGCCGGAAACGCGGAATTTGCACCGGGCGGTGTTTCGGGTCTGGCTCTGATCCTGAACCATGTCTGGGGACTTCCGGTCGGAACGGTAACGCTGCTCTTTAATATTCCTCTTGTGATTATCAGCTACCGCTTGGTAGGGCGGAATCTTCTTTTGAAAAGTGCCAGGACAATGCTGATTTCATCTCTCTTTCTCGACGTTGTATTCCCTTCTGTCCCGATGTATACAGGAAACAGGCTGATGGCTTCTGTCTACTCGGGAATATTTATGGGAGCCGGAATGGCGCTGTTCTATATGCGCGGATCATCCTCGGGCGGAATTGATTTTCTTGCTCTTGCAATTAAGAAAAAGAAACCATATATGTCCATTGGCGTGATTACAATGCTGATCGATCTTGTGGTAATTCTTCTGGGATGGCCGGTGTTTGGAGATGTGGATTCTGTTTTGTACGGAGTTGCTTCCACAGGAGTGTCCACCATAGTGATTGACAAGATCCTTTACGGAATCGGAGCCGGCACTCTGGCAATTATTGTCACATCCAGGGGAAAGGAAACTGCCGCTGAAATCCGTAAGCGGGCCAGGCGTGGTGTGACTTCGATGAAAGCGGTGGGAGAATACACGGGAACACAGAGGGATGTGCTTTTATGCGCATGCTCCAAGGCGGAATCGTATCTCGTAAAGAGTGCAGTTCAGGAGACGGACGCAGAAGCCTTTGTTATGTTTGCGGAGACAAGTGAGGTATTCGGGGAGGGGTTTAAAAATGACTGAAGAGGGACGAAGACCGGTTTTCGTTGACACGGGTATTGCAAAATAGCCTCTGTTGCCGTACAATAAAAAACATATGAGCAGAACCGGAAAAAGGGAAGAAAACGTGGATGCAGGCACTGAGACAGGATGGAGGGCAGAGACGCCGATGGGAATGATACATGCCGAGGAACTGGTATATGAATATGACAAACGCGATGATGAAGGAAATATCATCGGGACTGAACGTGCAATAGACGGCGTAAATATTGATGTGCCCCAGGGGTCTTTTGTGGCCATACTGGGACATAACGGATCAGGAAAATCCACTCTTGCCAAGCACATGAACGCCATACTCATACCGAGCGGAGGAACGATGTGGGTGGACGGACGTGATACAAAAGACCCGGAAGAACTCTGGAATGTGCGTCAGACTGCGGGAATGGTGTTTCAGAATCCTGATAATCAGATTATCGGGACTGTAGTGGAGGAAGACGTGGGATTCGGCCCGGAGAACCTGGGCGTTCCAACAGATGAAATATGGAAGCGCGTGGAGGACAGTCTGCGGGCAGTTGGGATGCTTGAGAGAAGGAAGGATTCGCCGAACAAGCTCTCGGGTGGACAGAAACAGAGGGTTGCGATCGCAGGTGTGCTTGCCATGGAGCCGAAATGTCTTGTGCTGGATGAACCGACAGCCATGCTTGATCCGAACGGGCGCAAAGAGGTGATTCAGGCAGTCCAGCAGCTGCGGAAGGCGAAGAACGTGACGGTGATCCTGATCACGCATTATATGGAGGAAGTCATTGACGCGGATCAGGTGTTTGTTATGGATGGAGGACATATTGTTATGCATGGCACTCCGCGGGAGATATTCAGCAGGGTGGATGAGCTGAAGTCCTACAGGATGGATGTGCCGCAGGTGACGATGCTGGCTGAGGAACTGAGACGGCGGGGGCTTGACCTGCCGGGAGGGATTTTGAGAAGAGAAGAGTTGGTGGAGGCGTTATGTCGATTGCGTTAGAACATGTCAGTTATGTGTACAGCCCGGGGACTGCCTATGAAAAGCAGGCACTCAAAGATGTGAGTTTTGAGATCGAACAGGGGCAGTTCGTCGGGATTATCGGGCACACCGGATCAGGAAAATCAACACTGATCCAGCATCTGAACGGACTTGTGAAGGCGACTTCGGGGAAGATCCTGTACGAAGGGCAGAATATTTATGATGCCGGATATGATATGAGAAAACTCCGCGGGCAGGTGGGACTTGTGTTTCAGTATCCGGAATATCAGCTTTTTGAGGTGGATGTTCTGACAGATGTGTGCTTTGGACCGAAAAACCAGGGGCTTCCTCAGGAAGAATGTGAGAAAAATGCGCGGGAGGCACTGGAACTCGTCGGATTTCCGGAGAAGTATTACAGACATTCTCCTTTTGAACTTTCCGGCGGCCAGAAGAGAAGGGCGGCGATCGCGGGAGTGCTTGCGATGAAGCCAAAGGTGCTGATCCTTGATGAGCCCACGGCGGGGCTGGACCCGAAAGGAAGGGATGAGATACTGGATCAGGTGCAGAAACTCCACAGAGAGACGGGGATGACAGTGATTCTCGTATCCCACAGCATGGAAGATGTGGCTAGATATGTGGAGCGCATTATTGTGATGAATCACGGAGAAAAAATGTATGACGGGACTCCGCGGGAGGTGTTTCGCCACTACCGGGAACTGGAGAAAGTCGGTCTTGCGGCACCACAGGTCACTTATGTGATGCATGACCTGCGGGAGAAAGGATTTCCGGTGAGTCCGGACGCGACGACGATCGGGGAAGCTGCGGATGAGATTATGAAATGCTTTGAGTACAGAACAGGGGAGAGCCAATGATAAGAGATATTACAATCGGGCAGTATTACCCGGCTGAGAGCCGGATACATAGACTGGATCCCAGGGTGAAAATCGTATGTACCCTGCTTTTTCTCATATCCCTTTTTATTCAGAACAGTTTCCTCGGCTATGTGATCGCGACCGTTTTTCTCGGCGCGGTCATCCGTCTGTCAAACGTACCGCTGAAATACATTGTAAAAGGCATGAAGCCTGTTGTGATCCTTCTGCTGTTTACAGTGGTCATGAATCTGTTCCTGACGCAGGGGGGAGAAACTCTGGCTCATTTCTGGATTTTCACGATTTCTGAAAATGGACTCCGCACGTCAGTGTTTATGGCAGTACGTCTGATTTATCTGGTGACGGGATCGTCGATCATGACGTTTACAACATCTCCGAACGGGCTGACAGACGGCCTGGAGAAGCTGCTGCATCCGCTAAACAGGATCAATGTGCCTGTTCACGAGGTGGCTATGATGATGTCTATTGCACTGCGCTTTATTCCGATTATTCTGGAAGAGACGGATAAGATTATGAAAGCGCAGATGGCAAGAGGGGCGGACTTTGAGAGCGGGAATATTATTCAGCGCGCCAAGGCCATGATTCCGATACTCGTGCCGCTGTTTGTGTCAGCGTTCCGCCGGGCAAATGATCTGGCGATGGCGATGGAAGCGCGGTGTTATCACGGCGGCGACGGAAGAACAAAGATGAAGCCGCTGCGGTACAGAGGCCGGGACAGGATTGCTTACGCTGTGACGTTGATTTATCTTGTTGTTATTTTCATTGTAGGAAGGTATATTCCGTTTAAACTGTGGGTTTTTTAAAGTGAGACGGATTGATGGATATTCGTTTTGGGACACACTGAAATTGAATTGGGGACGTAGTGAAATTCAATTTTGCTACGTCCCCAATTAAGGAGTTTTGATATGAAAAGGATCAGACTGACTGTCGCATACGACGGTTCCGACTACTGCGGCTGGCAGATTCAGCCCAACGGCATAACTGTGGAATCAGTGCTCAATGATGCCCTTTCTCGGATTACCGGGGAAGAGATCCGGGTGACCGGTGCCAGCCGAACGGATGCGGGAGTACACGCTCGGGGTAATATTGCAGTCTTTGACAGCAACACGACGATTCCGCCGGAGCGCATCTCCTATGCGGTTAATACTGTGCTGCCGGATGATGTTGTTGTGATAAAATCGGAGCAGGTTCCGGCAGACTGGCATCCGAGATACTGTGACTCTGTGAAAACATATGAATACTGTATTCTGAACCGGGAGATGCCGGATCCGCTCAGGAGGCGGGGAACATGGCATGTCTCCTTTGCCCTTGACGTGGAGAAGATGCGCGATGCTGCGGCATATCTTACCGGAGAACATGATTTCCGAAGCTTTTGCAGCATCCACACCGGGGCAAAGAGCACGGTACGGACAGTTTATTCGATCGAGATTGAACAGTCAGCGGATATTATCACGATCCGCATACAGGGAAACGGATTTCTCTACAATATGGTCCGCATCATTGCGGGTACGCTTGTGAGTGTAGGGCGGGGACTCCGCACGCCGCAGGATGTGGGGGACATGCTGGAGGCGAGAGACCGGGAGAAAGCGGAGGCGACCGCTCCGCCTCAGGGACTGATATTGGACAGTATTCGTTATACGGGTTGACAAACGCGAACCCCGTTGATAGTATTAGTTTAATATAAGACTGGATTGTTACTTTCCGGAAGGCAAAACCAGATTTTCAGGTGCGCATAGAGAATCAAAATGCCTGAAAATCTGGTTTTTGTACAGGCGGCGCCCATAAGCCCGGGCTTGCCCGAGACCTTGGCGGCCGCTTACAATCCCGGAATGTGCTGCCAGGCACTTCCGGTGATTTCAGCGGAAAAAGGACTTTGTGAGAGGAGGAAAGACATGAAAATTTACAAGACAAAAACCTACAAAGATATGAGCAGAAAGGCGGCAAACATTCTCTCTGCCCAGGTGATCCTGAAGCCGGACTGTGTGCTTGGACTGGCAACGGGCTCCACACCCATCGGCACATATGATCAGCTTGTGGAGTGGTATGAGAAGGGAGATCTGGATTTCTCGGAAGTAAAGACTGTTAATCTGGACGAATACAGAGGGCTGACGCGCACAGATGATCAGAGCTATTATTATTTTATGCACAGCCACCTGTTTGACCGGGTGAATATAAGACCTGAGAATACAAATGTGCCGGACGGCATGGCGGAGAATCCGGATGCCGAGTGCGCGAGGTATGAAGCGCTGATTCAGTCCATGGGAGGCGTTGATATCCAGCTCCTCGGGATCGGGCACAACGGCCATATCGGATTTAACGAGCCGGGAGAATCCTTTGCAAAGGAGACACATTGTGTCAATCTGACCGAGAGAACGATCGAGGCCAACAAGCGGTTTTTTGCCACAGCAGATGATGTGCCGAAACAGGCGATTTCCATGGGAATTAAGACGATCATGAGAGCGAGGAAGATCCTTCTGATTGCCAGCGGAGAGGACAAGGCGGATATCATGGCGCAGGCGCTTCTGGGGCCGGTGGTTCCGGAAGTTCCTGCATCGATCCTTCAGATGCACGATGATGTTGTTGTCGTTGCAGATGAGGCGGCACTGTCTAAGATTCCGATGCAGGACAGCATAGGATAGAGAAAGAGGAGATTCAGAGCAGAGAACACAGACGGGAAGGTGAGAGGAAGAGATGATCATCAGAAATGTTAAGATTTTTTCGGAGGATAAGACATTTGTTCCCGGAGAGATCGCTGTTTGCGGCGGGAAATTTGCACCGGTCAGATCCGGAGACAATGAGGTTGTAGACGGCGGGGGATGCTTTATGATTCCCGGACTTGTGGATATTCATTTCCACGGATGCATGGGCGATGATTTCTGCGATGCGGACGAAGAGGCGATCCGGCGTATGGCGGAGTATGAGGCATCTGTCGGAGTGACGTCGATCTGTCCGGCCACGATGACGCTCCCGGAAGAGGAGCTGCATGACATTATGCGCACCGCCGGGAGATACCGGGGAGAATCGGGTGCAAAACTGGTGGGAATCAATATGGAGGGCCCGTTCATCAGTGAAAAAAAGAAAGGGGCTCAGGCGGCGGATCACATCAGGAAATGTGATGCGGCGCTGTTTGGAAAACTTCAGGAAGAATCCGGCGGGCTTATCCGGCTGGTGGACATTGCTCCGGAGAACGACGGGGCGCTGGAGTTTATCCGGGAAATGAAGGATGGGGTGGTTGTTTCCATTGCTCATACTGTAGCGGACTATGATACCGCGGCAAGGGCCCTGGAGGCAGGGGCAAGCCATGTGACACATCTGTATAACGCCATGCCTCCGCTGAATCACAGGGAACCCGGTGTGATCGGCGCGGCGAGGGATGATGAGAACTGTCATGTGGAGCTGATCTGCGACGGAATCCATATCCATCCGTCTGTTGTCCGCGCGACATTTGCCATGTTCGGGGCAGAACGTATTATTCTGATCAGTGACAGCATGAGAGCGACAGGCCTGACAGATGGAAAATACACGCTGGGCGGACAGGATGTGTATGTAAAGGGTGCTCTTGCGACGCTTGCAGACGGGACAATCGCAGGTTCTGCAACGAATCTGATGGACTGCCTGCGGACTGCAGTGCAGAAAATGGGGATTCCTCTGGAGGATGCTGTCGCGTGCGCATCTGCGAATCCGGCGAAAGAGATCGGGATTTACGACCGGTGCGGAAGCATTTCGGAGGGAAAGGACGCAGATTTTGTGCTGTTGGACCGGGATCTCAGCGTAAAGGCGGTGTATATCGGCGGAAGAAAGCAGTGAAAAAGAACGGAGGACCCGTCGGAGCGGCAGGCCGGAAGATTTTCATGAGACAGTGCTTGACAAACCTCTGAGGATACGCTAATATCAACCATATGAATTGATCATGTTTGAAAAGGCATGGAAGGGAACAAGTAGCAGTGACCTGGGAAAACAGAAAGCAGCCGGCTGATGAGAGGCGCGTGATCCGATCCCTGTGAATACATCCCGGAGCCCCGTACCGAACGCATGGGAGCGCGGTTTCAAAAAGAGAAAACGCGTGCGGTGTGCTGTGTAGGCTGCGGCGGAATGGTGCACGTTACCGCACTTCAAAGAGACCGAAAAAGTTTTGGTGAATTAAGGTGGTACCACGGTAATATTGTAAAATTATCGTCCTTATTGCGTGAGCAGTAGGGACGATTTTTTGTACTGGCGGCGCTCATAAGTCCGGGCATGCCTGAGACCTCGGCGGCTGCTTACAATCCCGGAATGTGCCATTTGGAACTTCCGGCGCTTATTCTACATTGAAGAAAAAGGAGAAGAATGATGGAAATTTATGAGGAGCTTCAGGCTCGCGGGCTGATTGCCCAGGTGACAGATGAGGAAGGAATCCGAGATCTTGTAAACAGCGGAAAAGCAGTGTTTTATATTGGATTTGATCCGACGGCGGACAGCCTTCATGTCGGACATTTCATGGCACTCTGCCTGATGAAGCGCCTGCAGGAGGCGGGAAATAAGCCGATCGCCCTGATCGGAGGCGGTACAGGCTACATCGGAGATCCTTCGGGAAGAAGCGACATGCGCAGCATGATGACGCCGGAACAGATCCAGCACAACTGCGACTGCTTCAAAAAGCAGATGAGCAAATTTATCGATTTTTCTGACGGAAAAGCGCTTATGGTCAATAATGCAGACTGGCTGCTTGACCTGAACTATATTGAACTTCTGCGCGAAGTGGGGCCGCATTTTTCGGTAAACCGTATGCTTACGGCGGAGTGCTATAAGCAGAGAATGGAAAGGGGATTAAGTTTCCTGGAGTTTAATTACATGATTATGCAGGCGTATGATTTCTACGCACTGTTCCAGAAATACGGCTGCAACCTGCAGTTCGGCGGCGATGACCAGTGGAGCAACATGCTTGCCGGAACAGAGCTGATCCGCCGCAAACTTGGAAAAGACGCGGGAGCGATGACGATCACTCTGCTTCTGAACTCCGAGGGAAAGAAGATGGGAAAGACCCAGTCCGGTGCCGTATGGCTTGATCCGGAGAAAACGTCTCCGTTTGACTTCTATCAGTACTGGAGAAATGTGGCGGACGCGGATGTCCTGAAGTGCATCCGTATGCTGACCTTCCTGCCGCTTGAAGAGATCGACAAGATGGATTCCTGGGAGGGTGCGCAGCTTAACACGGCGAAAGAGATCCTTGCATATGAGCTGACGAAACTCGTTCACGGGGAAGAAGAGGCAAAGAAGGCGCAGGAGAGTGCGAGAGCGCTTTTCAGCAAAGGAAATGCAGCTGAGATGCCGACGGCGGAACTGGAGGACGCTGATTTCACAGACGGACAGATTGACATTCTCACAATGCTCGTAAAGAGCGGCCTTGTGCCGTCCAAGTCTGAGGCGAGACGCGCCGTGCAGCAGGGCGGAGTGGCCGTTGACGGAGAAAAAGTCGGCGATATCACGTTTTCCTATGCGAAAGACGCGTTTGCGGGAGAGGGCATTATCCTCAAAAAAGGAAAGAAAAATTTCCGCAGAATTGTGGTAAAATAAAACCGAATGGGAAAGATGCAGCGACGGGGCGCATCCGCTTTTGCAGGCGGCGTCCCGTTTTTGTACAGGCGACGAGCCAAAGTCCGGGCTTGCCCGGGACCTTGGCGACCGCTTACAATCCCGGAATGTGCCTTCGGGCACTTTCGGTGATTGTACAGGCGGCATTCAGAAGTCCCATGATTAACTGGAGGAACACGAAAACGGAGAAAAGAAGGAGGAACCAGTATGAGTATGAATCAGACTCCGATGTCGGAACGGGTGCATATCGGCTTTTTCGGAAGGAGAAACGCGGGAAAATCAAGCGTTATGAATGCGGTTACAGGTCAGGATCTGGCGGTTGTGTCCGATGTGAAAGGAACCACCACGGACCCGGTATACAAGTCCATGGAGCTGCTCCCGCTGGGACCTGTTGTTATGATGGATACGCCGGGGATAGACGATGAGGGTGATCTGGGAGCGCTCCGTGTCAGGAAGAGCTATCAGGTTTTGAACAAGACGGACGCAGCAGTGCTTGTGATCGACGGAACTGCGGGAGCGAGTCCGGAAGATCTTCTGCTGATCGAGCGCATCCGGAAGAAAGAGATTCCCTATCTTATCGTTATCAACAAAAGTGATCTGATGCCCCAGGAGAAAGAAGCGGAAATCCGTGCGTCTCTCGGAACGGAGGCTGACAGGATTCTTGCGGTGAGCGCGGAAACGGGGGAAGGGATCGTTGACCTGAAGGAAAAGATCGCAGCAGCAGTCAATACGGAGGAACCTGAAAAATATCTCGTCCGGGATCTTCTCTCTCCCGGGAATGTAGCAGTGCTTGTCGTACCGATTGACTCTGCGGCGCCGAAGGGGAGACTGATCCTGCCGCAGCAGCAGACGATAAGAGATATTCTGGAAGCGGGAGCAGTTTCGGTTGTCACAAGGGAAACCGAGCTGAAAGATGCTCTGAACCGTCTGAAAGAGAGACCGAAAATTGTGATCACGGACAGTCAGGCGTTCGGCCAGGTCTCAAAAGATACGCCGGAGAACGTTCTTCTCACTTCGTTTTCGATTCTTTTCGCGCGGTACAAGGGAAACCTTGCGCAGGCTGTCGCCGGAGTGACGGCTCTTGACACTCTGCAGGACGGGGATACCGTGCTGATCAGCGAAGGGTGTACGCACCACAGACAGTGCGACGATATCGGGACAGTGAAGATCCCGCGCTGGATCCGGGAATATACGGGGAAAGACATAAAGATTGAGACGACGTCCGGAACGGAGTTTCCGGATGATCTGACGCTGTACAGACTGATTATCCACTGCGGCGGATGCATGCTGAATGAAAGGGAAATGAAATACCGCCTAAGCTGTGCGGCGGATCAGAATGTGCCGATGACAAATTACGGGATCCTGATCGCGTATGTGAAAGGGATACTGAAGCGAAGCGTGCAGGTGTTCCCGGAGATATACGAACTTCTGAAATAAATACTGCGGACATAATACTGCGGCCAAAATGCCGCGAAAAAAAGTACTGTAGACAGCACGAAAACCAGGGATCCGGGAGGACTTGCGTCTTCCATAAGATCCCTGGTTTTTTGCACAGACAGCCCTTCTGCAGGCTTGTACAGGCAGCCCTTGTACAGGCGACATTTGTACATGCAGCGCCCGTAAATCCGGGCTTATCTCTTCTCAGATGCAGTCCTGCATCCCGAATTCTTCCAGTATCTTTAAATATTCCTCGTAGGCCCGCTCCATTTTCCTCGAAGTGAAACGCGTCGACGGTCCGCTGACCGCAATAGCGCCGAGCAGGTTTCCGTTTTTCTTGAAGGGAATCGCCATGCTGTTCATCCCCACTTCCTCCTGGCCAAAGTCAACCTCGTATCTGACGGTGTTTACCGAGACACGGGAATAATTGGCGAATACTTTTGAGATCGCCGAAGGATCTTCGATGCGGTAGAAGCATCCGATCTTCGGATCCGCCTTTATGTTGCGGTCGCTGGCGATCGCGTCCAGAAAGAAATACTGGTCGGCGATGCGTACGGCAAAGTAACTTGTCTCCTCGACGGCATCGACGAGTTTCGTGAGAATCTGGTTCATGCGGTCTCTTGCGAAGAAATCGCGTCGGTATGTGATACCGAGACGCATACAGTTACAACCGGAGTATTTACTTTTGTCATTACAATCGCGCTGCTGACAATTACACTGCTGACACAGGGAAAATTCAAAGATCTGTTTACAGTAAAAGAGCTGCTGCCAAAACTGCTGCTCATCGGTATTATAGGATTCTCGGTCAACTTTACAAACTTTTTCGGATTCAAGTTCGGAAATGAGCAGACCGGAGCTTTCCTTCTCAAAACAGACGTGCTGATGGTTAACTTCGCATCATGGCTGATTTACAAAGAGAGACTGACGAAAAAAGACTGGGTATTCTCACTTACAATGTTCATCGGCGTGCTCATGGTAATCGGAACTGACTTCACAAAGATGACATTTAACGCAGGAGACATCTTCTTCATCATAAGTGCGGTTCTCCTGACATGGAATACATTCAACATCTCCGGAATACTGAAACAGAAAAAAGTGCCGATCAGTCAGATGACGGTCGCATACTACAACAGTCTGATCACGATGACACTGTTCATCACCACATTTATCGCAACAGGCGCTATGGACGATATTCCGATCGCATTCGGAAGCACGGGAATCCTGATTTCGCTTGTAGTATCCGGACTTATGCAGTACTGCCTCTTCCTTTCGTACTACAAGGCGCTGGCAGAGCTGCCGGCCTGGGTGGTAAAGGTAATTCTTCTTCTGATTCCGATCATCACAATGGTGCTGACGATCTTCATCTACGGTACAGTACCGACAACAACAGCTCTTATCGGATGTGTGATCATCCTCGTGAGTGCGTATGGAATCATTAAGGAGCAGAACGCGAAGGCGCAGGTTCAGGCAGGAAAGTAAAATAAGGACAGCGAAATACGAAAAAATGCAGGAGGTTATATATGAAACGAGAAGAAGTTTTGGAATTGCAGGAATTCTGTAAGGAAACCCGGCGGCTCACAGTGAAGCAGATCGCTTCACTCGGCCTGGGACATATCGGCGGAGCACTCTCCATGGTAGAGCTGCTGGCAGTTCTCTATAATAAATGTATGAATGTAGATCCGAAAAACCCGTACATGGAAGGACGCGACAGACTGGTCCTGTCAAAGGGACACTGCGGTCCGGGGTTATATACCGTACTGGCGCAGAAAGGCTTCTACCCGATCGAAGAGCTCTACACGCTGAACAAGCCGGGAACGATTCTTCCGAGCCATGTGGATATGCTGAAAACTCCCGGTATCGACATGTCGACAGGATCACTCGGACAGGGACTTTCCTGTGCGGCAGGCATGGCAAAGGCGTCAAAGATCGTGGGAGACAACGCATACATTTACGCGATTGTCGGAGACGGAGAGTGTCAGGAAGGTCAGATCTGGGAGGCGGCCATGACGGCGAGCCAGTTCTGCCTTGACAACCTGATCACCTTTGTGGATGTGAACAAAGCACAGTGTGACGGCTGGGTTGATGAAATCGTAAGCATGAATCATATGAAAGACAGATGGGAATCCTTCGGATTTTTCGCCCAGGAGATTGACGGCCACGATGTGGAGCAGATCTATGAGGCGATTGAGAGAGCGAAAGAGACAAAAGGCGTGCCGAGCGTAATTCTGCTCAATACGGTAAAAGGAAAAGGAATCCCGATGTTTGAATCAATGGCACCGAAGAACCACCATATTCCGATTACAAAGGAAATGGAAGCACAGGCGCTGGCAGAGCTGGGTTGAGGAGGAGAACGATTATGGAAATGCGGAAAATCTTTTCACAGGAAGTAGAAAAACTGATGCAGACCAATGATAAAATCTGTGTGATCAGCGCGGATATGGCCGGTGCGCACGACAATTTCTGGATTCAGGACAAATATCCGGACAGAGCGTTCAACATCGGCGTGTGTGAAGGCAACATGGCGTCCGTGGCGGGCGGGATGTCAGCTTACGGAATGGTACCGTTTATCTATACCTTTTCTTCCTTCTCAGGAAGAAGGATGCTGGACCAGATCGCCATCTCCATCTGCCACCCGAAGCTGAATGTCAAGATCGTGGGATCTGACCCCGGAATCTCGGCGACGATCCTCGGAGCAACGCACTCCGCACTGGATGATATCGGAGCGCTGCGAAGCATTGCAAACCTTGTGATCTTTGAGGCTGTGGATGAGCGTCAGTTAAGACAGGCGATCCCGCAGATCGCAGCGTATGACGGAGCGGTATATGTCCGCGTAATCCGTAAAGAAGCAGAGGACATTTTTGATGATGATTACAAATTCGATCTCTTTAAGGCAGATGTGATCCGGGAGGGCACAGATGTTACCCTCATGGCAACAGGCATCATGGTTGCAGAAGCGCTGAGAGCTGTCGAGATTCTGAAAGAAGAGGGCATCAGTGCAGAGCTGGTCAACGTACATACGATCAAACCGATTGATGAGGAGACGGTTCTTGCTTCCCTGAAGAAGACGGGATGCGGCGTAACCTGTGAGAACCACAATATTCTCGGAGGACTCCACTCAGCTGTTTCCGATGTGGTGACGGAGAAGTATCCGGTTCCGTTAAAGGCGATCGGTGTTCACGACAGATTCAGCGAAGTTGGACCGCTTGATTATCTGAAGAAACTGTTTAAGCTTACGGCAGAAGATATTGCCGAGGCGGCAAGAGAAGCCGTAAAGAGCAAATCGTAAAGAGCGAATAATCCGGAGCGGATCAGCCCGTCAGGCGGGAGCCGGGGCTGATGAGTATAATTCACGTACAGGAGGGAAGAGATGAAAAAACGACTGATATGTGCGCTGACCTGTCTTTCAATGTTGATTCTGACTGCGTGCGGCGGGTCGGGAAGCGCGGAAAATTCTCTTGTTATCGGAAATCAGCCGTATACACAGGGCATTCCGATCTATATCGCGGAGGAAGAAGGTCTGTATGAAGGCTTTTCTACAGAGTCGCTGATGTTTGTTTCCGGCAATACACAGAATGAGGCGCTGGGAGCGGATGAATGGGAAGTCGGAGTCACCGGACTGCCGCCGGCCATATTCGGCGGAGTGTCCTACGGACTTAAGATTATCGGATTCTCCGTGGATGATACAGTATCTCCCCGGTTTTATGTGAGACCGGACAGTGATATCCTGACCGTGCAGGGCGCAGTGGAAGGATGCCCGGATATTTACGGGGATGCCGATACGTGGAGGGGGAAACAGATTCTCTGTCCGACCGCGACAAGCTCTCATCTGATGCTGGCGGTTGTGCTGGAGAAACTCGGGCTTTCCGAGAGTGATGTGGAAATCGTTCATATGGATCCGTCCCAGGCGCTGACCGCGTTCAAGGCCGGAGAAGGTGATGTTCTCGCCTGCTGGCCGCCGATTGCGTACGGCGTAGATGAGGACTGGGTGCTGGCTGCCAGCGGAGTGGCTACAGGGGAGCAGATCCCGATCGTTGTTGTGGCCAGCGAGAAAGCGCTGAGCGAGAAGAGAGACACGGTGAAAGCCTGGCTTAAGCAGTATTATCAGCACTGTGAAGAGATGAAGGATGATACGGACAAACTCTCGGAAACGCTTGAAACAATGGAGATCGACAACGGGCTTACCGTCAGCGCCGAGGAGACAAGGATGATCGTGGAAGAACGTCCGCTGCCCACATTTGCGGAGCAGGCGGAACTGTTCACGGGAGAACCCGGACAGACGAAGGCGGACGAGATCGTGATGAAATACGTCGATATTTTCGTCCAGGAAGGCCGGATATCGGAAAGTGATAAAGAGAAGCTGATATCAGAAGGATTTATCGACAATTCACTGATTACAGAGCTGATGGAAGAGCAGTAAAGACTTGGGTGAAGAATAAATGAAGAGTGGAAAAAAGAAGCTTATAAGAAAAATTCTGCTCGGATGTGTGGGAGTTGGCATATTTCTGGGAGTATGGCAGCTCCTCATGTCTATGGGGGTGATTTCTGAACGGACGATGAGCACGCCCGGGCAGGTGCTTGAGACGTTCATTTACAAACTGCGCTCGGCCGATCCGGACGGAGCGACGCTGCAGGAGCATTTCCTGAGCAGTTTTAAGCTGGCGATGATCGGTTTTATCACGGCAATGGTGATTGGGATCCCCATGGGGCTTGTGATGGGATACTTCAAGGCGGCGCGGCTGCTGCTCAATCCGATGTTTGAAGTGATCCGGCCGATTCCGCCGATTGCGTGGATTCCTATTGTAATCCTGTTCCTCGGAATTGGGATGCCGGCGAAAGTGTTTATCGTGTTCGTGGCGGCTTTTGTCCCCTGCGTGATCAACTCCTATACGGGGGTGAAGCTGACGAATCCGGTTTACATCAATGTAGCGAAGACGATGGGCGCGGGACATTTCCGGATCTTTACAAAAATCTGTATCCCGTCTGCCATTCCGATGGTATTTACGGGAATCCGCCTGTCGCTGGGAGCATCCTGGTCCACTCTCGTTGCGGCGGAGATGCTCGCTTCGACAAACGGACTCGGATATATGATACAGATGGGAAGAACGATTATACGTCCGGATATCATTGTGGTCGGTATGCTCGTGATCGGATGCACGGGAGCGCTTCTGTCCTTTGTGCTCGGCCGGATTGAAAGACATATAGCGCCGTGGAGGAAATAGATATGGCAGAAAAAGGAAAGAAAATGATCTATTATATACTGCCGGTTCTGTCGATCGGGATTCTGGTCGTGCTGTGGGGAGTGCTCTGTGTGCAGAAGCCGGATATCATGCCGACGCCGGCGGCGGTGATAAAGAAGATAGCGGATATCACTGTGAATCCGATTTCCAACGCGACGCTTCCGGTCCACATACTGGTGAGCCTTGGAAGGGTTCTCTCCGCGTTTGCCGCGGCGTGCGTGTTCGGTATTGTTCTCGGTATTCTGATGGGATGGTATCCGACGTTCCACGATATTGCGTGGCCGGTGTTTGAGATTATCCGGCCGATACCGCCGATTGCGTGGATCCCGCTTATCATTCTCTGGTGCGGGATCGGAGAGACGTCGAAAGTAATCATTGTGTTTATCGGAGCGGTTGTTCCGATTGTGCTGAACACGTATTCCGGAATCCGTCAGGTTGACCCGATGCTGTTTAAAGCGGCAAAGTCGGTCGGCGCCGGTGACAGGGCGACGATGTTCGAGGTGGTGCTTCCTGCCAGCCTGCCGTCCATCGTAGCTGGAATGAAGACGTCTCTGTCAACGGGATGGATGTGTGTGCTTGCGGCGGAGATGGTTGTCGCGAGACAGGGCGTCGGCTTTTTGATCGTCCGAGGAATGGACAGCGGTGATTCCGCCCTGATCCTTTCGGGCATGGTAGTGATCGGAGTCGTCAGCGCTCTTATCACAGCATTATTGAACAGAGCGGAGGTGAAACTGTGTCCATGGAGAACAGAACAAAGATAAGCATCAGTCACGTGTCGAAATCATTTGAGGACAAAAAGCAGGTCCGGCATCAGGTACTGGATGACATTAATATAGAAGTAAAAGAAAATGAGTTCCTTGTTCTTCTCGGTGCGGGTAAGTCCGGAAAGTCTGTTCTCCTCGACATTATCACGGGGCTTGACACGGACTATGAGGGGAAAGTAGAGTTCTCGGACGGCAGCAGGAGCACGAAGGATATCGGGATTGTGTTTCAGAAGTACGCCCTTTTCCCCTGGAAGACGGTGATGGAGAATGTGGAGATGAATCAGAAGTTCCGGGGAATGGGAAAGCAGGAGCGGAAGGAAAAGGCGGAAAAGTATCTGAAGCTCGTCGGACTGTCCGGTTTTGAGAATCACTACCCGAATCAGATTTCGGGCGGAATGAAACAGCGTGTGGCGATCGCCAGGGCTTTCGCCGGGGAGTCCGATATCATGGTGATGGATGAACCTTTCGGCGCCCTGGACGCGCAGACGAGATACCAGATGGAGGAAGAGCTTCTCAAAATATGGGAAGAGGCGAAGCGGACGGTAATCTTTGTCACTAATAATATAGAAGAAGCGGTTTACCTGGGAGACCGTATCCTCCTGCTCGGCGGCTCTCCTTCCACGATCGCGAAGGAGTACGTTCCGGACATGGAGCGGCCGAGAAAATATACGCATCCGGATTTTCTGGAACTCAGAAACCGGATTGCTGGAGATTTTGAGCTTGTGCTGTAGGAGGGAGAGCGTATGGATACGAAGGCGAAAGTGCGTGTGAGAAACCTGACGAAAAAGTTCGGCGACCTGCTTGTCCTCGACGATATCTCGTTTGACATAAAGAAGGGGGAGTTCGTCTGCATTGTAGGACCGACAGGGTGCGGCAAGACGACTTTTCTGAATCTGCTTGTCAAGCTTCTGGAACCGACTTCCGGAAATATTTTCATAGACGGGGAGGAGGCGGACCCGAAGAAGCATAACCTGTCTTTTGTGTTTCAGGAGCAGTCCGCGTTCCCGTGGCTTACTGTGGAGCAGAATATCCGGTTCGGGCAGGAGACGAAGAAGCGGCCGAAACATGAGACGGACAATGTGACAGAATATATACTGGACATGCTCGGGCTGAAAGAGTACCGGGACCGGTATCCCCATGAACTGTCCGCCAGCATGGAGCAGAGGATTGTGATCGGAAGAAGCTTCGCGATGAAGCCGGATCTTCTTCTGATGGATGAGCCCTACGGGCAGATGGATCTGAAGCTGAGATATTATCTGGAAGATGAGGTGATCAAGCTTCAGACTGCGACAAAGAGTACGGTCATCTTTATCACACATAATATAGAAGAAGCAGTTTATCTGGCAGACCGCTGTCTGATTCTCTCGCAGAAGCCGACGACGGTCAAGGAAGAAGTGAAGATCGACCTTCCCCATCCGAGAGATGTGGCGTCGAAGAAATTTATAGAACTGAGGGAATATATTACAGAACAGATTAAGTGGTGGTAAGGAGTAAAAGAAAAATGATTCAGAAATTAGACGAAAGAGTAAAACTTAATAACGGAACAGAAATACCGGGACTCGGCTTCGGAGTGTTCAAGGTATCGGCAGAGGAGACAAAAGAGGCGGTGAAACAGGCTATCATCAACGGATACCGTCTGATTGATACCGCTCAGATATACGGGAACGAGGAAGACACCGGAAGCGGAATCAAAGAAGGAATGGAGGCAGCAGGACTTAAAAGAGAAGACATCTTTGTCACGTCAAAGGTGTGGAATGACTATCTGAACTATGACGAGACGATTAAGGCATACGAAGACAGCCTCAAGAAGCTGGGACTGGACTATCTGGATCTTTACCTGATTCACTGACCGGGGAAGGATGCCTTTGAGGAGTCGTGGAAGGCCCTGACAGACTTGTATAAAGACGGAAAGATACACACTGTCAGTGTGAGCAATTTTCAGCAGTATCACCTTGAAAAGCTGCTCGCGGTTTCTGATGTGGTTCCGGTGATCAACCAGATCGAGATTCATCCGAAACTGACGCAGGAGCCTCTGAGAAAGTTCTGCGCCGGTCATGGAATAGCGGTTCAGGCGTGGTCACCGCTGATGCAGGGGCAGATATTGAAACACCCCCTTATAGAGGAGATCGCCGCCAGGCATCAGAAGTCTGCAGCCAGGTTGTTCTTCGATGGGATATCCAGCAGGAGATTCTCCTTGTCGTAAAATCGGTGAAGCCGGAGCAGATGCGAAGCAATGCTGATGTGTTTGTCTTCAGCCTGACAGACGAGGAGATGGAGCAGATCAGCTCTTTAAATGAAAATCTGCGCGTGGGCCCGGATCCGGATACATTTAATTTTAGGAGATAGAACTGACTGAAAAAATAGTCTGCATGCTAATATAATTAAAAACAGTCGATGCAACGAAGTTTAGCGGCATGCTTTGGTTCGTTGTACCGGCTGTTTTAATGTGTGTGCAGAAACGCCATTATCTGCCGATAATCCGTTTTTAATGAAATAACCGGATTGTACGAAAAAAAATACAATATTTCTCAAAAACCTCTTGAAATAAATTCCCTGATCCGATATACTGAAAAAGCTGTGACATGATAGCGATGAAGCGTGAGGTTGCTGCCGAAAGCAAAAACATAAGCATCAGGCAGGTTTTCCGTGGAGCGAATGTCAAGTTAGGAAACTGGCGACAAGTCACTGTACGAATCACAACAGTATCTCGCTTTGTGAAAGGGCGAAAAGTCCGGACACGAGGTTGCAAAAAGCGAGAGCGCCGTGTATGTTTCTCACGACACACACGGGGGAGTGTACAGTCACCGCTTGTCGTACTGGGTTACAAGTACGAAAAGGAGGCGACTTTTTTTATGGCAAGTCAAGTAATGAGAATCACACTGAAGGCGTATGATCATCAGCTCGTTGATGCATCCGCTAAGAAAATCATCGAAACTGTTAAGAAGAATGGGTCACAGGTGAGCGGACCGGTGCCGCTGCCGACAAAGAAAGAGGTTGTGACAATTTTAAGAGCGGTACACAAGGACAAAGACTCCAGAGAGCAGTTCGAGCAGAGAACTCATAAAAGACTGATCGATATCATCACACCGACACAGAAGACGGTAGATGCTCTTTCCAGACTGGAAATGCCGGCAGGTGTGTACATTGATATCAAAATGAAGTCCAAATAAGACGGACAGCTACATTAAAACAGTAACGTCCTAACATTTAGGATGAGCGCGAAAGCGTTCCGCTGTAAATCACAGGAGGTATTTATAATGAAGAAAGCTATTTTGGCTACAAAAGTTGGAATGACTCAGATCTTCAACAACGAAGACGGAGTACTGATTCCGGTAACTGTTCTGCAGGCTGGTCCCTGTGTTGTAACACAGGTTAAGACAGTTGAGAACGACGGCTACAGTGCTGTACAGGTTGGTTTTGTTGACAAGAAAGAGAAGATTGTCACAAAAGACGGCAGCGGAAAGAAAGCAGTTGCACACAGAAACGGTGTGACAAAGGCTGAGAAAGGCCACTTCGACAAAGCAGGCGTATCCGGAAAGAGATATGTAAAAGAGTTCAGATTCGACAATGCTGAGGAATATACACTGGCTCAGGAGATCAAGGCTGACATCTTCGCTGAGGGCGACCACATCGATGCGACAGCAATCTCCAAAGGTAAAGGTTTCCAGGGCGCAATCAAGCGTCACGGACAGAGCAGAGGACCTATGACACATGGTTCCAAGTTCCATCGTCATGCCGGTTCCAACGGTGCTGCATCTGATCCGAGCAAGGTATTCAAGGGCAAGAAAATGCCTGGACAGATGGGAAACAAGAAGATCACAGTTCAGAATCTTGAAGTAGTAAGAGTTGACGCTGAGAACAACCTTCTCCTTGTAAAAGGTTCTGTACCGGGACCGAAGAAGTGCCTTGTAACGATCAAAGAATCCGTTAAGAAGAGCAACTAGGCTGACAGTAAGAAAGGAGGAACACACAGATGGCAAAAGTATCTGTTTACAATATCGAAGGTAAAGAAGTTGATACCATCGAACTGAATGATGCTGTATTCGGTGTTGAGGTAAACGAGCACCTTGTACACATGGCAGTCGTAAATCAGCTTGCAAACAATCGTCAGGGAACACAGAAAGCCAAGACACGTTCTGAAGTTTCCGGCGGCGGAAGAAAACCGTGGAGACAGAAAGGAACAGGTCACGCAAGACAGGGTTCAACAAGAGCTCCGCAGTGGACAGGCGGCGGCGTTGTATTCGCTCCGGTTCCGAGAGACTACTCTTTCAAGATGAACAGAAAAGAGAAGAGAGCAGCTCTCAAGTCCGCGCTTACTTCCAGAGTGGAAGAGAACAAATTCATCGTAATCGATGAGCTGAAATTTGACGAGATCAAGACAAAGAACTTCGTGAACGTTCTGAACAACCTGAACGTGAACAAAGCGCTCGTGGTTCTGGAAGACGGAAACACAAACGTAGAGATCTCCGCAAGAAACATCCCGGATGTCAAGACAGCACGTACAAACACAATCAACGTGTATGACATCCTGAAATACAACACAGTGATCACAACAAAAGCTGCTGTTGCTGCAATCGAGGAGGTGTACGCATAATGGCAAACGTTCAGTATTATGATGTAATCCTTAAACCGGTTATCACAGAGAAGAGCATGGATCTGATGGCTGACAAGAAATATACATTCCTTGTACACACAGAGGCTACAAAGAATCAGATCAAAGAGGCTGTTGAGAAGATGTTCGAGGGAACAAAGGTGAAGAGTGTGAACACAATGAACCTTGACGGAAAGAACAGAAGACGCGGTATGACATACGGCAAGACAGCTAAGACAAAGAAAGCGATCGTACAGCTTACAGAGGACAGCAAGGATATCGAGATCTTTGAGGGCCTGTAGACTTAACGAGAGCCAGTCGAAGACGCAGGTCGAGTTTTAGTCGGGGCCCGTTCGCGGAGCTTGGCGAGGTCTTTTCGAGCCTAGCGCAGCGAACTGTAAATCCTTTGATAAACAGCAACCGATAAACAGAGCACCCTCGAGGCAAAAGCCTCTCGGTCGCGTTACACGCTCAGATAATTTCATATAATCCTGCTCATGCAAGCATGGCAGTCTTATCTGAAATCATCCTCACTCTGTTTATCCCGGATATACGGTGCAAATCCGTGAAACGAATAATTAGAGCTAACGAAAGGAGAGAAAGTAATGGGAATCAAAACTTATAACCCATATACACCTTCCAGAAGACAGATGACAGGTTCTGATTTCTCTGAGATCACAAAGACAACTCCTGAGAAATCCCTCCTGGATTCCAAGAAAAGAAAAGCAGGCCGCAACGCACAGGGTAAAATCACTGTAAGACATCGCGGCGGCGGTGCTAAGAAAAAATATAGAATCGTAGACTTCAAGAGAAAGAAAGACGGAATTCCGGCAACTGTAATCGGAATCGAATACGATCCGAACAGAAGCGCAAACATCGCCCTGATCTGCTATGCAGATGGCGAGAAAGCTTATATTCTTGCTCCTGAAGGACTGACAGACGGTATGACCGTTATGAACGGACCGGAAGCAGAGGTAAGAGTAGGAAACTGCCTGCCGCTTTCCGAGATTCCGGTTGGTACTCAGGTACACAACATTGAGCTTTATCCTGGAAAAGGCGGACAGCTTGTTCGTTCCGCTGGAAACAGCGCACAGCTCATGGCTAAAGAAGGCAAATATGCAACTTTAAGACTTCCGTCAGGTGAGATGAGAATGGTTCCGATCATCTGCCGCGCATCTGTTGGTGTGGTAGGAAACGGGGAGCACAACCTGATCAACATCGGTAAGGCTGGACGTAAGCGTCATATGGGTATCCGCCCGACAGTACGCGGTTCTGTTATGAACCCGAACGACCATCCGCACGGTGGTGGTGAAGGTAAGACAGGTATCGGCCGCCCGGGTCCGTGTACACCGTGGGGTAAACCGGCACTTGGTCTTAAGACCCGCAAGAAGAAAAAAGCTTCCAACAAGCTGATCGTAAGAAGAAGAGATGGTAAAGCGATTAAATAATTAGATTCACAAGGAGGTTAGAACCTATGGCTCGCTCACTTAAAAAAGGACCATTTGCAGACGAACACTTACTGAAAAAAGTAGACGCTATGAATGCATCTGGTGAGAAATCAGTTATAAAGACATGGTCACGCCGTTCTACAATCTTCCCGTCATTCGTAGGGCACACATTTGCCGTACATGACGGAAGAAGACATGTGCCGGTATACGTTACAGAGGACATGGTAGGACACAAACTCGGTGAGTTCGTTGCGACAAGAACTTACAGAGGACACGGCAAAGACGAGAAGAAGTCGAAAGTCAGATAAGATTGTATATTTGAAAGGAGGGTTCATCCATGGCAAAAGGACATAGATCCCAGATCAAGAGAGAGAGAAACGAGCAGAGAGATACAAGACCTTCAGCAAAGATCTCCTACGCAAGGGTATCTGTTCAGAAGGCCTGCTACGTTCTGGATGCCATCAGAGGTAAGGATGTAACAACAGCACTCGGTATTTTAGCTTACAACCCGAGATATGCTTCTACAGTAATAGAGAAACTGCTGAAATCAGCAATCGCAAACGCTGAGAACAACAACGGTATGAGCGCAGAAAACCTTTACATTGAGGAATGCTACGCAAACAAAGGACCGACAATGAAGAGAATCAGACCGAGAGCACAGGGCAGGGCTTACAGGATCGAGAAGAGAATGAGCCACATCACAATTGTGCTGAATGAAAGATAGGAGGGCATTATGGGACAGAAAGTAAATCCTCATGGCTTGAGAGTCGGTGTAATCAAAGACTGGGATTCCAAATGGTACGCAGAGAAAGATTTTGCCGACAACCTTGTTGAAGATCACAAGATCAGAACATTTTTGAAGAAGAGATTATACAGCGCCGGAATCTCCAGAATCGAGATTGAGAGAGCTTCCGACCGCGTTAAGATCACTGTATATACAGCTAAGCCGGGTGTCGTTATCGGCAAGGGCGGCTCAGAGATCGAGAAAGTGAAAAAAGAGCTCGAGCAGTTCAGCAGCAAGAAGCTGATTGTCGATGTCAAGGAGATCAAGAGACCGGACAGAGATGCACAGCTTGTGGCTGAGAACATCGCTCAGCAGCTTGAGAACCGTATCTCCTTCAGACGTGCCATGAAATCCTGCATGTCGAGAACGATGAAGGCTGGAGCGCTCGGAGTTAAGACTTCCGTATCCGGACGTCTCGGCGGCGCTGATATGGCTCGTACAGAGTTCTACAGCGAGGGTACGATTCCGCTGCAGACACTCAGAGCAGACATTGATTATGGATTCGCAGAAGCTGACACAACTTACGGAAAAGTCGGTGTAAAGGTTTGGATTTACAAAGGCGAGATTCTTCCGACGAAAGCAGATAAGGAAGGGAGCGATAAATAATGTTAATGCCAAAAAGAGTGAAACGTCGTAAACAGTTCCGTGGTACCATGAAGGGAAAAGCTCTCAGAGGTAACACGATCTCATATGGTGAGTACGGTATCGTTGCAACGGAGCCGTGCTGGATCCGTTCCAATCAGATCGAGGCAGCCCGTGTTGCCATGACACGTTACATCAAACGTGGCGGTAAAGTCTGGATCAAGATTTTCCCGGATAAGCCGATCACAGCTAAGCCTGCCGAGACTCGTATGGGTAGCGGAAAAGGTACAGTAGAGTACTGGGCAGCAGTAGTGAAACCGGGCCGTGTAATGTTTGAAATTGCAGGAGTACCAGAGGAAACAGCTAGAGAGGCACTTCGACTTGCAATGCATAAGTTACCTTGCAAATGCAAAATTGTTTCTCGCGCAGACTTAGAAGGCGGTGATAACAGTGAAAACTAATACATTTGTAAAAGAATTAAGAGGAAAATCCGTAGAGGAATTAAATCAGGAATTAGTAGCTGCTAAGAAGGAACTCTTCAACTTGAGATTCCAGAATGCCACAAATCAGTTGGACAACACAAGCAGAATCAAGGAAGTCAGAAAGAATATCGCACGCATTCAGACTCTGATTACAGAGGCAGGCCGATAAGCCTTAACTTCCCTGTGAAAATGATTGAAAGGAGAAAGAAAGTGGAAGAGAGAAATCTTAGAAAAACCCGTACGGGCAAGGTTGTCAGCGACAAGATGGACAAAACAATCGTTGTTGCAGTTGAAGACCATGTAAAACACCCGCTTTATAAGAAGATTGTAAAAAGAACTTACAAACTGAAAGCTCACGATGAGAACAATGAGTGTAAGATCGGAGATACAGTAAAAGTAATGGAAACAAGGCCGCTGTCCAAGGACAAGAGATGGAGACTTGTGGAAATCATGGAGAAAGCGAAATAATTTGAAGGAGGTTTACCTGCATGATACAGCAAGAAAGCAGACTGAAGGTAGCAGACAACACAGGTGCGAAAGAGCTGCTGTGCATCCGTGTACTTGGCGGTTCTACAAGAAGATATGCGAGCATCGGTGACGTGATCGTTGCGACTGTTAAAGATGCAACACCAGGCGGCGTTGTGAAAAAAGGAGATGTCGTTAAGGCTGTAGTTGTTCGTTCTGTGAAAGGCGCACGTCGTAAAGACGGTTCCTACATCAGATTCGATGAAAATGCTGCCGTTATTATAAGAGATGATTTAAACCCGCGTGGAACACGTATTTTTGGGCCAGTAGCCCGCGAGCTTCGTGAGAAACACTTCATGAAGATCGTTTCTCTGGCTCCGGAAGTACTGTAGGGAGGTGCGTAAAGATGTCAACTATGAAGATTAAAAAGGGCGACACTGTCAAGGTCATCGCCGGAAAAGATAAAGACAAAGAAGGCAAAGTTATCGCTGTAAACAAAAAAGACGGTAAAGTCCTGGTTGAAGGCGTCAATATGCTGACAAAGCACACAAAGCCGAGCGCAGCGAACCAGAACGGCGGCATCGTGCATCAGGAAGGCTACATCGATGTGTCAAACGTAATGTATGTACACAAGGGCGAGACAACGAGAGTAGGCTTCAAGATGGATGGCGACAAAAAAGTACGTTTCGCGAAGAAAACTGGCGAAGTGATTGATTAATTCGAGGAAGGAGGTCCAGGACTTTGAGTAGACTGAAAGAACAGTACCAGAATGAGATCGTTGACGCAATGATCAAGAAATTCGGATATAAGAATATTATGGAAGTGCCGAAGCTCGACAAAGTTGTAATCAACATGGGTGTGGGCGAGGCAAAAGACAACGCAAAAGTTTTAGAGTCTGCAATCTCTGACATGGAGAAAATCGCAGGACAGAAAGCGGTTGTCACAAGAGCAAAGAACTCCGTGGCTAACTTCAAAATCAGAGAGGGTATGCCGATCGGATGCAAAGTTACGTTAAGAGGCGAGAGAATGTACGAGTTCGTTGATCGTCTGATCAACCTTGCACTTCCCCGCGTGCGTGACTTCAGAGGTGTAAACCCGAACGCATTTGACGGAAGAGGAAACTATGCACTTGGAATCAAGGAGCAGCTGATTTTCCCTGAGATCGAGTACGACAAGATCGACAAAGTCAGAGGTATGGATGTAATCTTCGTTACAACAGCCAAGACTGACGAGGAAGCACGTGAATTATTGACACAGTTCAATATGCCGTTTGCAAAGTAAGGAGGGAAATTCATGGCAAAGACATCAATGAAAATCAAACAGCAGCGCAAAGCAAAATTCTCCACAAGAGAGTACAGCCGCTGCAGAATCTGCGGACGTCCGCACGCTTATTTGAGAAAATATGGAATCTGCCGTATCTGCTTCCGCGAACTGGCATACAAAGGACAGATCCCCGGTGTTAAGAAAGCAAGTTGGTAAGGAGGAAACTATCAATGACTATGAGCGATCCGATTGCAGATATGCTTACAAGAATCCGTAACGCAAACACTGCAAAACATGATACAGTTGATGTACCGGCATCCAAGATGAAAGTTGCTATCGCAAACATTCTTCTTGATGAAGGATATATCGCAAAATATGACCTTGTAGAAGACGGACACTTCCAGACAATTCATATCACGCTGAAATACGGCGCTGACAAGAACGAGAAGGTTATCTCCGGACTGAAGAGAATCTCCAAACCGGGACTTCGCGTATATGCAAGCACAGAGAATCTTCCGAAGGTTCTCGGAGGACTTGGAACAGCCATCATTTCTACAAACAAAGGCGTTGTAACAGACAAAGAGGCAAGAAAACTCGGCGTAGGCGGAGAAGTACTCTGCTACGTATGGTAAGCCGAAAGCAACTAAAAGACCTCGCGCCGACAGGCGCATGCAACTGAAAACAGAGCAGCCTAAAGCCGCTGTTCCGAAAATCTAAGTTAAGGAGGAAATGGTATGTCACGTATAGGAAGACTGCCGGTAGCAATTCCTGCAGGAGTAACTGTAGAAGTTGCAGAGAAAAATGTAGTGACTGTAAAAGGTCCGAAGGGAACTCTTACAAGAGAGCTTCCGACAGAAATGGAAATTAAAGTTGAAGGCGAAGAAGTAACTGTAACAAGACCGAACGACCTTAAGAAGATGAAATCTCTTCACGGCCTGACAAGAACACTGATCAACAACATGGTTGTAGGTGTTACTCAGGGATATGAGAAGGTTCTTGAGGTTAACGGAGTTGGTTACAGAGCAGCCAAATCGGGAAATAAACTGACACTGAACCTTGGATATTCTCATCCAGTTGAGATGATCGATCCGGAAGGCGTTGAGACAGTTCTGGAAGGCCAGAACAAGATCACTGTAAAAGGTATCGACAAAGAGAAAGTCGGACAGTACGCAGCGGAGATCAGAGACAAGAGAAGACCGGAGCCGTATAAGGGCAAAGGTATCAAGTATGCTGATGAGGTCATCAGACGTAAAGTCGGTAAGACTGGTAAGAAATAAATAAGGAGAGTGTGAAAATGGTTAGTAAGAAATCAAGAAGCGAAATTCGTAGAAAAAAACACATGAAGCTGCGCAACCGTTTCAGCGGCACTGCTGAGAGACCGCGTCTTGCTGTGTTCAGAAGCAATAATCATATGTATGCTCAGATCATTGACGACGTGAAGGGAAATACTCTGGTAGCGGCTTCCACTCTTCAGAAAGATGTGAAGGCAGAACTTGAGAAGACCAACAACGTTGATGCGGCTGCATACCTCGGAAAAGTAATCGCTGAGAAAGCGAAGGAAAAGGGCATCACTGACGTCGTTTTCGACAGAGGCGGTTTCATTTACCAGGGTAAAATCAAAGCACTGGCAGACGCAGCAAGAGAAGCTGGGCTGAATTTCTAGGAAGGGAGAACACAGATGAGACAGGAACGTATTGATGCTAGTCAGATGGAATTATTAGAAAAAGTGGTATCAATCAAACGTGTTACCAAAGTTGTTAAAGGTGGTCGTAACTTCAAGTTCACAGCTTTAGTGGTTGTCGGAGACGGCAACGGTCATGTTGGTGCAGGTTTGGGAAAAGCCACAGAAATCCCGGAAGCGATCCGCAAGGGAAGAGAGGACGCGATGAAGAACATGATCACAGTTTCACTTGACAACAATTCAAGTGTAATCCATGATGTGATCGGTAAATTCGGCAGCGCTTCCGTACTTCTTAAGAACGCTCCGGACGGTACCGGTGTGATCGCCGGAGGTCCGGCCCGTGCTGTGATCGAGATGGCGGGAATCAAGAACATCCGTACAAAATCTCTCGGATCCAACAACAAGCAGAACGTAGTTCTCGCTACACTTGCCGGTCTGAAAGATACAAAGTCACCGGAGGAAGTTGCAAGACTTCGTGGAAAATCCATTGAGGAGATCGTGGGCTAAGCGGACAGAAGCTGTTAAATTCAGATCTGTCACATAAGGAGGTAAGATTGAAATGGCAAACTTAAAGATTACGTTAGTAAAGTCTACAATCGGCGCCGTACCCAAGCATAAGAAAACAGTTGAGGCTCTCGGTCTCAAGAAGACAGGCAGAACAGTCGTACTGCCGGACAATGCAGCCACCAGAGGTATGGTACAGCAGGTAAGACATTTGGTAAAGGTTGAAGAAGAGGCATAAGAAAGATAAGGAGGTAACGTCATGGACTTATCAAACTTAAGACCGGCAGACGGTTCAAAGCAGAGTGATAATTTCAGAAGAGGCCGCGGACATGGTTCAGGAAACGGCAAGACAGCCGGCAAAGGCCATAAGGGACAGAAAGCCCGTTCAGGTGCAACAAGACCTGGATTTGAAGGTGGCCAGATGCCTTTATACAGAAGAATCCCGAAGAGAGGATTCACATGCAGAAACTCCAGGAGAATCGTGGGAATTAACTTGGGAGCTCTTGAGAGATTCGAAGACGGAGCTGTTGTTTCAGTTGAGACACTGATTGAGACAGGTATCGTAAAAAACCCGAGAGACGGGGTTAAAATTCTTGGAAATGGAGAGTTAACTAAGAAGCTTACAGTTCAGGCCAACGCGTTCAGCGCAGCGGCTGCTGAGAAGATCGAAGCACTTGGTGGAAAAGCAGAGGTGATCTAATGCTGCAGTCAGTACGGAGAGCATTTCAGATTGAAGATATCAGAAGAAGGATTCTTTACACATTTGCAATGCTTATCGTTGTCAGGCTTGGGTCACAGCTGCCGACTCCCGGCGTTGATCCAACCTTTATTCAGGAATTTTTTGAATCACAGACCGGTGACGCTTTCAATTTTTTTGAAGCGTTCACCGGCGGTTCCTTTACAAACTTCTCAGTATTTGCTCTGAGTATCACGCCGTATATTACATCATCCATTATCATGCAGCTTCTCTCGATTGCAATTCCGAAACTTGAGGAAATGCGTAAAGAGGGAGAAGAGGGAAGAAAGAAGATTGCAGCGATTACCAGATACGTGACGGTCGGTCTCGCGCTGATTGAGTCTACTGCTCTTGCGGTAGGACTTGGACGCCAGGGGCTCCTGGAAGACTATAACTTTGTCAACTGTGCGATCGTTGTATGCACTCTCACAGCGGGAAGCGCATTCCTGATGTGGATCGGAGAGCGGATCACAGAAAACGGTGTCGGAAACGGTATATCGATTGTACTTCTGATCAATATTCTTTCCAGAGTCCCGAGTGATTTCACGACGCTGTACGAACAGTTCATCGCAGGAAAGAAGATCGCTCAGGCAGGACTTGCGGCAGCGGTTATCCTGATCGTCCTGCTTGTTGTCACTGTCTTTGTTGTAATCCTGCAGAGCGGTGAGAGACGAATTGCGGTTCAGTACTCCAAAAAAGTGCAGGGAAGAAAGATGTACGGCGGCCAGTCGACACATATTCCGCTGCGTGTCAACACAGCCGGCGTTATTCCGGTCATCTTCTCATCATCACTGATGCAGACGCCGATCGTGATAGCCAGCTTCGTAGGTGCAGGAGACGGAACAGGCATTGGAAGTCAGATCCTCGCGGGTATGAATTCCAACAACTGGTGCGATCCCGACAGGCCAATTTATTCGATCGGACTTGTAGTTTATATTCTGCTCACGATATTCTTCGCGTACTTCTACACATCGATCACATTTAATCCGATGGAGATCGCGAACAATATGAAGAAGAGCGGAGGCTTTATCCCCGGCATCCGTCCGGGCAAGCCAACAGTTGAGTATCTGCAGAAAATACTGAACTATATTATTTTCATAGGTGCGTGCGGTCTGATTATCGTTCAGGTTATCCCGTATTTCTTCAACGGTGTATTCGGGGCGAATGTTTCCTTCGGAGGAACATCCCTCATCATCATCGTGGGTGTTGTGCTTGATACGATCAAGAAGATCGAATCACAGATGCTTGTGAGAAATTATACAGGATTCTTAAATAATAAAGGAAGCAACATGACAAACAGTTTCCTTGGATATTAAGCCACATTCAAGCTCGCCCTGTTTTGCCTCAATCTGCGGCAAAACGATGCGGGCTCATGGCTTATATAAGGTCCACAGATTCAGTTATATGGAAAATGTACGTTTATTACACACAAAATCGGAGGCAGATTTATGAAGATTATCATGCTTGGAGCGCCGGGTGCCGGAAAAGGAACACAGGCCAAAAAAATTGCGGATAAATATTCCATACCGCACATCTCCACGGGAGATATCTTCCGTGCGAATATCAAAAACGGGACAGAGCTTGGAAAGAAAGCAAAAGCCTATATGGATCAGGGACTTCTTGTTCCGGACGAACTTGTCGTTGATCTCGTCGTTGACCGTGTAAAACAGGACGACTGCGCGGACGGATATGTCCTGGACGGGTTCCCGCGCACAATTCCGCAGGCGGAAGCGCTGGATCAGGCACTCGCCGGTATGAATGAGAAAGTGGATTATGCGATCAATGTTGAGGTTCCCGATGAAAACATCGTGAACCGTATGTCCGGAAGAAGAGCCTGTGTGGACTGCGGAGCGACTTACCATATCGTATATGCTCCGACAAAGCAGGAAGGAATCTGCGACAAATGCGGCGGAAGTCTTATTCTCAGAGATGATGACAAGCCGGAAACCGTACAGAAAAGACTCGGCGTATATCACGAGCAGACACAGCCGCTGATCGACTATTATACACAGTCGGGAATCCTCAGAGAAGTAGACGGCACGGCAGAGATCGATGACGTATTTGCCGCAATCGTCGAGATCCTGGGAGAGTAGGCGGCAGATGAAGCTGGAAGAAGGAATGGCTGTAAGGTCAAAAGCAGGGCGGGATAAGAACCGCGTCTATGTGATAATCCGGACCGAAGGCGAATATGTATATGTGGCGGACGGAGACGCAAGAAGCGTCCGCCGCATGAAACGAAAAAACAGCAGGCACCTTCAGCCCATACTGAAGGAGCGGTTTACCGGATCCGCGGATGACGGACGGATCCGGGAATTTATCAGGAGAATTGCCCCGGACAGTGAGACAGTTTAAATTCCGGGCAGGAAGCGCACGTAACAGCAGGAGGATTAAGAATGTCAAAAGCTGACGTAATTGAAATCGAGGGAGTTGTAGTTGAGAAGCTCCCGAACGCAATGTTTAAAGTAGAACTGGAAAACGGGCACATTGTTCTTGCCCATATCAGCGGAAAGCTGAGAATGAATTTTATCAAGATCCTTCCGGGAGATAAGGTGACACTGGAGATGTCCCCCTATGATCTGAGCAAGGGCAGAATTATATGGAGAGACAAGTAAACGAAAGAAAAAATAATAAATTAGTTGTTGACTTGTGAAAGCATTTGATGCTATACTATGAAATGGTCACTTTTGGGGTGGTGTGCCCAAAAGTACCGTGTAGTAAAGGCAAAGCACAGAAGGGAAGGAGGATTTGACATGAAGGTTAGATCATCAGTAAAACCGATTTGTGAAAAATGCAAGATTATTAAGAGAAAAGGAAGCATCAGAGTAATCTGTGAGAATCCGAAGCACAAACAGCGTCAGGGTTAATTGTGCATCGGATTAATGCACGTTATCGGTAAATATATGGAAGACGTGCGACATGATTTAGGCGGCTGACAGCTGACACACAAGGCAGTGTGTAGAGCTGTTTGATATACAGTAAGGATACACCGCATCTGCACACAGGTACCGGCAGAGCGCGTGTTCTGGCATCTTTTTTCTCCCGGGACGGTCCGGGAGCCCGAAGTGTTGTCGCGGAGGGGGAAGATGCGATTGTATATTGCTTCTAATACCCGGCGTTTGCATTGGCGGATTTGTCCGGAAAGAGTGAAAAGACAGAGTCCGTGCCGGGAAAGGGCGAAGGCGTCACTACTGCCGTCGCCTGGGCTGGGATATCGGGAGAAGATACCCCGGTAGGATGCAAGACACCATCGGCAGAGCAAAAGATACTGCCCCGCATCCGCAGCCTCAGTTAAAGTAATGATTTGAAAAGAAAATGGAGGAAAAACACATGGCTCGTATTGCAGGTGTAGACTTACCAAGAGACAAACGCGTAGAAATCGGTCTGACTTATATCTATGGAATCGGAAGAACAAGCTCAAACCGTATTCTCGCAGAGGCAGGAGTAAATCCTGACACACGTGTAAGAGATCTTACAAGTGAAGAAGTAAAGAAAATCAGCGCAGTGATCGATGAGACTCAGGTTGTAGAGGGTGATCTCAGAAGAGAGATTCAGCTGAACATCAAGAGACTCAGAGAGATCGGATGCTACCGTGGAATCCGTCACAGAAAAGGACTTCCGGTACGCGGTCAGAAGACAAAGACAAACGCAAGGACATGCAAAGGTCCGAAGAGAACTGTTGCAAATAAGAAAAAGTAAATTCCAGAAAGTAGGTTAGTTTAAATGGCAAAGAAAGTTGCGAAAAAAGTAACAAAAAAACGTGTCAAGAAAAACGTTGAACGAGGACAGGCGCATATCCAGTCATCTTTTAATAACACAATCGTTACATTAACAGATACACAGGGAAATGCTCTTTCATGGGCAAGTGCAGGCGGCCTGGGATTCAGAGGTTCAAGGAAATCTACTCCATATGCGGCTCAGATGGCTGCTGAGACAGCGGCAAAGGCTGCTCTCGTACATGGTCTTAAGTCAGTAGATGTCTTTGTAAAAGGCCCGGGATCAGGAAGAGAGGCAGCAATTCGTGCACTTCAGGCATGCGGAATTGATGTAGTGAGCATCAAGGACGTTACTCCGGTACCGCACAACGGATGCCGCCCGCCGAAGCGCAGAAGAGTCTAATCGTAAGTTTGATCGTTAATATACCGGATAGCAATTCAGGCAGCGGTGAAGACAGACCGCTGCGGCGTATAAATTTAGGAGGATAGACATGGCAGTAAACAGAGTTCCTGTTCTTAAAAGATGCCGTTCTTTAGGCATGGATCCTATTTATCTTGGGATCAATAAGAAATCTAACAGACAGTTAAAGAGAACAAACAGAAAGATGAGTGAGTATGCTCTTCAGCTTCGCGAGAAACAGAAAGCAAAATTCATCTACGGAGTTCTTGAGAAACCGTTCAGAAATTACTATGCAAAGGCAAAACAGATGGAAGGCATGACAGGTGACAACCTGATGAGACTTCTTGAGTCCAGACTGGACAATGTGATGTTCCGCATGGGATTTGCAAGAACAAGAAAAGAAGCAAGACAGATCGTTGATCACAAGCATGTACTTGTAAACGGCAAGCAGGTAAACATTCCGTCTTACCTTGTAAAAGCCGGAGATACGATTGAGATCAAAGAGAACAAAAAAGGCTCACAGAGATACAAAGAGATTCTCGAAGTCACAGGCGGAAACCTGATTCCGGACTGGCTTGATGTTGATTCAGAGAATCTTAAGGGAACAGTGAAAGAGCTTCCGGCAAGAGAAGCAATCGATGTTCCTGTAGATGAAATGCTGATCGTCGAGTTATATTCCAAGTAATGTCGGCTGCAACAGCGTATCCCCTTCAACATTTTAAAACCCACAAGGAGGGTCTGTGTAGTGTTTGATTTTAATAAACCTAATATTGAAATTACGGATGTATCAGATGATAAGAAGTATGGGCGTTTCGTTGTAGAGCCGCTTGAGAGAGGCTATGGTACTACGCTCGGCAATTCCCTGAGAAGGATTATGCTGTCTTCTCTTCCGGGAGCTGCCATAAGTTCCGTAAAGATCGACGGTGTTCTTCACGAATTCAGCTCAATTCCGGGGGTCAAAGAGGACGTGACGGAGATCATCATGAATCTGAAGTCACTTGCAATCAAGAACACATCTGAGTCAGACGAAGTGAAAACTGCGTACATCGAGTTTGAAGGAGAGGGCGTTGTAACAGGCGCCGATATCCAGGCTGATTCCGATATCGAGATTGTCAATCCTGAACAGGTCATCGCTACATTAAGCGGCGGAAAAGACTGCAAACTGTATATGGAACTGACCATTACAAAAGGCAGAGGATATGTTAGTGCAGATAAGAATAAGACAGAGGACATGCCGATCGGCGTTATCCCGATTGATTCTATCTACACACCGGTTGAGCGGGTGAACCTTACTGTAGAGAATACCCGTGTGGGACAGATCACGGATTATGACAAACTGACGCTTGATGTATGGACAAAGGGAACGATGCTTCCGGATGAGGCTGTCAGCCTTGCTGCGAAAGTACTCAGCGAACATCTGAAACTTTTTGTCGATCTGTCAGAGGTGGCACAGGCTGCTGAAGTTATGATCGAGAAAGAGGATGACGAGAAAGAGAAAGTGCTTGAGATGAGCATTGACGAGCTGGAGCTTTCCGTACGTTCATACAATTGTCTGAAGAGAGCCGGAATCAATACGGTTGAAGAGCTGACAAACAAGACTCCTGAGGATATGATGAAAGTCCGCAACCTCGGACGCAAATCTCTTGAGGAAGTTCTTGCCAAGCTCAAAGAGCTCAACCTCGAGCTCAACCAGGGAGATGAATAATTCCCTGCGTTAAATACAAATATCCTGTCGGTAAGCCCGAAGAGCGCGGCGGGGCATTTGATTAGTAAGCCCGAAGATGCATAACCAAATGTGTGGTCATAGTTCAGCCATGTATTGAGCGTCTGTTCATGAGCAAAGAGCGGCGGAAGCCGCGGTAAGCACGCAAGTGCTGTTTTGTGACCGGCGCGTATGAACTGTGACGGAAATATAGGAGGAATAAATAAAATGGCAAAGTATAGAAAACTCGGAAGAACTTCCGGACAGAGAAAAGCTCTGATCAGAAATCAGGTAACAGCTCTGCTCAACAACGGAAAGATCGTTACAACAGAGGCTAAGGCAAAAGAGATCCGCAAAGTAGCGGAGGGCCTGATCGCTATGGCTGTAAGAGAGAAAGACAACTATGATGAAGTAACTGTGACAGCTAAAGTTGCCCGCAAGGACAAAGACGGCAAGAGAGTGAAAGAAGTTGTCGATGGAAAGAAAGTTACAGTTTATGATGAGACAGAGAAGAAGATCCGCAAGGATCAGCCGAGCAGACTTCACGCAAGACGTGAGATGCTCAAGGTGCTCTGCCCGGTAACTGAAGTTCCGGCAAAGGCTTCCGGAAAGAAAGCCAACACAAAGAAAGTTGATATGGCAGAAAAGCTGTTCAATGAGATCGCACCGAAGTACGCCGACAGAAACGGCGGTTACACAAGAATCGTCAAGATCGGCCAGCGCAAGGGCGACGCTGCCATGGAAGTTCTGATTGAGCTTGTATAGTCAGCTGAATAGAGATTGATTTACCGCCGGGTAAATATGCTTTAAATGAAAAGCGTTGATTCTGTATCGTCAGGCCATTGGAAGATACAGTTTCAGCGCTTTTCGCTGCTTCCGGTGACTGAATCGCTGCAAAAGAAGAGAGGAGAGAGAAAGAATGGAGTGGATTTATCTTGTAATCGCAGGGGCAATGGAAGTTGTCTGGTCTACATGTATGAAATATTCGGAAGGTTTTACGGAGATTAAATTTACAGTACTTACAATTATTGGGATGATTATCAGCTTCCTGTTTCTTTCACAGGCGACAAAAACACTTCCGCTTGGAACAGCCTATGCAGTATGGACAGGCATAGGCGCTCTGGGAGCGGTGATTGTCGGAATCATATTATTTAAAGAGCCGGTGACTGCGGCGAGGATGTTTTTCGTCTCCCTGCTCCTGATAGGAATTATCGGTTTGAAGGCTACCTCCGGACACTGAAATGTGTCTGAGAGGCAGCTTTTTGTATAATATGCACAAATGATGTTAAAATTATAACGTTAAAATATTAACAATTGCACGGTTGACAATTGTTTAACAATCGGATTATACTAAGAACAGTGGTAGTAAACCAGATTGAAAGAAGTACAGGAGGATTTATCAAAATGGCAAAGAAAGAAAAAGCAGCAGTGCCAGAGTTCATCGACAGTGTAGAATCACTTGAAGCAAAGATGAAAGCAATGCGCGAAGCTCAGAAGATTTTTGCTACTTACACTCAGGAGCAGGTTGACAAGATCTTCTATGAGGCAGCTATGGCAGCCAACAAGGCCCGTATCCCGCTGGCTAAAATGGCAGTTGAAGAGACACAGAGAGGTGTCATGGAAGATAAGGTCATCAAGAACCACTACGCTGCAGAGTACATTTACAACGCGTACAAAAACACAAAGACATGCGGTGTAATCGAAGAAGACAAGGCTTACGGAATCAAAAAAGTTGCAGAGCCGATCGGTCTGATCGCTGCAGTTATCCCGACGACAAACCCGACATCTACAGCTATCTTCAAGACACTGATCTGTCTGAAGACAAGAAACGCGATCATCATCAGCCCCCATCCGGCTGCAAAGAAATGTACGATTGAGGCTGCAAAGGTAGTTCTCGAGGCAGCTGTAAAGGCCGGAGCTCCGGAAGGAATTATCGGCTGGATTGACGCACCGTCACTGGAACTGACAACTACAGTTATGAAAGATTCCGACCTGATCCTTGCTACAGGCGGTCCGGGAATGGTTAAATCCGCATATTCTTCAGGAAAGCCGGCACTCGGTGTAGGCGCTGGAAATACTCCTGTTATCATTGACGATACAGCGGACATCAGAATGGCCGTAAACTCCATCATCCATTCCAAAACATTTGACAATGGTATGATCTGTGCTTCTGAGCAGTCTGTAACTGTTCTGGACGGTGTATATGACGCAGTTAAGAAAGAGTTTGAATACAGAGGATGCTACTTCCTGAAACCGGGCAAGGAACTCGACGCAGTCCGTAAGACAATCATTATCAACGGCGCGCTGAACAGCAAGATCCCCGGAAAATCTGCGGTTGAGATCGCAGAGATGGCTGGAGTTAAAGTTCCGGCAAACACAAAGATCCTGATCGGTGAGGTTGAGTCTGTTGATATCTCCGAGGAGTTCGCACACGAGAAACTGTCTCCTGTACTTGCAATGTATCGTGCAAAGACATTCGACGAGGCGCTTGAAAAGGCAGCTCAGCTTGTCGCTGACGGAGGATACGGACACACATCTTCCCTGTATGTTCATCCGGCAGAGACAGAGAAGATCCAGAAACACTACGAGGCGATGAAGACATGCCGTGTTCTGATCAACACACCTTCTTCACAGGGCGGTATCGGCGATCTTTACAACTTCAAACTGGCTCCATCACTCACACTTGGATGTGGTTCATGGGGCGGAAACTCTGTATCAGAGAACGTTGGAGTAAAACATCTTCTTAACGTGAAGACAGTTGCCGAGAGGAGAGAGAATATGCTGTGGTTCAGAACACCTGAGAAGGTATACTTTAAGAAAGGCTGTATGCCGGTCGCTCTTGACGAGCTCGGAACAGTAATGCACAAGAAGAAAGCATTCATTGTTACAGATACATTCCTTTACAAGAACGGAAACGCGAAGCCGATCGAGGAGAAGCTCGACGAGCTCGGAATCCAGCATACATGCTTCTACAATGTTGCTCCGGACCCGACACTGCAGTGCGCTCAGGAAGGTGTTGCTCAGATGAGAGCATTCGAGCCTGACACAATTATCGCTCTCGGCGGTGGTTCCGCGATGGATGCTGCAAAGATCATGTGGCTGATGTATGAGCATCCGGAAGCAAACTTTGAAGACATGGCTATGGACTTCATGGATATCCGTAAGAGAGTATATACATTCCCGAAGATGGGAGAGAAAGCTTACTTTGTAGCAATCCCGACTTCTTCAGGAACAGGTTCCGAGGTAACTCCGTTCGCAATCATCACAGACGCTACAACAGGCGTTAAGTGGCCGATCGCTGACTACGAGCTGCTTCCGAACATGGCAATCGTAGACGTTGACAATGCGATGACAGCTCCGAAGGGACTGACAAGCGCATCCGGTATCGACGTTATGACTCACGCAATTGAGGCATATGTATCCATCATGGCTACAGACTACACAGACGGTCTTGCTATGAAGGCTGTGAAGATGGTATTCGACAATCTTCCGTCTGCATATGAGAACGGTGCAAATGACCCGCACGCACGTGAGGAGATGCACAACGCTTCCTGTATGGCAGGTATGGCGTTCGCAAACGCATTCCTCGGAGTAAACCACTCCATGGCTCACAAGCTGGGAGCATTCCATCACCTGCCGCACGGTGTTGCAAACGCTGTCATCCTGACAGAGGTTATGAGATACAACGCTGCAGAGGTTCCGACAAAGATGGGAACATTCTCACAGTATCAGTATCCGCACGCTCTTCAGAGATACGCAGAACTCGGACGCTTCGCAGGCTGTACAGGAAACACAGATGAGGAAGTATTCGAGAACTTCATCGCGAAACTGGAAGACTTAAAAGAGAAGATCGGTATCAAGAAGACAATCAAGGATTACGGAATTGACGAGAAGTACTTCCTGGATACTCTGGACGATATGTGCGAGCAGGCATTCAATGACCAGTGTACAGGAGCAAACCCGAGATACCCGCTCATCAAAGAAATCAAAGAAATCTACCTGAAATGCTACTACGGCAAATAGTCGCGTAAGCAATCAGCAGTGCGAAAAAGGACAGGAGTCCGGAATCATGCTTGCATGAAATTCCGGACTCCTGTCCTTTTTCATAGGGCGGATGCCCGCGCGCGAGATGGAGTGGAACGGAATCGAGCGAGCGCACTGCGGAAGGGATAGGAAGGCGGACGCCCGCGCGCGATGCCTGAACACTTGGCGAGGTCCTTTCGAGCTTAGTGAGAAGGTACACAGAGTGGATGAAGCGAAGCGAAATCGAGCGAGCGCACTGCGGAAGGGATAGGAAGGCGGATGCCCGCGCGCGATGCCTGAACACTTGGCGAGGTCCTTTCGAGCCTGGTGAGAAGGTACACAGCGTGGAAAGCAGGCATAATTGTTAAAGAAATGACAATAAAAATAAGTAAAAAAAGTTAGTTAAAAAATGCACAAATTTCTTCCGGAGGGGTTTTTTTCTCAATTTTCGTGGTGTATAATAGTCCCATCAGATCGAAAATCGATTCAAGGAGGGTATATTTTATGAAGCTTGAAGAAAAAAACATTATCGTGAAACGTGCGTACAAAACAGTTTACAAATGTGATGACAGTGTTGTTAAGGTTTTCGCGGAGACACATCCGAAGTCGGATGTATTTAACGAAGCGCTGATTACTTCCCAGATTGAGGAGACCGGACTTGATATTCCGAAAGTAAAAAGTGTTACGCAGATTGAAGGCAAATGGGCGCTTGAGATCGAGTATAAAGACGGAAAGACTTTGGAAGAAATGATGCAGTCCGACAAGAGCAATATGGCGAAATACATGGAAGATTTCGTTGACCTTCAGCTTCAGGTACACAGCAAGAAATTCCCTCTGCTCAAAGGTATGAAAGACAAGCTGACCCGCCAGATTAACAGTCTGAAAGAGCTTGATGCGACGACAAGATATGAGCTGCTCACCCGTCTTGAGAGTATGCCGAAGCATAACAAAGTATGCCACGGTGACTTCAACCCGAGCAATGTCATCGTCGGAAAGAACGGAAAGATGACCGTTGTCGACTGGGCGCACGCAACACAGGGAAATGCGAGTGCGGACGCAGCCATGACATATCTTCTGTTCGCGCTGAAAGATCAGGAGACAGCAGATCTGTATATGAATCTGTTCTGCAAGAAGAGCGATACGGCAAGACAGTATGTACAGCAGTGGCTTCCGATCGTTGCGGCAGCACAGCTCACAAAGGACAATGAGCTGGAGAAAGAATTCCTTATGAAATGGATCGACGTGATTGACTATCAGTAGAATTTATTGCTTGTCAGCGGAATGACAGCCAGCAGAATAGATAGAAAAATAAAGCTCTGTGCAGACGAAAAAAACGTTTGCACAGAGTTTTTCTGATTCTGATCGTATAACATTGATCATGAGGACTCTGATCAGTTCCGCTCCCAGCGCCCGGAGGCACCGCACGGAAGTACCAGACCGGATTCGGTCACCGGAAGCCCGATTTCCTGTGAATCGACAGTTCCGTCCCAGGGTTTGAGTTCTGTAGCGATCATGTAAGTCAGCACAGCGGGAGCAAGTCCTGTCGTGTAAGAGTTTACGAGGAAGAAGAGCGGATCATCGGAGAGGATCTTTGTACACAGTTTAATGAGCGGGTGTATCATATCCTCGATTTTCCAGATTTCTCCTTTTGGGCCTCTTCCGTATGACGGCGGGTCCATGATGATGGCGTCATACTTGTTTCCTCTCCGGATCTCACGTTCTACAAATTTCACACAGTCGTCAACCAGCCAGCGTATCGGAGCGTCTTTAAGTCCGGAAGACACGGCGTTCTCTTTCGCCCAGGTCACCATGCCTTTTGAGGCGTCCACGTGGGTTACGTGTGCTCCCGCAGCTGCGGCCGCGAGCGTTGCGCCGCCTGTGTAGGCAAAGAGATTGAGCACTTTCACCGGACGTCCGGCAGTCCGGATCTTTTCGGAAAACCAGTCCCAGTTGACCGCCTGTTCCGGGAAAAGTCCGGTGTGTTTGAAGCTGAACGGCTTTAAGTTAAATGTCAGGTTTGCATAATGGATCTGCCACTGCTTCGGCAGACTGAAAAATTCCCATTCCCCGCCGCCTTTTTTGCTCCGGTGGTAGTGGCCGTTTCTCTTTTTCCACCCGGTATGAGTTTTCGGCGTATCCCAGATGACCTGGGGATCGGGACGGATGAGAAGATAATCGCCCCAGCGTTCCAGCTTTTCCCCCTTTGAACAGTCTATGACTTCATAGTCTTTCCAGTTATCAGCAATCCACATAAGATATGATTCCTTTCTGTTTCCCTCGTTAAGAAATATACCAGCAGCTGCATACTGCGTATATCGTATATTGACCGTGTTATTATAACACAGGCAGACTGCGCGGGAAAGATGTGAAATTCCCTGAAGATGCTTGAAAAACAGGAAATTTTCTGATAAGATAATTCAGAAATGACATCTTGTGAATGTCAAAATGGAGTTAAGATATGTTGTGAGGAGGGAATTTTTGTGAAAAGGAAAGGTATTCTCGGCGCGGCTCTCGCTCTTGTGATGCTTTTGAGTGTGATCCCGGTGAAGGTGACCGAAGCGTCTCCCTATACCGTGTCGACATGGGAAGACTGGCTGATAAAGAGTGAGGAAGCCAAAGACTGGGCAAATTATGGATTCGATATTGACGCGACGCACGGGTTTGAGTGGCCGGAAGAGGAAGTGACAATGGTCATTGACAAGGAACTCTATTTCAGCGGCGACTGGGTGATCCCGTCAAACGTGACAGTTATCGTCAAAGCACCGGTTCATCCGGATATTGTCCCGGTATCGATTGAGGAGTCCCATACGTCAAGCCTTACGATTTACGGAACATGGCACCATTCGGGCAACCAGGCAAAGATTCAGGAGATGTTTTCTCCGGACTGGTATGACCATGCTCAGATTACAGTCGAGAACGGCGGCCGCTTTATTATCGATGAAGATACGGACCACCAGCAGTTCCCGAATCTGACGGTAAAGAACGGAGGAGTTCTGGAGACGAATGCATATGGCACATATATCGGTCTTGACAGTGTGCTGGAACTTGAGGCAGGAGCTTCTGTGACAGGCAATGGAAGTCTCAGACTGGACGGTACTGTTCACGGTGAAGGGGCTGCGCTGGACTGCGATATCCGCGTCTGGGGCGGATATATGGGAGAGGATGCTCAGGCAGTGCTTTCGGGTACGCTGACAGTATCCGGAATCATCGAACTGTATGACAGCAGTCTTACGATTCCGGCCGGAAGTGATGTGACATGTAATGATAGCCTGTATACAGGAGTGATTGACGGCAGGTCGTCTGCGATCAATATCGCAGGCAATCTGAATATCAACAATATTCAGGCGAGAGGCGGCGGCCAGTGTACCGTGAATCTGGCAGATACAGGTTCTCTTACTCTGTCGCAGGACGCATATATCGATACGCTTTCGCCGAAGATGATCATTAACGGGAACGGAACCCTTAAGCTGTACGGTGAATTATCAGAAGACGGCAGCTATGTATGGTCCGCACCATCGCTTGTTGTCGATTCCGAGTGGGGCTATATAGAGGAGAATCTGCCGGCGGCACTCGAGAAAGGATATATTGCGGACACGGTTCATATCTGGAAGAGCTGGCAGTGCGACCATCAGTGGGTGAAAGGCGCTGTGACAGAGCCCACCTGCTCAAGCGAAGGATACACGACATATACCTGTTCGCTGTGCGGATCGGAAAAGAAGGACGATTACACAGACAAACTTCCGCATACGCCGGACGGAAATACAGACTGCACGAAGGATTCATTCTGTACAGTGTGCGGCGAACTGATCCGCGCAGCCGGAGAGCATACATATGACGCGGGTACAGTGAAGACAGAGCCGACCTGTACAAAACCGGGCGTTATGGAGTATACATGTGAAGTGTGCGGCAGTGTGAAGACGGAAGAGATTCCGGCAGCCGGACATGAGTGGAAAGAAGTCACAGGGGACGATGATGAACTCCTTGCATACAGATGTGAAGCATGCGGAAAAGAGCAGACAATCCTGCTTGAAGCAGAGCAGAATATTGATGTGAGCCTGAGCGTGTCCGCAGTGGAAACTCTGGCAGCGCAGGCAGAAGCGGAAGGATATGAGGAATTGCGGATCGTGGCAGAGCCGGCGGATGAGGAGATGCTTACAGAGGAGCAGAGCGCATCCCTTGAGGCGCTGACAGATGACGCTCTTTTACTCCGGGTAACGCTTGAGGCCGTGAACGTAGACGCAGAGGGGAACGAAGAAGTGACTGCTCTGCATGAACTCGGCGGAGAGGCTCAGATCAGTGCGGCGTACGAAGCGGAAGATCTGGAGAACCGGGTCGTGAAGACGGTATATCTGGCAGAGGACGGAAAGACGGAGGATATGAAGACGGTCTATGAGGATGGTGTCGTGACGTTTACGACAACCCACTTCTCAGACTATGCAGTATACACAGAAGAGATGAAAGAAGATCCGGAGCCGGAAGACCCGACAAAGCCGCAGGACCCGTCAGACCAGAATAAGCCGGGTGGCGGCAGCGGAGATAAGACAGACGGAAATAAGGCGGATAAGAAAGACTCTGCATCACCGAATACGGGAGATGACGCAAACGTTCTGCTCTGGGCAGTATGCATGGCGGCAGCAGCGGCATGCGCAGCGGGTGCTGTCCGGAGAGGAAAAAGAGGTTAACAGAAAGAAAAGCTGATCAGAAGATCAGAAGAATACAGTTTGCAGCAAAGGCTGCCGCTTTTAGGGGAATATTTCCCTAAGCGGCAGCTTTTTTCTGTGCCAGTAGTCTTGTCTGTTACCGAATAAAATTGGACGGGGATGTCCCTGTGTGCTATACTGAAATTTACAGGGAAGTCCGCGGCCTGCAGAGTGCGGGATACGGGCTTAATCATTGAGACGGCTCTTAAGTACAGAGGAGACGCAGAAGTGACGGAGAAAGGAAGGATGACGATATGCTGACCGTAAATGCCATGGGAGATATCTGCCCGATACCGGTTGTAAAGACGAAGAAGGCTCTGGGAGAACTGAACGGGCCCGGAGAGATTGAAGTGCTTGTGGATAATGAGACTGCGATGAAAAATGTAACGAAGATGGCAAAGAGTTCCGGAGCGGACGTTGCCGCGGAGCAGCTCGGGGAAAAGGAATACCGCGTGCTCATCACCGTGTCGGAAGAGGCGGCACAGGCGGCGAAAACTGCGAAAGACAGCAGGGGAACGGCGGCCGGCGCGCAGAATGGAGAAAATACACAGGGAACAGGCGCGCAGAGCGGAAATGCAGCCTGCCCCACATGCCTCGGCACTGTGGTGGCGGTGTCTTCTGACCGGATGGGCGACGGAAGCGATGAACTGGGGCATATCCTGATGAAGAGCTTTTTGTTTGCGGTGACCCAGCTTGACGATCTGCCGGATAAAATCATCTTCTACAACGGCGGGGCGAAACTTACCGTGGAAGGTTCCGAGAGTCTGGACGATTTAAGAAAACTGGAAGAGATGGGCGTGGAGATCATGACCTGCGGAACATGCCTTGACTTCTACGGAATCAAGGAGAAGCTGGCGATCGGAAGCGTCACGAATATGTACAGTATTGTAGAGACATTAAAAAATGCGGTCAGTGTGATCCGTCCGTAGGAGGTGTATGTAAATGGAGAAAATCCGTTTGACACAGTTTGCAAAACACGGGGGATGCGCGGCAAAGATCGGGCCGGACACTCTCTCAAAAGTGCTGGGAAGACTGCCGAAGTTCAGCGATCAGGATCTGATCGTGGGATTTGAGACTTCGGACGACGCGGCGGTCTACCGGATTACGGATGAGATCGCGGCGATCCAGACACTTGACTTTTTCACCCCGGTTGTGGATGATCCGTATACATTCGGGCAGGTTGCGGCGACCAATGCATTAAGCGATGTGTACGCGATGGGAGGAGAGCCGAAGATCGCACTCAACATCGTGTGCTTTCCGGAGAACGTGGATCCGGATGTGCTGGGGGAGATCCTTAGAGGAGGGGCAGACAAAGTCCGGGAGGCGGGCGCTGTCCTTGTGGGAGGCCACTCCATCCAGGACGACGTTCCGAAGTACGGACTTTCCGTCATGGGACTTGTCCATCCGGACCGGGTATATAAAAATTACGGATGCCGTGCGGGGGACGTGCTGATTCTGACCAAACAGCTCGGAAGCGGTATCGTCAATACTGCGGTGAAGGCTCAGATGGCATCAGAAGCGGCTGAGAGAGAGGCAATCCGTGTCATGACCTCGCTTAACAGAAAGGCGAAGGAGACAGCGCAGAAGTTTACGGTTCATGCCTGTACGGACGTGACCGGATTCGGCCTGCTGGGGCACTGTTCCGAGATAGCGTCCGCCAGCGGGGCGGTGATTGAGATCGGCGCCGGTGACATCGCGTTTATGGAAGGCGCGAAAGAATACGCGGAGATGGGACTTATTCCCGGAGGCGCTTACCGCAACCAGCGTCATGTACAGAATCTGCTTGATCCGGGAACACTTGAGGAAGTGTATGTGGATCTTCTGAGTGATCCCCAGACGTCGGGCGGGCTTCTGTTCGCGGTGCCGGCAGATGAGGCGGAGCGGATGCTCGAGGCTCTTGAGCGGGCGGATCTGGGGACAAAGGTCTCTGTGGTCGGAAAAGTGAAAGAGAGCGGGACAGATCACCCGAGGATCTGCCTGCGCGAAAAGGTGAGTATCAGATGAACTTAAAACAGCTTGAAGCGTTTGTGCGGGTGGCGGAGACAAAGAGCTTCTCCGCGGCTGCCAGACAGCTCTATCTCACGCAGCCGACAGTGAGCGCGCATATCGCTTCGCTGGAAAAGGAGCTGAATACATGTCTCCTTGTGAGAAATACAAAAGGAGTGGCGCTTTCCGAGTCCGGGAAGGAACTGTATGCCTACGCCGGGCAGATGCTGGAACTGGAGCAGAAGATATATGAGCGGTTCGGAATTGACAAAAGACCGGCGGGGAGTGTGCTGAGGATCGCGGCGTCCACCGTTCCCTCCCAGTACCTCCTCCCGGAGATCATGTCTGCGTTCCGGGAGAGCTGGCCCGGGGAGCGGCTGAAGCTTTTCGAGACGGACAGCGGGGGCGTGGTTGATATGATTCTGTCCCACAGGGCAGATGTGGGATTTACAGGAACCGTCCTCGAAAAGGGCGGGTGTACATATATCCCCTTTTATCAGGATGAACTGGTCGTCATCGCGCCGGCTCTTGCGCGGTTCAAAGAGCGGCAGGGCAGCAGGATCGGAAGCTGGATCAGGGAAGAGCCGCTGATCCTCAGGGAGGAAGGCTCAGGGACGAGAAAGGAGACCAGCCGGATTTTAAGACAGCTGGGGATCGACATGGCGGATCTGGAAGTTGCCGCCATTATCGAAAACCAGGAGACGATCAAGCGGTCGGTAGGAAGCGGCATGGGGATATCCATTCTTTCCCGTCTGGCAGCGGAGGAAGAGATAAAGAGCGGGAAACTGCTCGCGTTCCCTCTCGGGGAGAGCGGCGGAAAGAGAAATATCAATCTTGTATTTGACGCGGATTATCCGAGTCTTCCCGCGGCGGATAAACTGATCAGGACAGTAAAAAAGATGTATCCGGAGATACAGAAGGAAAGGGGCTCTCACTTATAGAAAAGATCTATAAGCGGGAGCCTTTTATCGCAGTTTTCAATTAGACGCAAAAAAGCCGGGGAATTATACTGAGATTAACGGATAATACCCGGACGGGTCTGAAACGGACAGAGAAGAAAAGAGAACGGCAGATACGCAGAAAGGAAGCGAATATTATGATCTACATGGACAATGCCGCTACCACACTTCACAAACCGGATGCGGTGAAAGAGGCGGTGATGGCCGCGTTTGACACGATGGGAAATGCCGGGAGAGGTGCGTCGCGTCCGGCGCTCGATGCGTCACGGGTTATCTATGATACGAGGGAAAAGCTGGCGCGTTTTTTTCACGCGGAGAATGCGAATCAGATTGTCTTTACGGCAAACTCCACAGAGAGTCTGAACATTGCCATAAAAGGACTGTTTGCCGGAGGGGACCATGTGATTACAACAGTGCTTGAGCACAATTCCGTGCTCCGGCCGCTGAGGGAGTGCGAAGAGAGGGGGACAGAACTTACCATTCTCGGATGTGATGAGAAGGGCCGCATTTCCTTTGCGGAGATGGAGGCTGCGGTGCGTGAAAATACAAAAGCCATTGTCTGCACTCACGCGTCCAATCTGACGGGAAATATGATTGACCTTAAGAAGGCGGGGGAGACTGCGCGCAGACACGGGCTGCTGTTTGTGGTGGATGCCTCCCAGACAGCCGGAGCGTGTGAGATTGATGTGCAGAAGCTTGGAATTGATGTCCTCTGCTTTACCGGGCACAAGGGGCTGATGGGACCTCAGGGGACCGGCGGCATGTACGTCAGACCGGGTCTCTCTGTCCGGCCGCTTCTGTCCGGAGGAAGCGGAGTGGACACATACAATCCCCGCCATCCGTCCCGGATGCCTGCCGCGCTGGAGGCGGGAACGCTGAACGGACACGGGATTGCCGGCCTGGGCGCGGCGGTGTCGTGGATCATGGATAAAGGTACGGATGAGATAAGGAAGAGAGAGCTTTCCCTGATGCGCCGTTTTTATGAGGGTATTATCCGAATTCCCGGAATTAAGGTTTACGGAGACTTTGACACGGATGACAGAGCTGCCATTGTCTCGTTAAACATCCGGGATTATGACTCTTCGGAAGTCAGCGATGAGCTGAATATGGAATACGGGATCGTGACCCGGCCCGGAGCCCACTGTGCTCCGCTTATGCACCGGGCGCTCGGGACTGTGGAGCAGGGGGCGGTGCGGTTCAGTTTCTCGTATTTCAACACAGAAGAGGAAGTCGATACTGCCATAAGGGCAGTGCGGGAACTGGCATGTGAATAAAAGCCGGTAAGTATGCCCCGGAATGCAGGAGGTGAAGGGGAAAGGCCCATGCCGGTTTCCGGACAGGAAACAGCAGGAGGGAATTATAATGAACTTAACAGATTCGAAGAAAAAACTTGCGCTCTCAGGCGTGGTCTGCGGACTCGTTGCCGCCTGCCTTGCGTATTTCGGCAACCCGGCCAACATGGCGTTCTGTATTGCGTGCTTTATCAGAGACACGGCAGGCGCGCTCGGACTTCATCAGACCGAGACTGTACAGTATGCAAGACCGGAGATCATCGGTCTTGTGCTGGGAGCGTTTCTGATCTCAGCGGCAACGAAGGAATACCGCTCCATGGCGGGATCTTCCCCGATGACCAGATTTGTTCTCGGGATGATCCTTGCAATCGGTTCACTTGTGTTTCTCGGCTGCCCGCTTCGCATGATTATCCGTATGTCGGCGGGGGACCTGAACGCATGGGTGGCGCTGATCGGATTCATCCTCGGAGTCGGCACCGGGGTGATTGCGCTGAAGAAGGGGTTCAGTCTCGGACGCGCACATATGACGAACAGGGCAAGCGGAGGCGTGCTTCCGGTTCTTATGCTCGGAATCCTTGTGATAGCGCTTGCGACGACGCTTTTAAAGAGCAGCCAGAGCGGACCGGGAAGCATGCACGCGCCGATCTTTCTCTCCCTTGCGGGAGGACTGATTTTCGGTGTTTTTGCGCAGAAGTCGAGAATGTGCTTTGCAGGAAGCATCCGCGATGTGATCCTGATGAGAAACTTTGATCTTCTGACCATTATCGGGGGATTCTTTGTTGTGATGCTGATCTTTAACGCGGCGACAGGACGGTTCATTCCGGCGTTTGACACGCCGGGCATTATCGCGCACTCACAGCATCTCTGGAATATCCTCGGAATGTATGCGGTCGGATTCGCGGCAGTGCTTGCGGGAGGCTGTCCGCTGCGCCAGCTGATTCTTGCGGGACAGGGATCGTCCGACTCGGCGGTAACGGTGCTGGGAATGTTTATCGGAGCTGCGATGGCGCATAATTTCGGCCTTGCGGCGAGTGCGACAGCATTAAACGCGGAGACGCAGGAGGTGACGGCCGGAGCCGTGCCGCCCGCGGGACAGGTCGCAGTTGTTATCTGTATTATCGTATGCTTTGTGATCGCCTTTACAAACAGGCGCAGCGAGGGCAGATAGAAGATTCGGAGGAGAACAGATATGAGAGAAGTAGATGCAAGAGGGCTGTCCTGTCCGGAGCCGGTTATGCTCACGGAGGACGCACTGAAAAGCGGGGAGATGCCGGTACGGGTGCTTGTGTCGGAACCCCACCAGAGGATGAACGTGGAAAAGTATGCAAGAGACCACGGAAAGAAGGCTTCATCCACAGAGACGGATGACGGCTTTGCTGTTGTGATCGAGTAGAAAAGAGTGGGAAAGAGCGGGAAAGACAGATGGCAATGAGGAAGAAAGAACGGAAACTTGTAGTCACATTTCACACAACGGCGGACGCCATGGCCATGGAGAAAGCCTGCCGGGAGAAAGACGCTCCCGGCAGGCTGATTCCCGTGCCGAGAGAGATATCAGCCGGGTGCGGCCTTGCCTGGTGCGCGCCGCTTTCCTGCCGGGAGACGCTGATCGGGCTTATGGAGGAACAGGGCATCGAGCGGGAAGAGCTGCACGAGTGCATGCTGCGGTAGGAAGTCTTCACCGGCCGCATTGCCCCTTCTGGACCGGCGCTGAGATACAAAGCTTTGTCACACTTACAACACAGAACCTTCACACAATTCTGGTACCTTTTTAAACGTGCTTAGTGCAAATATATGTTTAGGAGGGTAAGACCTTGATCGAAGTGAGGAATCTGGTAAAGAAATATGGGAACCATCTGGCCGTAGACCACCTGGACTTCACGATTGAAGCAGGGCGGATCTATGGCTTTTTAGGTCCCAACGGCGCCGGCAAATCCACAACAATGAACATCATGACCGGGTATCTGGGTGCCACCGAGGGGCAGGTACTGATCGACGGGCATGATATTTTAAAAGAACCGGAGGAGGCGAAAAAGCATATCGGCTATCTTCCGGAACAGCCGCCGCTGTACATGGATATGACAGTGCGGGAATATCTCCGGTTTGCGGCAGAGTTAAAAGGAATACCGAAGAAAAAAAGAGAGGATGAGATAACCGAAGTAGAGAAGATGGTCAGAGTCAGAGATGTGGAAAACCGTCTGATCAAAAATCTTTCCAAAGGATACAGGCAGAGAGTGGGTCTTGCACAGGCCGTGCTCGGATTTCCGGAGACGATTATACTCGATGAGCCGACGGTGGGGCTTGACCCGAAGCAGATCATAGAGATCAGGGAGCTGATCCGGAAGCTTGCAAAGAAACATACGGTAATACTGAGCTCCCATATTCTGGCGGAGGTCAGAGAAGTCTGTGACTACATACTGATTATATCAAGAGGTAAGCTGGTCGCCAGCGATACGCCCGAGAATCTGGAAAAGATGTTAGGCGAGAACAGTACGGTAGAACTTGAGACGAGAGCGGTTCCTTCCGAGATCCGTCTCCTTCTGAAAAATGTGCCCGGGATTGAGATGATGGAGATCAAAGCCGGCGGAAACGGCATCTCAAATGTTATGATCCGGCAGAAGAAAGACGAGGATGTAAGAGAACGTGTATTCCGTGCTTTTGCATCGGCCGACGTACCGCTTCTGACACTTAAGACAGCGGGAACCAGCCTTGAGGACGTATTTATGGAACTGACGCAGAAAGAGACGGTTCCGGAAGCGTTCAGAAAGCAGAAGAAATGGGAGGAGGATAAGAACAATGCTGGCGATATATAAAAGGGAGCTGAAATCATATTTTCAGTCTATGGTCGGGTGCGTATTTATCGCGTTCCTGATCGCATATACGGGAATTTATTTTATGGCTTACAACATGGTTTCGGGATATCCTTATTTTTCCTATACACTTTCGGGATCTCAGCTTGTATTTATCGTCGGAATCCCGCTGATAACCATGAGAAGCTTCTCGGAGGAACGTAAGAACAAGACAGATCAGCTTCTTCTCACAGCGCCGGTAAGCCTGGCAAAAATCGTGATTGGCAAGTATCTTGCCATGGTGACGGTTATTGCAATACCGAATATTATTTTCTGCGCATTTCCTCTGATTATCATGTCGCAGGGAACGGCATATCTGACGATTGATTATATTTCCATCGGTGTATTTTTCCTGCTGGGATGTGTGTACGCCGCCATCGGCATGTTTATGTCATCGCTTACCGAGAGCCAGATGATCGCGTTTATCAGCAGTTTTGGCGTGCTGATTGTGCTGTATTTGTGGGAAGCAATTCTTACTATGCTGCCGAGTTCAGCCGTGAGCGGGCTGATAGGTGTAATCATTATTCTCACGGTTGTAGTATTCTATATATGGAATATGACAGGAAATGTGGCCATTGTGGGAGGACTTGAGATTATCGGTGCTGCTGCCGCCATTATTGTCTATGTTGTGAAGTCAGAGATGTATGAGAATCTGCTCACAAACCTTCTTGGAAGACTGGCGCTTTCCTCTGTATTTACAGACATTACGGACAACAGTATTGTTGATTTGACCGGAATTGCACTGTATCTTTCATTTATCGCTGTGTTTGTGTTCCTCACAGTACAGTCGATTCAGAAGAGACGCTGGAGTTAGGAGGGACAAAAACATGAATAAGTTAAAAAGCATAAAAAGCATTGGCAGGGGAAAGGGCGTAAAAGGACTGAAAAACAGTTTCCATACCTCAGGGACAAAGCACGGATCTTACAGTGTCGGAGTGACAGTACTTGTGATTGCGGTAATTGTTGTGTTTAATCTGATTGTCGGACAGATACCGGAAGCGTACCGCAACCTCGATGTGAGCAGCACGAAAATATATGATATTTCGGATACAACAACAGAACTTCTTGACAGCCTTGAGTCGGATGTAGATATGACCGTGCTGGCTGTAAGGGACGAGACGGATGAGAGAATCCGGACTTTTTTGAGCAAGTATGACGCGCTGTCGAATAAGATTAATATTGAATGGATTGACCCGGTGCTGCATCCGTCTGCTCTTACAGAGTACGACGCTTCGGAGGATACGATTGTTGTCTCATGCGCGGATACGGGAAAGACGACGACAGTTTCCTTTGATGATATCCTTGTGTTTGACGAGTATTCTTATTATTATTACGGCAGCATGAGCTATACCTCGTTTGACGGAGAGGGGCAGCTTACAAGCGCCGTGAACTATGTGACAAACGATGTGGAGAGGACGATTTACCAGACGACAGGACACGGGGAGGGAGAGCTTTCCTCAACAATTACTGATATGCTGGATAAAAACAACTATCTTCTCTCAGAGACAAATCTGCTGATGGAGACTGCTGTCCCGGAAGACTGTGATCTTCTGCTTATGTATGCGCCGACGGCGGATCTGTCAGAGGATGAGGCGCAGATGCTCAGGGATTATCTGGCATCAGGCGGCAAGATTATGGTGATTTTCGGGGAAACCGGCGCATCTGAGCTTGCAAATCTTTCCGGTATCCTTACAGAATACGGCATGGAGCCGGTGAACGGATATATCGCAGATCCGTCCAGGTGCTATCAGGGCAATTACTTCTATATTTTCCCGGAACTTTCTGTATCGGGAGATATGGCGGAAGGCATTTCCACCCAGATGGTACTTCTTACCTATGCGCAGGGAATGAATCTGGCAGACCCGGAAAGAGATACGATCAGCGTGACAGATTTTATGTCCTCGTCTGACCAGGCGTATGCAATTACAGAGGATGCCCAAACTGAAGGCTCCTATGCGATCGGCGCGACGGCCACCGAGACAGTAACACTTTCATCCGGGGAAGATGAGGATTCATCCGATACGTCAGCAGACAGTGAGGAGAGTGAGGAGAGTGAGGAAACTGCGGAGAGCCGCCTTACCGTTATCACAGCGGGAAGCCTTATCGATCAGGGCATTACTGACTCCTTCTCACAGCTTGAGAATACACAGCTCTTTATGAATGCGGTGACGGCAAACTTCGAGGGCGTACAGAATCTGTCGATTGAGGCAAAGAGCTTAAGTGTGGAGTATAATACAGTACAGCATGCAGGGCTTTTCAGCATGATTATGATCTTCGGAATCCCGGCTGTGATTCTGATCGCAGGGTTCGCTGTATGGTTCAGAAGGAGGAAGGCGTAGTGAAGAGAAAAAGAGGAGTGATTATTCTTGCAGGGGTGCTTGTCCTGCTTCTGGTTATTTACTTCGCGCTTCAGTCGTGGAACAGCGAACAGGAAGCAAAACAGGAAGAAGAGGAGGAAGCGGCAGTCGTCCATGTGACGCAGACGGATGCTGAGGACATCACCGCAATCAGTTTTGACGTGGGAAACGGAAGCATTGAACTGGTAAAAGAGGATGGAACATGGTACTATTCGCCTGACAGAGATTTCCCGCTGAACCAGACCTACCCGGAAGACTTCGCCGAGGCGCTGGGAGATATCACTGCCGAGCGTGAGCTCGTGGATGGGGATGAATTGGCAGCCTACGGGCTTGACGAACCGGTATATACTGTTGAATACACAGATACTGACGGAAATGTGACTTCCATCTATTTTGGAGATACAGCCAACGGGGACTATTATGTGACGACAGGAGATACTGACAGTGTATATACAGTTGCAAGTTCACTGATTGACGATCTGAATTACCAGCTTTCGGATATGGCTGTGCTTGATTCGTTTCCGAGCATCGGAAGCGGCAATCTTGTAAAAGAGGTGATTACACAGAATGGCGAGACAACAACTTATGACAGTGAAGATGAAGAGCAGGAGGAGGATATCGCGGCAATTGCCGGAGGGCTTGGCGCGGTGGATCTGACGGACGCGGCGGATTATTCTGTGGCAGATGAAGACCTGGCGGGCTTTGGTCTTGATGAGGCATCCAGAACAACGGTCGAAGTGACATATACCGAGGACGATGAAGAACAGCTTCTTACAATGTATATGGGAGGAAGCGACGAAGATGGAAACCGTTATGTGATGATTAACGATTCAAGAATTGTTTACCTGATTTCAGAGGAAGTCTGCAGCAACATTCTGAATAATTAATAGGATTTTAATTGACTTTGAGGGAAAAACGGAGGAAAATATATCCTGTATCACATTTGGGCGCCGGTATATACGTGCCGGCGCCGGCAATATCAGAAGGATGGATGAATATGAAAGAAAGATTAGCTCGTTTTATGCAGGGAAGATACGGGGTGGACCAGTTCTCCAGATTTCTTCTTATCGCAGGACTTGTCCTTGTGTTTGTGTCATTGTTCTTTGGCAGCAGTGTGCTCGGGTCGGCTGCATACCTGCTCGGCTGGGTGATGGTGATCTACTGTTATTTCAGGATGTTTTCAAAAAACATTTCAAAGCGTTATGCGGAAAATCAATCGTTCCTCTCCAAAACTTCAGGGATAAGAAACTTTTTCCAGAACCAGAAAAATATCTGGAAGCAGCGCAGAATATATCATATATATACATGTCCGTCCTGCAGACAGAAGATACGAATACCGCGTGGAAAAGGAAAGATAGAAGTCCGTTGTCCGAAGTGCGGCACTACTTTTATTAAAAAGAGCTGACGCCGTCGGATAACCGGAAAACGGAGGGAGAAGGAACACATGACAGATCCATACAGTATACTCGGTGTGGACAGAAACGCATCTGAGGATGAGATCAAGAAAGCCTACCGAAGGCTGAGCAGAAAGTATCATCCGGATGCGAATATCAACAATCCTCATAAAGAGGAGGCAGAAGCAAAATTTAAAGAGATACAGCAGGCGTATCAGCAGATCATGGATGAACGCCAGAGAGGGTACTCCTCTGCCGGCGCCGGAAACGGAGCGTCCTACGGAGGAAGCGGCAGTTCCGGAAGCGGATATGGCGGATACAATGATTACAGCGATTACGGCCCGTTCGGCGGCTATGGTCCGTTCGGAGGGTTCGGAGGCTTTGGAGGCTACGATCCGTTCGGTAACCAGGGCACGGGCGGAAATCAGAATGCGGGCCAGACAGAGGAGGACATCCATCTGCGGGCTGCGGCAAACTATATCAGGAGCGGGCACTACAGCGAGGCGCTCAATGTCCTGAACGGAATAAAAGAGAGAAGCGCACTCTGGTATTTCTACAGCGCCTCGGCCAATTCCGGGCTGGGCAATAATGTGACGGCGCTCGAGCACGCAAAGGAGGCCGTCCGGCTGGAGCCTGACAATGCGCAGTACCAGATGCTGCTTCAGCGGCTTCAGAACGGTGAAAGCTGGTATCAGCAGCGGCAGAGCCCGTTCGGCTACTACGGAACATTTGATTCCAGCTGCTGCATCAAGCTGTGCGCGGCGAACATTCTGTGCAATATCTGCTGCAGCGGAGGACTTTGCTGCGGCGGACAGGGATATTATTATATGTAAATACCGGTATATACGTGAGAATGTGAACAGTACTGATCCATTTCCAGCGGATCGGTGCTGTTTTGCTTTATTGACATATGGTCTCAAAGAGGTATACTTAAGTCAGAATCGGATGTGTGCGGATTAAACGGATCCAGAGTTGTTTTCTGCAGCAGAAAAAAAGGAAGAGGAGGGAAACGCATGAAGGTATTGATCATTGGCGGCGTGGCAGCGGGAACGAAAACCGCGGCAAAATTAAAGAGAGAGGACAGAAGCATTGAGGTGACAGTCATTACAAGAGATCAGGATATCTCCTATGCAGGCTGCGGTCTGCCCTACTATGTGGGAGGTATGATCGAAAGCCGGGACGAACTGATTGTAAACACCCCGCAGAAATATTCCGGACTCACCGGAGTGGAAGTGCGCACGGGCAAGGAAGCGGTGGCCCTCGACGCGGCGAAAAAAGAAGTGACGGTAAAAGATGTGCAGACCGGAAACACGGAGGCCTGTCCCTACGACAAACTTGTTATCGCGGTCGGGGCGTCCGCGTCAAAACTCCCGGTTGAGGGGGCGGAGCTGCCGGGCGTGTTTACAATGCGGACTCCGGACGACGCGGAAGCAATCCGTACATACGCGGACGAAAACGGAGTGAAAAAGGCGGTTGTGATCGGCGCCGGATTTATCGGACTTGAGGCAGCCGAGAACTTAAAGGCAAAGGGAATCAGCGTGACAGTGATCGATTTCGCACCGCAGATCCTTCCGAATATTCTGGATCCTGAGATGGCGGCTTACGCCAAAAAGCATCTGCTCAATGAAGGGGTGCGCGTGATCACGGGAACGAGTGCCGAGAAGATTCTCGGGACAGAACGGGTGAGCGGAGTCAAGACGTCAGCGGGAACACTTGCCTGCGAGATGCTTATTATGGCTGCCGGAATCCGGCCGAATACGGAGTTTTTAAACGATTCCGGCATTGAGATGTCCAAGGGAACGATTCTTGTGGACAATCAGATGAAGACAAGCCTGGAAGACGTGTATGCGGCGGGCGACTGCGTGATGGTCACAAACCGGATTACGGGAAAGAGGCAGTGGTCGCCCATGGGATCTTCTGCAAACATGGAAGGACGTACTCTCGCGCAGATTCTTGCGGGAGCGCAGAAGTCCTATCCCGGCGTGCTCGGAACCGGAATTGTGAAGCTGCCGGGGCTGAATGTCGGGCGAACCGGACTTACCGAAGAACAGGCGAGGGAAGCAGGGTACGACGTAGAGACCGTGCTTGTGCCGTCGGACGACAAGGCGCACTATTATCCCGATTCCTCGTTCTTTATCACAAAGCTGATCGCGGACCGGGCGACGAGGAAACTGCTCGGAGTTCAGGTGTTTGGCCCGGGAGAAGTGGACAAGATGATCGACATCGCGGTGATGGGCATCAATATGGGCGCCGTGCTGGAAGATTTTGAGAACGCGGACTTCGCGTATGCACCGCCGTTTTCCACGGCAATCCACCCGTTCGTGCAGGCGGTTTATGTGCTGATAAACAAGCTGGACGGCACCTTTGTCAGCATGACTCCGGCGGAATACGCGGCGGGAAAGGCAAAAGGATACCGTGTGGTAGACGTGCAGCCTGAACCTGCGATCCGCGGGGCGTTCTATGTGAACCTTGCGCAGGTGAGAGGCGAGATTGAAGGACTTGACAAAAAGGAAAAGCTGCTCCTTGTCTGTGCGAGAGGCAGAAGAGCCTACTTCCTTCAGAACAGGATGCGCTATTACGGTTATGAGAATACGGTGGTTCTTGAAGGCGCGACATTCTTTAATGATGTGAAGGTGGAAAACGGAGATGCTCCGGTGTCCAAAGAGGAGGAGACCCGGGTAAAGGCGCTGGGATTCTTAAAGGATAAGAGGACACCGGATAAGTTCAACGGCCGTGTGATTACGAGAAACGGAAAGATCACGGCGGAAGAAGCCAGAGTGATCGCGGAAGCTTCAGAGAAATACGGAAGCGGAGAGGTGACGATGACCTCCCGTCTGACAATGGAGATTCAGGGGGTTCCGTTCGACAATATAGAGCCGCTCAGAGAGTATTTGATGCAGGCAGGACTTGAGACCGGAGGAACCGGTTCTAAGGTGCGCCCGGTCGTATCCTGTAAGGGAACGACATGCCAGTACGGACTGATCGATACCTTTGCCCTCTCCGAGGAGATCCACGAGAGATTCTACCACGGATACAGGGAAGTGAAGCTTCCGCACAAGTTCAAGATTGCCGTTGGCGGATGCCCGAACAACTGCGTGAAGCCGGATCTTAATGATCTTGGAATTATCGGGCAGAGAGTGCCTCAGATTGACCTGGAGAAATGCCGCGGGTGCAAAGTATGTCAGGTCGAGAACAACTGTCCGATCCAGGTGGCGAAGCTTGCAGACGGAAAAATCACGATTGATGACAGCGCATGCAATCACTGCGGAAGGTGTATAGGAAAATGTCCGTTCCATGCAGTGGAAGACTATACGAACGGATACCGCATCTATATCGGCGGACGCTGGGGCAAGAAAGTGGCCCAGGGCAGATATCTGGACAAGGTGTTTACCGATAAGGACGAGGTGCTGGCTGTTGTGGAAAAGGCGATCCTTCTGTTCCGCGAGCAGGGAATCACCGGAGAGCGTTTTGCAGATACGGTGGCGAGGATCGGGTTCGAGAACGTGCAGGAGCAGCTACTGTCCGACGATCTGCTGGAAAGAAAAGAGGAGAATATCAGGGCGCAGAAGCATATGAAGGGCGGAGCAACCTGCTGAGAAGAGAGAAGATTATGAGATTTGGATGTTGTCTGAATATGGTCGCGTCAGAGCCCGGCGGGACCGGAATTGAAAAGATTCATACCCTGGCAGAGCTGGGGTATGATTATGTGGAACTGCCGCTGGCCCAGATCTCCACGATGGGAGCGGAGGAGTTCAGAGAGCTGAAACGGGCGGTGGACGCTTCGGGAGTCCGCTGCGAGACGTGCAACAATTTTTGCCCCGGCGAGCTTCGGCTCATCGGGGAAGACGCAGATCCCCGGAAAGCGCTTGAATATGCCGGAAGGGGACTGGAGCGCGCCCAGGCGCTGGGCGTGGAGTACACCGGATTCGGAAGCGGGCCGGTCAGAAGCGTGCCGGAGGGCGTTTCCCCGGAAGAGGGATATGAACGTCTGGCAGAGTTTTTAAGAGAACTTGGAACGCTTGCGGAGAAACATCATATTACAGTGCTTATTGAACCGGTGCGGAAAGCAGAGAGTAACCTGATCAACACCTATGAAGAAGGATGCCGCCTGGCGGCAGATGTCGCGTCGCCGGCAGTGAAAATGCTGGTGGATTTTTATCACATGGCCGTGGAGGCGGAGCCGGCAGAGCACCTTCTGAAATTCGGAAGGGGAAAACTGTGCCATACGCACATTGCGAATCCGGCAGGGAGAGCGTTCCCCGCGGATGAGAGCGAGGCGGATTACGCATCGTTTTTCTTGGCGCTTGAAAAAATCGGATATAACGGGCGGATCAGCTGTGAGGCATATACGGAAAACTTTGAGAAAGATGCGGGAAAAGCGCTTGAATTTCTGAGAAGAAACTGCGGCAGGTGAACGGAAGTCTGTGCTTTGATTTAATAGTGGAATATAATCTGAAAAGATGGTATAATAAATCATTGTAACGTTGGCAGATTGGTTTTATCAGCTTTCATAAACAATCGTTGTGCGCGCCCCGAACCGGGTGCGGATGAGGTAGTATGTATGAAAAAGAAGAACAGAATGCGTTTAAAAGGCCAGCTCAGGATGTACATGAACTGGCCGCTCATTATGACAGTTCTGCTTGTGGCAATGGACATATGGCTGTATGTGATCGACCGGAAGGCCGGTCTGATTATGACCGTATGTATCGTGCTTTACCTGGGAATTGCCTGCGGCCTGTATTTTTACAACCGGTCTCTGATCCTGGCGGACCTGATTCAGTTCTCTGCGCAGTACAAGGGGATTGAGAATACGCTTCTCAAAGAACTGCCGGTTCCTTATGCTGTCGTCCTGGAGGACGGCCGTATTCTCTGGATGAACGACGCTTTCGCCGCTCTGTCGGAGGGACCGAGAAAAGAAAAATATCTTCACAGGGTTATACCTGAGCTCTATCCGGGGGTATTCCCGAAAGGGGATATCGGACACTCGGAACTGGAAGTGACTTACAGGGACAGAAACTACCAGGCCGAGCTAAGAAGAGTGTCCTTTGAAGGGTTCAGCGAGAAAGAGGAACTTCTGCAGATCCCTGCGGAGGAAGAATACTTTGTGGCGGTATCGCTGCAGGATGTGACGGAACTGAACGCCTACATCCGCGAGAATGAAGACCAGCGGATGATCGCCGGACTGATCTATATCGACAACTATGACGAAGTGATGGAGAGTGTCGAGGAGGTGCGCCAGTCACTGCTCGTGGCACTGATTGACAGGAAGATCAACAAGTATATCGGTGATGTGGACGGTATCGTGAAGAAGATGGAGAAGGATAAATACTTTATCGTCATCCGCAAGGAGAGCTACAGAAGAATTGCGGAGGACCGGTTCTCCCTTCTCGAGGAAGTCAAGCAGGTCAATATCGGAAATGCCCGTTCAGCCACGCTGAGCATCGGTCTGGGACTGAACACGGCGACTTACGCTCTGAGCTATCAGTATGCCCGTGTGGCGATTGATCTTGCGCTGGCGCGCGGCGGCGATCAGGCCGTGATCAAGGACTGCAACGGTATCACCTATTTCGGCGGAAAGAAAGAACAGACCGCAAAGAATACCCGTGTAAAGGCCCGCGTCAAGGCGGAGGCACTCCGTGAGTTTATTGTGACAAAGGATCAGGTCATGGTCATGGGGCACAAAATCGCGGATCCGGATTCTTTCGGCGCATGCATGGGAATTTACAGGGCGGCGGTAAGCCTGGAGAAGAAGGCGCATATTGTCATCAACACTGTGACCGAGTCCGTGCGTCCGCTCTACGATGAGATCGCGGAGAGCCCGGCGTACGAGGACGATATTTTCCTGACATCGGAGCAGGCGCTCGACTACATCTCCGACAATACAATGGTGATCGTGGTGGATACGAACAAGCCTCAGATGACGGAGTGCCCGGAGCTTCTCAAACGATCCAGGATGATCGCTGTGCTTGACCACCACCGGCAGGGCAGCAATGTGATTGAGAACGCAGTTCTCTCCTATGTGGAGCCGTATTCTTCGTCAACATGCGAGATGGTTGCGGAAGTGCTGCAGTACATTGCAGATGACGTGAAAATCCCGTCTGTGGAGGCAGACTGCCTCTATGCAGGCGTTATGATTGATACGAGAAACTTCATGAACCGGACAGGAGTGCGGACTTTCGAGGCCGCGGCGTTCCTGCGCAGATGCGGTGCGGATATCACCCGCGTGCGCAAGATGTTCCGGGATGACATGGAATCATACAGGGCAAAGGCGGAGGCAATGCGGAAAGCGGAGGTTTACCGCGACGAGTTTGCCATTGCAGAGTGCCCGAGCGACATTGACAGTCCGACCGTGCTGGGAGCGCAGGCAGCCAACGAGCTTCTGGATATCAGCGGCATCAAGGCGTCCTTCGTGCTCACAGAGTATGAGGGCAAGATCTATTTGAGCGCACGCTCCATCGATGAGGTGAACGTGCAGATTATCGCCGAGAAACTGGGCGGCGGCGGACATATCAACTCCGCGGGCGCACAGTTCGACCATACAAATATGCCGGAGGCGATCAGTGCGCTGAAAGCGACGATAGACCAGATGATTGAGGAAGGAGATATATAGAAGATGAAAGTTATTTTACTGCAGGATGTAAAATCTCTCGGGAAAAAGGGCGATATCGTCAGTGTGAACGACGGTTACGCCAGAAACTTTATTCTGCCGAAGAAGATGGGTGTTGAGGCTACGGGAAAGAACTTAAACGACCTGAAGCTTCAGAAGAACAATGAGAAAAAAGTAGCGCAGGAGAACCTTGACGCCGCGAAGAAGCTGGCTGCGGAGCTGGCTGAGGGCCAGGTGGAACTGTCCATCAAAGTAGGAGAGGGCGGACGTGCCTTCGGGTCGGTGTCCGGCAAGGAGATTGCGGAGGCAGTCAGCGATCAGATGAAACTTGCGGTGGACAAGAAAAAGATCCAGTTAAAAGAGCCCATCAAGTCTCTTGGAACACATATTGTAAAAGTGAAACTTCACCCGGAAGTCACCGCGGAACTGAAAGTGGTTGTAAAAGAAGAAGCGTAAGGGGATATTCGCTATGGATATGGAAGCGGCAATGAAACGGATACCGCCACACAGCATTGAAGCGGAACAGGCAGTGCTCGGGGCGATGCTGATGAATAAGGACGCTGTCATGACTGCGTCGGAGATACTCACGGGCGAGGACTTCTATCAGACGGCATACGGCATCCTGTTTGACGCCGTTGTCGATCTGTTCCGGGCGGGAAAGCCGGTTGATCTGATTACCCTTCAGGAGCATCTCAAGGAAAAGGACGTTCCCCCGGAAGTAAGCAGCATGGAATATGCCCGGGAGCTTCTCGTGGGGACGCAGACGTCCGCGAATGTGAAGTATTATGCGGAGATCGTCAAAGACAAGGCGATTCTTCGCAGACTGATCCGAATCAATGAAGAAATCGCCAACACCTGTTATCTTGAGAACCAGCCTCTGGAAGAGATTCTGGAGAGGACGGAGAAACAGGTGTTTGAACTTGTAGAGCACGGAAACTCTCAGGAGTATGTTCCGATAAAGCAGGTTGTTCTGAATGCCCTCGATGTGATCGAGAAAGCGTCCAAGACAAAAGGAAATGTAACGGGAATCCCAACCGGATTCATCGATCTGGATTACAAGCTGTCGGGGCTTCAGCGTTCGGACCTGGTGCTGATCGCGGCGAGACCGTCTATGGGAAAGACGGCGTTCGTGCTCAATATCGCCCAGCATGTGGCGTTCCGCCAGAATCTGGCGGTGGCGATCTTCAGTCTCGAGATGTCAAAGGAACAGCTCGTAAACCGTCTCTTTTCTCTGGAGTCCCACGTGGACGCCCAGGTTTTAAGAACGGGAAATCTGACAGATACGGACTGGGAGAAACTGATCGAAGGTGCAGGCACCATCGGAAATTCCAGAATGATCATAGACGATACGTCGGGTATCTCGATCTCGGAGATGCGCTCAAAGTGCAGAAAATATAAGCTGGAGCAGGGACTTGATCTGATTATCATCGACTACCTGCAGCTTATGAGCGGAAGCGGCGGGAGAAAGAACGAGAGCCGTCAGCAGGAGATCTCCGAGATCTCCCGTTCCTTAAAAGGACTGGCCCGTGAGCTCAATGTTCCCGTGATCGCTCTGTCGCAGTTAAGCCGTGCGGTGGAGCAGAGAACCGACAAGCGTCCGATGCTCTCCGACCTGCGTGAGTCGGGAGCGATCGAGCAGGACGCCGACGTATGTATGTTTATTTACCGCGATGACTATTATAACCCGGATACGGAAGATAAGAACATCGCGGAAATCATTATTGCAAAACAGAGAAACGGCCCGATCGGAACCGTGAGGCTTGCGTGGATGCCGCAGTACACACGTTTCGGCAATGAACTGCGGCAGCAGCAGTAAGCGGACGGAGCGGGCGGTGGTGCATCTGTCGATGCGCTGCGGACTATGTAAATATTTTTTTGAGCTTTCCGAGCGGACTGACTCTGGCAGTTTCTCTCCGGTTCGCCTGCTGCTGGCGGATCAGAGTGTCGAGTCTGCGGAAATGCTCTTCCTGCTGGCGTTCTTTGGCCTGCAGGAGAAAATCCATCTCATGCATGACATCAGCGGTCACGGTACTGCTGATGTCTTTTTTCAGCACATCGTTGTTTTCAGTGAGCGCTTCCCGGAAAACGTTGCCGATCAGAGAACGCATCTGGTCTGCACGGTTTAAGGAGATCATGATATTGTCCGCCGTGTCCGTATCGTCCGGGACTGCTTTCAGTTCAGCTTTGTCATGATCCGTTTTCGGCTCTGATTGATCTGATTTATCGGAAGCGGGAGATTCGTTTCCGGAGGATCTCAACTTCAGGCGCGTTTCTTTTAACTCCGGAATAAGAGGCTTGAGATCTCTTAAGAGCATCCCTTCGTCTTTCAGTTTCTTAATGCAGCGAAAGAGCTGAATGTCATCATCCGTATAATATCGATGGCCCATTTCCGTGCGCCCGATTGTCAGGTTCAGTTCTTCTTCCCAGTATCTTAAGACGTGGGATTCAACTTCCACCTTTTTCGCGGCTTCGGAAATCATAAATCTGACCTCGCCCATTAATATTTATACCTCCTTTAAACTTTAAGGTCATTATAGCACAGGGGTGCTTAAGGGGAGGGAAGAATCGTTCGTTAAATTGTGACAAAAAAACACCGCTCCGGAAAAGGAACGGTGTTCTGCGTGTGATCACTTTGCGATTTTCTATTATTACTCTGCTGAGATAGCACCTGTCGGACATGCAGCTTCGCATGCTCCGCAGTCTACACAAGCATCAGCATCAATCTCATATTTGCCATCGCCTTCGGAGATAGCGCCTACTGGACATTCGCCTTCGCAAGAACCACAGCTTACGCATTCGTCACTAATTACGTGTGCCATAGTATGTATCCTCCTTTTCTGAATTGCGAAAAGGATCTTGTCCTTTTCCGCTGTTTTCATTTTAATACATTGAAAGTGATTATACAAGAGCTTTAAGTGTTCTAAATTAAATACCTCTGAATTAAATGTGCTGTATCAGTTCCGCTTTGAGAATGACGCGGTCTGAACAGATACGCTTTGAGGAGAAAACATATCGGAAATGCAAAATTTAAGGAAAAATTCACTTTATTTTTCCATGAATTGGTGTATTATAGTACAGTGAAACGCTGATATGCACAGATAAACGGGTGATATGCAGCTGCAGGACAGCAGGAGCAGGAATGTTATACGCTGCGCGTACCGGCGTCAGTGGAGGAGCAGAAATGAAAAAGCAGATAACAGCAGCAGTCCTCTCGATATGTGTCGCAGCAGGCGCCTGTGCCTGCGCGCCGGCAGAAGAGGAAAATGTATTTACAGGCGAAAAAGTAGAGCAGCCGGAATGGCAGGAAAACCTGGATGCGATCAGCCCGTCTGTGTATGCGAGCATAGACGACCTGGATCTGGAGCCGGGAACATATATATCGGTGATTGGAAAGCGGGACGACGGCGCATACTGGGAGCAGGTGAAAGCCGGTGTGGAACAGGCGGCCGATGATATCAACGAGAGACTCGGATATTCGGGAAGCGATGAAATCAAAGTTCTGTTTAACGCGCCTTCCGGATCGGAAGATATCGACGAGCAGGTCAATATTCTCGACGAAGAGATGGCGCGCTATCCGGATGTGATCGCCATCGCAAGCATTGATGAGAATGCTTCGGCCGTTCAGTTTGATCTGGCGATCAGCAACGGGATCCCGATCGTGGCGTTTGACTCCGGAAACAGTTATCAGGGGATACAGTGCATCTGTATGACAGACAATCAGACAGCCGCGGCGGAAGGCGCTGCGAAACTGTGCGAGGCGATCGGAGAGAGCGGAGAAGTGGCGCTTCTCGTCCAGGACTCGGTTTCTGCGAATGCAGGAGAGAGAGCACAGGCATTCCAGCAGGAGATCGCGGATAATCATCCCGGCGTCACTGTCGTGGAGACGCTTTATATGGATCAGCTTGACAGCCTGAAAAGACAGGCTGCGGCCGAGGAGCTGGGCGTGACACAGGAAGAGCTGGAGACATGGACAGCCGCGGCGGCCGGAGAGGCGTCTGCGGAGGGCGAAACCCAGGATTCAGCCGATGCGTCGGACAGTGCGGATGCGGGTGCGGGTGCAGCAGATACGGAGAACAGTGCGGGAATTGATGGAGAAGCAGCGGATGACGGAGAGAGCATGTCTGAAACCGCAAGGGCAAAGCTTGAGGATATCAATACTCTGGCGGAGGAGATGAGCGATGAGGACGTGATCGCCTACTATCTGCAGAAACACCCGGAGCTGGCGGGCTGCTTTGCGACAAATGGCGACGCTGTTTCGCTCGGAGCAAATGTTCTGGAAAATATGGATAAGACAGAGGATATTGTCCTGATGGGGTTTGACGCCGGAAGTGATCAGGTGCAAGGCCTGGAAAACGGCAGTATTGACGGACTGATCGTCCAGAATCCTTTCGGCATGGGATATGCCACGGTTGTAGCCGCGGCGCGTACCGTACTGGAGATCGGCAACGAGGCGGCAGTCAACACGGGCTATATCTGGGCCGACAGAGATAACCTGGAAGATGAGGCTGTGCAGGCCATGCTCTATGAATAAATTTTACTCAATAAATGGCAGGGAGAAGATGAACTCGGTTCCGACTCCTTCCGTGCTTATGACGTTGATATGTTCGTCATGAGCCTGAATAATTTCTTTGACAATGGACAGGCCAAGGCCTGTCCCTTTTTTGTCTTTTCCGCGGGACAGATCGGATTTGTAGAAGCGCTCCCATATCTTGTTCTGCTCTTTTCTCGGAATGCCGATGCCGTGATCTCTTACGGAGATAAAAGCCTTGTCGCTGCGCAGACTTACCTCAACTGTAATGGAAGACTCATTGTCGCTGAATTTGATCGCGTTGTCGAGCAGGTTATAGAGAACCTGCTGGATCTTCCTCCTGTCAGCGTACACGATCACTTTGCCGGGCATGAGAAGAAGCTCGATGGAGATATGTTTCGGAGTACACACCGCTTCAAATGATTCTGCGGTTCCCTTGATCACTTCCTGGATATCAAATTCCGCTTTGTCAAGGAGCAGCTCTTTTGTGTCGAACTCATTCAGAGTGAGAAGATCGCCGGTCAGGTCGGTAAGCCGCTCTGTCTCGAAAAGAATGATCTTTAAATATTTTCCGTACAGCTCCGGCGGAATCGTACCGTCGGCCATGGCTTCCACGTACCCCTTCATGGAGGTGAGCGGGGAGCGGAAATCGTGGGAAACATTGGCCACGATTTTTTTCTGATAGTCGTCCATGTCCTTTAACTGCGCTGCCATGTAATTCAGTGATGCGGAGAGATGCCCCATCTCGTCGTGAGTGTAGACAGGAATCTCATAATCCAGGTTGCCGAGAGCGTACTGCCTTGCTGCTTCTGTGATCTGCTTAAGCGGACGGAAGACAAAAAACTGAAATCCCAGGAGAAAGATAAAGGAAAGCAGGTATATGACTCCAAGTGAGATATACACAGGGATCATAATGGGGCGGCAGCGGTCTTCGATCAGTGAAACCGGGCTGTGAATCAGCAGATACCCGACGGTGGAGTACCGCTGCGTCACAGGAGCCATCACAGTGATCACTTCCTCATCGAAATAACCGTGGTATGTGCCGGAGAGAAAACGGTCCCCTCCGATTTCGGCCGGGTCAAAGTTCTCGATTGCCTCGGGGGCGGATGTCCCTTCCATATTGGACGAGGTGATCAGGTTTCCGTCTGCGTCAACAAACCACAGAGATGCCTCAAGGTAGAGCCGCATGGCCGCAAGCTGAGACTGGACCGCGTAGAGGGAAGAGTCATCCGTAAAGTAGGACGGAAGATAATCGTCTGCGATCAGCGTGGCTTCCCGGTAAAGCGTGCGGGAGGTATCTTCCATAAGACGGTTTGTCACAAGCTGCGTTGTAAGCGTCGCCGTGGTAAACAGACACAGAAAGCCGAAGATAATATAGAGTGCGATAAATTTTAAGTGCAAAATACTTTTCATGCTGCTGCTCCGGTAGTTGTTCGTCGTTATTATTTCGTTTCAAATTTGTAGCCGATCCCCCACACCGTGCTTAAGCTCCAGTGGGGATGATCCTTGATTTTTTCGCGGAGACGTTTGATATGGACGTCCACGGTACGTGTGTCGCCGATGTATTCGTATCCCCAGATCCGGTCCAGAAGCTGTTCGCGGGTGAACACCTGGTTTGGGGAGGAGGCGAGACAGTAGAGAAGCTCAAGCTCCTTCGGAGGCATTTCCACATTGCGGCCGTCGCAGACAACGGAATAGTTTGTGAGGTTGATTGTGAGATCTTCATACTCCACGCATTTTGCCTTCTCCTTTTCCGGCTGCTCCGGTTTGACCGGGTGGTATCTTCTGAGTACGGCGCGTACGCGGGCGACCATTTCCTTGGAATCAAAAGGCTTCATAATATAGTCGTCCGCTCCGAGTTCCAGACCGAGCACCTTGTCGAACACTTCGCCTTTGGCGGAGAGCATGATAATCGGAGTGGCAGAGTGTGCCCGGATCTCCCTGCATACCTGGTAGCCGTCGATGCCCGGCAGCATCAGGTCCAGCAGGATGAGACTGGGCTGGTAAGTCTCGAACGCTGCGAGAGCGTCCTCGCCGTTGTACACAATCTTTGTATCAAAACACTCTTTTGTGAGATAGAGTGAGATCAGTTCCGCGATATTTTCGTCATCATCCACAATAAGAATTTTCTGTTTCAATGCCATTGTCGGTACCTCCTTATCCAAGTTCTGCAATTGTAACTCCGGCATCTCCCTCGCCAAATTCCGCGAGGTGATATGATTTTACGTGTTTCTGGCGTCTCAAATATTCGTGAATGCCTTTCCTGAGCGCTCCCGTTCCTTTCCCGTGTACGATCCGGACGGTATTTAAGTGAGAGAGAAGCGCGTCGTCCAGATATTTGTCCAGTTCGGCTATTGCTTCGTCTACGGTCCGGCCGAGCAGATTGATCTCCGGGCTTACGGAGAGGGATTTGCTCATCTTGATCTTTCCGCGGGAAGTGCGGTTCAATTTCTGCGGCGCGTAGGCTGGAGCCTCGTCGATGATTTCCAGATCAGAGATGTTGACCTGGGAATTTAAAATTCCCATCTGGACGGTTACATTTCCGCGGGAGTCCGGGACGGAGCGCACGGTTCCGGTCAGGTTCATACTCAGAATTTTTACGGTTTCGCCCGGCTTGAAGTCTTCCGGTTTGTATGCCTTTTTCTGCTTCGCAGACTGAATGGAAGAAGCGGCGGAAGTATCCTTTATCTTTTTGCGGAGACGTTCGCGCTCTTTTTCCATCTCTGCGGCCGAGATGTTCTCCTTGCCGAATTTGTGGAAGTTGCGGATTGTCTCATCGGCAACCTCTTTCGCGTCGCGCAGGATGGCCGCGGCTTTTTCGTTAGCTTCCCGTATGATTTTATCCCGCTGTGCGTCCAGCTTTTCCTGGCGCTGTGCCGCCTGTTTCTTCAGCTCTTCCGCTTCCCGGCGGTAGGCGGCGATCTCTTCCCGCTCTTTTTCGATAGTGCGTCTGCTCGTCTCAAGGTCGGTCAGAAGATCCTCGAAGGAGATATCCTGTTCACTTAAGCGCTTTTTTGCGTCCTCGATAATGTAGTCCGGAAGGCCCAGCTTGCCGGAGATGGCGAACGCGTTGCTCTTTCCGGGAATACCGATGAGAAGACGGTAGGTGGGCCTCAGGCTTTCCACGTCGAACTCGCAGCAGGCGTTCTCCACGCCGGGGGTGGACAGAGCATATACTTTCAGCTCGCTGTAGTGGGTTGTGGCCATGGCACGGATGCCTCTCTGATGGAGATAGGAGAGGATCGAAGTCGCCAGCGCAGCGCCCTCTGTCGGGTCGGTTCCGGCGCCCAGCTCATCGAAGAGGACAAGGGAGTGTTCGTCGACCTTTTTGAGGAACGAAACAATATTTGTCATATGGGACGAGAACGTACTCAAGCTCTGTTCAATGCTCTGTTCGTCGCCGATATCCGCATATACCTGATGAAAGACAGCCAGCTCGGAACGGTCGGCAGCCGGAATGTGAAGCCCTGCCTGCCCCATCAGAGTGAACAGCCCCACGGTTTTTAGAGACACAGTCTTTCCGCCGGTGTTCGGTCCGGTGACGATAAGGAGGGTAAAATCTTCCCCAAGAGAGACCGTGATGGGTACAACTTTTTTCTGATCGAGAAGCGGATGACGCCCCTCGCGGATGTGGATCCTGCCCTCCTCGTTCAGAACCGGACGGCTGCCGCGCATGGAGAGCGCAAGGGCTCCTCTTGCGAAAATGAAATCCAGGTCGGTCATCGTCCGGTAGTCGGTGCGGATCTCTTCAATATACTGTGCGGCGTCCGCGCTTAAGCGGGCGAGAATCACCTGAATCTCCTCCTGCTCTTTCGCATACAGCTCCTTTAAGTCATTGTTCAGCTTTACGACAGCCATCGGCTCGATAAAGAGCGTTGAGCCGGTGGAAGACTGATCGTGAATGAGTCCCTGGACGGAAGAGCGGTACTCTGCTTTCACAGGGATGCAGTAGCGGTCTCCGCGCATGGTGATAATCGCATCCTGCAGATACGTGCGGAGCGACCCGTTTACGAGCCCGTTCAGTGTAGAGTGAATCCGGTCATTGATCGCACCCATGCTTCTGCGGATGTGCTTGAGCGTGCTGCTGGCGTCGTCGCTGATCTCGTCTTCGGAAATGATGCAGCGCTCGATCTCTCCGGAGAGTGCGGGGAGCGGGTCAAGCTGATCAAAGAATGCATCCAGACAGTCCGCAGAATCTTCCTGCGTGTCATGGCGTCCGTAGGCCTTTGCGCGGGCTGTGTTAGACAGAAGCTTTGCGATGCGCAGAAGCTCGGAGATGCTCAAAGAGCCCCCGATCTCAAGACGTTTCATGGACTCTTCCACAGGGGAAGCGTCGGAGAAGGAGATGCGCCCTTTTCTGACGATGCGTGTATAGGCGGCAGCGGTCTGCTCCTGATACGTATTGATCTTTTCGAGATCGGTCATCGGTTTTAAACGGCGGCAGAGCTGTCTGCCGCGAAAAGATCCGGCATTCTCTTCAAGGAGTGCCGTGATCTTGTCAAATTCAAGTTTTGTCAAAGTTTTCTGATTCATAAATCCACCTGATCTAATGTGTTGATAATGCCCTTTAAGGGCTGTAAACATTTTACTCCATTCTCGGGATAAAGAAAAGCTTTTCCTTCATGATTGAAGATTGAACAATCGGTACGAATCGGTTATACTATAATTCGGAGGAGATATAAGTCCATGCCGAACGAGAAAGACCAGAATCAGAGTAAGGATGAAGTTCCCGAGGAAAAGAAATATTCCTTTCTTCAGGAGACAATAAAACCGAAACCGATCAGCAGGCAGCAGCTTATAGGAGAGATCGGCAGAGTCGCAGTGTACGGAGTGATCCTCGGCCTGTTTGCCTGTGTGGGCTTTTTTGCGCTTAAACCGTGGGCACAGAACTGGTTTAAGGAAGATCCGGCGACGGTGACGATCCCGGAGGACGAAGAACCGCAGGAGGCAGAGAGTGAAAATGCGGAGGAAGATCCTGCCGCTGCTGCGGAGGCTGCTGATCCGGTTCTGGACGCAGAGAGTTATGACGAGATGCTTTCAGCGCTGAATGACATTGCAGCGGAGGCAGGACGCGGTGTCGTATCAGTAGAACCTGTGACGGACGCTGAAAACTGGACAGCAGAGATGACCGGAATTGACGGAGGCGCGACAGGAGTGATCACCGCGGACAACGGGCAGGAACTTCTGATTCTCTCAGATGATTCCGTGTGCGCGGACGCGTCCGCATGGAATGTGGTCTTCTCAGACGGAAGCAGCTTAAGCGCTTCTCTCAAAATGCAAGACAGAAATACAGGACTGGCTGTTTTCAGTGTGCCGCGAAGCAGCATTTCAGAGTCAACGTGGGCTTCGATCAAAGTGTCGGTGCTTGGAAACTCGAATCTTGTGAACCAGGGGGATTCTGTGATTGCCCTGGGAAATATGTTCGGATATGAAGATGGGATGAGTTTCGGGCTGGTCAGCTCAACCGCGTATAAAGAGTCGTTTTATGATGGGGAGTGTGACATTCTCTCGACAGACATATCGCTTAGTGACGGCGGTACCGGGGTACTGTTCAACATGGCGGGGGAAGTTATCGGAATGATTTCATCGGATATATGGGATCAGAGCGGCAGCAGCGCAGCAAACGCGTATGCTATTTCGGATCTGAAGACAATTATAGAAATGCTGGCAAACGGACAGAGCGTACCGTATGTGGGTGTGCGCGGCATAACAGTCACAGGCGAGCTTCAGGAATCCCAGGGAATGCCTGCGGGTGTCTACGTGGTGGACGTAGACCCGGATTCGCCGGCCATGTCAGCGGGGATCCAGAGCGGTGATATCATATGCCAGGTGTCAGGGGAAAGTGTGTCCAGCATCGTTACATACCAGAGCGCTGTACTTGACACTGCGGCAGGTCAGCAGGTGACATTCCAGGGCAAACGGCTTGGAGCCGGCGGGTATGTGGACGTGGAATACACTGTGACAGTGGGCAGCAGAGAATAAAGCAGCAGAGAATAAAATAGAAAGAGGAAAGACATGAGATATATTAACGGATTACATGAAGGCGAGACAATCAGAAATGTCTATCTGTGCAAGGGAAAACGTTCTGCGGAGACGAGAAACGGAAAACCGTATGACAACCTGCTTCTGCAGGATAAAACAGGGATACTGGATGGAAAAGTCTGGGATCCGAACTCGCAGGGAATCTCGGACTATGACGAGAAAGATTTCATCGAAGTGTTCGGGGATGTGATCAGCTACAACGGCAATCTTCAGATCAACATCCGCCAGATCAGAAAAGCCGGGGAGGGCGAGTATGATCCGGCAGATTACATGCCGACTACGGAGAAAAATGTGGACAGGATGTACGAAGAGCTTCTGGCGTACATCCGCCAGATCGGAAATCCGCATTTAAAACAGCTTCTGGAATACTATTTCGTGAAGGATGAAGCTTTTATAAAGACATTCCGAGGACATTCTGCGGCGAAGACGGTGCATCACGGATTCTCCGGAGGACTTCTGGAGCACACGCTGAGCGTGGTTCATATGTGCGAGTATTTTGCAGGCGCATATTCGATCCTGAACAGAGATCTTCTCATTGCCGCGGCGATCTGCCATGATATCGGAAAGACGAGAGAACTTTCCTCTTTCCCGGACAATGACTACACTGATGAAGGCCAGCTGATCGGCCACATCGTAATCGGCGTGGAGATGGTGGATGAAGCGCTCCGGACGATTCCGAACTTTCCGCCCCGTCTTGCAAATGAGCTGAAACACTGTATCATCGCGCACCACGGCGAGCTGGAGTACGGGTCGCCGAAGAAGCCGGCGCTTGCGGAGGCCATGGCGCTTAATCTTGCGGACAATGCGGACGCCAAGATGCAGACGCTCACAGAGATTTTCAAAGGGAAAACAGGAACGGAGTGGCTTGGATATAACCGTCTGTTTGAATCGAACTTAAGAAGAACGTCGATTTAAAAAAACAGGACAGCGGGGACGCACAGAGCGGCGCTTGCGCGCGGGCGGTGCGTCCCTTTTTGTACAGGCGACGAGCCAAAGTCCGGGCTTGACCGAGACCTTGGCGACCGCTTACAATCCCGGAATGTGCCTTTTGGCACTTCCGGTGATTTCTTTTTTGTACAGGCGAGGAGGATAGAAGTGAGGTGGCAGAGCAGATGCAGAAAAATGATACGGCAGTGACTGCGATTACGGATATTGGAGTGAACGGAGAGGGGATCGGAAAAGTAGACGGATATACGCTTTTTATCAAAGACGCGGTCATCGGAGATACGGTGGAAGCAAAGGTTATGAAGGCGAAGAAAAACTACGGGTATGCCAGGCTTATGAAAATCATCGAGCCATCGCCGGACCGTGTGGAGCCTGTGTGCCCGTTTGCAAGGAAGTGCGGGGGATGCCAGATTCAGGAGATGTCCTACGAAAGGCAGCTGGCATTCAAAGAGCAGAAAGTCAGGGGGAATCTGGAAAGGATCGGCGGGTTTGACGGCGAACTTCTCGATCAGGTTATGGAGCCCATTCTGGGAATGGAGAATCCGTTCGGCTACCGGAACAAAGCACAGTTCCCGTTCGGAAAAGACCGGAACGGCAATACAGTGACCGGATTTTATGCAGGGCGCACGCACGATATCATTGCGAATACGGACTGTGCCCTCGGTGTGCCTGTAAACAGAAAAATCCTTGAGATCATTCTGGAATATATGGAGCAATACGGTGTCTCGCCTTATGACGAGAAGAGCGGGAAGGGGCTTATCCGGCATGCGCTGATCCGGTATGGATTCCAGACCGGGGAGATCATGGTCTGTCTCGTAGTGAACGGGACTGCGAAAGACCTTTCCCATGCGGAGAAACTGACGGAAAAGCTCTGCACTCTGGAAGGAATGACGAGCATTTCCATAAGTCCGAATACAGAGCGCACGAATGTGATTATGGGAAAGACGTACGAAGTGCTCTGGGGCCAGGGATATATCACGGATACGATCGGCGGGATTCGATATCAGATCTCCCCGCTGTCTTTCTATCAGGTGAATCCGGCCCAGACGGAAAAACTTTATTCGACTGCCCTTGAGTATGCAGAGCTGACAGGAAAAGAGACGGTGTGGGATCTGTACTGCGGGATCGGGACGATCACACTCTTCCTCGCCCAGAAAGCAAAGAGTGTGTATGGTGTCGAGATTGTTCCCCAGGCTATCGATGACGCCCGGAGGAACGCGCACATCAACGGCATTGAAAACGCGGAGTTCTTTGTGGGAAAGGCAGAGGAAGTGCTGCCGAAGTATTATGCGGCCCACGGAGAAAACGCCGCAGCGGCGGATGATGCGGATAATGCGGATGATATGGCGCATGCGGATGTGATCGTGGTCGACCCGCCGCGAAAAGGATGCGACGAGGCGCTGCTTGACACGATCGTGAAGATGAAGCCGGAGAAGGTTGTGTATGTGAGCTGCGATTCCGCGACACTGGCCAGAGATCTGAAGATGCTGTGCGGGAACGGGTATGAGCTGAAGAGAGTGCGGGCGGTGGACCAGTTCCCGATGACGGTGCATGTGGAGACTGTGTGCCTTTTATCCCACAAATCACCAGATAGTGTTATCAATTGTTAGATTATTCCCTGGATTTTACATGTGATGAAAAAATATGGGAAGATGAAGAAGAACTGGAAAATGAATTTATTTCATTAACGGATATTGCAAAATATAGAAATGAAGATGACCCAAGATTTGTGATTCAAAACTGGATGCGTAATCGTAACACGATAGAATTTTTAGGCGTTTGGGAAGAATTGCATAATCCAGATTTTAACCGTGTGCAATTCGAGGCGGTTAAAAATGAGGCTGGACTAAATCGTTTTGTTATGACCCCGACAAAGTGGATTACTCAGATGAACGCTATTGGTATTGTCTCAAAAGCAGGACGTTATGGCGGAACATATGCCCATAGCGATATTGCTATGTCTTTCGCAACATGGATTTCTCCTGAATTCCAGTTATATATCATGAAAGATTACAGGAGATTAAAGACTGATGAACAAATGCCAACTACCGAGGGGCAGACGTGGAGTGGTACATCAAGGCAGACGACATTGTGCTGAAAAATAAACAGATAAAAGCTGATATGTATTGCCTGCCCTTTCAAGCTCCTATATAATGAGAACGAAACAATATAGGAGTGATGATAATTAGTGGAAACTTTCGCAAAAATCATAAAAAAGATGTATTGGCTAGGATTGATAGGTTTTCTTGGAACATTTCTTGATATTCCGGTGTTGAGGTTATTCTATCTGTTTTTTCTGCTGGCGATTGTGGATTTTGTTCTATCTTTTATTATTGTGATACGGACAGAAAGCACAGATGAAACAGCAATCGCCTTGAAATTCTTGTCTCAGAATATAGGTATGCTGATTGGAATACCCGTGATATATGTACGAAACTTGTTTTTTCTGCCTAATATCCGTAATTATAAACCACAGACTTTATATAGTCTTCCATTTTCGGGGTGCTGGACTGTGGCAAATGGCGGAATAAATAGAGAAACTTCCCATTCTTGGTCTATCTGCAATCAACGATATGCGTATGATTTTTTCGTTGAGGAAAATGGAAAAACATTTCATGGGAACGGGAAATCCGTATCTGACTATTTCTGCTACGGAAAACCTGTTTTATCTCCTGCTGACGGCATAGTGGTTGAAATCAAAAATCTTTTTGAAGATACTTCTATCCCAGAGGAGCAAGAGGTATTATGTAGTGCTTCTGACGTAAGAGGAAATTATATCGTTATTCAGCACGCAAAGCATGAATATAGTACCATAGCACATATTAAAAAAGACAGCTTTTGTGTAAATGTAGGCGATAAAGTATGTCGGGGACAGCAGATTGCCTGCTGTGGCAATAGCGGTAACACAAGCGAACCGCATATACATTTTCAAGTACAGCAGGGAAAGAGTTTTCTTTTTTCCGCAAGCCTGCCGATTTGGTTCACAAAGATAATCAATTATACAACCTCAAAAGCAGACTCACATATCAGCAGGGGACAAATAGTAGAAAATCAGAAATAAGTAATCAAGCGGTTAGTCTATGCGATTGACCGCTTTTTCCATATCCAGAAAGGGGTGTTTATGAACCTATACAAATACAAGGGAAAGTGTATCAGAGCCAGCGACAAGAACCTTGTGTACCGCTTCTGTGCGGGTACACTCCTGCTCCTGTTCGTGGAGGTTCTTCTGCTACTCAGATGAATTTGAATAACTCAGATTTCATCTGCAGGAAAGACTGACACTGGATACAGAGGCAGGGGGTGGTGCATTTTAATGTTTGAATTATTTGCGATTCACCTCTGTTGACATTATATGTATATATTTTGATTCACGCTAGGAGACGGCAAGATTGACGGCGGACCATTGACCTGTATTAGTTCTTTACAGGAGGTTGCTTCATAACAGGTGATTAAAAAAGTGGCGGACAGATTTTTATACTAAACTGCCCGATTGATGCAATTAAAAGCGTTCACTTTACTATTGCGAATTACCTATTGACATAGTAGGGAATTAGTGGTATAAATATACCTACCAAAACAATAGGTATAAACAAGAGGCTATTTCAGTAATTCTTATCAGCCATTCATATAACAGAGAAAGGAAAGATAATTATGAGCAATATATTTACATCTGCTGACCAGTTAATAGGAAAAACTCCGCTTCTGGAGCTTACACACATCGAGGAGGAATTTCAGCTGAAAGCGCGTATACTTGCGAAGCTGGAATACTTTAACCCGGCCGGATCGGTCAAGGACCGGATTGCCAGAGCGATGATCGACGATGCGGAGCGGTCCGGACGGTTGAAACCAGGTGCTGTAATCATAGAGCCGACTTCCGGAAATACAGGGATCGGTCTGGCATCTGTGGCAGCTGCAAGAGGATACCGGATCATTATTGTCATGCCGGAAACGATGTCCGTGGAGCGGCGCCAGATTATGAAAGCCTATGGAGCGGAGCTTGTGCTTACAGAAGGTGTGAAGGGAATGAAGGGAGCGATCGCAAAGGCAGAAGAACTGGCTGCTGAGATTCCGGGAAGCTTTCTTCCGGGACAGTTTGTGAATGAGTCGAATCCGAAAGCCCACCGGGAGAGCACCGGTCCGGAAATTTATGAAGACACGGACGGCGAAATTGATATATTCGTGGCCGGAGTAGGAACCGGCGGAACGATCACCGGAACCGGTGAGTATCTGAAAGAAAAGAAGCCGGATGTCCGGATCGTAGCGGTAGAGCCTGCTGCCTCCGCGGTGCTGTCTGCGGGAACGGCAGGGCCTCATAAGATTCAGGGGATCGGCGCGGGATTTGTACCGGATGTGCTGAACACCAGCGTTTATGACGAAATTATTACGGTAGAAGATCAGGATGCATTTGAGACCGGAAGACTGATTGGCAGAAAAGAGGGAATCCTTGTCGGCATATCCTCCGGCGCGGCGGTCTGGGCGGCTGTCGAGCTTGCGAAGAGAATGGAAAATGAAGGAAAGACAATCGTTGTCCTTCTGCCGGATACTGGAGACAGATATCTGTCGACGCCCATGTTTGCGTAAAGCGTCGGATTGTAAAAAGCAGTGAAGTGAGGGGGCGGGAAATCATGATTTCAACAAGAGGCAGATATGCGCTCCGCGTAATGATAGATCTTGCGGAGCATGCAGATGAAGGATACACTCCAATGAAAGAAGTAGCAGAGCGACAGGGCATTTCCTTAAAATATCTGGAAAGGATTATGCCCGCGCTCTCGAAAAGCGGACTTGTAGAAGGCGTACATGGAAAGGGCGGCGGATATCGCTTAAGCAGACGGCCGGAAGAGTACACAGCCGGAGAAATACTGCGCCTGGCAGAAGGAGATCTCGCTCCGGTAGCCTGCCTGGAATGCGGCGCAGAGCCATGCTCCAGAGAGGCATACTGCAAGACGATTCCGATGTGGAAGAAGTTTTATGAAATAACGAATGAATATTTTGACAGTGTCACGATTGCGGATCTAGTCAATCCATCATCCGCCCAATAGCCCCGATCGCTTTTCCCATTGTCAGCGCTGCCAGGACTGTCCCGATGCCAAGCCCGTCGAGGTGGCCGAGACAGATCCAGGTCAGCGCTGCAGTGACGATAAGGCAGGAAGCGTCAAAACCGATTTTGATTCTGGAATAGCGGATGCCTGTGATCTGCGAGAGCTCCCTCGGAAAAAGATCCGTCGGCACGATCGGCAGCCCGCACCGGTTGGAGAGTGCGATGCCGATGCAGATGAGCAGGTAACTTATGAAAAAATATACAATACGCCAGGCAAGTGAGCCGGGCAGAATCTGAATCCACATTTCATGGATATCCAGCAATTCGCTGAAAACAAAACCCACAGCAAAACTGAACAGATATGTCCCCACAAAACGGCGCCGGAGAATCATCAGGGATGCGACGAGAAGTCCCTGAAACAGATAGGTCCACATTCCAAGAGTCAGAAAAGGGAATGCCTCTGAAAAAGCATATGGCACGCTTGAAATTGCAGAGATCCCGGAACCGGAATACAGCATGAGAACGACGCCGAACGAATTGACTGCGACGGCGGTGGCGAGCATCAGTACGCCGCGCGGCAGAGATGGGGAATTTGATTCAGCTGCGACGGAAGCAAATGTATTTTCCATAATGACAGAAACTCCTTTTTGTTATGATAACGTCAGTGTATAAGGGGCAGCCCGCAGTATATTACGGATTACAGATGTCCGTTTTGTATGAGCGGCTGCTTTTATAGTGTAGTACAGAGATGACAAAAGAACAAATGAATAGTTTCTATAAAATAATAGTTTTTATCTATAATAAGTGTTATACTGCTTCTAAAGGACACCGCGAGATTCTGACAGAAAGGAGCCGGCGATTTGAATTTAGATTATTTGAGATATTTTGTAAAACTGGCCGAAGTACAGCATTATACGAAGGCGGCTGAACAGCTCTGCATCTCCCAGCCCAGTTTGAGCCATGCCATCCGGCAGCTGGAGGCGGAGCTTGGCGTTCAGCTTTTTGAAAAGACGGGGAGAAACACCGAGCTTACCAGGTTCGGGGAAGAGTTTCTGGCCTATTCAAGACGTGCGCTTTCCACACTGGATGACGGAGTCAGCTCACTTAAGAGAAGTGCAAGAGGCGAGGGACTGATCCGTCTTGGTTTTGTGCGCGCACTTGGGACAGGTTATATCCCGCACCTTGCGGCACGTTTTCTCGAGGAAAATCCGGACAGGGAGATCCGTTTTTCTTTCCACAGCGACAGGACGCAGGCGCTTCTGGACGGACTGTTTCACCAGTCTTATGATCTTGTATTCTGTTCGGAACCTCCGGCTGACGCACCGTTTACCGCGGTTCCGGTAGAGCATGGGGATCTTGTGCTGATTGTTCCGAAATCCCATCCGCTTTCAGAAAAACACAGTGTGGATCTGAGAGAGACGCTGCCTTATCCGATGGTGTATTTCTCGGAAGCTCCGGGAATACGCAGCCTGATCGACAGCCTGTATGAAGCGATCGGAGCGAAACCGAAGATCGCGTGTGAGACAGAAGAAGACCAGGTGATCGCGGGCCTGGTGGCAAACGGTTTCGGAATCGCAATTGTTCCTTATATGGATCTTCTGGAGAAACTGGATCTCTCAGTTATCAGGATAAGCAATCCGCCGTACCGGAGAGAATTTTTCATGGTGAGCAATAACAATGTCTATCTTCCTCCCGCGGCGGACCGTTTCCGGAAATTTGTGCTTGAGAATCGGAATTCCGGCTGTTGATACTGCAGGAATACAGAGTTATAATTGATTTAGGACAAGAAGGGAAAGGAAGCCGCTGATCGGATATGAAACTGCTGAACACGGATACGCTTGAGGAGGTACGGGAAAAGCTTCGGACAGAGACGGAGGAGATGAAATTCAGGACATGCGTTATGGATATGGAGGAATCCTGCGGATTTATCTGTGCGGAGGATGTGTTTTCCCCGGAAGATATGCCGCCTTTTGACCGGTCTACTGTGGACGGCTATGCCCTGGCGGCGCAGGAAAGTTACGGAGCCGGGGAATCTTCCCCGGTCTTTCTGCATGTATGCGGGCAGATAGGGATCGAGGAGGCGGCAGAGATCAGTCCGGGAGAGGGGGAAGCGGTGCGGGTGCAGACCGGTTCCATGATCCCGGAAGGAGCGGACGCTGCGGTGATGGCGGAATACACAGAGGAGTACGCTCCGGGGCAGATCATCTGCTGCCGCCCGGTCAGCTCCGGAGAAAATGTGATGCGAAGAGGCGAGGACATCCGGGCCGGGGAGTGTATTATCCGCCGCGGTCAGAAGATCGGGACCGCCGAGACCGGTATGATGGCGGGGCTTGGAATCCGGAAGATCCGGGTTTATGAGAGGCCCTCTGTGACGGTGATCTCTACCGGAGACGAGCTGGCCGGTGAGGGCGAACCGCTTACAGCGGGAAAGATCCGTGACATCAACACATATACATTGTCCGCGGCAGCCGAAGAGTCAGGTATGACGGTGCTGAATAAGATAAGGACGGCGGATGATGAAGCGGAAATACGCCGGGCTGTACAGACTGCCTCGGAGAAAAGCGACATCGTCCTTATCTCGGGCGGAAGCTCAAAGGGAAACCGGGACTATACGAAAGAGGTGCTGGAAGATGTGACCGGAAACGTATTTACCCACGGAATTGCGCTTAAGCCGGGAAAACCGACAATTCTCGCCTATGACAGAGCGCGGCGCACAGTGATCGCGGGACTGCCCGGACATCCGATGGCGGCGCTGCTCGTGTTCCGCCTTGTGATTGCGCACTGGTACCGGATGAAAACCGGGGCGAAAGAACCTTTTCTCATTCCTGCTGTCATGGGAAGCAATGTCTCAAGCAATCAGGGAAGGGAAACATGCCTTCCGGTGAGACTGATCAGAACAGCAGACGGATACGAGGCGGCACCGGTGTATGCGAAATCCGGGAGCATTTCCGCACTGTCAGAAGCGGATGCGTTTGTCATGATCCCCAGAGACAGGGAAGGGATCAGAAAAGGAGAAAGGATCTGGGCGGAACTTTTATGAAAAGAAATCTGTATCTGAATGTGCAGGATAAGGAAGCTGCACTGGAGAACTATCTGGACGCACTGGGAGAAATACAGACAGAAAGCGAGATGGTTTCCGTGACGGAAAGTCTGGGAAGAACTGCCGCGGAGGCTGTTTTTGCCCGATGGTCCAGCCCCTCTTACAACTCCTGCGCGATGGACGGGATTGCAGTTGTCAGTTCCCGGACAAAAGGGGCTTCCGAAAAGAATCCGCTTCTGTTAAGAGAGGGAGAGGATTATCTGGATGTGGACACGGGTGATATGATACTCCCGCCTTATGACGCTGTCATCATGGCGGAGGAGCTGATCGAGACGGAGAGCGGGGACGGGTATGAGATCATTTCCGCAGTCCCGCCGTTTGCCAATGTGAGAGCTGTCGGTGAGGATATTGTGGCAGGGGAGATGATACTGCCGTCTGGCCATGAGATCCGCGCGGTGGACATATCGGCCATGCTCTCCGCCGGAGTACGCACGATCCCTGTCCGTAAGAAACCGGCCGTGGGAATCATACCGACCGGCGATGAGATGACGGACATTGCGGACGTACCGGACACCGGGCCTGAGGACGGACGGATCGCGGAGACAAATTCATGGATGTTTGACGGACTGGTGAGAGAAAACGGCGGCATCGGAAAACGGTATGACATCGTGCCGGACAGGCCGGAGCTTCTGGAAGAGGCAGTGCTTCGGGCAGTGCGGGAGTGCGACATTGTCATTGTCAACGCCGGATCAAGCGCCGGACGGGACGACTATACGGTCCATGTCTTAAGAAAGCTGGGGACCGTGCTCACCCACGGCGTGAGTATAAAGCCGGGGAAACCGGTGATACTTGGGATTGTGAAAGGAAAACCGGTGATCGGGCTTCCCGGGTACTCGGTGTCAGCCTACCTGGCATTCAGGGAGTTTGTCGTTCCGGTCATGAACCGCTTTCTTTTAAGCGGCGGCAGAGCGGAGGAGAAGATCCGGGCGAAGCTGACAAAGACTGTCATGTCCGGCCTGAAATATGAGGAGTATGTGCGGGTGAAGCTGGGGCTGGTGGACGGAGAGATGATCGCGGCGCCGCTTGGACGGGGCGCGGGCGCGTCCATGTCGCTTGTGAAAGCGGACGGTTTCTGTGTGATCCCGAAAAACAGCGAGGGCATCATGGCCCATGAGGAGGCGGAGATCCGCCTTCTGGAAAAGCCGGAGCAGATCGGCAGAACGCTGGTTGTAATCGGAAGTCACGATATCATCCTCGATGTGTTAAACGACCTGATGATGGAATCACAAAGCGGGATGCGGCTATCATCCACACACATGGGTTCCATGTCCGGGCTGATCGCCCTGAAGAGGCGGGAGACGCATATTGCGCCGTCTCATCTTCTCTGCGAGGAAGACGGAACATACAATGAGGCTGTGATCCGGGAGATGTTTCCGGGAGAAAAAATCGTTCTGATCAAGGGCGTGCGACGCAGACAGGGATTTATTGTAAAAAAAGGGAATCCTCTGAATATCCGCACTGTGGCGGATCTGACTCCGGAGGTGCGGTATATCAACCGGCAGAAGGGCGCAGGAACCCGGGTGCTCTTTGACTATCTGCTGAAAAAGGAAGGGATACCGAAGATGCAGATCACAGGATATGAACACGAGGCCGCCACGCACATGAGCGTGGCCGTGGCTGTCCAGAAGGATAACGCGGACGTGGGAATGGGGATTTATTCCTGTGCCCGGACGCTCGGCCTGGACTTTGTGGATGCGGCGTCTGAGGAGTATGACTTCGTGACAAGAGAAGAGTACCTTGATCTGCCGGTTGTACAGGAGTTCCTGAGGGCGCTCCGAAGCAGGGAGTTCCTTGCAAAGCTTGAAGAACTGGGCGGATACACAGCGGAAGAGATCGGAGAGATTCGTAAGATCCATAATTTTTTATCATAAATAAGGAGGTGAAGTCATGGCGACAGAATACGGCGGTTACATGGGAAAAGTTCTGAAAGTCAATCTGACGACCCGCGAGGTGTCAGAGTATCCGTTTTCCGATGAGGAGAGAAGGCTGTTTATCGGCGGAAAGACAATGGCAGCGAAAATACTCGGCGATCATCTGACCGGGAAGGAGAAGGCATTTTCGGAGGAGAATCTTCTTGTTGTCACGACCGGTCCGCTGACCGGTTCCGGAGCGCCGAGCTCCAGCCGCTTTAACATTTCCACGCTGTCGCCCCAGACGGGGTATATCACGTCGTCCAACTGCGGCGGTCATTTCGGCTATTATCTGAAGAAAGCCGGAATGGATGCGCTCATACTGACAGGAAGGTCTGAAAAGCCGATATGGATTGAGATCAACAATGACAAGGTGATTTTCCATGACGCGGACGACATCTGGGGAATGAAGACAGGAGCGACCCAGGAGGCGCTTGATGACAAACTGCGTATGAAAAACGGACGGGTGCGCAAGAATGGAAAGATCTGCATCGGTCCGGCGGGAGAAAATCTCGTGCTCTACTCCTGCATCGTCTCCAACGAGCGTGTCTCAGGGAGAGGCGGCACCGGGGCGGTTATGGGATGGATGCGCCTGAAGGCAGTCTGCGCGTCCGGAAATAAAGAAGTGCCCGTATATGACAAAGAGAAGATGGTCAGACATACGCAGAAGTGGTTCCGTTACCTTCGGAAGCATCCGCTGACAGGAAGCCAGCTCCCGAAGCTTGGCACGGCCGGACTTGTAAGTGCCATGCAGATGAAGCATATCCTTTCCACAAAGAATTATACATACGGACAGTATGATGAATTTGAGAAGGTGAGCGGGGAGGAACTGGCGGAGAAATACAATATTGTAAACAAAGGATGCCTCACATGTCCGATCCGCTGCGCCCGCACGGTGGAAGTGGACGGGCAGCAGGTGAAAGGGCCGGAGCTTGAGACACTTGTCCTTCTCGGCGGCGGAATTTTAAATGATAATCTGGAGTCCATCATGAAATGGAACTATGAGATGGATGAGCTGGGGCTGGATACGATTTCCTGCGCGAACACGATCTCCTATGCAATGGAGGCAAATGAGAAAGGACTGTGGGACAACGGGCTGAAGTTTTCTGAGACAGAACAGCTTTCCGAGCTCTTTGAGGACATTGCGTACCGGAGAGGTATCGGGGATGAACTGGCTCAGGGAAGCCGGCGCCTGGCGGACAAATACGGCGGAAAGGAGTTCGCTGTCCACGCAAAGGGCATGGAACTGGCAGCCTACGAGCCGAGAAAGGCAGTGGGGCTGGGACTTGGGTACGCCACGAGCAACCGGGGCGGCTGTCACTTAAACGGCGGATATCTTGTCATTCTGGAAGGGCTGGGGCTTTCCATGGATCAGACGACGTATCACAGCAAGGCGGATCTGACCATGCTGTTCCAGGATCTGATGGAAATGATCTCTGCCACCGGACAGTGTCTCTTTACGAGTTACGCCTTTTTCCCGACGCCGCTGATGAACCATCCGAACGCATGGTATACGAAGCTTGTGAATAAAGTGCTTCCGTACACCGGTCCGGCTGTGAGGATTATCAACAAATATCCGGAGATCGCCTGTTTCCACCTGCCGGTGTTCCACCACACGAAAGGCTTTGAATACACGACGGGGATGAAGATGACCTTTGGTCAGTATATCCGCTGCGGAGAGCGGGGATTTAACCTGGAGCGCGAGGTGAACCGCAGATTCGGCGTGAACGCCAACAAGGACGCACTGCCGAAAAAACTGACAGATACGCTGCAGGATCCGAACGATCCGAACTCGAAGGTTCCTCTTGAGAAACTGAAAAAAGTGTACTATCACGCGAGAGGCTGGAGTCAGGACGGACTGCCGACGAAGCGGCTTCTGAGAAAACTGAAGATCGGAGGGTGAGGCTGTGGTTACGGTGAAAATATACGGCGTGGCCCGGCTGAAGGCCGGTACCGGCGCCTTTGAGTGTGATGTGAAAAGTGTAGACGAAGTGTTAAACAGGATTCCGAATGTGACGAGGAAAGAGGCGAAAGACCTTGTGCTCCTTGTCAACGGGAAGCCTGCCGGCAGACACAGCCGTTTAAAAGACGGGGATGAAGTCGTGCTGCTGGCTCCGGCGGGAGGTGGCTGATGATGAAGAAGAAAAGAGAAGTGCCGTGGATTGACGAGGAGGCGTGTGCGGGATGTTCCGTCTGTGTGGAGAACTGCCCCATGGACTGTATCTCCATTGAACCGCCGAAATTCCACGGGGATATCCGGACGATTGCCCGGATTGATACGAAGAGGTGTATCGGATGCGGGATCTGTGCGAAAGCCTGTCCCATCCGTGCTGTTAAGATGAGGAGAGAAGGAAGAATGGAAACTGAGATGAAGACAAAGTGGAGCCCTAAAAAGGTATTCTGCCGGGGATTCCAGTACGGGATGAAATACGGGATGTGCGTCCTTCCGTGGGGAGTGCCGAAGGTGTTAAGAGGCGAAGGATGTGTGAAAAAGCTTCCCCGCTCGGTAAAGAGAAGGAATTTTAAAAAGGTACTCATTGTGACAGACGCCACGCTGATGAAGCTTGGTCTTCTCAACGGAATGCTTGACGCAATGAAGGAAGAAGAGCTGCCCTATGTGATTTACGACGGAGTGGCCCCGAATCCGACAGATGAAAATGTGGAGGAGGGCGTGAAGCTCTTTAAGGAGAACGGCTGTGACTGTATGATCGCGTTTGGAGGAGGATCTCCCATGGACTGCGCAAAGGGAATCGGAGCGCGTGTCGCAAGGCCGAAAAAGCCGGTGAAAAAGCTCCAGGGCCTGTTCCGGGTGCTGCGTCCCATTCCGATCATTTTTGCAGTACCGACGACAGCGGGAACCGGATCGGAGACGACGATTGCGGCGGTGATCACGGAGGCGGCGACGCACCACAAGGCGTCCATGAATGATCTCTGCCTGATGCCGAAATATGCGGTACTGGATCCGGAACTTACGAAAGGTCTTCCGCCTCATGTCACATCGACAACCGGGCTGGATGCGCTCTGTCATGCGGTTGAAGCTTACACAAACAACATGTACAACAGTAAGCTGGAAAAGGAGATGTGCAGAAAAGCCGTAAAACTGATTCATGACAATCTGTACCGCGCTTATACGGACGGAACGGATATGGAGGCACGGCAGAACATGCAGGAGGCGGCGTTCCTGGGCGGACGTGCCTTTACCCGCGGATCAGTCGGATATGTACATGCCATCGGCCACACGCTTGGCGGACTCTACGGCACACCGCACGGACTTGCTATGTCCATCCTTCTGCCTCATGTCATGAGAGCGTACGGGAAAGCGGTTTATACAAGACTTGCCGAACTGTGCGATGTGTGCGGCATTACGGCGGCAGACGAGAGCAAAGAGGCAAAGGCGGAGGCGTTTATCCGCTGGATCGAGGATATGAAGGAACAGATGAATATTCCGGAATATCCGGATATGATCAAAGAAGAGGATATCGACCAGATCGTGGAATGGGCGGAGAAGGAAGGCAATCCGCTCTATCCTGTGCCGGTGATCTGGAGCAGACAGGAATTTAAGACGTTTATTCTGTCGATTATGCCGAAAACGGAAACAGAGATGGAGACAGAGCCGGCTTAAGGAGGGAAAAACGTCAGCAGAAACAGCAGATGAGCAGAGGAAGCAGATAAGGGCGGCAGCCCGGAAATGGAGAAAAGGGTATGTGTACATGCATTACTTACAACAGTGGAGACTTTTATTTCGGGAGAAACCTGGATCTGGAGTATTCGTTCGGAGAGTGTGTTGTGATTACACCGCGCAGATTTCCCCTTCAATACCGCCACGGGAAACACTGCGGAGATGCCCACTATGCCATGATCGGTATGGCGGCGTCCGCAGGGCTTGAAGGCCCTCAGGCATTTCCCCTCTATGCGGAGGCGGTCAACGAGAAGGGGCTTTGCATGGCGGGCCTGAACTTTCCGGGAAATGCAGTGTATACGACGCCGGAGGAGGAGAAGGAGAATGTGGCGTCCTTTGAAATCATTGCCAGGATTCTCTCCTCCTGTGCTTCGGTGGACGAGGCAGACAGCCTGCTGGATCATATGAATATCACAGATACAGCGTTTGCCCCGGGGCTGCCGCCGGCGCCGCTTCACTGGATGCTGGCGGACCGGGAGCGGTGTATTGTGATTGAGCAGACAAAAGACGGACTGAAGCGGTATGACAACCCGTTCGGCGTGCTGACGAACAACCCGCCTTTTGAGTACCACCTCATGAACATGAACAATTATCTGAATCTGACGCCGGAGAATCCGAAAATGCGGTTTGTAAGAGAAGGAAAAACGGTACAGTCGGAAGACCGGCCGGAAGTAATGCCGGGAGACCAGACAGAAGCGCAGCCGGAAGTGCAGGACAGGCGGGAAATCCGGCTGGCGCCGTACTCTCAGGGGATGGGAGCGATCGGACTGCCGGGCGACTTCTCTTCTGCGTCCCGGTTTGTCCGCGCGGCATTTCTCCGCTGCAATTCTGTCAGCGGCCCGGAGGAGGACGCGAATGTGGCACAGTTTTTCCACATTCTGTCGAATGTGGCGATGGTGCGCGGAGCAGTGGTGACGGCGGAGGGAAAGTATGATATTACAACCTATTCCTGCTGTGTAAATGCAGATACGGGAACGTATTATTACAGAACGTATGATGACAGCCGGCTGCACTGTGTCAGAATGGACAGTGCAGATCTGGACGGAGACCGGCTGACAGCGGGAGGAATGGCGTGATGGCGGCAGGAATGGCGTGACAACGAAAAAAACGGTGTGACGGCGGAAGAAATGGCCTGGCAGCAGGGGGATGACGTGGAAGAAAGCTGCACATATTGACGCGTTAAAGTGTTGAAGTGAGAGCCTGACTGTGTTATACTGAACGAAGCAAAGCGGTGACATGTCCGCTTTTCCAGAAACAGACTCAGGAGGAAAGCAGAAATGGAAGCAAGAATTACAGGACACACAAGACTTTACGCGCTGATCGGATCCCCGGTAGGGCATTCAGGATCTCCGGCTATGTATAATTACAGTTTTGAGAAACTTGGGATTGACGCCGCTTATCTGGCGTTTGACGTGCCCCTTGAGAAGACGAAAGAGGCGGTGGATGCACTGAAGACGCTCAATGCGGGCGGATTCAACGTGACGATGCCGTGCAAGACGGCGGTGGCGGGTCTGGTGGACCGGCTTTCTCCGGCAGCCGAGCTGGTCGGCGCGTGCAACACGGTCGTTGTGGAAGAGGACGGCTCCCTGACCGGACATATTACGGACGGTGTGGGATTCGTGCGCAATTTAAAAGAGCACGGAGTGGAGATCAAGGGGCAGAAAATCGTGCTCCTGGGCACAGGCGGCGCTGCGACGGCGATCGCGGTGCAGGCGGCTCTCGACGGTGTGGAGGAGATCGCAATCTTCAACAGGAAAGACGAGTTCTACGCAAACGGGGAAAAGACGGTTGAGAAGATCAGAAAGGCGGTGCCGGGAATCGGGAAGGTCTGGATTGATGATCTGGACAACACCGAACTTCTCGGAGATGTGATCGCCCGGAGCGACGTCCTGATCAACGCGACCCGTGCGGGAATGAGCCCCATGGAGGACGTTACCCCGGTGCCCGCTGAGTTCCTTCGCCCGGAGCTTGCGGTGGCCGACGTAGTCTACAATCCGAAGGAGACACTCCTTGTCCGCAAAGCGAAAGAAGCGGGATGCCGTGCAGCCATCGGCGGAAGCGGAATGCTTCTCTGGCAGGGCGTGGAGGCGTTCCGGCTCTATACAGGACAGGAGATGCCTGTCAGGGAAGTGGAAGAGCGGTTCTTCTGATCACTGCTGATCATAGAAAAGCCACGGGCCTTTGTGCCGGCGGACGTGTGTCCGGCACAAAGGCCCGTTTTAACGCATAAAATGATTGATAACCTGAAGGATTCCGTCCTCATCATTAGAGGCAGTGATATAATCCGCAGAATCTTTAATCAGCGGCTGGGCGTTTCCCATGGCGACGCCCAGACCTGCATATTCGATCATGGTCAGATCATTGAATCCGTCCCCGCAGCAGATCATCTCTTCCGCAGTGAGCCCCATACTGTTCAGAAGCTTCTGAAGGGAGAGCGCTTTGTCGACATGCTGCGGCATAATTTCGAGAAAATACGGCTCAGACCGGTAGATGCTGAGGAGACCGTGATACTTCTCTTTCAGAATCGGGATCAGTTTTTCCAGAAGCTCAGGCTCACCGGCGCCAAGCAGTTTGTTGACCGGAAAATCAAGGGCGGCGGGGAAGTCATCTACAGAGATCACGTCCATTTTATTGATTCCCGACTCAATTTCCACATACTGATTCGGACAGATGCCGGAGAGAATGCAGGTATCTGTGTATGAGATGACATCCAGCCCGGGGAATTCTCTGAAATACTCCCAGATCGGACGGATCGTCTCGGGCGGAATCGTACGGTTATATATGAGTTCGCCGGTGGAACACTTTGTGATCCGGGCGCCGTTGAACGAGAGCATATATCCGCCGTACCGCTCCATGTGAAGCTGGGCGGCAAGCGGAGCGACCCCGTTGATAGGCCGGCCGCTTGCGAGCACAAGGATTTTTCCGGCTTCCTGGATCTCCATAAGCCCCTGCTTTGTCGCGGGAGTGATTTCTTTTCTGGAATTGGTCAGTGTGCCGTCCAGATCAAGCACAAGCATCTGATAGTTCATAGCAAAATTCCTTAATTTATATTGTTTCGCTGAGCCCTATTTTGTGAGTCGTTCCACAATTTCGGGAAATTCCATTCCGTGGGAGGCTTTGACGAGAATCGTGTCTTTTTCCTTTAATACATTCTCCATATCAGCGAAAAAGGCCGCCTTATCCGCATAGTGGCGGACGTCTGTCCCCAGGTGTTCCTTTTCCGCGGTTTCCCTCGCGCCCCGTGCGATCTCTTCTGCCAGAGCGCCAATGCAGATTACGGTATCAATTCCTGCCTGTGCAGCGTGGACTCCGGTATTGTAGTGCATCTCTTTTTCCTTATCTCCGAGTTCAAACATATCTCCGAGTATGGCGGCGGTTCTTGTGTCCGCACAGGCGAGAACGTCGAGGGATGCCTTCATGGATGCCGGATTGGCGTTGTAACAGTCGTCGATCACTGTGTAGCGGGAACCTTCGATCAGATTGTTGCGCCCGGCGATCGGTACGTTGGCCTCGATTCCTGCGGCGATCTGCTCATCCGTCATTCCGAGGGCATAGCCGACGGCGATTCCGGCAAGAGCGTTGTGGACCATATGGCTTCCGGGAATGCTGATGTGCGCCCGGAACCTGGAGGCTGGAGTGACAAATTCTGCGTCCGTTCCTTTTAATCCTCTGCTTACGATGTTTTCCGCGCGGAAAGCACAGGACTCATCCAGTCCGAACAGAACCGGACGGACTCCGTTTTCCGGTGTAAATCCGCGCAGTTTGTCATCGTCTCCGTTCAGGATGATTGTACCGCCGGGATTCATATAGGCAAACATCTCTGTCTTCGCCTTTAAGATCCCGTCTCTTGAACCGAGACTCTCGATATGCGCGACGCCGATGTTTGTGATCACACAGATGTCCGGGCGGGCAACTTTTGCAAGCCGCGTCATCTCTCCGAAGTGGCTGATCCCCATTTCCAGGACAGCGATCTCGTGTTCCTCTCTCAGGTTGAAGACCGTCAGAGGAAGGCCGATCTCATTGTTGAAGTTTCCTGCGGTTTTCAGAACACGGTACTTCTGGCCGAGCACGGAGGCAATCATCTCCTTTGTGCTCGTCTTCCCTACGCTTCCGGAGATGCCGACCACTTTGATATCAAGTGCTCTGCGGTAGTGCTCTGCAATGTCTTTGAGCGCCTGTTCGCAGGAGGAGACGAGGATATACGGGTATGGCGTGACGCCTAAGTCCTGCTCCGATACCGCGCAGAGCGCGCCTTTTTCCATCACCTGGGGGATGAATGTATGCCCGTCTACGCGGGCGCCCCTGATGGCGACGAACAGCCCGTCTTTTTCGATTTTCCGGCTGTCGATGACAACGCAGGAAACTTCTTTTCCCGCGGAGGCGTCATCGCCGTGGTATGTGCCGCCGCACGCAGCGGCGATCTCGCGAAGTGACATGTGTTTCATAGAAACGGTTCCTTTCTGCTTTATGAATATCTGGCTTCCAGTGACTTGCGGATGATGAGCTCACAGAGCTCACCGTATTCAATTCCAACGACTGCGGCCTCCTTCGGAAGAAGGCTGGCGGCTGTCATGCCGGGGAGGGTGTTCATCTCCAGACAGTAAAGGTTCCCTTCCGGATCCAGCAGAAAATCGGCGCGGCTGTACACATTGAGTTTCAGCGCGTGATAGGCTTTTGCTGTGAGTTCCATCATACGTTCAGCCGTCTCCTGAGGAATATCCGCAGGGCAGACTTCCTCTGTGGCGCCGTCCTGATATTTGTTCGCATAGTCGAAAAATCCGGCTTTCGGGATGATTTCGATGGGAGGAAGCGCCTCTCCGTCGATAATGCCGCAGGCAAATTCCCTTCCCTTGATATATGTCTCGATGACGACTTCATCCTCATAGCGGAAGGAGTTACTGAGCGCAGTCTCGTATTCCTCCTCTGTCTTTACGATATAGACTCCGATGCTGGAACCGCCCGAGCACGGCTTGATTACGACCGGGAGAGAAAGCCCGGTGGAAGCAAGAGCGTGATCGGGGCTGTTTTTGTGCAGGCACACGCCGGCTGGAGTATCGATTCCTGACTGCTGGAAAACCTGTTTTGTAAATCCTTTGTCCATCGCTACGGCGCAGCCGAGAGAATCAGGGCCTGTGTAGCGGATTCCGAGCAGATCAAACGTGGCCTGGAGTTTTCCGTTTTCGCCCTCGCCTCCGTGCAGACCGAGAAAAGTAATGTCCGCCAGGCGGCACAGGTCGATCACATTCGGTCCGAGGAAACACGGAGACTGATCTTTCCGGGAAGCCTTTACGGCCTCAAGATCCGGCTCTTCTGTGCCGATGTTTCCGGCGATCTCAAGTCCGTGGCCGGGGAGAGTGAATACATCCTCAAGATGTTCCGGAGGATTCTCAAGCCCGAGATAGACGTCGAGAAGATAGGCGTCGTGCCCTCTTTCAACGAGTGTTCTGCATATTCCTGCAGCCGAGACTAAAGAGACGTCTCTCTCTGTGCTTAGTCCCCCTGCCAGTACAATGATTTTCATAATAGTTTATACTCCTTTAATTTGACTTTTCTTTTCAGATGCTGACGCTGTTAAGCAGCGCAGTCTTTGTGTCGTAGAGTTTCTGTGAGAGATCCACGTACACTTTGTGCGGATTGAACAGACGTTTTGTCTCTTCCCAGAGCGTCTCCTTTTCCTGACGGCAGAATTCTGCGATCTCTGTCACGGAAGGAGACTGATATTTGCATTCGCCCCGGATAAATACCGGTTTTAAAATCTCTTTCATCGTGTATGTTCCGCCCTCGAGCCGGGTCTTCTTCCATGTGGCGTTGGGGTCAAAGAGAAGCAGATCCTGGGACGTGTCATACTCTTCGCCGACAAAGCAGATGAGATCCGCGCGGATCTTTCCGGTCTCTTTGTCGTAGATGCGGTATATCGTCTTGTTTCCGGGATTGGTGATCTTCTCCACATTTTCCGAGATCTTGATCTTCGGAACGAACTCTCCTTTTTCGTTCTGGATTGCCGCCAGTTTATATACGCCCCCGAATGACGGGCAGTCTTTGGACGTAATCAGGTTCGTGCCGACACCCCAGGATGTGATCTCGGCGCCCTGAATCTTCAGGTCATTGATCAGAAATTCGTCCAGGTCGTTTGACGCGGCGATTACAGCGTCGGTAAATCCTGCGTCATCGAGCATTTTCCTGGCTTTTTTGGAGAGGTATGCAAGGTCGCCCGAGTCGAGACGTATGCCGTAGCTCTTCGGATGGATTCCAGCCTCGCGCATCTCAGTAAACACACGAATGGCGTTCGGAACGCCGGATTTCAGCGTGTCGTAAGTGTCTACGAGAAGGGTACATGCATCCGGATAAAGACGGGCGTATTCCTTAAACGCGGTGTATTCGTCCTTGAAACTCATAATCCAGCTGTGGGCGTGAGTTCCGAGGACCGGTACGTCAAACATCTCGCCGGCAAGAACATTGGAAGTGCCGACGCATCCTCCGATGATCGCGGCTCTCGCACCGTAAAGTCCGGCATCCGGACCCTGAGCGCGCCGCAGTCCGAATTCCATGACGCCGTTTCCCTGTGCGGCATGTACAACCCGGGACGCTTTCGTGGCGATCAGACACTGATGGTTGATGATTGTCAGGATCGCAGTCTCTACAAGCTGTGCCTCCATAATAGGCGCGACAACTTTGATCAGCGGTTCTCTCGGAAAGATCACGCTTCCCTCCGGGATCGCGTAAATATCTCCGCTGAAATGGAATCCGCTTAAATAATGAAGAAAATCTTCGCTGAAGATTCCCAGGCCTCTTAAATAATCTACATCTTCATAGGAAAAATTCAGGTTTTTGATATAATCTATGACCTGATCCAGTCCGGCCATGATGGAATATCCGCCTTTGTTCGGATTCTCGCGGAAAAACATGTCAAAGATAACCGTCTCATTCTCCTGTGTTTCAAAATAGCCCTGCATCATGGTCAGTTCATACAGATCTGTCAGCAGGGTGAGATTCTGTGCGCTCATAACTGTTCCCTCTTTTCATTTGCCAGCGGCGCCGGAATGCGGCTCCGGGGTGTGATTTTCTTTTCGATTATAGCACAAGAAGGGGGAATGTTCCATATTTTGTTTAAAATGCGGCTCTGCCCGCAGATAACGGCCGGTCGTGCTGCTGAAAAGGCAAAAAAGTGCTGCCATTCTAAAAAATAGAGAGGCAGCACTTCTGTACAATGAAAAAATATAAAGTTTTTTAAACCAGTTCGGCATTCTTTTTTATCGTTTCCTGAATGATGTTGTGCACGTAATCTCCAATATGCTTCTTTGTCTCTTTGTCGAGCTGATCCGGGTAGATCGGTTTTCCGTACTCGATAACCACATGAGTCTTTTTTACCCACGGCATATGGCTCTCAAAGATTTCCGCCGTGTTGTTCATGGAGACCGGGATAATCGCGCATCCGGTTTTGGTTGCGATTTTAAACGCGCCGTCTTTGAAGGGAAGCATGGTGAGCTCATCCCCTTTGTTGCGCGTTCCTTCGGGGAAGATACAGATCGAGATGCCGTTTTTGATATCTTCGATCGCCTCAAGGATTGTCTTGAGTCCTTCTTTCGGATTGGAACGGTCAAGGAAGAGACAGTGGAGGCGTTTCATCCATGTAGTGAGTGTCAGGTAGCGCTCCATCTCTTTTTTCGCCACATAGCCGGTGAGCCGGCGGCATCTGCTGTAAGTCAGAAGAATGTCAAAATAGCTTCTGTGGTTCCCGATATACAGAACCGGTTCGTCGGGGACGTTCTCTTCGCCGATAACAGTCGCTTTTACTCCGGCCATTTTCATAATCAGCCGGAACGCCCACTGCACGATGCGGAGGGAACTGATGTCACGGGCATAGGGGTTGAATTTTCCGATGACCCATTCCACTGCGAGAACGGGGATCGTCAGGGTAAGGTAAAGTGCAAGAAAAATCACAATACATACGAATCGAATCATATAAAAACCTCATTTTCTCTGTATTTTTCTGTTTCAGTGCCGGATGTTCCCTGCGTGTTCAGAGACGGCCGCACTGATGCGTCCGTATTCTGTGCCTGTACCGCAGAGCGGCATCCTCGTAAATTATACAGCGGCGGTATATAAAATACAAGCACAAGCCGAAAGAATAAAGAGACAGAGGCAACGAGAGCAGACCGGAAAAAGAGAAGAGAATAAAGAGGCAGGGGATGACATATGATTATAGGGAAATATGCAGCGGAGACAGGATATGAACCGGAGGCAGTATGGGAAACGGAAGCTGTGTGCAAACCGAAAAGGGCATGCAAACCGGAATATGGCGGTGATGCTGATTCTGGCAATAGTGTTTCTTGTATCCGGATGCGTCACCCGGCACGGGGATACACAGAAAATCAGAGATATTGAGTTTACGGTGCTTGAGAGAGAGACGGCGCCGGAGGAGCTGAACCGGCTCATCGGGGAGAAGAAGACCGGGGCGTTTCGTCTGACTTATGCGGATCAGGGGAAACTTTACATCGCCGAGGGATATGGAGCGCAGCCGACGACCGGGTACAGCGTGGAAGTGGAAGAGCTGTACGAGACAGCGGATGCGGTTTATATACATACGACCCTTCTTGGACCCGAGAAGGGGGAGGAGACGAAAGAGATCGCCACGTATCCTTATGTGGTCGTGCAGATGGAATTTATTGAGAAAGACGTCTTGTTTGATTGAGGAGGAGCGCAATGGAGCTGATCAGAAAACCGATTCATTACACACAGGAAGGAAAGAGCATTTTCGACCAGTTTTATCTGGACGAAGACTATAATGTGCCGGATCAGAAAGAAGATGTGGGGAGAATTGTCCAGGGAAGCGCCAGACTTCGCGCTGAGGAGATTCGCCCGATAGAGAACTATATTAAGATTACGGGAAAGGTGTACTTTACGATCCTGTATATGACTGACTCAGGCGATCCCCGTCCGGCGGCTCTGGAGGGCTCGGTTCCGTTTGAAGAGATGGTGTATGCGGAGAGCGACGGCAATGAGACATTCTTTCTCAGCAACGTCAGGACCGAGTTCAGTGTCTCTGTTGTCAATTCGCGGAAGCTTACGTTAAGAATCACGGCGGAGGCGGAGATCGGGAGGGAGAGCTTAAGAGACGAAAGGCTGACCGAAGATGTGGACAGTGAGACCCCGCTCTGCCGGAAGAAGGAGAAGATGAACCTGCTGAAACTGGCTGTCTCGAGAAAGGATACATACCGGATCAGAGAAGAGATTAATCTGCCGGGGACAAAGGAGAGCATCGGCCAGCTTCTGTTTAAAGACATGGATATCCGCAGACTTGATATCAGGATGGGGACGGATGAAGTTCTGATCCGGGGAGAGCTGCTTGTCTTCTGTATGTACCTGTCCGCGGAGGAGAAGGCGGACTGGATCGAGCAGAGCATCCCGTTTGAAGGTTCAATTTCGTGCGAAGGTGCGAACGAAAACATGTATTACCATATCCGGCACGAACTGGAGGACCCGATTCTCGATATCCGGCTTGACGAGGACGGGGAGATGCGCGTTCTGGGTGTGGAAGCCGCGCTTTCCCTCGGGATGAACCTCTATGAAGAGGAAGAGACTGAGATTTTAACCGATATGTATTCTCTGGAACAGGAGTGCGCATTTGATACAGAGGATACGGTGCTTGAAGAGCTGCTCATGCAGAATCAGTCCAGATGCAGAATTGTGGAGCGGCTGGCCCTGCCGGAATTAAAAGACGACGTTCTGCAGATCATACACAGCACCGGAAGTATTCAGACGGAGAGCGAGCAGCGGACGGAAGAAGGGATTCGCGTCGAGGGGATTCTTCATCTGTCATTTCTCTATTTAAGAGGAAACGACGCGGAGCCGTACGGGAGCTGGCAGGGGATTATGCCGTTTTCCTATCTGATCGAGTTTCAGGATATGCCGGAGAATACGGCGGACAGTCTCACAAGCCATGTAGAGCAGATGAGCGTCGCCCTGGCGGGCAGCGAGGCAGTGGAGATCAAGGCCGTGCTGGCGTTCGATGTATTTCTGCGCAGGCTTGTGCCGGTGAATGTGATTACGGATGTAAGGCTCCAGCCGCTTGACGCGGAGGCGTTATCCCAGCGGCCGGGAATCGTGGGGCATATCGTACAGCCGGGAGAGGATCTGTGGTCGCTTGCGAAGAAATATCTGACGACAGAGGAGGGAATTATGGAAGTAAACGGGCTTGAGAGCGAGAAGATCAGCCAGGGGGATAAACTGTTGATTTTTAAAGAGAATATGAGTATACTATAGGCATAATGTATACAAGATACAGAAAGTATGGAAGAAGGTACAGAAAGGAGTTGTACAGCAGAGGATGAATCAGATTGAACTGAGAGCACTGGCAAAGATCAATCTGGGGCTGGACGTACTGGGGAAAAGAGAAAACGGGTATCACGACGTGCGGATGGTGATGCAGTCGATCTACCTGTATGACGATGTAAAGATTGAGAAGACGGCGGAGCCGGGAATCTCTCTTGTGACCAATCTCGGATTCCTTCCTACCGGGGAGGGAAATCTTGCCTACAGGGCGGCAAAGCTTCTGATGGACGAATTTGAAATTGAGGAGGGCGTAAAGATCTCTCTGAATAAACACATCCCTGTTGCGGCGGGGCTCGCCGGAGGGAGTTCCAACGCGGCGGCCGTTCTGTTTGGAATAAACCGGATCTTCCGGCTCGGATTGTCCCAGAAGGAACTGATGGAGCGCGGCGTGTCGCTGGGAGCTGACGTGCCCTACTGCATTATGAGAGGGACTGTCCTGGCGGAAGGGATCGGAGAGGAGTTAAGCGTGCTGCCGCCCATGCCGAAATGCACGGTCCTCATTGCGAAGCCTCCGGTAAGCGTATCCACGAAAGTTGTCTACGAGGCGCTTGATGCAAAGGAGATCGCAGTTCATCCGGATATCGACGGAATCATAGACGGGCTGAAGAAAAAGAGCCTGAAGGATGTGGCGGCATGTATGGGAAATGTTCTTGAGGATGTGACCATACCGATGCATCCCGTGATCGAGGACATCAAAAATGAGATGAAGGCATCCGGTGCCTTAAACGCCATGATGAGCGGAAGCGGCCCTACGGTGTTCGGCCTCTTTGAGAGCCGGGCGGCAGCCAGGGAGGCACAGAGGCGCATCAGAGAAAAATCGCTGACCAGACAGGTCTATGTGACGAGTATACACAGTGTGAGGAGGAATCAGAATGCCGATTGATTTTGAAGTTACAATGAACGAGTACCTTCCCCTTCGGGATGTGGTGTTCAACACACTGCGCCGGGCGATCTTAAGAGGAGAGTTAAAACCCGGCGAGAGACTGATGGAGATTCAGCTTGCAAACAAGCTGGGCGTGAGCAGGACGCCGATCCGGGAGGCGATCCGCAAGCTGGAACTTGAGGGGCTCGTGCTGATGATTCCGAGAAAGGGAGCGGAGGTCGCTGAGATCACGGAGAAGAATTTAAGAGATGTGCTGGAAGTGCGCTGCGCTCTGGAAGAGCTGGCGGTGCAGCTGGCATGTGACCGGATCGACAAGGCGGGGATTCTTGAACTGCACGCTGCTGCGGACCGGTTTAAGGGAAGACTTGACAGCGATGATATCACGCAGATCGCCGAGGCGGATGAAGCGTTTCACGACGTTATTTTCAAAGCGACCGGGAATGACAGGCTGATCCAGCTTCTCAACAATCTGCGTGAGCAGATGTACCGTTACCGGATTGAGTACCTGAAAAAAAGAGAGTGCCATCCCCAGCTTCTGAAAGAACATGCGACGATTATTAAATCGATTGAGGAGCATGACAAGGACAGCGCGACGCAGATCACAAGCCAGCATATCAACAATCAGGTGACCACCGTGGTCGGCACGCTTAAACACAGAGAAGAATAAATTCAGCTGTATAATTTGAAAGAATCTGTCCACACTCCATATATCACAGCTTTGAGTGAAAGTATGAAAAAGCATTGAGATATGGAGGGACTACATATGTCGGAACAGAAAAGAACATCAGGAAAAATGACCGCTGCCGCGATGCTTTTTGCGGCGGCTTTCGCACTTGCCGTCACACTGTCTGTATGCGGAAGAGCGGCCGCGGCCGCGCAGGCCCGGCTTCAGGAACATCTGGCGCAGGAGGTCCTGCGGTTTCACGTGCTGGCGAACAGTGACAGCGAGGAGGACCAGGAAGTGAAGTTAAAGGTCCGGGACGCGGTGCTCGCCTATCTTGAGGAGAATATGCCGGAAGAATACAGTGTCCGTCAGACCGAAGACTGGGTCAGAGCTCATATCGATAAGATCGAAGAGACGGGGCGGCAGGCGCTTCTGGCAGCGGGATCTGACGACACGCTCTGCGCCGCCGTGACGACCTGCTGGTTTCCGGACAGGACGTACGGCGATCTTACATTTCCTGCGGGAAACTATGAAGCTCTGAGAGTGGAGATCGGGTCTGCCGGCGGGCATAACTGGTGGTGCGTTCTGTATCCGTCGCTCTGCTTTCTTGATACGGCGCAGGCAGTGATGCCGGATGAAGGGAAACAGAAATTAAAAAACGTTTTGACGGAAGAGGAGTATTCAGAGATAACAGCAGCATCTGATTTTAAGATCGGCTGGTATTTCTGGTGAGTAGAATAGCCATGACAGAATTTTTGGTAAGACATTTCATAAAAGACTATAAAGACGTGGAGAAGATATCCGTGCGTACAGCATACGGAGTGCTGGCGAGCATTGTGGGTATCTTCTGCAATGTCTTTTTATTTGCGGTGAAATTTGCGGTCGGACTCATCCTTCACAGTGTATCCGTTACTGCGGACGCCTTCAATAATCTCTCCGACGCAGGTTCATCTGTCATAAGCTTTGTGGGAGTGAAGATGGCGGAGAAGCCGGCTGACAGGGATCACCCGTTCGGGCACGGAAGAATTGAGTACATAGCGGCCCTTGTTGTGGCGTTTATCGTGCTTGAAGTCGGATTTACTTTTTTAAAAGATTCCATAGGAAAGATACGCAATCCGGAGGAGATCAACTTCCAGGCGGTTTCCGTCGTTATTCTTCTTCTTTCCATTGCTGTGAAGCTGTGGCTCGGACTGTTTAACAGAAAACTCGGGGAGAGGATCGACTCCAAAGTGATGCAGGCGGTGTTCGCTGACTCCATGGGTGATGTGATTACCACGGGCGCCACGATTGTCTCTATCGTTTTCTTTGCGGTCACAGGGATCAACATCGACGGCTTCGTGGGAGCCGGGGTTGCCCTTGTCGTCATGTGGGCGGGATTCAGCATTGCGAAAGATACGCTGGAGCCCCTTATCGGGGAGGCGATTGACCCGGAAGTCTACGACCGGATCAAGCATTTTGTGGAAAGCTATGACGGCATCGAGGGAACGCACGACCTGATTGTCCACAACTACGGGCCGGGCAGAAGCATGGCATCCATCCACGCGGAAGTGCCGAATGATGTGGATATTGAGGAGTCGCACGAGGTAATCGACCGGATCGAGAGAGAGGCGTCAAAGGAGCTGGGACTTTTTCTCGTTATCCACATGGATCCGGTGGAGATGCGGGATGAGAAGGTGCTCCGTATCCGCGAGAAGGCGGTGGAGATCCTGAATAAGACGGATCCGTTGTGCAGCCTCCACGATTTCCGTGTCGTGCGCGGGGAGAAGCAGATCAATCTGATCTTTGACATGGTTATCCCGATCGAGTACGGCGAAGAGAGGAAAAATGACCTGATCCGGCAGATGGAAGAGCAGCTTGAGGCAGAGGATTCCAGATATAAATGCGTGATTACGGTGGACTATGACTATAAGGCAAAGACTGAGGAGTGAAGATACGATGAATCAAAACAGGAAGAACAGTTATGAATTCAGCGGAAGAGTGCGGTACAGCGAGATTGACCACAGGGGAACCATGACGCTGCCCGCGCTGATCAATTATTTTCAGGACTGCAGCATCTTTCAGTCAGAGGAGCTTGGCCTCGGGACAGAACGGCTGAAAAAGGAACAGAGGGCATGGGTGCTGTCCTACTGGCAGATTATTGTGGACCGGTATCCGGAACTCTGCGAAGAGGTTACGGCCGGAACCTTTGCCACAGAGTTCAAGGGACTCTACGGCTATCGGAATTTCTATATGAAAGACCGGTTTGGGAAGATTACGGCGCGTGCAAATTCGATCTGGGTGTTCATGGACCTGGCAAAAGGAAGACCGGTGCGCCCGGAGGCGGAGCATATTGAGCCGTACGGAACATCCGAACCGCTGGACATGCCGTACGAGGACAGGAAGATCGTGCTCCCGGGAGCGTGTACGGAACTGGAACCATTCCCGGTGCGCCGATACCATATCGACACGAATGAGCATGTGAACAACAGCCAGTATGTACAGATGGCGATGGAGATGCTGCCGGGGGATACGGCGATCCGGCAGGTGAGAGTCGATTATAAAAAATCTGCTGTGCTGGGGGATATGATCTTCCCGAGAATTGCAAAAGAAGAAAACCGGACGGTGACGGAGCTGTGCGATGCTTCCGGAAAACCGTACGCGGTTGTGGAGATAAAGTGAGGACAATATGACAAAAGCCATGAGAGCGCTTCTTACGGCCCTTTCCTTCGGAAATATTGATGTAGAATCCGCCCGGAGGATCGCGGATCTTAAGAAGCTGGACCCCATGAGAATTTTTCTGAAGAAACTGGATATTGAGATATACAACGGAGACTATAAAGTTCCGGTCAGACTCTATTTCCCCGATGAGCGGTCTATGGAAGACGACCGGCCGGGACTTTCCGTCATCCTTTTCTTTCACGGAGGAGGCTGGACGACAGAGAGCGTGGAGACATATGACCGGGTGTGCGCGCGGATGGCCCAGTCCACCGGACAGACTGTCGTCTCCGTAGAGTACCGGCTTGCCCCGGAGCATCGGTTCCCCACAGGTTTCGAGGACTGCTATGCGGCGGCAAGAGCCATGTTCGCGGGCCATATTCTTCCTGAGACAGATCCGGAGAGAATTACGGTTATGGGCGACAGTGCGGGCGGAAACCTTGCGGCGGCTGTATGCATGCGGGCCAGAGATACAAAGGATTTTTCGCCCAGAAGGCAGATCCTGATTTATCCGGCTCTGAACAACTGCTATACAGAGGAATCGCCATATGAATCTGTCAGGACAAATGGGACAGGCTATATTCTGACAAGTGTGAAGATGGAAGACTATGTGAAACTTTATGAGAGGACGCCGGCCGATCGGGAAAACCCGTATTTCGCCCCGCTTATGGCAGAAAACTTTTCCGGGCTGCCGGATACGCTCATTCTTACGGCTGAGCTGGACCCTCTGCGGGATGAGGGAGAGGAATACGGGCGGAGGATGAAAGATGCAGGATGCAGGGTGCATGTTGAGCGGATCAGAGGCGCGCTGCACGGATATTTCGCCCTTGGAATCCAGCATCTGTACGTGCAGGAGAGTTTTGAGCATATTAACCGGTTTCTGCAGATCGAAGCGGGAGGCGTAAAAGAAAAGTGAAAGAGAAAAAACGCAGGCGATGGAGAAAGCTGGATAATGCAGCCCAGGCATTTCCGGCTGCCACTGGGAAAAAGGACACGAGGGTATTCCGGTTTTACTGTCTTCTCACCGAGGATGTGCAGGAGGAGATTCTGAATCGTGCTCTGGAGCGGACACTTGAGAAATACCCTCTCTTTCTCTCTGTCTTAAGAAAGGGAGTATTCTGGTTTTATCTTGAGCCGAGAAACCTAAAGGCGGAAGTCCGGGCAGAAGACCGGCCGCCGTGCAGCAGAATCTATGTTCCGGATCACAAGAAACTGCTTTTTGAAGTTTCCTACTACGGAAGAAGGATTAATTTTGAAGTGTTTCATGCCCTGACGGACGGAACGGGAGCTATGATCTTTTTAAAAGAACTTGTGAGAAACTATCTGACGGAAACGCATCCGGAAAAGTGCTTTCCTGAACTGGTGGACGACGGCGGGCTGACCGACAGCGACTATGAGGAGGACAGTTTCTCACAGTATTATACAGGCAGAAAGAACGGGGAAGGGAAAAAATCCCGTCCTGCGTTTCAGCTTCGCGGAGACCGGCTGGAGCAGTCAGAGATGGAGATCACTGAGATGCTTCTTTCTGCGTCGGATGTGCACCGGAAAGCGAAAAATCACGGAGTGTCCGTGACCGCATATCTGGCGGCAGTGTTTCTCTTTGCGCTCTATAAGGAAGTGCCCAGAAGCAGACTGAAAAGGCCCGGGACGCTTATGATTCCGGTGAACCTGAGAAATTTCTTCCCGTCGGAATCTATGACGAATTTCTGGAGCTGGATTGAGGCATCCTGCAATTTTGGAGAAAATACAAAGTTTCCCGATGTGATAGAAGAAATGAAAAAGACATTTGACAAGAGTGCGATTCACAGCGAGATTTCGAACCGGATGAACAGCCTTGTGAGGCTTGAGAAAAACCCGTTTTTAAGGGCGGTTCCCCTTGAGATTAAAAATCTCTTTCTGCTTGCAGGGACTACGCTGGGCGGGCGCAGCGTGACCGGGGTCTACTCCAATATCGGACAGATCCGTATGCCGGAGGAATATGAGCCGCACATAGAGAGATTCGGATTTTTTGCCAGTACGGACAAGATCCAGATGTGTTCCTGCTCTTACCGGGATACGCTTGTGCTCGGACTTACATCGAAGATTGCAGGTTCCGGCGTGATGAGAAACTTCGTGCAAATACTCCGGGAAGAAGGGATTGACTGCCGTGAAGTGGAGAACGATTTCCCGGGATACAGCCGGAAGCCGTCCCGGACCGCCCTGACTGGTCTTCGGATTTTCTCTTTTACATGTACTGCGGCAGTGATAATCTGCTGGATGCTGAACTACCTTCTGACACCGGGACAGTGGTGGGCCGGCTATGCGACGGCAGGTATTTTCTGCACATGGCTTCTTATCATGGTCGGGTTCAAAAAGCGAAAGAACCCTTTGAAAAACGGAATGTGGCAGCTTATGATCGTATCAGTGGGTTCTGTCCTGTGGGATGTGTTTACCGGCTGGCAGGGCTGGTCGGCAGACTACGTCATTCCCCTGGCCGCCCTGGTAAACCTGTTTTCCATGGTGATTATATCTGCGGTGTGCCGGCTGGAGGATGCGGAGTACCTGTTTTATCTTGTGCAGGCCGGAGTGTGCGGACTGATTCCGTTTATCCTTCTGGCAGCCGGAGCTGCGGACGCACGGCTCCCGTCGATTCTCTGCTCCGGGATCAGCCTTCTCTTCCTGGCGGGGATTGTGATTTTCCGGTGGAAGGATCTGAAAAGGGAAGTGCAGAAAAAGTTTCGCGTATAGCACGTACAGCGCTTGTCAGGAGCGCTGCGAAGCGGGGACAAAAGGCTGCTTTTTCAGCAGTTCCTCGAGCACTTCCTCCACATTGCCTGTGACGTGCGCTGCATGGGCGGAGATGCCGGGAGCGCCGGTGGACATGGCGTAGCTTTCTCCGGCGAGTTCCAGCATCTCCACATCATTGTACTGATCGCCGAAGACCATACATTCTTCAGGAGAGACGCTGAAAAGGTCGAGCAGATCCTGAAGTGCGGTCCCCTTGTTGTGGTCGGGCACGACAAAGTCGATCCATATGTTTCCGGATGTCACGACCTTGATCTCAGAGGAGAACAGTGTCTGAAGATGTTTCAGAAACTCATGGAAAGAGGGAAACTCCCGGGAAGAGTCCGGGACAGTCCTTCCGGAGCCGAAGGCAGTCATATCGGCGACAGCGAGCTTGAGGAAGGGGCCGTCCGCCTTTGTTACGTCGTCGACGATCTGCGTCTTATATCTGAGTACATTTCTGACATGGTTTTCAAACTCCGGATTTTTCCCTTCGATAAGACAGGTGTCCTCCCTGGAGACGAGAATTTCATAGCCGGGTCTTTTTTTCAGCTCCCGCATGATGCGGTATGCAAGGGTGTCCGGAATGATTCCGCGGGAGATGACTTTTCCCCGGTGGATGCAGAGGGAACCGTTCTCTGCGATGTATGAGATCCTGTCCTCAAGACCTGAAAAGAGCAGGCGTTCATTTGCGTATTGTCTGCCGCTTGCAGCGGCGAAATGGATTCCGCTGTCTATGACTCTGCGGATAAGATCCAGGGTTTCGGGGGCCAGGCTTTGGGCTCCGTTTCTGAGCAGCGTTCCGTCCAGATCACTTGCGATCAGCTTTATCATCGTTTTTCCTCCATCGTGTGTGGGATATTTCCCCAGAATTATATC
>NZ_JAJEQX010000019.1 GCF_020687545.1 Ruminococcus turbiniformis | reverse complement strand
GATGCATAACTCTTCTCGTATTGGATATAGAGCTTTACGGCTCTTAACCTGTCTTCGTAGGAATACATGTGCGTGACCTCCTCCTATTAATGACCTCATTTGGTCCAGGATTTCGTCCGCATCCCCTAGATGGTTATTTTAACCCGACGCTAATGGAGGGCCGTATTTATCTCGGGAATGATTAGCTGTATAGTGGAGTTCAGTCAGTTCTATTTTAAACTGGGCTTGTTTGAATTTGACGATATATTCAATAATATGCTGGGCGCTCTGGCGGGATGGTGTGTATTTCGTATATTGAGGAGCTTCAGGAGAAAAAGCAGTTAAAAGGTTTGGATTTCTTTCGGGGAAAAACATGTTTATACCATCTATAATTTTCTTTAAAAAGAGAGGATGGTAATCACAATGGGTACCGAAAGGAACAGGTTTTCAGTAATGGCAGAAACGGTGGGCAAAAAGGAGAAGGAAAATGCTGGTACAGAGATGACGTTTTCCGGCCTGGCTTCGGAATGGCTGGAGAATTCGAGGATAAGGATAAAAGAATCATCCTATATCAAGTACAGGAATCTTCTCCGGAATCATATTCTCCCTGAGATTGGGGAGGATCACCCTAAAGTGCTTACAACAGAACGTATTGGTATATTTATCAGAAAGAAGCTCATAGAAGGACGGCGGGACGGAAAAGGAGGATTGTCTGAAAAAAGTGTGAAAGACATAACGGCTCTTCTGCGAAGTATATGCAGTTACGGCAATCAGTTGGATTATGATATTCCATGCCGGTTTGAGCTGCTGAAATTCCGCCGCAGTGACTGTGAAATAAGGATTCTGGATCGGAGTCAGTGTGCTGTCTTGGAAAGATACCTGCTTCAGGACAGAAGCCTTGTTAAGACGGGAATCCTTCTGAGCCTTTTTATGGGGCTTCGGATAGGGGAAGTCTGTGCCTTAAAAAAGGAGAATGTACTTTATAAAGATGCAATTCTTCAGATTCGATGTACAATGCAGCGGATACAGGACAGGGAAAAAGGAGGAAAGAAAACAAAAATTATTATAACTGAGCCCAAAAGCGGAAATTCTGTCCGGGATATTCCTATCCCGGCTTTTTTGCTGGAAAGACTGTATGAACTGAACACACTGCCTGAGGAAGCGTACATACTGACAGGAGATACAAAGAAATTCATTGAGCCCAGAACGCTGGAAAATATTTTTAAAAGGTATCTGAAGGCCTGCGGTATGCCGGATATCAATTATCATGCCCTGCGCCATACATTTGCGACAAGGTGTATTGAGGTTGGTTTTGATGTGAAGAGCCTGAGCGAAATACTCGGGCACGCAAGCGTCAATATTACGCTGAACCGCTATGTGCATTCCTCTATGGAGCAGAAACGGGATAATATGAAGAAGCTGAGGCTGATTGGGTGAGAAAGGAGAATTTCAGGTGAACCGTGTCAGAGATTCTCCAGTGAGATGAAGATATTCAACTTGAACATATTTAGAAGAGAAGAAAGGAAATATAATGCAATGAAAAAACATAATATTCGGGATTATATGGAGCTGATCTGTTCATTGCTTATAGATCAGTTTAATGTCAGATATAGAGAATATAGTCAGGAAAAATTTAAAGAAGAAGCAGATGTGAGATATGTAGAGAGGGACTGGATTTATAAATTAGGTGAACCATTTAAAGATTTAGCCTATTATGAGATACAGAATGAAAAGAGTAGTCAGGTACATCATGATATAGGTATACCTTCCAAGGACTTTATTATGGAAGTAAAATATTTGAAAAATTGGGACTCAACATCAAAAACTAAGACTGCAAAAAAAATTTGGAAAGAGTTTGAAAAAGATTTAACATGGCTGGAGGAAGAGATACGTACAGGCAATAAAGGAAAGAGGGCATTTATAATTATATGGTGCAATTGCATAGACTATTTTGGCAGAGTAGTACAGCTAGGGAGTGGTCATGGTGTGAAAAATCCTGTTAATAAAGATAGGTTGGTTTATTTTCCATTTTTAATGAATAAAAATCAGGATCCTGAAAAAATGTATACCAAAGATCTGGTCTATAATTATGAAAAACGTTTTCCGTGTTTATTGGATTTGAACAGTATAGGGAAAGGTGATGTAGAGATGGATTGTCTGTTTTTGGGAAAAAGAGAAGACAGACTCCATATTGTAATTTACTATTAAAAGCGTATATCTAATAAAAATGGCCAGGCAGATGTATTAAGACTGCTTGGCTGGATTTATTGAGTGAATTTTATGAACAGCTTTAAAACGGGGAAGAAGATGCTTGTTTTAGTGTGGATCCTTTGATATTCTTAAGGTAGATTTTTATGGCTTTTCATCATAAAATCTATGCAAAAAATAAAGAAATTCCTGCAGTTAATAGACAGAAGTAATTGAAAAAATAAACGGACTCCTCTGTAATGAAATGGGGCAATGGATTGGAGAAGCATGAATTGATGATAAATTTACCCGGAGTACGTACGCTTTATATAAAAGTCGATTAAGTATGAGGTGATTAAGAGAATATGCCCGGATATATTTTACATCTTGCCGCAGCACGGATGTATCTGGACAGGCTGCCCGCGGATGACCTGCTCTGTACAGATCTGTCTGCGCAGAATGATTTTTTTGCCGGCAGCCTGCTCCCGGATACGGTGACGGACAAACGGACTTCCCATTTCCGGCTTGAAGAGTACGGGAACCGGATGATGATATGGCCACATTTGGATATGTTTCGTTCAAAATACAGGAATATTATGGATACACCTGTGTGCCGCGGCTATTACTTCCATTTATATATTGATAAGAAGTTCTTTCAGGAGTACATACCACAGGTGGCAGAGTTTTATGACAGAACCGATAAGATCACGGAGGTGAAAAGGGAGATTGTCTCAGTCCGGCTGAAAAAGACCGGAGAGATGATCCCGCCAGAGCGGTATCTGTCTGAGGAATATTATTACGGGGATTATACGAAGATGAATACATGGATCTGTCAGAAGTATTCACTTCCGGAGCACCTGGATCCGCCTGCAAATCCGGGGATTGAGGAAGTGAATTTTCAGGACATTGAAAAGGTGATGGAGCAGCTGAAGGGGTACAGAAATGTGTCGGAAGATGCTGTAAATGATCTGAGAGTGTTTGATCTTGAAAGTCTGCTGGAGTTTCTTGAGAAGGCGGCAGCAGAGTTTGCAGTCACAGAAAAGTAAGAGAGAGGATATCTGTCCCCTTTCTGTGATGTTTTCCGGAGTGGAGGAGAAGACTTTATGGCAGATTTTCTGAATATTACAGCGGAACAGTTTGCAGTGTCTGTTGCAGAATCCTTTTTTCATATTTTTTCTGACGGGATGAAAAAAAGACTGGACAGGAGAGCGCTTGAGAAGCATTTTACTGATATTGCAGCTTTTTTGCGGGATTTTGAAAAACAGGGGCAGGACGGGCATTTTTTTGATGAGATTTATTGCGTGTTCAGTGAGGAAAATATTCGTCAGCTTGCATGGAATGCGGCGGATACACCGGGATTTCTGCTGAAGAACAGCATTGCAGAACGGCTGAAAGCTCTCTGTGGAAAATATGATATCCCGAAGGAAAAAGCAGACAGATTTACCAGGGTTTTTATTGATATGGTTTTTAAGGTGATCTGCCAGACAGATACGGAAAAGGCGTTTCAGATGTTTGTGAGTGGTCAGAACGACGGGCTGAGGGAGCTTCTTTTAAAGCAGGAAGGTACCCTGCAGTTTCTCGTGGAGACAATGCAGAAGCAAAGTGAGGCACAGGAGGATAATTCTGAGACTATCCCAGGGGCGCAGGATGAGAGTGGAAGTCGGTCAGAACGGGGATCTGCAGCAGAGGGAGATGGCGGAACATATGATTGGGATGAGAGTCTGAAGAATATACAGGCGGAGTGGAACCTGGAGCATATACATATAGAAGGAATTTTTGGCGATACGAAGCAGAGAAAAGCAGAGATGCTTGATCTTATCGAACACTGGAAGAATGAGCGGGAGATGTATCCCGGCTGGTATATCCTTCCTCCTTCATACAGGGACAGGCTTCGGATAAATACCGGCGGGGAGGAGTTCCTGCAGTGGGAGGAACTTCATTCGCTGGAAACTCGTTTTGTTTTTCTGTATGAAATGCTCTGGCGTTATGAAACGGGACTTTTCCCCTATTCTGCATTGATGCTTGAGAATGCAGCGAAAATATGGAAGGAAATGCGTGAAAGAGACCTGCAAATTCAGGAAGAATATCGCTGGAAATGGGTGGAAACGGGACAGATTCTGCTTCGGGAATTCAGGGAAGCTCTGCGGGATGACAGGTGGAACGATACATACAGATCTGTCAGAGAAGTACTTGACATAAGCGGACTGTCAGAGGAAGCAGAGAAACAGAGAGCACGTCTTCGGGAAAAGCTTGAGGTAGAACAGATACGATTTTGCTTTTACAGAATGCGGTTTCGTGATATGTTCAGCCTGATAAGTATGATACATATATCCAGGGATTCGTTTGAAAACAGGATGTTTATATGCAGTTTGAGGGCACAGTGCGGAGCATATGAAAATGCTCTGGAAGAGATCTGTGCTCTTGCAGCAGATGTCCGGGAAGCACGAAGAAGAGCGGTGAATAATAAAACAGAGTATATTTATCTGAGTTCTCTGCTCCCGTGTATTCTTCATTTACAGGGGCTTTTGGTTCAGATTTCAGGAACAGCGGAGCGGATAGGGAACGGAGTCGGTGAGCGGAACGGAAAAAGCGTTCTTGCTGAAGTGCGCGCATGCTATGCTTTAAGAGATGAATTCCGGGAATATTATTCGTTTGAAAAGGAAATAGACTGCTGTGCGGAGGCGCTTCTTGCATGGCGGGAACACAATGATAAGCTTCCTCCGTTTGAGCCAGGGCGTGAAAGAGTTGAACTGTTCGGGAGCAATGATATCTGCAGGGAAGCATATACATTCTGCCGTGTGCTAGAAAGAGCTGCTTTGTCATTTCGATTCTCGGGAATTGTACTGACAAAAAGAATAGAAAAGACCCTTTTTGAGGTGCTTTCTCTGTGGTATACACACTATGCCTGGCAGCTGATGATTATAAGTGGAGATATAAATAATGTGAAGATCTGTCTTTCGTGGAGCAGGATTGCGGAACTGGACAGAAAAGACAGAGATGTGCTGGTAGGGTATATGTGCGGCGCAGCAGAGGAACATTTGCCTGCGGCAGCAGGAATGCTTGAAAATGCAGGAAAGCTTTTGAACAGACAGGTTCTGCTGCCGTTGGCTGAGGCATTGATCCACCTGCTGTATACAGAATGTGGGAAAGAACAGGTCCGTGTTATTTCAGCAGGAATGCAGATGATCACGAAAGATCTTCTTCCGGATCCTGCGTTGAAAGAGAAGCTGTACTATACAGTAATGCGTCAGACTTCCGACGGTACGCTATTTGATGAAGAGGAGAAAACTGCCCTGAATCATGCATTCGGGCTAAGAAAAAATGTGTACGGCAGATTTCTTGAAAATCCGGAGCTTCCGCGAAGAGAGTGGGAAATCGCATGTGCGGGTTTAGGAATACTGTATGATATGGGAAGTCTTTCAAAAGATCAGTCTGAACAGTTTGGGGAACTGCTCTGGTCCCGGATCAATGATGCGACCGGTCTGCCGGATACGGAAAGGTACTACTTTTTCGTATATCTCAGATGGCCCTGTCCGCCTAAGGTTGATGCGGGAAAGCGGATAAAAGAGTATTTCCTGAATGAGCAGAGGATGGAGATTGTAAAAAAGGAGCTGAATATCAGTTCCCCGCTGGACAATATATATCTGAAGCAGCTGGAATCTCTGAATCATGAAGCAGTTGCAATATGGACATTGGAAGAAAAATCGCGTTTTCTTTCTCTTCTTGCGGACATGTGGAACAGGGCAAAAGAGCAGTATCTTGTAAGAGCGGAGCATTTCACCTTTGAAAAATACAGTTTTTTGAGGGTGTGCAGGCAGATTGAAGGTGCTGCAGCAGACTTTCTTTCCCTGGAAATATCTGAGAAATATCCGCAGATTTACGAGAAAATTAAGAAGATGATTCGAGAGATGGAGGAACGCGGGATTCCTGTTTTTGAAGCAAAAATCAGACTGCATATGTCGGAGCAAAGCTGTTCGCAGGTCGAAAACTGCATCAATATGTGGGATCCGCTTTGTGAAGAAATTATTGACGCGCTGTATGATACAGATGACATCAGAACATTTTCAGCCTGTGGCGCTCTGGAAAGTATGGCCATGACGGCACGGGAGGATAAACTGAGAGAATATCTGATGACGGAACTTATGAAGTTGATCCGTGCGGGCAAAGAACCGGGGCTTTCTTCTTTTCTCATTCTTGCTCACAATCTGTTTTATGTATGCGTCGGACAGAGTAAGAGACGCGCGTATTCGGTGAAGACGGTACAGGAAGAGGTTCCTGTTTACCCGGAACGGGTGATGAGACAGGTTGAGAAAGCACTCCTTTCTGTCGAGGAGCATACCCGGCTTAAGAAAGAGGATGAAAAAGACAGTGAGATCAAAAGAAAACTGGAGGTGCGTTCCAGGGGAGCGTCTCTGGCATATCAAGTGTATCTTTATGAGTGGCGGTGTTTTCCCGAAAGAGAGCATTCCGGAGCAGTGAATCTCTGGAAAGCGATCTGTACGGGAGAGCAGGCTGAGGAGGAGCTTGGGCTGGTAAGGAGGATGTGGCTGGAAAAAGATTTCTGACTGCCCTTTACGAACATTTAACATTTTTCCTTTTTCCCTCTCCCCCGGCTCACTGATATAATAAATCCGGAACACGGCAGCAGAGAACCGGACGTGAAATTGTAGAGAATCTACAAGTACTTGAGTATGGAAAGTCCGGCAGCACACAGAAAACGTGTAACATTGTCAGGGATACAGGGATATGAAAAACAATATCGTCAAACAGATCGGGTCCGGCTATGCGGATCTGCGCAGATCAGAGAAGCAGGCCGCGGACTATATACTGAAACATTTAACTGAAGCCTCAGAGCTCTCTCTCGACCGCCTGGCGCGTTCTGCCGACGTGAGCCAGCCCACGGTGATGCGGATGCTCAAAGCGCTTGGGTTTGCGGGGTATAAGGATTTCCGGTACCGGCTTGTGGCGGAGCTGGCCAAAGAGAGGGAAGACAGTGCTTCCCACGGGAACGGTACCCGGCAGATCATGTACGGATATACGCTGAATGAAAAGGATGCGCTGGAGGAGATACCGCTCAGCGTGACTATGACAACGGAGCGGATGCTTGAGGAGACAATGAAAAACTTTTCCGGACGCATCTACAGGCGTGCGGTTGAGGCGCTTACCGGAGCCCGGCTGATCGATATATACGGGGTGGAAAATTCGGAAGTTACGGCCATGGATCTTCTCACGAAGCTTCTGTATCTGGGCCTTCCGTGCCGTCATTTTTCCGACGGGTATCTTCAGCAGATCGCGGCGGGGAGACTGACGCCGGATGACGTGGCGGTGGGAATTTCCTATTCCGGTGAGTCGAAGGATACGGTGGATGCCATGAAAGCGGCGAAGAAAGCCGGGGCGTGTACGATTGTAATCACCAATTTCCGCGAATCCACGATCAGCCGTTATGCGGACATCCTGATCTGCACAAGCCAGGAGCAGATTTTCTACGGCAATTCCATTTTTTCCAGATCAACACAGATACTGATTGTAGATATGATCTACATGGGGATTATATCTTCGGACTATGACCATTATGTAAAAGAACTGAATAAATGTGAGAAGGTTGTGTTCGGCAAGGCGTACGGGCAGGGCGTGAAACACGGAAAACCAGACGGCAGAAAGTAGCAGTCCGGCTCGCGCCATCCGCGCAGCCGCAATTGTGTGCGGCCGCGGCTTCTCCGCTGCTTTGCCCATGCATGTACTGACGGTCGGTTCACAGAATCTCAGCGGTAGAAATTCTACAGCTTTAACTATGTTAAGCCTCTGTAAAGTTTACATTTCCTTTACAGAGGCTTGATTTTTTCTTGATAGAAAATCCCGGAGAAAAGCGTTTATAATTGCTCATGCAGACGGCCGGAAGCGCCGCGGTCAGGACATACAGCTCCTGAACTGAGGACGTGCAGATCGTGCAAGGACGTGCAGATCACGCAAGGATGTGCAGATCGCGCAGAGCCTGAACAGCAGCGGAATCCCGGTGCGGTACGGACAGGTATGGCACCAGGCGGGCACAGTCTGCGGGAAACATGAAAAAGGATATAAAAGCATATGGAGTGAGGAGTAAGTATTATGCTTGAGTTGAAAAATGTAAAGAAGAGTTATGACGGCACACCGGTGCTTACCGACATCAGCCTGAATATCGAGGACGGTGAAATAGTTTCTATATTAGGACCGTCCGGATGCGGCAAAACGACGCTTCTGAATCTGATCCTCGGGATCGTGGATTCTGACGGCGGACAGATTATTTACAATGGAGAGGACATCACGAATGTACCGATGGAAAAGAGAGGGTTCAACATTGTGTTCCAGGACTATGCGCTGTTCCCGAATCTGAATGTATATCAGAACATTACATACGGCCTCAGAAATAATCCGGAGATATCTTCCAAAGAAGAGGTAGAAGATCTGATTCATCTGCTTGGCCTTGAAGAGCATCTTTCCAAACGGATAGGACAGCTGTCAGGCGGACAGAAACAGCGTGTCGCTCTGGCGAGAACCATGGTTATGAAGCCGAAGATTCTGCTGCTTGACGAGCCTTTAAGCGCTCTGGACGGTGTGATCAAGGAGTCCATTAAAGACAGAATAAAAACGATTGCCAGAGAGTACAATCTGACGACGATCATCGTAACCCATGATCCTGAAGAGGCTCTGACGCTTTCCAACCGGGTAATGATTATCAATGAAGGGCAGATCGCGCAGTTTGGCCGTCCTGAGGAGATCATCCAGAGACCGGAAAACGGATTTGTGAAGAAATTTATCCTGAATCAGCTTGAAATTAAGAAGAACAATATCTTTACTCTGTTCGCAGGCCAGCTTCAGGAGCAGGCACAGGTCGGCTGAAGGGGTGGGCATCATGAGAAAGAACAGAGAGATTAAAGTTATTTTCGCGGTGCTGGCGGTCTTTTTTGCCGGTTTCCTTGCGGCGCCGATGATCAGTGTCCTTGTGAAGTCATTCACCGGGAACGGCGAGGCGGCATCCCTTTCCCATTATGTGGAAGTGCTTACCGGAAGGGGCTTTTTAAGAGCGCTGGGGAACAGTATCGTCATTTCCGTATGCAGCGCGTTTCTTGCGACGGCGCTGGCATTTGTTCTTGCGTATACGGTTCATTATACAAATGCAGGAAAAAGATATAAATGGCTGATCAGTAAGGCGGCAATTCTTCCTATGCTGCTCCCGACAATCACGTACGGATTCGCAATTATCTATTCCTTCGGAAAACAGGGGCTTCTGACACAGCTTTTCGGAAGGCAGCTTTTCGACATTTACGGATTCAACGGGCTTTTGCTCGGTTATGTAGTCTACACGCTGCCGATCGCGTTTACGCTGATTAACAACGCTATGGGATATATTGACAAGCGGTTTATGATCGTGTCAAGGCTGATGGGAGATTCGCCCCTGCAGACATTCCGGATGACGATTCTGATTCCGCTTCTGGGTACACTGGCAACATCGTTTATCCAGACCTTCTTCCTTTGCTTTACAGACTTTGGTATTCCGGCGTCTGTGGGCGGACAGTATGAGGTCGTGGCCAGCGTTCTTTACGCGGAGATGCTTGGAAGTATTCCGAACTTCGGAAACGGAGCGGTCGTTGCTCTTGTTATGATCATTCCTTCGGTGGTGAGTATTACAGTACTTCATATTCTGGAAAAATACAATGTACGCTACAATAAGATCTCTCCGATTGAGCTAAAGAAAGGCGTAAAAAGAGATGTGGTTTTCGGCACGTTAAGCGGAGTGATTCTTGTCTGCGCGCTGAGCATGTTCATCGTGATGTTTGTAGCTCCGTTTATTGAAGAATGGCCTTACCGGATGAATTTTACACTGGAACATGTACAGGCAGTATTTGAGGATCGGCAGCTCTACGGCGTCTATGTCAATTCTGTAATGGTAGCGCTGATCACGGCCCTGATCGGAACACTGATCTCCTATGGAGGCGCGCTTGTGACAGCGAGAAGCACGGTGAGCGGGAAGCTTAAGAAAGTTCTCGACAGTATTGCGCTTGTGACGAACACAATCCCCGGTATGGTTATCGGTCTTGCTTACCTGTTTGTATTTACGGGAACACCTCTGCAGAATACATTCCCGATTATCATCGTATGTAATGTCGTGCATTATTTCTCGACTCCATACCTGATGATGAAAAATTCTCTTTCCAAGATGAATGCATCCTGGGAGACGACCGCTATGCTGATGGGGGATAACTGGCTGAAAACAATCGCCAGAGTGGTGACGCCCAACGCGCTTTCCACACTGCTGGAAGTATTCAGCTATTACTTTGTAAATGCAATGGTAACAGTCAGCGCCGTTATCTTTATCGCCGGCGCGCGGACTATGGTTATTACGACCAAGATACAGGAACTGCAGTATTTCAATGAATTTAATGAAATCTTTGTGCTGTCCCTTCTGATTCTGTTCACGAACCTGATTGCAAGGGCGTTGTTCAGAAGGCTTGCGAAGGCCAGTGAGGCCAGACAGAACACGGCAAAAATATACCGGTTTTCTGCAAAAAAAGCGGCTTAAGAAGATGTGGCGCAGAATACAGAAAAAGAAATACAAAGGTTACGATACAAATCAAAAAATATATATAAACAGGGAGAAAATTACAATGAAAAGAAAAATGAATGTCAAAAGAGCAGTATCATTTACCCTTGCGGCGGCAGTTGCATTAACAGGCATGGCATGCCTTACAGGATGTGACACAGGAGCTTCCGGCGATCAGGTGATCATTTATTCCAACGCGGATGAGGAAGCGATCACAGCAATGGAGAACGCGCTGGACAGCAACGGATATGAGGGACAGTACATGTTCCAGACTTTCGGTACATCCGAGCTTGGCGGCAAGCTGCTGGCAGAGGGGACGAATATTGAGGCGGATATGGTAACGATGAGTACTTTCTATGTGGAGAGTGCGCAGGAACAGAACAGCATGTTCCAGGATCTGACCTTTGATGTGAATACACTTGATGAGTTTGAAGCATACTGTGCACCGATCACATCCCAGGAGGGAACTATCATCGTGAACACAGAGATGATGGAGGAGAATAATCTTCCGATGCCGGAGTCGATCGCAGATCTGGCAGATCCGGTTTATAAGGGATTCGTATCTGTTACGGATATTTCCGCGTCTTCCACAGCATGGCTGCTGATTCAGGCGCTTGTTTCTGAGTACGGCGAGGACGGAGCGCAGGAAGTGCTGACAGGTATCTATGAAAACGTAGGAGATCATCTGGAAGATTCCGGCTCCGCGCCGCTTAAAAAAGTACGTGCAGGTGAGGTTGCGATCGGATTCGGACTGCGCCAGCAGGCAGTGGCTGATAAGGCAGACGGACTTCCGATAGACTTTATTGACCCGGCAGAAGGCAACTTCAGCCTGACCGAGTCTGTGGCAGTAGTAGAGAAAGGGGATGACACAAACCCGCTTGCAATGGAGATGGCACAGTGCATTATCGATAACGGACGTGAGGAGCTTCAGTCTTACTATCCGAACGCACTGTACGAGGGTGAAGAGACAGACGCAGCAAACAAATCTGCAAATCCGAAAGTTTTCCCGGAGAAACTGACGGTTGATCTTCTGGAGCAGCACCAGGCAATCTCCGAGGCGGCAAAAGAAGCAGCGGGGATGTAGTCCCACCAGTTCAGCCATGAGTCTGTGCAGGAGCAAAAATCATGCTTGCATGATTTTGCGAGAGCACAGACTCATGGAGTGAGCGCCAGTCTATGAGGAAAGAAGCGGCGGAAGCCGCGGTAAGCACGGAGTGCGACTTTCCGAATGGCGCGACTGAACTGGTGGCTGCCGAGCCGGCGAGCGCCAGTCTATGAGGAAAGAAGCGGCGGAAGCCGCGGTAAGCACGGAGTGCGACTTTCCGAATGGCGCGACTGAACTGGTGGCTGCCGAGCCGGCGAGCGCCTATCTATGAGGAAAGAAGCGAAGGAAAAGAGAAAAGAGGAAACAAAGATGAAATCATATAAACTTCTTACACCGGGACCGCTGACTACAACGGACACCGTGAAGCAGGAAATGCTGTTTGACCACTGTACGTGGGATGACGATTACAAGCAGATCACCCAGGAAATACGCAGAGGGCTTCTCAAGCTGGCCCACGTATCACCCGAAGAGTATACGGTTGTACTTATGCAGGGAAGCGGCACTTTTGGAGTGGAGTCCGTCCTGACAAGCGTGATCGGAACAGGTGACGAACTTCTCATATGCGCTAACGGCGCGTACGGGGAGCGTATGGCAGACATCGCGGAACATGCGGGTATTAAGCATCATGTATACAACGAGCATTACAATAAAGTGCCGAACGCGCAGAAAATCGGCGAGATGCTCGACGCAGATCCTGCGATTACCCATGTCTCCATGGTACACAGCGAGACAACGTCCGGTATTCTCAATGATATCGAGGCGGTTGGAAAGGTTGTAAAGGAAAAAGGGAGAGTCTTTATCGTGGATGCCATGAGCAGCTTCGGCGGAGTGGATATTCCCGTGAAGGACTGGGGCATTGACTTTATCATAAGCAGCGCGAACAAATGCATCCAGGGTGTTCCGGGGTTTTCCTTCATAATCGCAAGAAAAGACCTTCTTGAGGCGAGCAGAGGAAAGGCGAGAAGTCTGTCTCTTGACCTCTATGACCAGTGGAAAACGATGGAGAAGGACGGCAAATGGCGTTTCACATCTCCGACCCATGTGGTTCTCGCATTTGCGCAGGCGATGAAAGAACTTGAGGAAGAAGGCGGAATCGAGGCGAGAAACCGCCGCTATACAGAGAACAACAGACTGCTGATCGAGAAGATGGGAGAGATGGGAATCCGCCCGTATATCGACAGCGCGCATCAGGGACCGATTATCACCACGTTTTTCTACCCTGAGGAGTGCCATTTTACCTTCACCCAGATGTACAACTACATCAAAGACAGGGGATACGCGATCTATCCGGGGAAAGTGACAGAGGCGGAGACGTTCCGCATTGGAAATATCGGCGAAATTTATCCTGAGGATATCGAGAAAGTATGCAGTCTGATGAGGGAATTTCTTGAAAAGTACAATCATGAGGAAAAAGGAGGAGCGCAGGCATGAAGAAGATTAAGACGGTCATTTTTGACTGGGCAGGGACAACGGTAGATTTCGGCTGTTTCGCACCGGTTCAGGCATTCGTCGAGGTGTTTAAGGAGTACGGCATCGAGCCGACGATGGAAGAAGTCAGAGAGCCGATGGGAATGCTCAAGATTGATCATATCCGTACCATGCTGAAAATGGAGCGCATTAAGGAACTCTGGATCAAAGAGCACGGAAAAGAGCCGGGTGAGGAAGAAGCGCAGGCACTCTACCAGATATTTGAGGAGAAGCTTCTTAGTATTCTGCACCTCTATTCAGATCCGAAGCCGGGGGTTGTAGAGACAGTGAACCGTCTGAGAAGAAACGGGATCAAGATCGGCTCTACGACAGGATATACAGATAAGATGATGGAGATCGTGGTTCCGGCTGCCAGAGAAAAGGGATATGAGCCGGATGTGTGGTTCAGCCCGGATTCGACGAATCAGAAAGGACGCCCGTACCCGTATATGATCTTCCGCAATATCGAAGCGCTGGGAATTAAGAAGGTGCGCCGCGTGCTGAAAGTTGGCGATACCATATCGGATATCAAAGAAGGAAAGAATGCAGGCGTCTGGTCTGCGGGAATTGTAGTGGGAAGTTCTGAAATGGGCTTAAGCCTTGCGGAATATGAAGCGCTTTCCCCGCAGGAAAAAGAGGAAAAGTGCCGAGAGACGGCGGATAAATTCCTGGATGCAGGCGCGGATAAAGTGTTCTATACAATAGAAGATCTGGGAGAATTTCTGCTCGGATAAAATGTGAAAATATGGATATATTATGTAAGGAGAAAGCCTCATTTTGCTAAAAACAGCGCAAAATGAGGCTTTTTGCGGCTTTACACAGATTTAACATAGACCTGATTTTACATTTTACATTTCTCTTTTATGATGATTACCGTGATGAAACAAAGCACATACTAAAAAAGTAATCTGAAATTGAAAAAGGAGATTATGAACAATGAGAATGAAAAAGTTTATCGCAATCTTATCAATCGTGAGCATGATGGCAGTAGGCGCTGCAGGATGCGGAAGCTCTTCTGACACAGCAACAACAGATGACACAGCATCCACAGACACAACGACTGAGGAGAGCACAGACACATCTTCCTCAGACTGGGATGCGGCAAGCGCAATCACAGTTGTTTCCCGTGAGGAAGGTTCCGGAACAAGAGGTGCTTTCACAGAGCTGTTCGGTGTTGTAGATGATGATGACAACGATATGACAACTCTTGACGCTCAGGTTACAAACAGCACATCTGTTATGATGACAACTGTTTCTGAGAATGAGTACGCAATCGGATATATCTCTCTTGGATCTCTTGATGAGTCTCTTGTAAAGGCTGTTAAGATCGACGGAGCAGACGCGACTGCAGAGAACATTGAGAACGGATCCTACAAAGTATCCAGACCGTTCAACGTAGCTGTAAAACCGGATCTTGACAACGCGGTTGCAACAGACTTCATGGCATTCATCATGAGCACAGAGGGACAGGCAGTTGTTGCTGACGAGGGATACATCCCGGTAGCTGATGTGGAAGCTTACGCAGGAGAGGCTCCGGAAGGAAGCTGCGTAGTAGGAGGATCTTCTTCCGTATCTCCGCTGATGGAGAAACTGATCGAGGCTTATGCCGCAGTGAACCCGAACGCATCTATCGAGCTTCAGACATCCGACTCTACAACAGGTATGACATCTACAATCGAGGGAAGCTATGACATCGGTATGGCATCCAGAGAGCTTAAAGACGAAGAGGCTGCTGAGCTTGAGGGAACTGTAATCGCTACAGACGGTATCGCTGTAATCGTTAACCAGGGCAACCCGACAGATGACCTGTCCGTAGATCAGGTAAAGAGCATCTACCTTGGCGATGTTACAACATGGGATGCAATCTAAGAAATTAAGAAAGATATATTGAGTTTCTAAAGGAACAGATTTCCACTTGTTTAAGAGCCGGGCAGATATGAGAGATGTCTTCCCGGCTCATTAGGAGAAAAAATGAAATCAAAAGCATGGACTGAAAAATTCATGCAGGGAGTATTTTTCGTCGCCGCGTGTGCCTCTGTGCTTGCGGTGGCGCTCATATGTGTATTCCTGTTCGCTAACGGAATCCCTGCAATGAGTGAAATTGGATTTGTAAAGTTTATAACAGGAGAGATCTGGCGCCCGAACAGCGAACAGTTTGGAATCCTCCCGATGATCGTGGGAAGTCTTTATGTGACGGCCGGCGCGATTATCTTCGGAGTGCCGATCGGTATCCTGACTTCTGTCTTCATGGCGATGTACTGCCCGAAGCAGATATACAAACCGCTGAAGGCGGCGACAGAGCTTCTCGCCGGGATCCCGTCGGTTATCTACGGTTTCTTCGGACTGGTTGTAGTTGTGCCGCTCATCCGTCAGTTTGGTACGATGCTGTACAGAGCGGGGCTTGTGGACAATCCCGGAAACGGAAACAGTATCCTGACCGCTTCCCTGATCCTCGGAATGATGATCCTCCCGACCATCATCGGTACGACAGAGAGCGCCATGCGCGCAGTGCCCGCACATTATTATGAAGGTTCTCTTGCTCTGGGGGCGACAAAGGAGAGAAGTATCTTCCGCGTTATCATCCCCGCTGCGAAGTCCGGTGTGATCGCCGGCATCGTGCTCGGAATCGGCCGTGCAATCGGCGAGACCATGGCGGTTATTATGATCGTCGGAAACCAGGCGCGGCTGACAGGCAGCATCCTCCAGGGAATCCGTACACTGACCGGAAACATCGTAATTGAGATGGGATATGCAACAGGGCTCCACAGGGAAGCGCTGATCGCTACGGGAGTTGTTCTCTTCGTATTTATCCTTATCATCAATTTCAGCGTTGCGCTGCTGAAGAGGGGGGCAGATCATGAATAAGGAAAAGATGGTGAATAAAACAACTTTTCAGGATAAGCTGAAGACTTATCTGAAGCATCCGGGCTCATTTATCATGATGCTGCTCGTGATGCTGGCGTCGTTCATCACATTTGCAGTGCTGATCTTCCTGATCGCCTATATTCTTGTAAACGGCGTGCCGCATATCACACCGTCGCTTTTCTCACTCGAGTACAGCTCGGAGAACGCATCGGTTGTGCCGGCCTTCGTCAACACGATCGTGATGACACTGCTCTCACTGGTCATTGCAGTACCTTTCGGAATCTTCTCCGCGATCTTCCTTGTGGAGTACGCGAAGAGAGGAAATAAATTCGTGGAAGTGATCCGTCTTACGACAGAAACGCTTTCCGGTATTCCGTCCATCGTATACGGACTTTTCGGTATGCTGTTCTTCGTAAACGCGCTGGGTTGGGGCTTCTCCCTTCTGGCAGGCGCTTTCACAATCGCAATTATGATTCTTCCGCTGATCATGAGGACGACGGAAGAGGCATTAAAAGCTGTGCCGGACTCCTACCGCGAGGGAAGCTTCGGACTGGGCGCGGGAAAACTGCGTACCGTGTTCCGCATCGTGCTCCCGTCCGCGATCCCGGGCGTCCTGGCCGGCGTGATCCTGGCAATCGGACGTATTGTCGGCGAGACGGCGGCTCTGATGTACACATCGGGAACCGTCGCGCAGATCCCGGACAGTGTGTTCGGATCCGGGCGTACCCTGGCGCTTCACATGTATGTGCTTTCGAGTGAAGGACTTTACATGGACCAGGCCTATGCGACAGCGGTGATCCTGCTTGTGCTTGTCGTGGGAATCAACGCGATTTCAAGTGTGATTGCGAGAAAGCTTACAACTGTATAAATTGTGAAAAAACTGTGAAAGGGGACGTAGTGAAATTGAATTTGGGTACGTCCCAAAATGAAGAAAGGTAAAGGATATGTCAAAGATAAGTATCAGGAATCTTGATTTATATTACGGAGATTTCAAGGCTCTCAAAGATGTAAATCTTGAAATCGAAGCGAACAAGATCACCGCGTTCATCGGCCCTTCCGGATGCGGTAAATCGACTCTGCTCAAGTCCATCAACCGTATGAACGACCTGGTGGAAGGCTGCCGGATCGAGGGTACGATTGAGCTGGACGGCGAGAATATTTTCAAGGGCATGGACGTAAACATGTTAAGGAAACGTGTCGGAATGGTGTTCCAGAAGCCGAACCCGTTCCCCATGAGCATTTATGACAATATTGCATACGGACCGAGAACACACGGTGTCCGTTCCAAGGCAAAGCTGGATGATATCGTAGAGCGTTCTCTTCGAAATGCGGCAATCTGGGACGAGTGCAAAGACCGTCTTAAGACAAGCGCGCTCGGCATGTCCGGCGGACAGCAGCAGAGACTCTGCATCGCGAGAGCGCTTGCGGTGGAGCCGGAAGTCCTTCTGATGGATGAGCCGACATCTGCCCTTGACCCGATTTCCACATCCAAAATCGAGGATCTTGCGATGGAGCTGAAAAAAGACTATACTATAGTCATGGTTACACACAACATGCAGCAGGCAGTCCGTGTATCCGACAATACGGCCTTCTTCCTTCTCGGAGAAGTGGTAGAGTACAATGATACGGAAAAATTATTCTCTATACCGTCTGATAAGAGAACAGAAGACTATATCACAGGGAGGTTCGGTTAAATTATGCGCAACAGATTTGATGAGCAGCTGCATTCTCTCGAAGTGCAGCTCACACATATGGGAGAACTCTGCGAGACTGCAATTTCCAAGGCGACTCAGGCGCTTAAAGACGGCAGCATCGAGCAGGCGAAAATTATTATTGAGGAAGATGAGGAGATCGACCAGATCGAGAAAGATATTGAGAGACTGTGCTTAAAGCTTCTGCTCCAGCAGCAGCCGGTGGCAAAGGATTTAAGAAGAATTTCCGCCGCGCTTAAGATGATTACGGATATGGAACGGATCGGCGATCAGACTTCGGATATCGCGGAGATCATTATCTCGTCAAAAGGAGTCGCAGCGACTGATGAGATCCACGTGATCGGAAACATGGCTTCCGAGGTCAGCAAGATGGTCCGCAACAGTGTGACTGCCTATGTAAACAAAGATCTTGAACTGGCCAGAAGTGTCATGAAGGCGGACGATCAGATCGACCTGTATTTCGACGAAGTGCGCGATGAAATGATTGACTTTATCAAGGAAGAAAAAGGCGAGAACGGCAAGAGAATTTTCGACCTGATCATGGTTACAAAATATCTGGAGCGTATCGGCGATCATGCGACGAATATTGCCGAGTGGGTGGAATTTTCCATCACAGGCGTTCACAAAGACAGCGCAGTGATACACGAAAGTTAAGGAAACAGATGAAGGAGAACTGAGAGCATGATATATTGCGTGGAAGATGACGACAACATCCGAGAGCTTGTAATATATACACTGGAAACAACCGGGCTTAAGGCCAGAGGGTTTGCAGACGGTTCTGCTTTTATGGAGGCTCTGGCGTTTGATACGCCGGAGCTTATTTTGCTGGATATCATGCTGCCGGGAGACGACGGGCTGGAGCTTTTAAGAAAGCTGAAATCCTCACCCAAGACAAAAGGGATTCCGGTGATTATGGTGACGGCAAAAGGATCCGAGTACGATAAGGTGGTAGGGCTGGATTCCGGTGCGGATGACTATGTGACAAAACCTTTCGGTATGATGGAACTTGTATCCAGAATTAAGGCGGTCTTAAGGCGGAGCGGAAAAGTCGAGGACCGGATGGATATGGAGACGTCGGGAGTTCATGTGGATGTGAAAAAACATGAGGTTACGGTGGACGGAAAGGCAGTTGCGCTTACGCTTAAGGAATTTGAGCTTCTCGAAAAGCTGATGCGGAACCAGGGAATTGTTCTTACAAGAGATCAGCTCCTGACGGAGATATGGGGGTACGACTTTGACGGAGAGACAAGAACCGTTGATGTGCATATCCGGACTCTGCGGCAGAAGCTGGGAGAAAAAGGCGAGATTATCCAGACTGTGCGCGGCGTCGGATATCGTGTCGGAGGGGCTGCATGAGAAAGAAAATTCAGAGAAGTATGGTGCTGATATTATCGGTTACTCTGCTTCTCTCTTTTATAATGTTGACAGTGATTATGTATAACAGGAACCTGTCGATTCTGGAGTCGGAGGTCCGCCAGGAGGCGCGGTATATTCAGACGGCGGTGAATATATCGGGACCCCAGTATCTGGATGTGATGGACGGAGTAGACTGGGATACCCGTGTAACCCGGATTACGGAAGACGGGGAAGTACTCTATGATACCGGGCGCGACGGAAGTGAGCTGGACAATCACAGTGAGAGAGAAGAAGTAAAAGAGGCGCTGGCTGACGGAGAAGGAGAAGATGTCAGAATGTCGGATACACTCGGGCAGGAGATGTATTACTATGCGATTCTTCTGGACGATGGTACCATTCTGCGCGCTGCCAGATCCATGGACAGCCTCGCCGGAACCGCGCTGGATATCCTGCCGGTGATGGCGGGACTTGCGGCTGTGATGCTTCTTGTCGCGTTTTTCCTCGCAAAGTGGCAGACAAAGAAACTGATCCGGCCGATCAATGAACTGGATCTGGAACATCCGCTGGAAAATACAGTCTATGAGGAACTGACCCCGTTCCTCGAGGCCATGGACCGTCAGAATAAGGAGAAGGAAGCTGTCGCGAACATGCGCAAGGAATTTTCTGCAAATGTCTCCCATGAGCTGAAGACTCCTCTTACCTCCATCTCCGGCTATGCGGAGATTATGAAAAACGGTATGGTGCGTCCGGCGGATATCCCGGTATTTTCAGAACGGATTTATAAAGAGGCGCGCCGTCTGATTACTCTTGTGGAAGATATTATCAAGCTTTCCAAGCTGGACGAGGAATCTGTGGAACTGGAAAAAGAAGAGGTGGATCTCTACGATCTGACACGGGAGACGATCAGCCGTCTGGCGCCTCAGGCATTGCAGAAAAATATCCGGATGGAGATCTCCGGTGAGCCGGTTATCTATGTCGGGATCCGTCAGATTCTCGATGAGATGATATACAATGTGTGCGAAAACGCCATCAAATACAATAATGACGGCGGACGGGTGTCTGTCTGGGTGGGAGACACACTGGAAGGGCCGAAGGTGAGTGTAAGAGATACCGGAATCGGTATTCCCAGGGAGCATCATGAACGGATTTTCGAGAGGTTTTACAGAGTGGACAAAAGCCACTCCAAGGAGCGCGGAGGCACCGGACTGGGACTTTCCATTGTAAAGCACGGCGCTCTGCTTCACGGAGCGAAAGTGAGTGTGGACAGTGAACCCGGCAGGGGAACACGGATTGAAATGCAGTTCCCCAGAAAAGAAAAAAACCTGCCTGAAACCGCGGGAAATGAAACAGACAGAGAAGTTTAAGGAGGCGGAATGCCTCCTTTTATTTTTGCTTTTGCTTAAGCAAGAATTCTAAAAATATGAGCAAAATGCAAATTGACGATAGTTCTGTTTTCACGTATGCTGTAAATAAATAAAGCGGTGCAATTCGATTTGGAAGAAAGGGGAATCATTGTGAAAGAGTGTACGAGAGGAAGAGTGACCATACCGACAGATGTTGACGTAGTACCGGAGACACTGGAACTTGTGGAACGCTGGGGAGCGGACGCGATCCGCGACTGCGACGGAACGGACTATCCGGAGGAACTGAAAAATGTAGACGCGAAAGTATATTCTACCTATTATACAACGCGCAAGGACAACGAGTGGGCGAAGGCAAATCCGGACGAGATCCAGCAGATGTACATCATGACTCCGTTTTACACGGCGGTGGATGATGAACTTTCCATTCACCTTATGAACCATCTGTATCCGGACATGCTGAAAGTCAACGACAGGGATGACATTCAGAGATGGTGGGAAGTGACAGACCGTACAACAGGCGGGACGGTTCCGTGTTCCGACTGGAGCTACGACGCGGGCACAGGCGACGTAACCATCCATCGTGCGAAGAAATTCCATGACTATACGGTAAGTTTTCTGGCTTATATCATGTGGGATCCGGTGCATATGTACAATGCGGTGACAAATGGCTGGACAAATTTTGAGAAACAGATCACCTTCGATGTGCGCCAGCCGAAGACGCGGGAATATTCCATGAAACGCCTGCGCAGATATCTGGAGGAGAATCCCCATGTGGATGTGATCCGTTTTACGACTTTTTTCCATCAGTTTACACTTATTTTTGATGAACTGGCAAGAGAAAAATACGTGGACTGGTACGGATACTCCGCATCAGTGAGCCCGTATATTCTGGAGCAGTTCGAGCAGGAAGCGGGATATAAGTTCCGTCCGGAATTTATCATCGACCAGGGATATATGAACAATCCGTATCGGATTCCCTCCAAAGAGTTTCTGGATTTTCAGGCGTTCCAGAGACGTGAGGTGGCGCGCCTTGCCAAAGAGATGGTGGATATCACCCATGAATACGGAAAAGAGGCGATGATGTTCCTCGGCGACCACTGGATCGGCATGGAGCCGTTTATGGATGAATTTAAGAAGATCGGCCTGGACGCGGTTGTGGGAAGCGTCGGAAACGGATCGACGCTGCGCCTGATCAGCGACATCGAAGGCGTGAAATACACGGAAGGACGTCTTCTTCCCTATTTCTTCCCGGATACGTTCCACGAGGGCGGCGATCCGGTGAAGGAGGCCAAAGTGAACTGGGTGACGGCAAGAAGGGCGATTTTGAGAAAGCCGATCGACCGCATCGGTTACGGCGGATACCTGAAACTGGCAATGCAGTTCCCGGATTTCATCGATTATGTGGAGAGTGTGTGCGGGGAATTCCGCACTCTGTATGAAAACATCAAGGGAACGACGCCGTACTGCATCCGGAAAGTGGCTGTCCTCAACTGCTGGGGCAAAATGCGCGCATGGGGAAATCATATGGTTCACCACGCGATCTACTACAAACAGAATTACTCCTATGCGGGAGTGATCGAGGCGCTCAGCGGCGCTCCGTTTGATGTGAAATTTATCAGTTTTGACGATATCCGTGAAAATCCGGAGATTTTAAGCGATGTGGATGTTGTGCTGAATATCGGCGACGCAGACACAGCATATACGGGCGGAAAAGAGTGGACGGATGAGAGAATCGTCACAGCCGTGAAAGAATTTATCTACAACGGCGGCGGATATATCGGAGTGGGCGAGCCTGCGGCGCACCAGTACGAGGGACACTTCTTCCAGCTTGCCACTGTAATGGGAGTGGAAAAAGAGACAGGATTTACACTGAATGTGGACAAATACAACTGGGAAGAGCACGATCACTTTATCACGGCGGACTGTGAGGGCGAGATTGACTTCGGAGAGGGCAAGAAAAACATCTATGCGCTTGACGGAACGACGGTTCTTGTACAGAGAGACAGGGAAGTACAGCTTGCGGTAAACGAGTTCGGAAAGGGAAGATGCGTTTACATCAGCGGCCTTCCCTACAGCTTTGAAAACAGCCGCATTCTGTACCGCTCGATTCTCTGGTCATCCCACGACGAGGAGAATCTGAACAGATGGTTCAGTACGAACGTTAATGTGGAAGTCCACGCATATGTGAAAAATAATAAATTCTGTGTGGTCAACAACACATATGTGCCCCAGTCGACCACGGTGTACAGGGGAGACGGAAGCAGCTTTGACCTGGACCTTGAGGCCAACGGAATCTACTGGTATGAGATTTAGGAGTCCTGTTTCCTCGAATGTGTCTGTCTGTACTTCATTGGGGTGACGCCGTATTTTTTCCGGAATATCTGTGTGAAATACGACTGAGAAGAAAAACCGGTCGAAACGGCGATGTTTGAGATGGAGTGATCGGTATCTTTCAATAAAGTACAGGCGTTTTCCAGCCGGCGCTGATTTAGGTACTGGATTGGAGACAGTCCGGTGTACCGCGTGAATGAGTGTGCCATATAGTATTTGTTCATGTGCGTCATTTCGGCCAGCGTATCCAGGGTGATATGCTTTGAATAGTTGGCGTCAAGATAAGATTTGATCTGCGCGCATTCCTTGGACATATGTCCGGAACGGATCGGGACCGGGACGAGATGCTGGGCTCTGATAAGACGCAGGATCACGATTTCCAGGAAATTCTGGCAGATCTTGTCCGCGCCGTATTTGTTGTTCCGTATCTCATACAGCATCTGGTCGAACAGTTCGGCGAAAAAAGAACGGTGTTCGATATTGCAGAAAATCTGCGGGCCTTTCTGCTGGTCTTCCGGCAGAAAGGTGACCCCGCCGATCCCGAGAGAATAGTATTCCAGAGGATCTTCCGGCGAGGACTGCTCCGTGTGTTCGAGATAGGGCGGAATGATGACGAGATCTCCGGTTTTGATCGGGCGGGATTCGTCACGGAAGCGGAAACTGCCGCTGCCGTTTGCAACGAAAAACAGTTCGGTAAATTCGTGGGTGTGCAGCAGACTGCTCCAGTCTTTTTCGTATTTTGACAGAGAGACATAGAGCAGATGTACGTTCAGTTTTTCAATATCTGTATCTCCGATCGAGTAATGGCGGTGGCTCATCGTGTATTTTTCTCCTTTTCTGCATGAAATCAGGAATCCCTTATAAGATATTATAGTACAAAAGCGGACAGGGGAACAACAAATATAAAAAACTGTCTTTTTAACGGTGGAAAGAGTGCTGGAAGGAAAATATTGTGAATAATCCATAAATGAAAAGCGGAATCTCCGATGTGAAATTAGTTATTTGTGATGAAAAAATATATAAAAATTAACCCCAAAATGGAGAAAATAGCAATATTTATAAAAGAAAAGACAATAAATGTATAGAAAATCAACAGGAAAAGAGAGATGATGAACATATCAATAAAGGAGGTAAAATTTATGAAAAGGAAAGTAGTCAAGAAAGTGCTGGCAGTTTCTCTCGTGTCTGCGATGACAGTGGGACTGCTTGCAGCGTGCGGAAGTGACTCGGGCAGCGGAAGCTCAGACGGTGGAAGCTCGGACGGCGGTTCAAGCGACAACGTGCTGAAGGTTGCGGCTTTCGAGGGCGGTAACGGCGCAGAGATCTGGAAGCAGATCACAGCAGCGTTTGAAGAAGAGTATGACTGTGAGGTTGAGCTTGAATTATCATCCGAGCTTGACCAGGTACTGACAAAGAACATTCAGAACGGAGATGTTCCGGACGTTGTTTATTACAACCTGGGACAGGAGAGCGGATTCACAGAGACAATGCTCAAGGAGCAGGCTGTAGCTGATATCTCTGATGTGTTCGACGATGAACTGAGAGGCAAGATGCTGGACGGTATCCTCGACGGTACAGACGCACAGCCTTACGGAGACGGCAAGATCTATCTTGCACCGATCTTCTATACACCGACAGGATTCTGGTACAATGCGACTCTGGTAGGTGAAGGAAAACAGTATGCGCTTCCGACAACATGGGACGAGTTCTTCGCACTGGGTGAGCAGGCGAAGGCGGACGGAAGATCGCTCTTCACATATCCGCAGCCGGGTTACTTTGACGCAACAATCTACGCGATGCTGGCTCAGGCAGGCGGACTGGATTACTACAACAGCGCGCTTGAGTACGATGCGGATACATGGACTTCCGAAGAGGGAACAAAAGTGCTTGAGACAATCTCAGAGCTTGTATCCAATTATCTCTTCGCTGATACAGTATCCAACGCGAACACAGACGGCGGATTCAAGATCAATCAGCAGGCGGTTATCGACGGCGATGCTCTGTTTATGCCGAACGGAAACTGGGTAATTGGTGAGATGGCAAACTCCACACCGTCAGATTACGAGTGGGGAATGATGGGTGTTCCGAAGTGGAGCGCAGACGAGACACAGGCTGTCTACACATTCACAGAGCAGATGTGGATTCCGGCAGATGCTCCGAACATTGATCTTGCAAAAGAATTTATTAAGTTTATGTACTCTGATACAGTAGTTGATCTCTGCCTCGCTAACAAGACAACGAATGCAGAGACAGGCGAAGAGTCTGACGCTCCGATCGTAGTTCCTGTAAAGGGCGCTGCTGACAAGCTTCCGGAAGGCGTGACAAAAGATTCTTACGCTGCATCAACAGCAGATGATGTTGTAGCTGTCACAGGTACATGGGCAACAACGGCTCCGATCGAAGGTCTGAACATGAAAGACGCGGTTTACAAACCGATCGACTCCATCAGCACAGGCGATATGAGTGTTGAAGAGTGGCAGGAGCAGCTCGTAGGAGTATGGGAGCAGTGTGCTGGCGCACTTGAATAAAAAAGTAAGAGGAAAGTGTTACGGGAAACGGTGAGTTTATTAAGCTCACCGTTTTTAAGAAAAGGAGAGGGATTATGAACAGAAAACGGGCACAGGGCAGATTTGTCTTTTTCTGTATAGCCCCGGCGGCTATACTGGTTACGCTTTTTGTATTTATTCCGACGATCAATGTATTCAGAATGTCCCTGTACCGTATGGGAGGGATCACGAACAGGAAGACTTTTGTCGGGCTGAATAACTTCAAGTCGCTGTTTAACGATACGAATTTCCTGCAGGCAATGCAGAATACAATTGCGATTATCGTTCTGGTAACAATTTGTACGATTATTTTCGCGGTGCTGTTTGCGGCGATTCTGTCGCGCAGCAATGTAAAAGGGAAAAACTTCTTCCGCGTGATTTTCTACATCCCCAATATTTTGAGTATTGTAGTTATCGCGGGTATTTTCGGTGCGATTTACAATCCGAGCACCGGTCTTCTGAACACGTTTCTGGAGGCCATCGGACTTGATTTTCTTACGCAGCAGTGGATGGGAAACCAGAGGATTGTACTGTACTCGATTATTTTCGCGCTTGTGTGGCAGGCGATCGGTTACTATATGGTAATGTATATGGCCAGCATGGCCGCGATCCCGGAGGATCTGTATGAGGCCGCGTCTCTGGACGGAGCTTCGGAGATGAAGATCTTCTTCCAGGTGACTCTGCCGCTGATCTGGAGCAATATTCGGACAACGCTGACATTCTACATTATCAGTACGATTAACCTGAGCTTCCAGTTTGTACAGATCATGTCCAACGGAGGACCGAACGGACACTCGGAAGTTGTGCTGAACTATATGTACAAACAGGCATACGGAGCGAGCGTGTACGGCTATGGTATGGCGATAGGCGTTGTGATCTTTGTCTTCTCGTTTGCGCTGGCGGCGATCGTAAATAAGATCACTGACAGAGAAGTTCTGGAATTCTAAAGGGGGCGGAGACAGTATGAAAAAAGATGTAAAAGTATCAGGCATTATTTTGAAAATTGTCATCTATATCGCCCTGATCGCAATGACGATCTCCATTATCGTGCCTGTGGCATGGGTGTTTATGGCAAGTTTTAAGCGCAATGCCGAATTTATCGGCAAAGGGGTCAATCCCTGGGCGCTGCCGGAACAGCTGCAGTATCAGAACTACATCACCGCATTCATTGATGCGGAGATCGGCAAGTTTTTCCTGAATTCCGTGATCGTGACCGCACTGGCGCTTGTGCTTCTGCTTCTCTTTGCTCTGCCGGCGTCCTATGCGCTGTCCCGTTTTGAGTTCAGAGGAAAGAAGATATTAAACGCGGCGTTTATGGCCGGGCTGTTCGTGAATATCAGCTATATTGTAGTTCCGATCTTCCTGATGTTAAGCGGCGCGAACCGTGCGCTGGGAGTGGACTTTTTCCTGGACAACAGGTTTATACTGGCGCTTGTATATGCGGCAAGTTCCCTGTCGTTCTCCATCTACCTTCTGAGCAGTTATTTTAAGACGCTGCCGAAAGGATTTGAGGAGGCGGCCTACATTGACGGCTGCGGATATTTAAAGACGATGGTAAAGATCATGATACCGATGGCGAAGCCGAGTATTCTGACCGTTATCCTGTTCCAGTTCCTTTCCTTCTGGAACGAGTATATCATCGCCTTCACTCTCATGGATGAGCACAGCACGCTTGCTGTGGGACTGAAAAACCTGATGGCAGTCGAGAGAACGGCGACGAACTATGGTATCATGTACGCCGGACTTGTCATCGTTATGATACCTGTATTAGTGCTCTACGTCTGCCTGCAGAAGCAGCTGACAAAGGGCATGACGCTTGGCGGACTGAAAGGATAGGAGGAAATAGTAATGAACAGTGCAGTGAGAAATATCATTATGGTTGTTGTCTTTATTGTTTGCCTCGCCCTTGTTATAATGGGACAGAAGAATATCAGCGCTGCCGGGCTTGGAATGGAGCTGGCCGGTCTGGCCGGACTGCTTGTCCTGCTGTATCTCTATAACAGAAGATATAAGTGAGGAACGGGCACACATAAGAGACTCGTATACATGAGAGATCTGTATACAAAAAGGACTCCCGCTGTCATATCTTCGATATACGGCGGGAGTCTTGTATATCAGCCGGAAAGTATTCCGCGTCTGTGCAGAAGCACTGGCCCTTCAGATTCCGGAGGCGTTCGGAAGCGTGGGAGGATACGGGCGTCCGGAAATCAGCCGGGTTCCGTCGGTGAATCCCTCGGGCCGGCCGGTCAGAGAATTAATCAGGAGGGAACGGAGGTACCCGATTCTCTCCCGGCAGGAGTCAGAGCCGATCAGATTGTGAAGCTCGTGCGGATCGTCGTCTAAACGGAAGTACTGTTCTTCCCCGGTCTGGGAGTACCAGATGTATTTATCCTTTCCGGTCACGATCCAGTGGTTGGAAAACTCGCCGTAGGAGTGTTCTCCGTGGAGCCAGGAACGGCCGGTTTTCTCCGGGTTTTCCGCGAGCGGCAGCAGGTTCATTCCGTCCACGCACTCCGGGATGTCTGCTCCCGCGATGGACAGAAGCGTGGGCATGACGTCGCGCAGTTCCGCAATGCTGCGGCAGACGCTGTGGGGCTTAAGCCCGGGAAGCACATTTTTCCCCGCGCTGATCAGCAGGGGGATATGACAGCTTCCCTCGTACGGACGGGATTTGCGGAACATATGGTGGTCGCAGAGTTCTTCCCCGTGATCGGAAGTGAACAGGATCACCGTATCGTCGTAGAGCTCCTGCTCGACGAGCGCCATGATCAGCCGTCCGATCTGATGGTCGAGATGAGTGATGCATGCATAGTAGCCGATCTGTGCCTGACGGGCCAGTTCCGGATCGGCGGGACCTGTTTTTGAGTCGAAGATGCGGCCGTCCCGTCTCAGGTATTCGTCTGTCTCCCAGTCCCCTGTAAACGGCGGACGAAGCTCCATGTCCCGGTAGAGACGGAAGTAGTAGTCGGGCGCGTCAAAGGGCGGATGGGGACGCAGGTAGGACGCCATGAGGAAGAAGGGCCTGCGCGGATCTCTTCTTCTCAGGAAATCGAGGCTCCTGTCTGTAACCCAGTTGGTCGGATGATATTTTTCCTCGTGCATCCAGGGACGGGCCAGGTAGCTGTTGCAGTCGATTCCGGTGTCGGTGACATCTGCGCTGACTCCCAGGTTCTCCTTGAGCCAGTAGAAGTAATCGTCTGCGACAAACTGGGATTCCCGGTAGGGGACGCTTGCGTATCTCGCGCTGTGAAGGTATCCGTCGTGCAGTTCCACGTTGTGAAAGCCGAGATAATTACGGAGCGGGTGGACGTGCATCTTTCCGACGCACTGTGTGTAGTATCCCGCCCGGGAAAGCTCTTCCGCCATGGTGTGGTGATAGTTCCACGGAATGTTGTCCTCGTACCCGACCCGGCCGTGATGGCTCTGCTCCCTGCCGGTATGGAGCGCTGCGCGGGCAGCGATACAGCTGGGGCACGCGCTGTAAGCGGAATCAAAGACAACCCCGCGGGAGGCAAGGGTGTCCAGATACGGTGTTTTGACGTCCGGATGTCCGGCGTAACCGAGGCAGTCCCAGCGGAGCTGGTCTGTCATGATGAGTATGATATTGGGCTGTTTTGGTCTGTCCATGTTTTTTGCTCCTTTGTGTGATACTTACACGATAATACAAGGCAGAAAGAAAAGCAAGAGAAGATCTCGCAAAGAGCAGGAACCCTATGCCGGAAAACCGGGAGACAATTTAGAGAAGCAGCAGAAGAAAAAGCAAAAGAGGAATGGAAGAATGGCAACAGTTGGAATATTTTTCACAGTCAGCATTTTATCATCGATCATCGGGTCGATCTGTGGGATCGGCGGCGGAGTGATCATCAAACCGGTTCTGGATGCTACGGGGATTATGGATGTGAGCAGCATCAGCTTCCTGTCGGGGTGTACGGTGCTGGCCATGTCGGTTGTGTCAGTGTACAAAAATATCAGGGCAGGGGCCGCGAAGCTCAATGTAAAGATCGCGACCTTTCTCGCGCTGGGTGCGGCGGCCGGAGGCGTCGCGGGGAAGAGTATGTTCCAGGCGCTCAAAACCGCGGTCGGAAACGATAACCTGGTCGGAATGACGCAGGCTGTGGTGCTTATATTCATCACGCTCGGAACGCTTGTCTACACACTGAATCAGAAGCACATCCGCACAAGAAAATACGAGAGCGTGTGGCTCTGTGTTGTAATCGGGCTGCTGCTCGGCGTGATGTCCAGTTTCCTTGGAATCGGGGGCGGACCCATTAATCTTGTTGTCCTGGCGTGGTTTTTCTCCATGTCCACAAAAGAGGCTGCCTTAAGCTCCCTGTATATTATTATGCTCTCGCAGATAACGAGTCTTGCGCAGACATGCGTGACAGGGACGATACCGGATGTGAAGGCAGTCTATCTCGTGTTTATGGTGGCGGGAGGAATGCTGGGCGGCATGCTCGGCAGCAGAATTAACAAAAAGATTGATGACGAGAGCGTGAACAAGCTGTTCATTGCTCTTATGGCGGTAATTGTGGCGATCAATATATGGAACGCGGTGAAATTCGGACTTGCCGCATCATAGAAGCGGCGGTCAATATATGAAACAGAGGGAGGAATTATTTATGAATCGAGTATCTGAGGCACAGCTTAACGAGGCAATCAAAAACTTTGAATACGAAGGGCGCCTGACGGATGTGCGGCCGTTTGGCAACGGACACATCAATGACACGTACCTGCTGACGTTTGAAATCCGGGAGATGGGGAATCTGAAGGTGATCCTTCAGAGGATGAACAAGGAGATCTTCCGACAGCCCGTAGAGCTGATGGAAAATATCATCGCCGTCACGTCACATCTGAGAAAGAAGATTGTGGAGAACGGCGGAGATCCGGACAGGGAGACGCTCAATGTCATTCCCGCGCGGAACGGAAGGCCGTATTTTGTTGATTACAGAGGAGAATATTGGCGTTCTTATATTTTTATTACGGACGCAACGTGTTATGATAAGGTGGAGAGGCCGGAAGATTTCTACGAGAGCGCGCTGTCTTTCGGACGGTTCCAGAGACTGCTTGCCGATTTTCCGGCGGATACGCTTCATGAGACGATTGCGGGCTTCCATGACACGAAGGCGAGATTCCGCGTGTTTAAGGAAGCAGTGGAGCGGGATGTGTGCAAGCGTGCGGCGCATGTGCAGAAGGAGATTGATTTTGTGCTGGCTCACGAAGACGTGGCTCACGTGCTCGGGGACCTTCAGGAGAAGGGGGAGATCCCTCTGCGGGTTACGCACAATGACACAAAACTGAACAACATTATGATTGACAATAAGACACGAAAAGGAATCTGCGTGATCGACCTTGACACGGTGATGCCCGGACTCGCGGTAAATGACTTCGGGGATTCCATCCGGTTCGGCGCCAGCACAGGAGCGGAGGATGAAAGAGATCTGGACAGGGTAGAGCTCGACCTCGGACTGTTTGAAACTTATACGCGGGGATTCTTAAAAGGCTGCGGAGGAAAGCTGACGAAGAAGGAGACGGAGCTTCTGCCGATGGGAGCGAAGGTTATGACGTTCGAGTGCGGAATGCGTTTCCTCACAGACTACCTGGAAGGAGATCAGTATTTTAAGATCCACAGAGACGGCCATAACCTGGACCGGTGCCGCACGCAGTTTAAGCTGGTCGGGGACATGGAGAAAAAATGGGAGAGCATGCAGGAGATTGCGGCCCGTCAGTTTTAGCGGGCGGAAATGAAAATTTTACAGGAGGGTTTGCCGGATGAGAGTTATTGACTTTAAGGATGCAAAGTGCCGTCACTGCTACAAATGTGTGCGCCACTGCGCGGTGAAGGCCATATCGGTCAAGGATGAGCAGGCGCGTATTATCGTGGATCACTGTATTAACTGCGGGCGGTGTCTGGAAGTCTGTCCCCAGAATGCGAAGACGTTCGCCAGTGATCTGGAGCGGGTAAAAGGGTATCTCGCCCAGGGGCTTAAGACTGTCATATCTATAGCTCCGTCCTATGCGGGAGTGCTGGAGTTCGACAGCCCCGGTCAGGTGGTGGACGCGCTTTCAAAGCTCGGGTTTTATGAGGTGAGAGAGACGGCGGAGGGCGCCGCTCTTGTGACGGACGAGTACAAGAAGCTGGTGAGAAGCGGGGAGATGCCGAACATTATCACTACGTGCTGTCCGAGCGTGAACGACCTGATCGAAAAGTATTATCCGGACTGCGCGAAGCTGATGGCTCCTGTTGTATCTCCGATGGTTGCACACGGCCGTTACATTAAGAAGATCTACGGACCGGACGTGAAGGTCGTCTTTCTCGGCCCCTGCATTGCGAAGAAGCAGGAGGCCATTGGGGACGAGCGGGTGAGAGGAGCGGTCGATGCGATTCTTACATTTGAAGAGCTTGCCGTATGGCTTAAAGAAGCGGGAATTGATCTGCGCGCCTGTGAAGACAGGCCGATGGGAAATCCGGATCCGAAGATCAACCGTCTCTATCCGGTCAGCGGAGGCGTGATTCAGTCTGTCGTTACGGAGGAAGATGCGGACGGGTATCACAAAGTGTTCGTGGACGGTCTTGAGAACTGTATGGAGATGCTGGAGTGTCTCCGGAGAGGAGAACTGGATCACTGCTTTATCGAAGCGAACGTGTGCGAGGGCGGATGCGCGAAGGGACCTGCCTCGGCGCACTGGAATACTTCCTATGTGAAGACGAAAGTGAAAATCGAAAATATTGTCTCTTATAAAGCGGCAAGAGATCTGCCGGATATGACAACGCAGGAGCTTTACAAGCAGTTTGGAGACCGCAGTCTGACCGATCCGATGCCGTCGGAAGAACAGATTCAGAGAATTTTAAGGTCTACCGGAAAATATTCAAAGGAAGATGAGCTAAACTGCGGGGCCTGCGGATATTCCACATGCCGGGAGAAGGCCATCGCCGTATTCCAGGGCAAGGCGGAGCTGTCCATGTGCATGCCTTATGCTCTGACCCAGGCGGAGTCCATGTCCAATGTGGTTATGGATGTGACGCCGAATATGATCTTTGTCATTGGAAGCGACATGAAGATACTGGACTGCAACCGGAAGGGGCAGGATCTTCTCGGAGTTGGGCGCGAGGAGGCGGTGCAGCGGTACATATTTGAGTTTATCGAGGCAGACGATATCGAGACGGCGCTTCTCACGAGAGAGCCTGTGCTCCATAAGAAAATCGAGCTGGAAGGCGGAAAGATCATTGCGGAGGAGACCATCGTGTACATTGAGAATCTCGACGCAGTGCTTGTCACTTTCCAGGATGTGACACGGGAGGAAAAGGTAAAAGAGCAGCACTACAATCTCAAGGTGGAAACCGTGGAGATGGCCCAGAAAGTCATTGAGAAGCAGATGATGGTGGCCCAGGAGATTGCGGGACTGCTCGGGGAGACGACGGCGGAGACGAAGGTGACGCTTACGAAGCTGCGTGATTCGATTCTGAACGAGGAGGATTAAGCCTATGAGTTTTAGTATCGATGCGGCATGGAAAAGCCTGAATAAACATGAGGAAGAACTGTGCGGCGACAAAGTGGAGATCATAAAGACTGCGGACTCGGATATTGTGATTCTGGCGGACGGGATGGGGAGCGGTGTGAAAGCCAACATTCTCGCCACGCTGACGTCAAAGATTCTGGGTACGATGCTCCACGAGGGGGCGGCGATCGAGTCGTGTGTGGAGACGGTCGCAAAGACGCTTCCCATCTGCAAGGTGAGGAAAGTCGCTTATGCCACGTTTTCCATTCTTCAGATTTCGCGCAGCGGGGAGGCGTATCTTGTAGAGTTCGACAATCCGTCCTGTGTGTTTGTGCGGGAAGGAAAGATCGTAAACTATCCGTATGAGGTGCGCGAGATTGAAGGAAAGAAGATCCATGAGTACCGCTTCACGGTGAAGAAGAACGACTGCTTTGTGCTCATGAGCGACGGCGTGATCTATGCAGGTGCGGGATCGATTCTGAACCTGCAGGGATGGACGTGGGACGCCATGGCGGAATATACGCTGAAATGCACGAAAAAAACGCTCTCTGCATCCCGGCTTGCCGTCATGTTAAGCCAGGCCTGCGACGAGCTCTACGAGGAGAAACCCGGGGACGACACCACGGTCGCTGTGGTGAGGGTGATCGAGCGCAGAGTGGTGAATATTTTCACTGGCCCGCCGAAGGAGAAGGCGGATGACGAGCGGCTGATGTACGACTTCATGCATGCGGAAGGAAAGAAGGTTGTGGCCGGGGGAACGAGCGCCAACATTGCGGCGCGCGTGCTCGGCAGAGAGATCGTGACAAAGATTGACAGCCGGAACCCGGACGTGCCGCCCATGGCGACGATTGAAGGGATTGATCTTGTGACAGAAGGAGTCCTTACTCTGGGCAAGAGCCTGAAGCTTCTGAAAAAATATGTGCGGGATGAGTTTGACGCGGAATTTTTTGAGGAGCTGGATAAAGACAACGGCGCTTCAAAACTGGCAAAGCTTCTCATCGAGGAGTGTACGGAGTTAAATCTCTTTGTGGGAACGGCGGTCAACGCGGCGCACACCGAGTCGGAACTGAACTTTGACCTGAGTATGAGGCAGAATCTTGTGGATCAGCTGATCCGCACGGCGGAGGAGATGGGCAGAACGGTGAATACGAAATACTACTAAAACTTGCCGTGGCCCATGATACATGGTAAAATAGTGGCGTCGGCGCGCAGACGGGGAAAGTCCGCCTGCATGCCGGCGCTGTCACTGTGCAGGAGTGAACAGGCAAACTTAAAGGAGAGTGGAAAGAATTGAAGACATTGCTGGAACTGATCACCGCAGAGATGAGAGAGGCGTTTGTGAAGGCCGGATATGACGAAGAGCTTGCTAAAGTGACTCTCTCAAACCGTCCCGATCTGTGCGAATACCAGTGCAACGGGGCGCTTGCGGGTGCGAAAAAATATAAAAAGGCGCCGTTTGTGATTGCGGAGGATGTGGCCGCGAATCTGAATGACAGTAAATATTTCGAGTCAGTGGACGTAGTAAAACCCGGATTTATCAACCTGAAGCTTTCGGCGGAGTGCGTGGCGTCCTACTTAAACGATATGGCGAAGGAGGAAAAGCTGGGAGTCTCGGAGGCGGAGAAGCCGAAGAAAATCATTATCGACTATGGCGGGCCGAACGTGGCAAAGCCGCTCCATGTGGGGCATCTGCGCTCCGCCATCATCGGAGAGAGCATCAAGCGGATCTTAAGGTACAAAGGCCATGACGTCACGGGCGATATCCATCTGGGCGACTGGGGATACCAGATGGGACTGATCATCACGGAACTTAAGAAGAGAAAGCCGGAGCTTCCCTATTTTGACGAGTCATATGAGGGGGAGTACCCGGAGGAGGCGCCGTTTACAATCGGAGAGCTGGAAGAGATCTATCCTACGGCAAGCGCATATGCGAAAGAACACGAGGATTACAGGGAAGAAGCATTGCATGCGACTTATCTGCTCCAGAACGGATACCGGGGATACCGGGCGGTCTGGAACCATATCATGAACGTGTCCGTGGCAGATCTTAAGAGAAACTATGAGAACTTAAACGTGGAGTTCGATCTCTGGAAAGGAGAGGCGGACGCGCAGAAATACATTCCGGATATGGTGCAGATGTTGAAGGACAAGGGTTATGCCCGCTATGACGAGGGCGCTCTTGTGGTGGATGTGCAGGAGGAAACAGACAACAAAGAGGTTCCGCCCTGCATGATCTTAAAATCCGACGGAGCGGCTCTCTATGATACGACAGATCTGGCAACCCTTGTGCAGAGGGAGGAAGACTATCACCCGGATCAGGTTATCTATGTGGTGGACAAGCGTCAGGAGCTGCACTTTATCCAGGTGTTCCGCTGCGCGAAGAAGACAGGAATTATGCCGCAGGAGACGGAGCTTGACTTCCTCGGATTCGGTACGATGAACGGAAAGGACGGAAAGCCCTTTAAGACGCGTGAAGGCGGTGTGATGCGCCTTGAGAACCTGATCCGCGAGATCGATGACGAGATGTACAGAAAGATTATGGACAACCGCACCGTGGAGGAGGAAGAAGCGGAGCGCACGGCTCAGATCGTGGGACTTGCGGCGATCAAGTACGGCGACCTTTCCAACCAGGCATCAAAGGATTACGTCTTTGACGTGGACCGCTTTACGTCCTTTGAGGGAAATACCGGCCCGTATATCCTCTACACGATTGTGCGTATCAAGTCCATTCTGAATAAATACCGGGAAGCAGGCGGAAATCCGGACGGACTTGTCATCCGCCCGGCGGAAAATGAGTACGAGAAGGCGCTGATGCTTCAGGTGCTCAAATTCAACGACGTGTTCGACGCGGTCTGCGAGGAGACGGCGCCGCATAAACTCTGCGCCTACATTTACGAGCTGGCAAATGAGTTTAACAAGTTCTATCATGAGACAAAGATCCTCTCTGAGGAAGACGAGGAGAAAAAGGCGGGCTACATCGCGCTTCTTTCGCTGTCCAAGCGTGTGCTTGAAACGTGTATTGACCTGCTCGGATTTGAAGCGCCGGAAAGGATGTAAAGAATTGCGATGACGGAGAAACTGTATTATCGGGACAGTCATATGAAAGAGTTCGACGCCTGCGTTCTGTCATGCGTGCAGAACGGCAGCCGCTTTGAGACAGAGCTTGACCGCACTGCTTTTTTCCCGGAGGGCGGAGGACAGTACGCGGATACCGGTGTCCTCGGAGGCGTGAAAGTGCTTGACGTGCAGGAGCAAGGGGAGAAAATTCTCCATATTACGGAGGAGCCTCTTGAACCGGGAACGCAGGTGAAGGGCCGGATCGACTGGGAAGAGCGCTTTATGAAAATGCAGCAGCATACCGGGGAGCATATTGTCTCCGGCCTTGTCCACAGCCGGTTCGGGTACAACAACGTGGGCTTCCATCTCGGAAGCGAGGACTGTACGATGGACTTCAGCGGGGAGATCACAGAGGAAGAACTCTCGGAGATTGAGCTGGAGGCCAACCGTGCGGTGTGGAAAAACCTGGAAGTGAAGACCCTCTGGCCGTCGGAGGAAGAACTCTCTCTGATCAGATACCGGAGCAAGATCGAGATCGAGGGCCAGGTGCGCATCATCGTGATTCCGGGATATGACACCTGCGCCTGCTGTGCGCCCCATGTGGAGCGGACCGGGGAGATCGGCGTTATTAAGCTGACCGGGGTTCAGCGGTATAAGGGAGGCGTCCGGGTGTCGATGCTCTGCGGAGTGAGAGCGCTGTCGGATTATGCGGTGAAGCAGAGGCAGGCCCGGGAGGTTTCGGCGATGCTCTGCGCAAAGGTGAATGAGACCGCAGAGGCGGTGCGCCACCTGAAAGAGGAAAATACGGCTCTTAAGTATGAGCTGGGAGAGAAGGAGAAACGCCTGATCGAGTGCAGGGCTGCGGCAGTGCCGGAGGGACCCGGCGCCGTGTGCATTTTTACGGAAGATCTGGGCGGAGAGTCCATGCGGCTTTTGATGAACCGTGTGCTGGAAGCGGGACACTCGCTCTGCGCCGTGTTCCACGGAGACAGCGGAAACGGGTACCGCTACGTGATCGGAAGCAGGACAAAGAACATGCGGCCTCTGGCGAAAGCGTTCAACGAAGCGTTCGGCGGCAAGGGCGGCGGACGCCCGGAGATGGTACAGGGAACGGTGTCCGGCTCTGAGGATGCGATCACTTCATGGATTCTTGAAAAGGCGGAGGAGACAGAATGAATCAGATATACAGAAAAAGACCCTTCTGGAGTCTGGCGGGACCGCTGCTCGGGTATCTCGTGATCCGGGGCGCCATCCAGTTTGTGATCCAGCTGGGAATCGAGATTCCTTACGTGATGCAGATCTATTCGGATATGGTGAACGGTGTGATTGAACCGACGATGGAAGCGGTCACGGAAGCCTATATCAATGTGCTGGGACCGGCGTTCGAGTCGCTTGTCCGGTACCAGGTGGAAATCGCGTCTGCAGCCAGCCTGGGAACACTGGCTTTGACGGGAGTCCTCTTCTCCGGGGACCGGAAACTGGAGAAGAAGTACGGGATTCCGCCCGCGGTAAAGGCTCCGGCGTCAAAATACTGGACGATCCTGGTGTTCGGCGCGGTGGGGAGCATTGCGGCAACCTGTCTGATGGCGATGGCGCAGATGGCGTTTTATGATATCCGGTATGAGCAGGCGGCTGAGTCCATGTACGCGGCGAGCCTTCCGGTTCAGATCATCGGACTTGGTATTATCATTCCCCTTGCGGAGGAGATGATGTTCCGGGGAATCATGTACAAGCGCTATCGGGAACGGCAGGGATTCTGGTATTCCGCGATCTGGTCATCCGTGTTTTTCTCGATGATGCATACGAGCATGACGCAGGTGATCTATACGTTCTGCCTCGGACTCATGCTCTCGTATCTGTATGAGAAGTTTGGAACAATCAAGGCTCCTGTTCTTCTCCATGCGGTGATGAATATATGCTCCCTTGTCTTTACCGAACTGGGCGTGTTCGCGTGGCTCGGATCAGACGCCTTCCGGCTGGGAGTCGCGGCAATTGCAGGAGCGTTTGTCTGTTCAGCGGTGTTTGTTGTGATTCAGAGAATACCGGGACAGGAAAAAGAGAATCCTCCGGAGGAAAAGAACAGTACGCTCGATATGTTCCGCTGAAATAGGTGGGAGAAGAGGCACTGAGAGTCAAAAAAATAAATAAAAAACGGATTTGAATTGTGTGCGGCAGGATGTTGATCCTGCCGCTTTTTACTGCCTGATTTACTGATAAAAGTATGGAAATAAAGGCATATTCCGCTATTTTAGTAACCATTCTTTTTGTTTTTAAAAACGAATAATTATCTGAAAATAATATTAAAAATATCATATAATCTAATTATCTGACAATTTAAAAGAATTTCCTGTTTACAAATCTTCTGAAATCGTGTATAGTCTTGAACATAAAGTGAAAAGGAGAGGACAGCGACCATGAGAAGAGCAAATGAGAATCCGCAGGGACTGTACCGGGAGAGTTTTGAACATGATAACTGTGGTATTGGCGCTATCGTCAATATTAAAGGCGTAAAGAGCCACAGCACAGTCGCCGGGGCCCTTGAGATTGTAGAGCACCTGGAGCACAGGGCAGGAAAAGACGCGGAAGGCAAGACCGGAGACGGTGTCGGAATCCTTCTGCAGATCTCGCATAAATTTTTCCAGAAAGTCTGTAAACCGCTCGGTATCAATATCCGGGGCGAGAGGGATTACGGCGTGGGCATGTTTTTCCTTCCCCAGGACGAGTTAAAGCGCAATCAGGCGAAAAACATATTTGAAGTCATCGTAAAGAAAGAAGGACTTAACTTCCTCGGATGGAGAGAAGTTCCGGTGCATCCGGACGTGCTCGGAAAGACGGCGCTGGACTGTATGCCGTGCATCATGCAGGCGTTCATCGAGAGACCGAAGAAGGTGGAGAAAGGGATTGATTTTGACCGCAGGCTCTATGTTGTGCGCCGTGTGTTTGAGCAGAGCAGTGACGATACCTATGTTGTTTCTCTCTCGAGCCGGACGATCGTGTACAAGGGTATGTTCCTTGTAGGCCAGCTGAGACAGTTTTTCGGTGACCTGCAGGACGAGGACTATGAGTCCGCCATTGCCATGGTTCACTCCCGCTTCAGCACCAACACAGCGCCGAGCTGGCAGAGGGCGCATCCGAACCGCTTCATCGTGCACAACGGAGAGATCAACACGATCCGCGGAAACGCGGACAAGATGCTGGCCAGAGAGGAGACGATGGAGGCGGGATGTTTAAAAGGCGAACTTCACAAAGTACTTCCGGCCATCAACACATCCGGTTCCGACTCGGCCATGCTCGACAATGCGCTCGAGTTCATGGTCATGAGCGGTATGGAGCTTCCGCTGGCAGTGATGATCGCCATCCCCGAGCCGTGGGTGAACAACCGCAGCATGTCCCAGAATAAGAAGGATTTCTATCAGTATTATGCGACGATGATGGAGCCGTGGGACGGTCCTGCGTCCATCCTCTTCTCTGACGGAGACGTGATGGGAGCGGTTCTGGACAGAAACGGACTGCGTCCGTCCAGATATTACATCACGGATGACGACAACCTGATTCTCTCATCTGAGGTCGGCGTGCTGGATATTGACCCGTCGAAAATCCTTGTAAAGGAGAGGCTGCATCCGGGCAAGATGCTTCTCGTGGACACGGTTGCCGGAAGAGTAATCGACGACGAGGAGCTGAAAGAGAAATATGCAAACGAGGAGCCTTACGGAGAATGGCTTGACAGCAACCTGATCCAGCTGAAAGATCTGCCGATTCCGAACAAGGATATTCCGAAGTATACAAAGGAAGAGTGCACAAGACTTCAGAAAGCGTTCGGCTATGCGTACGAGGATGTGAAGACTTCCATTCTTACGATGGCGAAGAACGGCGGAGAAGGGATCGCGGCCATGGGAATCGACACGCCCCTTTCCGTGCTTTCAAAGAAGCGCCAGCCGCTGTTCGGTTATTTCAAACAGCTTTTCGCACAGGTGACAAACCCGCCGATCGACGCGATCCGCGAGGAGATTGTGACATCCACGGTTATTTACGTGGGAAAAGACGGAAATCTGCTTGAGAAAAAGGAAGAAAACTGTAAGATGCTCCGGGTGAACAACCCGATTCTGACGAACACGGACCTGTTAAAGATCAAAAATATGAAGGTGGACGGGTTCAAGGTTGCGGAGATTCCGATTACCTATTACAAAAACACGAGTCTTTCCCGGGCGATCGAGTACCTGTTCGTGGAAGTCGACAGAGTGATCCGCGGCGGCGCGAATATTCTGATTCTGACGGACCGCGATGTGGATGAGTACCATATGGCGATTCCGTCGCTCCTGGCTGTCTCCGGACTGCAGCAGCACCTTGTCCGCACGAAGAAGAGAACCTCCGTGGCCATGATTCTGGAGAGCGGCGAACCGAGAGAAGTTCATCATTTCGCGACTTTGCTCGGATACGGGGCCTGCGCGATCAACCCCTATCTGGCGCATGAGTCCATCCGCCAGCTGATCGAGTCAAGACTGCTTCACAAAGATTACTATGCGGCAGTGAATGACTATAACAGCGCGGTGATTCACGGAATCGTAAAGATTGCATCCAAGATGGGAATCTCAACGATCCAGTCGTACCAGGGCGCGAAGATCTTTGAGGCGATCGGACTGAAGAAGGAGTTTATCGACCGGTACTTTACCGATACAGTGAGCCGTGTGGGCGGAATCGGAATCGATGAGATCGCCGAGGACTATACGGCGTTCCACACACAGGCGTTTGATCCGCTCGGACTGGACGGGGATATGACGCTTGACAGCGTGGGAAGACACAAATACAAAAGCGGCGGGGAGGAACATCTGTACAACCCGCAGACCATTCATATGCTCCAGCAGTCCACGAGACGCGGCGACTATGACATGTTCAAACAGTATACGCAGATGGTGGACGCAGAGGGAGAGAAGATCAACTTAAGAGGACAGCTTGAGTTCAACTATCCGAAGAAAGGCGTATCCATTGACGAGGTGGAGAGCGTGGACTCCATTGTGACGAGATTTAAGACGGGAGCCATGTCCTACGGTTCGATCTCAAAGGAGGCCCACGAGACACTGGCCATCGCCATGAACCGGCTTCACGGAAAGTCAAACTCCGGTGAGGGAGGCGAGGATATCGAACGCCTTGACACGGACCGCTGCTCCGCAATCAAGCAGGTGGCATCCGGCCGTTTCGGCGTGACGTCCCGCTACCTTGTGAGCGCCCAGGAGATTCAGATCAAGATGGCCCAGGGAGCGAAGCCCGGAGAGGGCGGACACCTTCCGGGAGGAAAGGTATACCCGTGGATCGCAAAAACGAGACACTCTACCCCCGGCGTGAGCCTGATCTCACCGCCGCCGCACCACGACATCTATTCCATTGAAGACCTGGCACAGCTCATTTATGACTGTAAAAACGCGAACAAAAACGCGAGAATCTCGGTGAAACTGGTATCGGAAGCAGGAGTTGGAACTGTGGCGGCCGGTGTTGCGAAAGCAGGCGCGGGCGTGATCCTGATCTCCGGATATGACGGGGGAACCGGCGCGGCGCCGAGAAGTTCCATCCAGAACGCGGGACTTCCGTGGGAGCTTGGACTGGCGGAGACGCACCAGACACTGATTCAGAACGGACTGCGCGAGCGTGTCCGCATCGAGACGGACGGAAAACTTATGAGCGGCCGTGATGTGGCGATTGCAGCCCTTCTCGGCGCGGAGGAGTTCGGATTTGCGACGGCTCCGCTTGTGACGATGGGGTGCGTGATGATGCGCGTGTGCAACCTGGATACGTGCCCGGTGGGTGTTGCAACACAGAATCCGGAGCTGAGAAAACGGTTTGCAGGAAAACCGGAGTATGTTGTCAACTTCATGCGGTTTATCGCGCAGGAGTTAAGAGAATATATGGCAAAGCTGGGCGTGCGCACGGTGGACGAGCTGGTAGGCCGCACGGATCTTCTGAAGGTGAAGGATGTTCCTACATCGGACAGAGCAGCGACGCTTGACTTGAGCGGAATCCTCTATAATCCGTACGCTAAACAGAAGAAAGGAATGATCTTCAATCCGAAGAAAGTCTATGACTTTGAACTTGGAAAGACGCTGGACGAGAGGGTTCTTGTAAAACAGCTTCTGCCTGCCCTTGAGAAGGGACAGAAGAGAAGTATTGAGGTAGATGTAAGCAACGTGGACCGGACCTTCGGCACGATCTTCGGATCTGAGATCACAAGAAGATATCCGGACGGACTGGAAGAAGACAGCTTTGTGATCAAGTGCAAGGGCGCGGGCGGACAGAGTTTCGGCGCGTTTATCCCGAGGGGGCTGACTCTGGAGCTGGTCGGCGACAGCAACGACTATTTCGGAAAGGGACTTTCCGGAGGAAAGCTCGTCGTATGCCCGCCGAACGGCACAAAGTTTAAGTCCGATGAGAACATTATTATAGGAAACGTTGCGTTCTACGGCGCGACGAGCGGCAAGGCATTCGTCGGCGGCGTGGCAGGAGAGAGATTCTGTGTGAGGAACTCCGGCGCCCGCGCGGTCGTAGAGGGCGTAGGAGACCACGGATGTGAGTACATGACCGGAGGGTGCGTTGTCATCCTGGGCCAGGTCGGCAAGAACTTTGCGGCCGGAATGAGCGGCGGTACTGCATACGTGCTCGACATGGACAGCACGCTCTATACGAGAGTGAACAAGGCCATGGTGAAGATCCGGCGCGTGACGGATAAATATGATGTACAGGAATTAAAGGGAATGATTCAGGAGCACGTATCCTACACAAATTCTGAGGTGGGAAAACGGATTCTTGATCATTTTGAAGAATATCTTCCGAAGTTCAAAAAGATTATCCCGGAAGACTACGAGAAGATGATGGCGGCGATCTTCCAGATGGAAGAGAAAGGCTTGAGCAGGGAAAAGGCGCAGATCGAGGCGTTCAACAAGATCAAAAACGGAAGATAGGAGGCGTGAAAAGTGGGAAAACCGACAGGATTTATGGATTATGCGAGAAAAGACAAGACGGCAGAGCAGCCGCTTGAGAGAATCAGACATTTTAATGAGTTCTATACGCCTCTTTCCAAGGAAGAGCAGGAACTCCAGGGCGCGCGGTGCATGGCGTGCGGCGTGCCCTTCTGCCAGTCAGGCTTAAACCTGATGGGGATGGCCAGCGGATGTCCGCTTCACAATCTTGTGCCGGAGTGGAATGACCTGATCTATAACGGCAACTGGGAGGAAGCATACTACCGGCTGGCGAAGACGAACAACTTCCCGGAATTTACTTCCAGAGTCTGCCCGGCTCTCTGTGAGAATGCCTGCACATGCGGACTCAATGAAGACCCGGTTGCAAGCAAGAGCAACGAATACGCGATCATAGAGAACGCCTATGAGAAAGGATATGCGAAAGCGCGGCCTCCGAAGGTGCGCACCGGGAAAAAGGTGGCGGTTATCGGTTCCGGTCCGTCCGGACTTGCCGCTGCGGATCTCTTAAACAGAAGGGGACATACGGTAACGGTCTTTGAGCGGGAGGACAAGGCGGGAGGACTGCTGCGCTACGGCATTCCGAATATGAAGCTGGAGAAGCAGTATATTGACCGCAAGTTAAAAATTATGGAAGAGGAAGGCGTGGAGTTCCGGGTGAACTGCAATGTGGGAAAAGACGTGAAACCCGCAGAGCTCTTGAAAGAGTACGACAGGGTGATCCTTGCGTGCGGCGCTTCCAATCCGCGCGACATCAAGGCGCCGGGACGCGAGGCGGAAGGAATCTTTTTTGCGGTTGATTTCCTCAAGTCGACGACAAAGGCGCTCTGGGCCAATGACATGCAGTTAAAGGACGGGACATATATCTCCGCAAAAGGGAAACATGTCATTGTCATCGGCGGCGGAGATACAGGAAACGACTGTGTGGGAACGTCCATCCGTCACGGAGCGAAATCCGTGCTTCAGCTTGAGATGATGCCGAAGGCGCCGGATGCGAGAACCGCCATGAACCCGTGGCCGGAGTGGCCCCGTGTCTGCAAGACAGATTACGGCCAGCAGGAGGCAATTGCGCTGTACGGCCACGATCCGAGAGTCTACCAGACAACAGTGAAAGAGTTCGTAAAGGACAAGAAAGGAAAGCTGTGCAAGGCTGTGCTTGTGAAGCTTGAGAGCAAAAAGGACGAGAAGACCGGAAGGATGATGATGGCCGAAATCCCGGGCAGCGAGTACACCGTGGATGCGGACCTTGTGCTGATCGCGGCGGGCTTCCTCGGCAGTGAGGATTATGTGACAAAATCGTTCGGCGTGGACGTCAACGAGCGCACAAACGTGAAGACAGAGCCCGGAAAATATGCAACCAATGTACAGCATGTATTCACAGCCGGAGACATGCACAGAGGACAGTCGCTTGTCGTGTGGGCCATCCGCGAGGGGCGGGAGGCTGCCAGAGAGGTGGACGAGAGCCTGATGGGATATACGAATCTGACAATTCAATAAGAAGAAAGCTGGCTTTGTCCGGCAGATAAAATACATCAAGAATAAAAAACAAAATGTGGCTTATATTGCGATGCCCACCGAAACTGTGATTGCATTCCCTTGCTCAAAGTCGCGCGTACGCGCTCCACTCGCCGTTCATGCAACACAGTTTCGGCGGGCATCTTCTTTCTTCAAATATGTAGCTTTTTATTTCGACTCTGTTTTCCTGCGGAGCAAAGGGAGGTGCCGTCTGAGGAAAATTCCCGGCAGTCTGTCCTGCACCGAAAGCTGCTTTGCCGAAGCGAATGGCTTAACAATCCGTTTTATCTGCTTCAGGAATGTCTCTGTGACAAAGACAGATTTGTGAAATATTACAGAAATGTTAAAAATGTATTGAAATTTCGGGCAAAATTTATTATAATTTTTACATGCTGATTGAGGAAAGCGCCTGTTCGGCCCCGCAAATGCAATTTTTAGGGGAAATGCTGTTGAAAAAGATGCATTTCTGTTGTATTATGCATATATGTGGGGAATTGAATAATTAATATTTGAGGAAAGGTGACGAGATGAAGTTAAAAAAAGTACATAGTGCATTTATAGCGACAGTGCTTGCGTGCTCGCTTACAGTTACTCCTGTTTTTGCGACACCTGCTGAGGATCAGGCGAATCTGGAAGATCAGAAAGCGGATGCGCAGAGCGAGCTGAGTGACCTTCAGACACAGCTGAATGATCTGATCACAAAGGCGAATGAACTGGAGCTTCAGCTGATTGACGTAGGTGAGCAGATTACACAGGCTGAGGCGGATCTGGAGGCGGCGAACGCCAAGAAGGAAGAGCAGTATGAAGCGATGAAGCTTCGCATCAAATACATGTATGAATCCGGAACTGGAACTGCTGCGGTGGAGAAGGTGATGGAATCCGGAGATATTACAAGCATACTGACACAGGTTGAGTATTCGCAGCAGGTACAGGAGTATGACCGCAACCAGCTTGATGAATATGTCAACACGATCAATGAGATTGAAGATCTCCAGCAGACACTTGAGGAAGAAAAGTCGAATCTTGAGTCTCTGGAAACTCAGTATCAGGAGCAGCAGACAGAACTGAACAATACAATTTCATCCAAGCAGGACGAAATCGCTAATCTGGATGAGATGATTCAGGAAGCGGCAAGAAAGGCTCAGGAAGAGGCTGAGAGAAAAGCAGCGGAGGAAGCGGCGGCTGCAGCTGCTGCAGCTGCTGCGGAAGAAGTTCAGTCTGGCGGAGAAACGACAAATAACGGCGGTACGACAGGCGGCGGAACAACCGATGGGGGTTCTGCAGACAACGGATCATCGGGTTCTTCTGATTCCGGGTATGACGCTGTGACGGGAAATGCGATTGTTGACAGGGCATACAGCAAGCTTGGATGCGCTTATGTATGGGGAGCATGCGGACCGGACACGTTCGACTGCTCAGGACTTGTAAGCTACTGCCTGACAGGAAGTTACACAAGACTTGGTACGACGTACACATTCATGGGCTGGCCTCAGGTGAGCGATCCGCAGCCCGGTGATATTTGTACAAGCTCCACCCACTGTGGTATTTACATAGGAAACGGACAGATGATACATGCTCCGCAGAGCGGTGATGTTGTAAAGATCGGACCGGTACAGAGCGGTATGATCTATGTTCGCTACTAAACAGAACAGTTTGAAATTTGAATGAATTGAAATTAGAAATCCCGCGGTTTTGGCCGCGGGATTTTTTCTGCATGCGTTTTGCTTTTTTCTGTATGCGTTTTGCCTTCCGGAGGATAACTTTTTACAACTCATGTAAGTTTGTTGATAACGCTGTTTTTTCGCTCTCGCGTATTGCAGAAGAAATCGATGCGTGATATGGTGAGTACATTCAAGCGACTGGATAAACAGATGTTTTATCGATGTGGTGTTTCGCATACAGGAGTCTCGTGTTAAAATAGGGAGGAAGAAGATATGACGAGTATCGATGAGAAAACGAATGAAAATTTTATCATGCTTCCCACGGGGGAATAGAGAAGGGACAGCATCTTGCGATTCTGAAGCTTGTCGGAAAGAAGATTGAGAGAGGTCTCTCTCCGGAAGAGATTGCAGAGCTTTTTGAGCTTGACCCGGAAGAAGTGTACCGGCTGACGGAAGAGTGGAAGACGGGAAAACAGTATGGTGAAGCAGAAAGTCCTGAGTGACGAAGAATACTTTACCCGGATAATTCGGCAGGGGATTTTGTAAAAGTGAGGGAGCGTCTACAGTGCGCTCCCTTTCTTCGGGACAGAAAACGATGACATATCCGTCTTTTCAAGTGTCAGAAGCTTCACCTTTTTATCGATTCCGCCGGCGTATCCGGTCAGACTCCCGTTTGTTCCGACAACACGGTGACAGGGTACGATAATGGATATGGGGTTATGTCCAACTGCTCCGCCGACTGCCTGTGCGGACATGTGCGGCAGCCCTTTTTTTGCTGCAATCTTTCCGGCGATCTCCCCGTAAGTCATTGTATTCCCGTAAGGAATCGTACAGAGGATTGCCCATACTTCATTCTGAAATGCCGTGCCTGTAAAGTGAAGCGGCACAGAAAAATCAGGCTCCCGGCCGGAAAAGTAAATGTCAAGCCAGTGCTTTGCTGTCTCAAACAGCGGAACCTCTTTCTCTTCGTGTTCTTTGTCCAGGTGAAGGGCGAAATATTTCTGCCCTTCAAACCATAATCCGGTCAGACCGGTATCATCCGCTGCCAGCAGGATGCTGCCGAGCGGGGATTCATAATGACTGATGTACTGCATGGTATACGCCTCCGTTCCGATAAAGGATGATTTTATTGTAGAAAACAGAAGAAAGAAAATCAAGAGAATTCCTGCAGAGAGTAGAGGAGAACGCTGAACTTGCGGGGACAATCGGATATATGCTATTCTTAAGGACAGGAAACTGCATGCATGTGTGAAGAAAGGCCGCTGTATGTCAGGCGGCTGCAGACTGTGTGCGCGAAATGGGAGGGAAAATGATGCCGCTTCAGACAATACTGATCAAACCGGCTTCCGGTCTCTGCAATATGCACTGCGACTACTGTTTCTACTGCGATGAAATTGCAAAGAGGGAGACAGAATCTTATGGAATGATGTCGGAGGAGACGATACGGAAGGTGATAAGAAAAGTCCTGTTTCAGGCAGAGGGGAGCGTTTGTTTCGCGTTCCAGGGAGGGGAGCCGACACTGCGGGGAATTGAATTTTACAGAAAAGTGCTGGAGTTTGAGCAGCGGTTCAACCGAAACGGGGTACAGGTGATGAATACGCTTCAGACGAATGGACTGGAGACGAATGAGGATTGGTGCAGATTTTTCCACGACAACAACTTCCTCATCGGCGTCTCTCTTGACGGGACGAAAGTGCTGCATGACCGCTACCGTCATGACCGGGGCGGCGAGCCCACATATGAGCGGGTCCGGGAGACGATCCGCATGTTTGAAAAGCATGGTGTGGAGTACAATATCCTGACCGTTGTAAACAGGCAGACGGCAGAGGCGATCCGGGAGATTTACAGCGAGTATAAGAAAAATGGCTGGTGCTATCAGCAGTATATCGCCTGCCTCGACCCTCTGGGGGAACAGTGGGGAGGGCGGGAATATTCCCTGACTTCGGAAGGATACGGGAAGTTTCTGACCGGACTTTTTGATCTCTGGTATAAGGACTGGCGCAGGGAAAGAGCGCCCTATATCCGCCAGTTTGAGAATTATATCGGAATCCTTATGGGGTATCCGCCGGAAGCGTGCGAGCAGAGCGGTGTGTGCAGCATTCAGTGTGTGACAGAAGCGGACGGAAGCGTTTACCCGTGCGACTTTTATGCGGTGGATGAATACCGGCTTGGGAATTTTAACGACGGTGGCATTACAGATTTCTTCGCGGAGGAAACGGCGAAACGATTCGTGCAGGAGTCAAAAAAGATCAGCCGTGTGTGCCTGGAGTGCCCCCACTACGCACTGTGCCGGGGCGGATGCAGAAGAAGCCGTGTCAGGGAAGAGGACACGGATACATACAGGAGTTATTTCTGCGAGGGATACCGCATGTTTTTCGATAAATGCGGGAAACGGATGGAAGAAATTGCAGAGTATCTGAAGAAAATGCCCTGAGAGGCCGGGATGATTGCCTTTCGTGGGGATAACTTTTTACAACTCACGTAAGTTTGTTGATAACGCTGTTTTCTTGCTTTCAGGTATTGCATGAGGAGGGGCTGCGTGATATTGTGAGCACATTCAATCGATTGGAGGAGTTTGAGCATATGGCAGAGAGAGACGAGTATATCGGAGAGGCATACGACGAGCTGAAAAAGCTGAGCCTGGATGAGCAGAAGAAGATCGAGTATGAACTGAGGGAAAAGGCTGTCAGGGATTTGCGATTCTGAAGCTTGTTGGAAGAAACCTGGAAAGAGGAAGTTCCCCGGAAGAGATTGCGGAATTCCTGGCTCTTGATCCGGAAGAGGTGTTTCGGCTGGCAGAAGAGTGGAAGGAAGAAAAGCGGAAAAGTGAAGACCTGAATGAAAGATAAAAATACGGCACGCCGGGGAAAGAAGATGGCCTTCTGACCGAATACGGCGTGCCGCTCCATTAATTTAAAAATGAACGTGCCGGTCCCTTAGTTTTTCGCCGGCACAATCTCCAGCCAGTACCCGTCGGGATCAGAGATAAAGTAAATCCCCATTTTCGGGTTCTCAAAGCAGACGCAGCCCATCTCTTTGTGTTTCGCAAAAGCGGCATCGAAATCATCGGCCTCAAAGGCGAGATGGATCTCATTGTCGCCGAGATCGTAGGGACGGTTCATGTCACGGAGCCATGTGAGCTCGAGAAGGTGCGGTGTTGTGCCGTCTCCCAGATACACAAGCGTGAAACTGCCGTCATCTGCTTCTTTTGTGCGGGTTACGGTGAGGCCGAGCGCTTCTTTGTAGAACGCAAGCGATTTTTGCAGGTCATAGACGTTCAGATTGTTGTGTGCAAATGTAAATTTCATAAACAGTGTCTCCTTAATCCTGAGGTTTTATGGGTGATTATAATGCCGCTGACGGATCGGCGGCAAAATCAGTATAGCATCTTTGCCGGCGGCGGGAAAGAGAAAGTTCGTATGGGCGGCGGATAGACAAAGCGGAAAGAGCGAAGAGAGAGGAGTGGAAAAGGCAGGAGGGCAAAAAGACAGAGACAGGAGGGCGTTTTGCCCTCCTGTCCCGGAGCGGTCCCGGTTCCCTGGTTTCCCTGGGGCCGGGATATGTATGATTGGGTCTGGTGACTTTTTCTTATTTGTTTCTCGCTGCGTTTGCCATTCTTACGGCCATCTTGACAGCGTTTTCAAATGCGGATGTCTTTACGATATTCTTTCCTGCGATGTCGTAAGCTGTTCCGTGTCCGCATGTCACGATCGGAGGCTTGAATCCTCCTGCGATTGTAATTCCCTGATCGAATCCTCTTAACTTAAGAGCGATCTGTCCCTGATCATGATACATTGTCACAACTCCGTCGTAATCGCCGCGGAATGCCTTGATGAAAAGGATATCTGACGGGAACGGGCCGTTGGCGTCGATGCCGTTTTCTCTTGCAGCCTCAATTGCCGGTTTGATTACGTCGATCTCCTCGCGTCCGCATGTTCCGTTTTCACCTGCGTGAGGATTCAGAGCTGCTACAGCGATTCTCGGTTTTTCGATTCCCGCATTTTTCAGTGTGTAGTTGGAAAGGCGGATTGCTCTTCCGATGCTCTCGAGTGTAAGATTGTTGCTGACCTCGCTGATCGGGATGTGGCTTGTTGTTCTTGTTGTCCATACGTTTTCGCAAACGTTGATCTCACCGAACGGATCTGTGTGGTTTAACAGGTGCGCCATGTAGTGATGCTCGCTCTCATAGTGGCATCCTGCGGCTTTCATGCCTGCTTTGTTAAGCGGTGCAAAGCAGAAGCCTTCGATTTTGCCTTTCTGATACAGATCGATTCCTGTGTCAAGCATGTCCAGACATGCGGCACCGCTCTCTGTTGTCTGTGTGCCGAAAGGAACTTTCTCAGGATCAAGATTTTTGCGGTCGAGAACCGGGATTCCTTTAGACCAGTCTGCGTCGTCCACATTGTCGATCACCTGAAGTGCAACATTTCCCCCTGTGACATTAAGGGCGCGCTCAAGTACGCGAACGTCTCCGATAATAATCGGATCACACTGTTCTGTGAGGAATCCGCTTGCAGCGACTTTTGCTATGATCTCCGGTCCGACACCGGCAGCGTCACCAAGCATAATTCCAAGTACTGGTTTCGTGTTCATACTCATCTCTCCTTTTTTGTGCTTTTAATAAAAAAATATAAGCAATTGTTGTGCCAACTGCATCTGAATGACTGAAATTCGTGCTAAAATTGTGATAAGGTCAGATGGCTCTGTAAATATGATACTAAAATGATCTCGTATTGGCAAGAACGATATGAAATATGTGAAACATAATGTTTCATAAAACAAAATGAAACATTATGAAACAAAAAAAGCAACGCTTTTTAGTTGCAGTTTCAGAAGGCTGTGTTATACTGTTTCACAAGTACAGAACAACTGACAGAGCCAGTCTGCATGAACGTGACAAAAGGAGGAATCATTGCGATGAGGAATGGACTGATCCATATATACTGCGGGGACGGAAAGGGAAAGACGTCTGCGGCCATCGGGCTTGCCGTGAGAGCGGCGGGATGCGGGAGGAAAACGCTGTTTGCCCGTTTTCTCAAGAATGAAGAGTCGGGAGAACTGAAAATCCTGGATGCTGTCCCGGAGATTGAAGTACTTCATCTGAATAAATCCTACGGCTTTTTTCAGACGCTTACGGACAGAGAAAAAGAGGAAGTGAGGAGGATGTACCGGGATCTGTGGGAACAGATCTGTGGGATGACTGCGGGGGATGTTTATGATATACTTGTCATGGATGAGTTCATGGCTGCGTATAATTACGGGCTGATCGGCCGGGAGGAGGCGCTCCGTTTTCTGAAAGAGAAGCCGGAGAGACTGGAGGTTGTCCTCACCGGGCGGAATCCTTCCGATGAACTTCTGGATCTTGCGGATTATGTCTCGGAAATCCGCAAGGTGAAACATCCCTTTGACCGGGGGATTCCGGCGAGAAGAGGGATTGAATACTAGGACAAGCATGCTTCCCGGCCCGCAAGGGCCGGTTTGCAGACCAGATCCGGCATACATTTAAAAGATCAATGACCGACAGGTCATGAGGAAGTCAGGTGAGAATCCTGCACAATACCCGTTGCTGTATTGGAGGAGCGGCGTTTCATAATGTCACTGCGGTCCATAAGACTGTGGGAAGGCGAAGCGTCTGCGTTGATGCCTAAGTCAGAATATTCACTTTTAAATGGATCTGGGGATTACGGGAATATAATCAAAAGGAGAGAAAAAATGCCAAAAACAAAAAAAGAAAAGTTACTGTTGAAGGCGTCCATTGCATTCGCTGCAATGTTTGCCGTCGCACCTGTATCCAATGCGATGCACATCATGGAAGGCTACCTGCCCGCGGGTTACTGCGTGGCGTGGGGAGTCGTCTGCCTGCCGTTTCTGATTGCAGGATTTATCTCACTGAGGAACAAGACAAGAGAAAACCGGAGAAATTTAACACTGATCGCCATGTCAGGCGCGTTTATCTTCGTGATATCTTCACTGAAGATTCCGTCTGTCACGGGGAGCTGTTCACACATGACGGGAACGGGACTTGGGGCAATCCTTTTCGGCCCGGCAGCCGTCAGTGTGCTTGGAATTATCGTTCTGATTTTTCAGGCTGTGCTTTTAGCCCACGGCGGTCTGACGACGCTCGGGGCGAACACGTTTTCCATGGCGATTGCAGGGCCTCTTGTCTCTTACGGAATCTATAAACTGTGTGAAAAAACAAAAGTAAACAGAAGAGTCGGAGTCTTTCTTGCCGCATGTGCGGGCGACCTTTTTACATACTGTGTGACCAGTGTGCAGCTGGCGCTTGCTTACCCGTCCGAGGCAGGAGGCGTGGCGGCCTCCGCTGTGAAATTCCTCGGGGTGTTCGCGCCGACTCAGCTGCCTCTCGCCGTGATTGAAGGAATACTGACAGTTGTGATTGTGATCGGGATGGAGACGTACGCGGTGCCGGAACTTAGAAGTATCGGATTTTTAAGCGGAAAGAAGGAGGTATACTGAGATGTCCAAAAATACAAGAACAGTGATTCTGCTTCTCGCGGCCGCCGTGCTGATCGCCCTTATCCCTCTTTTCGCCTTAAAAGGAGCGGAGTTTGGCGGATCGGACGACGCGGGAAGCGTAATGGTGGAAGAGATACACGGGGAATATGAACCCTGGTTTACGCCTGTGCTGGAAACAGCCCTCGGAGGAGAAATTCCGGGCGAGGTGGAGAGCCTGATATTTTGCGTTCAGACCGGAATCGGCGTGGGCGTGATCGCATTCTTTATGGGAAGATTTGTGGAGAGAAAAAAGTGGATGAAACTGACCGGAAAAGAGGCGGAGGAAGGAGCGCCGGATGCTGTCCATTGACAAACTGTGCTGCCAGTCCGCTCTGCGTTATGCAAATGCTGCGGAGAAGTTCGTGTATGCCGTACTGACTCTGTGCATCTGCGTTGCAGGGCGTTCGTGGACGGCAGCGGTGTTTGCGTTTGCGGCAAACGGTGTTCTGACGGTATGGAAGGGGAAAATTCCCCTTCTGCGCTATCTCAGGCTGCTCCTTGTTCCGGCAGTGTTTCTTATCGTCGGGACGGCGGCGGTCATTGTGAATCTGTCCCGAAACCCGATGGATGCGTTCGCCCTCTCCGTGGGAGAATGGTATCTCACCGGAAGCAGGGCGTCCATCCTCTGGGGGCTGAATCTGTGCGCCACTGCATTTGCCTCCGTGTCATGCCTTTACTTTCTGTCGCTGAACACGACGATGACGGATATACTCGGGGTGCTTCGCAGGATGCATCTGCCGTCTCTTCTGATCGAATTGATGATGCTGATCTACCGTTTTCTCTTTATACTGCTTGAGACGGCGTCTGCGATTATGACTGCCCAGGAGTCAAGGCTGGGAAACCGGAACTTTGCCGTAAGAGTGCGGTCATTCGGCGGCATGGCGTCCGCACTGTTTATCCGGGCCATGAAACGGGCGAATGCACTCTATGATGCGATGGAGTCGCGCTGTTATGACGGAGAGCTGCGCGTGCTTGCAGAGGAACATCCGGCGAGAAAGCGGGAGATTGCGGGAATCGCCGCCTTTGAAACCATACTGATCGCTCTGACCCTGCTGACATGAGTAGATGATTTTCAGAAGATGGAGTATAATAGATGAATCAGGGAAAAAAGCCTGCCGTGGAGCTTGCCGGTCTTTCCTACACGTACGAGGGCAGCGGGATAAAAGCTCTGGACGGCGTAAATCTTAAAATTGAAAAAGGAAATAAAGTGGCTTTCATGGGTGACAACGGCTCCGGAAAGTCCACGCTTTTCCTCTGCCTGAACGGGATACACAGGCCGGATTCCGGGGAAATATCTATCGGCGGAGAAAAGATCACCTACACGAGAAAAGGCCTGCTCGACGTGAGAAAAAAGGTGGGGATTGTCTTTCAGGAGCCGGACAGCCAGCTCTTTCTGGCAAGCGTATATCAGGAGATCTCATTTGGAATTATGAATCTGGGTGTGGAGGAACAGACCGCCCGCCGGGAGGTGGAGCGGGTGATGGAGGAGCTGGATATCACGCCGTTTCGGGACCGGCCGGCCCATGCTTTGAGCGGAGGGCAGAAAAAACAGGTGGCTATCGCGGACATTCTCGTGATGCATCCGGAGGTGATGATTCTCGATGAGCCTGCCGCGGCGCTGGATGTAACTCACACGGAAAAGGTGCACCGGATTGTGGAAGATCTGACAAAGAGAAGAATCACTGTGCTTATGGCGACCCACGATATCGACTATGCATACCGGTGGGCGGATCAGATTGTTCTCATGAAAAACGGGCGTATTCTGAAAGAGGGGACGCCGGAGGAAGTGTGTTCGGATGAAGCGCTTCTGAAAGCCGCGGGGCTTGTCAGGCCTGCCGTGCTCAGACTTTACGAAAAGATGGCGGAAAAAGGATTCATTGAGCTCCGGGAGAAACCGCCGAAAAGCATCGAAGAGCTGGAAGCTCTTATAGCGAGAGGATGACAGAAAGCGGCTGACAGGAAAGGGGAAGACTGCGGAGGCTTCTTAAACGAGCAGCGTCCGGCAGCAGGAAGGAGACGGAATGAAAAAAGGAATTCTTGTGGTGAGTTTCGGGACGAGCCACCTTGATACAATGGAGAAGACAATCGCGGTGATGGAGAAAGATATCGCGGCGAAATTCCCGGAATGTCCGGTGTACCGCGCTTTCACGAGCCGGATGATTATCCGGAAACTGAAGAGCGTGAACGGGATTGAGATCGATACCGTGGAGGAGGCTATGCGCCGGATGGCGGGGGACGGCATTGAGGACGTGATCGTCCAGCCGACGCACATCATAAACGGGATTGAAAATGACCGGATGATGGCAGACCTTATGGAAAATATGTCACTGTTCCGCAGGATCCGTGTGGGAAAACCGCTTCTTAGCAGTGTGGACGACTATAAGAAATCCATTCACGCAGTGATGGCGGAGACGCCTCTTGCAGATGGGGAGATGCTTGTGCTCATGGGACACGGAACAGACCATCATGCAAATTCCGCCTATCCGACACTGGAGTATACGTTCCATGCTCTCGGCTACAGCCAGGTGCTTGTGGGGACGGTGGAGAGTTTCCCGGAGCTCAGAAATGTGATGGCAAAACTCGCCATCACCGGAGAGAAGAAAGTCGCCCTGATGCCGTTTATGTTTGTGGCGGGAGACCACGCGAAAAACGACATGGCAGGGGAAGAAGATTCCTGGAAGAGCGAGCTGGAGGAAGAGGGCTACGAGGTTCGGGTTATCATGAAGGGGCTCGGAGAGTTTGAGGGAATCCGGAAAATACTGGAAGAGCATATCGAAGCTGCGGCTGTCTGAAACGTACAAAGAAAGCAAAAGGAGGAAGAAAACATGCTTGAAATCGGAACAAAAGCACCGGCATTTTCGCTGCCGGACCAGAACGGAGACATGCACACACTTGAGGAGTACAGAGGAAAGAAAGTTGTCCTGTATTTTTACCCGAAGGACAATACGCCGGGATGCACAAAGCAGGCGTGCGGATTCGGGGAGCTGTATCCCCAGTTCATGGAAAAAGGGGCGGTCGTGCTCGGCGTGAGCAAAGACAGCGTTGCTTCCCACAAGAAGTTTGAGGAGAAGTACGGACTTCCGTTTACCCTTCTCTCCGACACAGAACTGACATGCATTCAGGCGTACGACGTGTGGAAGGAAAAAAATATGTACGGCAGAAAGACGATGGGTGTAGTGAGAACGACGTATCTCATCGATGAAGAGGGGATTATCGTTAAGGCGTTCGGAAAAGTGAAGGCGGCGGACAATCCGGCGCAGATGCTGGGAGAACTGTAGAGAGGAGAAATGCAGAGATGGCTCCGGAGATTGGAAGGACAAGGTCCGGGCTCCGGCTCGGATACACGACGGGGAGCTGCGCTGCAGCTGCGGCGAAGGCAGCCGCGCAGATGCTTTTCTCAGAGACGGAGGTCCGGCATGTGCGGCTTATGACGCCGAAGGGGATCGAACTGTATCTCGACGTGGAGGAGACAGAGCGGACATCCGGGTATGTACAGTGTGCAGTCCGGAAATACAGCGGGGATGATCCGGATGTGACGGACGGGCTTCTGATCTTTGCCCGTGTGGAGAAAGTCTCCCCTGACGGAAATTCTCCGGCTGTTCTTCTCGACGGGGGCGCCGGCGTCGGGCGCGTGACGAGGGCGGGACTGGAACAAAAGGTGGGCCAGGCGGCCATCAACCGTGTGCCCCGCCGTATGATCAGAGAAGCGGTCAGAGAGATATGCGGGCAGTACGGATTCTGCGGCACTGTGAAAGTGACCATATTCATCCCGGACGGGGAAAAGACCGCAGAGAAGACGATGAATTCCCGGCTTGGAATCGAGGGAGGACTCTCGGTGCTCGGGACGACGGGAATTGTGGAGCCGATGAGTGAAAAGGCGCTCACAGACACGATTTACCTGGAAATGAAGATGTTAAAGGATGAGGGGAGGCGCTGCTGCTGTGCGGTTCCGGGAAACTACGGAAGCGATTTCTTAAGGGACAGACTTGGCCTGGATGCGGGGCAGGCGGTAAAGTGCAGCAACTATATCGGAGAGACCATTGACGATGCGAAATATCTGGGAATGAGCGGGCTGCTTCTGATCGGCCATATCGGGAAATTTGTCAAACTTGCGGCAGGAGTGATGAATACCCATTCCGCCCAGGCGGACTGCAGGATGGAAGTGCTCTCCGCCCACGCTGCCATGGCCGGGGCGGATACGGACACGGTGCGGCGGATTATGGAATGCATCAACACTTCCCAGGCGGTCGGCATTCTGAAAGAACGTCATCTGCTGGAGCCGGTTATGGAGACGGTGGGAGAGAGGATCGGATTTTATTTAAAACAGAGAGCCGGAAGCGGCCTGACAATCGGCGCTCTCGTATTTTCGGAGTCCGAAGGAATCCTGATCCGGGCAGCGGAGGCGGAAAAGCTGCTCCCTCTGATCCGGAAAGAGCAGAAAGATCAGAAAAAGAAGACAGAAGAAGGAGCGGGCAGAGCATGAGCGGAATATTTACGGGAGTAGGCGTAGGGCCGGGAGATCCGGAACTTATGACAATCAAGGCGGTGAACGCAATCCGGCAGTGCGCGGTGATCGCGGTTCCGGTGTCGGACGAGTCGCTGAAAGAGCCGGTGTATGAGCGCCTGACAGAGAGAGAAGAACATCCGGTGTACAGGAAATACATGGAGAAATGTGTGGCGTATCAGATCGCGGTACAGGCCTGCCCGGAGGCGCAGGAGAAGGAGAGGATCTATCTTCCGATGCCGATGATCCGGGACGGGGAACGGCTGAAAGCGCTCCATGACAGAGACGCGGAGGCTGTGTCTGCTCTTCTTGAGGAAGGGAAGGCTGTGGTCTTCCTGACACTTGGCGACCCGACCGTATACTCGACCTGCATGTATGTGCTGAAGCGGCTGAAACGGATGGAATACCGGACAGAGATTGTGCCGGGGATTCCGTCTTTCTGCGCAGCGGCGGCCCGCCTGGACATTCCCCTTGCGGAGAACCGTCAGGAGCTTCATATCCTGCCGGCTGCCTACGATGTGGAAGAGAGTCTGAAGCTCTCCGGCACAAAGGTGCTTATGAAGGCCGGCAGAAAAATCGGCGTGGTCAGAGAGCTGCTTAAGAGAAAAGAGATGGACGCTGTGATGGTGGAAAACTGCGGAATGGACGGGGAACGTATCTTCTCATCTGCGGAGGAGATTCCGGATGAGGCGGGATATTATTCCCTTCTGATTGTGAAAGAGAAAAAGAGCGGAAGAGGAGGAAATGTCAGGTGATCACATTTGTCGGAGCGGGACCGGGAGCGGAAGATCTCATTACAGTGAGAGGACAGAATCTTTTAAAGAAGGCGGATATCGTTATCTATGCCGGCTCTCTTGTGAATCCGGGACTTCTGTCGGTATGCCGGGAAGATTGCAGGATTTACAACAGTGCGAAGATGACACTGGAGGAAGTGCTGGACGTAATGGTGCAGGGAGAGGCGCAGGGAAAAGAGACTGTCCGCCTTCACACGGGAGATCCGTGCCTTTACGGGGCGATACGGGAACAGATGGACGCGCTGGAACAGCGGGAAATCGCCTATGAGGTGTGCCCCGGGGTCAGCTCGTTCTGCGGCGCGGCTTCCGCGCTTCATGCAGAGTACACGCTGCCCGGTGTCTCCCAGTCCGTTGTAATTACAAGGATGGCGGGGCGGACGCCTGTCCCGGAGCGGGAGTCGATCCGGAGCTTTGCCGCACATCAGGCCACGATGACGGTATTTTTGAGCGCCGGAATGCTTGAAAAACTCTCAGAGGAACTGATTCTGGGAGGATATGCCCCGGGCACCCCGGCAGCGGTCGTGTACAAGGCGACGTGGCCGGATGAGAAGGTGCTCCGGTGTACGGTCGGAACGCTTGCGCAGACGGCAGAAGAGGCAGGTGTGACAAAGACCGCACTGATCGTGGTGGGCCGGGTGCTGGAAGGAGAGTATGAGCGGTCGAAGCTCTACGATCCATCCTTTACCACCGGATTTCGGAAGGGGGATCGGACAGATGGGTAAAATATATGTGACAGGGCTGGGGCCTGGAGCCGCGGACCAGATGACGCAGAAAGCGCGGAAAGTGCTGGAGCACTGCCCCGTGATTGTGGGTTATACAGTGTATATCGATCTGATCCGGGAAGACTATCCGGACAAGCGATACCTGAGCACCCCCATGCGAAAAGAGACGGAGCGGTGCCGGATGGCATTTGAGCAAGCGGAAAAGGGAAATGACGTGGCCATGGTGTGCAGCGGCGACGCAGGCATTTACGGCATGGCCGGGCTGATTCTCGAGATCGGGAAGGACTATCCTAAGACAGAGGTTGAGATTGTTCCGGGAATTACGGCGGCGTCCGGCGGCGCAGCGGTGCTCGGGGCGCCGCTGATGCATGATTTTGCGGTGATCAGCCTGAGTGATCTTCTGACGCCCTGGGAGACTATCGAGCAGAGATTAAGAGCTGCCGCGGAGGCGGACTTTGTGATCTGCCTGTACAATCCGGCCAGCAGAAAGCGGGCGGATTACCTTGCGAGAGCATGCGGGATCATTTTACAATACCGCAGCCCGGATACAGTATGCGGCACGGTGAGAAATATCGGAAGAGAGGGGGAGGCATACTCGGTTCTCTCTCTGGAAGAGTTAAGAGAGACGAAAGCGGATATGTTTACGACGGTGTTTGTCGGAAACTCGAATACAAAGGAGTTAAACGGCAGGATGGTGACGCCGAGAGGATATAAAGATGTCTGAGGAAAAACAGAGAGTATCACTGATCGGAATCGGCCCGGGAGCGCCGGACATGCTTACCTGCCAGGCGAAAGAGCGGATCAGGAAGTGCGACTGCCTGATCGGGGCGCAGCGCATGACCGAGCTTGCGAAAGAGGCGGGTCTGGCAGCGGGAGTTCCGGTTTTCGTGGAATATGACGCAGGACGGATCTGCGGGTATATACAGAACAGGAAAGAATGGAAAAATATTGCGGTGCTTCTCTCCGGAGACACCGGATTTTACAGCGGAGCGAAGGCGCTGACAGAACGGCTCAGAGAAGAGGAAGCAGGGATCGAAGTTGAAGTGATGCCGGGTCTTTCCTCTGTCGCTGTTCTTGCCGCGAGGCTGAAAACCGGGTGGGAGGACGCCGCCCTTTTGAGCCTTCACGGGAAGGAGACGGATTTTATCCAGACTGTCAGCAGAAATACAAAGACGTTTCTGCTGCTCGGAGGACGGGATTCAGGAAGAGAGATGCTTGGCAGACTGAAGGAATATGGAATGGATCATGTGACGGTCTGTATCGGCAGCAGGCTTTCGTATCCGGACGAGAGAATTCTGGCCGGAAAACCGGGAGAACTTAAGGAGTCTGACGCGGAGGGGCTCTGTGCGGCGATGATATGGAACCCGGCGCCTGAGAAATGGGCCGCCCCCCACCTTCCTGATGATGCGTTCATCCGGGGAAATGTCCCGATGACGAAAGAAGAGGTGCGCGCGGTCAGTCTTTCACGGCTTTCGCTTACGGAAGACGCGGTGGTCTATGACATCGGCGCGGGCACCGGGTCTGTCTCTGTGGAGGCGGCGCGCTGCGGCAGCCGGATCCGTGTCTGGGCGGTGGAGAAAAATCCGGAGGCTGCGGAGCTGCTCAGGCAGAACCGAAGGAAGTTTAAAGCGGACGGAATCCGCATCGTGGAAGGAATGGCTCCGGATGTACTTCAGGAGCTGGAGCCGCCGACCCATGTGTTTATCGGCGGCAGCGCAGGAAATTTAAAAGAGATTCTAAGAACGGTACAGAAGAAGAATCCGGACGTCCGCATCGTGATCAACGCCATTTCGCTGGACACGATGGCAGAGATTATGGAAGCGGAAAAAGAGGGGCTCTTAAGAGAACCGGAGATCACCTGTGTCAGCGCGGCGAGGGCGAGAAAGCTGGGAAGCCATCATATGATGACCGCGCAGAACCCGGTGTATATTGTCTCTGCGGGAAAAGGAGTTCCGGACGGGAAAAAGGAGAGACAGGCCGATGAGTAGCCCGGGATTTATGATTGCGGCTCCTGCCAGCGGGAGCGGAAAGACAGCGGCGGCCTGCGCGCTGATGTCGGCGTTTTTAAGCCGCGGGCTTAAGGTGCGCGGGCTGAAATGCGGTCCGGATTATATTGACCCGATGTTCCATAGGGAAGTGCTGGGGGTGGAATCTCGGAATCTGGATCTTTTCTTTTCCTCCCCGGAGGAGCTTGCATATACATACCGCCGCCATGTGCAGGGGGCGGATATTGCAGTGACGGAAGGCGTTATGGGATATTATGACGGCATGTCTGTCGATACGGACCGGGGCAGTTCCTATGATGTGGCGAGGACGCTTGGCCTCCCTGTGATCCTTGTTCTCCCGTGCAGAGGGGCTGCGCTTTCCCTTGCCGCTTCGGTCAGCGGCATGTGCGGATTCCGAAAAGACAGCAATATCCGGGGGATTCTTCTAAACCGGGTATCCGGGATGCTCTATCCCCGTCTGAAGACGATGCTGGAGGAAGAGCTTAAGCGGATGGGGTATGAGATCCCGGTGCTCGGGTATCTTCCGGAAGACGGAGCTTTTGCCCTTGAAAGCCGGCATCTGGGGCTTGTGACGCCGGCGGAGATCCGGGATCTGAGAGAACAGATGGAGCGGGCGGGGGAGATTCTTTCCCGCACGGTGGATCTTGACCGGCTGCTTCAATGCGCCCGGGAAGGGAAGGCGGAGCAGACAGCACGGGCAAAGCAGTCAGTGCAGACAGCACGGGCAAAGCAGTCAGCGCAGGAGAACAGTGAGGGCCGGAGGAATGAAATCATGGTGCGCGTGGCGGTCGCGCGGGATGAGGCGTTCTGCTTTTATTATCCGGACAATCTGGAACTGCTGGAAAGATGCGGATGTGAGCCGGTGTTTTTCAGCCCCCTCAGGGATGAGAAGCTTCCGGATGGAGTCTGCGGGCTGATCTTAGGCGGCGGCTATCCGGAACTCTATGCAGAGCGGCTGTCTGAAAACGGCTCCCTGCTTGCGGATATCCGGAAAAAGGCGGACAGCGGAATGCCCTGTCTGGCAGAGTGCGGGGGATTTATGTATCTGCACGAGGAACTGGAAGACGGGGACGGAAACAGGTATCCGATGGCCGGACTGATAAAGGGGCGCGCGTATCCGGCCGGAAGACTGGTGAGATTTGGCTATATATCTGTCAGTGCCGTACAGGAGAGCGGAATGCAGGAGACACCCTGGCTCCTGCCCGGAGAGAAAATCAGGGGACACGAGTTCCACTACTGGGACAGCACAGACAGCGGAGGGGACTGTCTGGCAGTGAAGCCGGACGGCAGGAGACAGTGGAAGTGCATCCATGTTAAGAAAAATCTCTTTGCCGGATATCCTCACCTGTATCTGCCGTCTCTTCCGGCGTTTGCAGAGCGGTTCGCAGAAAGCTGCGCACAGTGGAACGAAAAAAAGGGAGGAATATGAGTTGAGCCAGGAGGAAGAATTAAGAGAGCTGATAAAACAGATAAAACCTGCCGGCCGGGAGGCGATGGAGCGGGCGAAAGAGCGCTGGAGGACGGTGGCAAAACCGCTGCACAGTCTCGGCAAGCTTGAGGACGCTGTCATTAAGATCGCGGGAATGCGCGGCAGTGCGGAGTTTTCTCTGGAGAAAAAAGGACTTGTCATCATGTGCGCGGACAACGGCGTGGTGGCGGAAGGCGTGACTCAGACCGGACAGGAAGTGACTGCCATTGTGACGGAGAATTTCACCCGCCGGGAGACAAGCGCATGTCTGATGGCCGAGAGAGCGGGGGTGGATCTCTTCCCTGTCGATATCGGAGTGGCAAGGGACGTGCCCGGTGTGACCGTGCCGGAATACAAGGTGGCATACGGGACGGAAAATATGAAAAACGGGCCCGCCATGACAAGGGAACAGGCGGCCCGGGCGGTTCTTACCGGGATCTGCATTGTCAGGAAACTCGCTGCGGAAGGGTACGGTATTCTCGCTACCGGGGAGATGGGAATCGGAAATACAACTACAAGCAGCGCGGCAGCCTCCGTGCTTCTTGACAGGGACCCGGCGGAAGTTACAGGCCGCGGAGCAGGACTTGATTCAGAGGGGCTTGCAAGAAAAATAAGCGTGATCCGGGAAGCAATCGGGAAGAACGGCCCGGCCAGAGAGGATGTGGTAGATGTGCTCTCGAAAGTAGGCGGTCTTGATATCGCCGGACTCACAGGCGTGTTCCTCGGAGGGGCGCTCTGCCGGATCCCTGTAGTGATTGACGGATTCATCTCCTCTGTGGCAGCCCTTTGCGCGGTGCGCATGGCGCCGGATACACTGGACTATATTCTTCCATCTCACCGCTCGAAAGAACCTGCAGGAGAGATGGTCCTTAAGGAGCTTGGACTCTCCCCGTATATCGACTGCGGAATGAATCTGGGAGAGGGGACCGGCGCGGTGGCGGTCATGCCGCTCCTTGAAATGGGGCTGTCCGTGTACCAGAATATGTCCACCTTTGAGGAGATCAGCGTGGAACAGTATGAAGAACTGAAATAGAGAGAAGAAAACAATGCGACGACTGTTAAATTCATTTGCAATTGCCATATCCATGTATTCTAAAATTCCGGCTCCGCGAGTGGAGTGGACGGGAGAAAATATGAAGTATGCTATGTGTTTTTTCCCGGTAATCGGCGGGGTAATCGGCATTATTCAGCTTGCTGCGGGGTGGGTGATTCTCGATGTTTTATCCGCCGGGAGTCTGTTCTTTGCCGGTGCGATGACACTGATTCCGGCAGCGGTGACGGGAGGGATTCATCTGGACGGGTACGCGGACACTGTGGATGCACTGGGCTCCTGGGGCGACCGGGAGAAGAAGCTGTCCATACTGAAAGACACCCATACAGGGGCTTTCGCGGTGATCGGGCTGTGCGTGTATTTTACCGCCAGTGCTGCGCTGTGGAGTGAGGTGTCAAAAGAGATGCTGCCGGTCATCGCCTGTACATATGTGCTGTCACGGTCTTTAAGCGGAATCTCGGTTGTGACTTTCCCTGCGGCGAGAAACAGCGGGCTTTTAAAGACGTTTCAGGACGGCGCGCACAGGGGAAGAGTCCGGGTGGTGCTGATCATATGGGTATGTGTCTGTGCGGGAATCATGCTTTCCCTGTCAGTTTTTTCTGCGGCGGGAGCTCTTCTTGCAGCAGCGCTTGTCTTTTTCTACTATTACAGGCTGTGCGGGAAAGAGTTCGGCGGGACGACAGGAGATCTGGCCGGATATTTCCTTCAGGTATGTGAGCTCGCCATGCTGGCGGGCGTGGTTCTGGCAGGTTTCCTCACCGGCATGGCATGATCGGATAGGAACCCGGAGATCCGTTCTGCGTGATGCAGGTAAGGCAGAGGCAGACGCCGGCGCATGAGCGTGGAGTACAAAAAGCGTGTTACAGAGAGGGATGGTTCGGTGAAAGTGATATTTGTCCGGCATTTAAGCACGCCGGGAAATGAAAAGAGACAGTATATCGGCAGAACGGATGAGGCGCTGTCAGAACGTGCGGTGAACGCATTTTGTGACAGCGGCAGAGGGGGCAGAGTCTATCCCGCGGCAGAACGTATCACTGCAAGCCCGATGAAGCGGTGTGTTATGACAGCGCAGCTGATCTGGCCGGGGCAGGAGATTCAGACAGAAGAGATGCTCCGGGAATGCGATTTCGGAGCATATGAGAGGAAGACGTACGAGGAACTCAAAGAAGAACCGGAATATATCCGATGGATGGAGTCCGGGGGAATGACGGCGTTTCCGGGAGGGGAATCGCAGACGGAATTCCGGGCGAGGTGCGTAAAGGGCACGATACGCTGGATTGAAAAATGGCTGGACGAGGGAGTGGAGTCGGCGGCTTTTGCCGTACACGGAGGGACGATTATGGCGGCGCTCTCTTTCCTGGCGGAAGAAATATCAGGGACAGACGGCAGCGGGCAGGCCGGGGAGAAGTTTTACCGGTGGCAGACAGAAAACGGAGGCGGATATGTGGCGGAGGTACATCCGGAGGAATGGCGCTCCGGACTCCGCCTGCTGAGAAATATCCGTCCTCTCCCGAAAATCGGCTGACAGTGAAGATATCAGTGCGGATACGGCAGAAACCCGGGGAGGAGAGAACCCCAGGGGTGGCTCCTGCGAATGTCGGTATTCACAATTTCTGTGATTTCTGGCATAATAAAAGCAGCGTCAGTGTATGAAAAGGCGTGTGGAATCAGAGGAGTACAAAGGAGAGAAAGAGAGAATGGGAACAGCGATTATATATGGAAGCAGGTACGGCTCTGCGAAGAAATATGCGGAGGCGCTGGCAGAGCGGATGAACCTTAAGGCGGAACGGTACAGCTCGGTGAAAGATCCCGGGCAGTATGATACGGTGATCTACGTGGGAGCGCTTTATTCGGAACGCGCGCTTGGGCTGGAGGAGACCGCGCAGAAGCTGGATGCAGACCGCTGCAGAAAACTCATCATCGTTACTGTCGGTATGTTTAACCCGGAGGGCGAAGGAAAGGCGGAGAAGATCAGGGAGAGTGTGGAAGGACAGCTCCCCGAAGCGCTTCGCGGCCGCGCAGAGTACATTCATCTCAGAGGGAACTTTGACTACAAGAAGCTGAGTCTGAAACACAAGCTGATGATGAGGTTCCTCGGTATGCAGCTGAGCAGAATCCCGAAGGAACTCCGCGGGGATGACGTAAGCCTGATCCTTGCGGCACGGTGGTTTGATATGAATTTCATGGATATGGACCGTCTGGATGAAGTAGTAAAGGCTGCAGGGAGGGAAATATGACCGGAGGCATTATTTTTTATCAGTCAAAATACGGCGCTGCAGAGAAATATGCAAAGTGGCTCAGTGATAAGACCGGATTCGACGCGGTTCAGACTGCAAAGGCGGTGCCGGATCAGATCAGAGATCATGAAGTAATTGTGCTCTGCGGAGGAATCTATGCGTCAGGCATTGCCGGACTGGCATTTCTGCGGAAGAATCAGAGACTGCTGAAGGGGAAAAGGACAGCTGTTTTCTGTGTGGGAGCGTCTCCCTTTGATGAGAAGGCGCTGAACGAAGTGACGGCACACAACATGAAGGAAGGCCTGAAGGAGATCCCGGTATTTTACGGAAGAGGCGCATGGGATGAGGAGGCGATGTCTTTTAAAGACCGCACCCTGTGCAGAATCCTCCAGAAGGCGGTGGCGAAGAAAGATCCGGCAGAGTATGAACCGTGGGAGAGGGCTCTGATGAGTGCTGTCGGGAAGAAATGCGACTGGACAGATCCGGAATATCTTGAACCGCTTACCAATTATGTGATGGAGAAAGATAACTGAAGCATGCAGATTACAGATCTTTGGATTCGGAACTTTAAATCAATCAGAGATATGCACATCCGGGACATTGAGAATGCCCTTATACTTGTCGGAAAGAACGATACGGGGAAGACCGCCGTTCTCGACGCCCTGCGCGCTGTGGGCGGAGACTATGAGGTGAGGGAAGCGGATTTTCAGGAAAGCTATCCCAATGTGGAGATTATGGTGACGCTGAAGATCACGGAGGATGATCTGCGTCGCTTCCACAGGTTCGGCGCGGTGAGTTCCTACCGCAGATATGAGGCATGGTACAGAGATTTTCAGAAAAAGCTGCCTTCTTATAAAGACGGAGAGCTGACCTTCGAGTATTCGGTGAACAGGGAAGGCCACGGGCGGTACGGGGATGGCGTTCAGAAGAACAACCGGTTTATCCGGCAGATTATTCCCCATATTTACTATATGGATACGCAGAGAAACCTTGAGAAGTTTCAGGCGGATATTCTGCTCATGCAGGAAGATGATCTTCTCAAACAGATGCGCGCCGGGTGCTGTATGTTTGATATGGCGAAGGAGTGCAACCACTGTTTTTCCTGCATCGGCCTGATTCAGAAAAAAACGACAGAGGAGCTGAACGCGTTTGAGGCGGCAAAGCTTCTGGAATACAAGCTGTATAATCTGAATCTGGATGAGTTTTCCCGGCGGGTCAACGAAAATTTCATCGGCAACGGCGGACGGGACCGGATTGTTTATTCCATCAATCTTGATATAGAAAATACGCTTGCAGTCCGCACGGAGATACAGCAGGCGGGAAGCGCGGCAAAACGTCCTGTCTCTGACATGGGAAAGGGAATGCGCAGCATCTATATGCTGTCACTCCTCGAGACATACGAGGAAAAGGGACGCAGAAATGCAGACCTGATCGTTGTTGAAGATCCGGAAATATTTCTCCATCCGAAACTTCAGAAGGTTTCCGGAGACATCCTCTACCGTCTCTCGCGGAAGAGCCAGGTGATCTTTTCCACCCACTCGCCGAATCTGCTCTCCAATTTTACGAGCAGACAGATCCGTCAGGTTTATCTGGATGAAGACGGCCGTCCGGCAGTAAGGGAGAAGACAGATATCAGTGCCGTGCTGGATGATCTGGGATATTCGGCAAATGATCTGATGAATGTAAACTTTGTATTCATTGTGGAGGGAAAACAGGACAAGAACCGCCTGCCTCTTCTCCTTCGGAAATATTATTCCGAGACGTTTGACAGTGAAGGCAATCTTTCGCGGATCGCGATTATTACGACAAACAGCTGTACGAACATCAAGACGTATGCCAATCTGAAATATATGAACCAGATTTACATCAAAGACAATTTCCTCATGATCCGGGACGGGGACGGGCGCGACAGTGAAGAGCTGAAAAACCAGCTGTGCAGCTATTATGCCCGGAGAGATGAGGAAGATATTGACCGGCTGCCCCGGGTGACAGAGAAAAATGTTCTGATTCTGAAATACTATTCTTTTGAGAACTATTTCCTTGATCCGAAAGTGATGGCGCAGATCAAAGTGGTGGAGTCGGAAGAGAGATTCTATGAGATCCTGTTTGAAAAATGGCAGGAGTATCTGCACCGTCTCAAAAGCGGACAGAAACTGATCCAGGTGCTTGGCCGGGACTTTGAGTCGCCGGATGACATGAGAGATCATATGGAGGAGATCAAAATCCATGTGAGGGGCCACAATCTGTACGATATCTTTTACGGCAGATACCGGGAGTGTGAGCGGGAGATACTGGAAAAGTATATTGAAGCGGCGCCGAGGGAGGATTTTCAGGATATACTGGATTCCATCGACCGGTTTCTCTATTTTGAGAGCCGGAAGAGAAAGAGGGGGTGATCCGTTATGCAAAAGTACGGAATCATGAGGGTATTCGCCAATTCAGCCCAGTCGGACTGGAGCGGGACAGACGCGTACGGTGTCGTCTCGGGAGACGGCGATTGCCCTGTTGTGGTGGAAAACGAAAAACTGACTTTTGACATTTCGGAATTTCCTCAAATGTACTATTCAAGTCTGGATGAATATCTTGCGTATCCGGGAAGAGTGAATGCCGAGTACACGTTTTACAATCCGTCGGACGATACGGTGCGCGCGGTGCTTATGTTTCCTTTCGGACAATCTCCGGATTATGGATATACCTATGACGACGCGGCAGAGACTGCATACCCGGCGGCGGACGCGGAGAATCTGGAGATTACGGTGAACGGGGCTCCGATCGAAAAGAAGCTTCGCCTTACGTGGGCCGGAGGCGGGGAGTTTGATCTGGAAAAGGGGCTTGAGAGACTCCGCGCAGAGACGGACGGAGATTCCTTTTATTCCCCGGATCTTCCGGTTGTGCGGTACACGTATAAGATCAGCGGCATTGACGAAGAGAAGTACGATGCGGCAAGTGCGGGAGCAGTGATCCGGGGTGACGGAACCCGGACAAAGCTCTTTTTTGAAAACATGTCGGGTTATGCCCGGAAAGAGGACGGGGCGGAGATCAGCGCATGGGCGCAGAACGGTGAGACGCTCTCAGTCTATGTTCTGGGGGAAGAGCCCGGGGAAATGCCGGAATGGTACTTCTGCAGCGACGGGTCCATGGAGGAGCGCATTGACGGGGAGGCGCTCCTTACAGGGACGGAACAGCTTACAATGGAAGAGTTTGTCCGTATGATCTGCCCTTCACCGGATCCAGCATATGAGACGGATCTTTACCATGCGGTGACGGAGGCTCTGACTGTATATGAGCAGGACTGCGGCGTGATTATGAGCGACTTTTTCAGCAGCAGCCGGTATCTAATGGACTCCCTGATGCGCTGGTATGAGTATGAGATTACCCTGGGGCCGGGAGAGCGGATTGTGAACCGGGTGGAGGCTCCGGTATATCCCGCTGTGCAGGATGCGGATCAGACGCCCGAATATACCTACACTTACCTTCTCTCACCGGCCCAGACGTGGAACGGGTTCGGGACACTTGAGATATCGGTGAACACGCCGTATTTTATGACGGAGAGCAATATGGGAGAGGGAGAGACCAGGCAGGAAGGATATACATTTTCGTTTGATTCCCTTCCGGAAGGAGAGTTTGTATTTACGCTGAGTGAGTCAGAGCAGGCAGCCGGGGAGGACGGTTTCCTTTCGCATGTTTTGGAAGATCAGATATTTCCGGGGGCAGTGAGCGTACTCCTGGGGGCTGCGGCGATCACTGCTGTGATTCTTGCTATATCACACAGACAGAAAGGAAAAAGAAGATAAAGAAATATGAAAGTGACGGTTCTGATCGATAATATCGGAAATGAGAGGCTTCCGCGCAGGACGGGAACCCCTCCCCTGTACAGCGAGTGGGGGCTCAGTTTCTACATTGAATATGGAGAGCGGAAGGTTCTGCTGGATGCGGGAGGCTCCGGTCATTTTGCAGACAATGCGGATGAACTCGGCACTTCCCTTGCAGAGGTGGACGCCGCGGTTCTCTCCCACGCACATTACGATCATGCGGACGGGATGGAGACATTTTTTGAGCGGAACCGGACGGCGAAACTATACCTCAGGGAAGCGTGCGGGGAAAACTGCTGCCGGATCAGCGACAGCAAAACGTCCGGGGAACGGATGAAATATATCGGGATCAGAAAAGGATTTTTCGACCGGTACGGAGAACGGATCATCCGTGTTTCAGGGGATTATACGATCAGTGAAGGGATACGGCTCCTTCCCCATACTACGCCGGGACTCGCTCAGGCGGGAGCGCGGGAGAAGATGTATATAAGAGAAGGAAACAGGTGGGTTACTGACTGCTTCGCCCATGAGCAGAGCCTCGTATTTGAGACCGCGGAGGGGCCTGTCGTGTTCAACAGCTGCTGTCACGCCGGAGCGGACAACGTTATCCGGGAGGTGCAGGCGGCATATCCGGGACAGACGGTCCGTGCGCTGATCGGCGGCTTCCACCTGTACAACAAATCTGAGAATTATATAAGGAATTTCGCCGGCGGGCTCCGGCAGACAGGGAGCACGATACTGTACACCGGTCACTGCACCGGGCAGGAGGGATATGAGATCCTTAAGGATGAACTGGGAGAACGGGTGAAGAGGCTGCGCTCCGGGATGAGATTTGAACTGTGAGAAGGCGGACAGAAACCGGGAGAGCGGACGGATGCCGTGAAATGGAGATACAGCAAAGGAGAGACAATATAATGGAACAGAGAGAAAAGGAATTATTAAACCGCAGAATCGCTGTTGTCGGGATCGGCGGAGTGGGAGGATACCTGGCGGGAATGCTGGGAAAAGTATGTCCCCACCTGACACTGGCGGCGAGAGGGGCAAGGAGAGAGGCGATTCTCAAGCACGGGCTTGTCCTTCACAGTGATTACAGCGGAGAGATCTGTGTGCATCCGGAACATGTTGTTCCGGTCAGTGAGATGGAAGAGCAGGACTGCATCTTTGTCTGTGTGAAGAACTATTCCCTGGACGAAGTGTGCCGGGAGATGGAGCATGCGGTATCTGAGAATACGGTGATCGTACCGGTGATGAACGGCGCGGATCCGGGAGACCATATCCGAAGCCTCATCGGAAAAGGGACTGTTGTGGATTCTCTGATCTATATCGTTGCATTTGCGAACGAGGACTTTTCCATCACCCAGCAGGGCGATTTCGCGAATTTGAGAATCGGGATTCAGAATGCGGACGAGAAGCAGCGGGCAAAGATTTCGGAAGTGTCGGCGATTCTCTCCGGGGCGGGGATCGATCATAAGACTGCGGATGACATTCAGCGGGAGATATGGAGAAAATATATCCTGAACTGTGCCTACAATGTTGCCAGTGCATACTACGACAACACGATCGGGCAGCTTCGCAGCGATCCGGTGAAAGCGAGGGAATACGAAGCTCTTCTGGGGGAAGCATATCTGGTCGCAAGGGAAAAGGGAGTAAAAGTCACGCAGGAACATCTCGACGCGATGATACACCGGTTTTACTATGAACTGGCAGAGGACGCCACAAGCTCTCTTCAGAGGGACGTCCGGGAAGGAAAGCAGGCGGAGCTTGATACGTTCAGCGGGTATATTGTCCGGGAGGGCAGAAAATACGGGGTTGACATGCCTGTGTCCGAGAAAATGTATGAAGGGCTGAAGAAAAAATGTCAGAAATAACGCAGCTCGCACAGCTCTCTCTGGCGGCCTGTGCAGCGGGCTTTCTTCTTGATTTCTTTTTCGGAGATCCGGCATGGCTGTACCATCCGGTACGGATCATCGGGAATCTGACCGCGTTTCTCGAAAGGCATCTGCGCAGAGGTACAGGAGAAGGAAAAAGCGCCGCGCGGATGCAGATTCTTGCAGGCGGAATCCTGTGGATTCTGACAGTTCTGCTCTCATTCTCTGTTCCGGCGCTGGTTCTTCTGGCTGCGTACCGGATCCATCCGGCGGTGTATTTTCTGACAGAGACCTTCTGGTGCTTCCAGATCGTCGCGGCGAGAAGTCTTCTGTCCGAGAGCATGAAAGTGTATGAAAAACTGAAAGAGAACGACTTAGACGGGGCGAGAAAGGCCGTGTCCATGATCGTCGGGCGGGACACGGAGAACCTGACCGCGGAGGGCGTGACAAAGGCGGCTGTGGAGACTGTGGCGGAGAATACGTCCGACGGGGTGACAGCCCCGCTTCTCTTTCTTTTAATCGGGGGCGCCCCGCTTGGATTTCTGTACAAGGCGGTCAATACGATGGACTCCATGCTTGGCTACCGGAATGAAAAATATGAGTATTTCGGCCGGATTCCGGCGAAGATGGATGATCTGTTCAACTACATCCCGTCCCGGATTACGGCTGTCTTTATGATCGCGGCGGCGTTTCTGACCGGGCAGGACGCAGAGGGCGCGGGACACATCTGGAAGAGAGACAGGAGAAAACACGCAAGCCCGAACTCGGCGCAGACGGAATCGGTCTGTGCGGGCGCGCTCGGAGTGCGGCTCGCAGGGGACGCTGTCTATTTCGGAAAGGTGCATAAGAAGGAATTTATCGGGGATGACCGGCGTCCCGTAGAGCCGGAAGACATCAGAAGAGCCGGGCGGCTGATGTATGTGACTTCAGTCCTTGTGCTCCTGTTTTTCGGGCTTGTGAAACTGCTGATCTGTGCGGCGGTATAAAGACGGTATGAAAAGGTTCAGGGAGGAACGGCATGTTGTACGGACATGGAGGAGACATTTATACATATGAAAAGGACATGCTGGATTTCTCAGTCAATGTCAATCCGATGGGGCCGTCGGAGCGCGTGATCGAAGCGGTGAAGCGAAGTGCCGCGAACATTTCGGCCTATCCGGACATCAGATGCCGGGCGCTTGGAAGGCGTCTGGCGGAACGATTGGAAGTTCCGGCGGATCATCTGGTCTTCGGAAACGGAGCCGCGGAACTGATCTATACGCTCACCCTTGCCGGGAAGCCGGAGAAAGCCCTTCTTCCGGTTCCCGCCTTCTCGGAATACGAGCAGGCTTTAAATACGGCGGGATGTACCGTGGAGTATGAAGAGACGAAGCGGGAGAACGGGTTTACGATAGACGAACATTTTCCGGATCGCTTAAGCAGGGAGACGGATATCCTGTTTCTCGCCTCACCGGCGAACCCGTCAGGAAGAGCAGCGGAAAGGGAAGTTCTTCTGAGGACGGCTGAAAGATGTGAGGAACTGGGAATCCGGTTTGTGCTGGACGAATGTTTCCTTGAATTTCTTCCGGACGGGGAAAAACGCAGTCTGATCCGCGAGACAGGCCGCTTCCGGACGCTCTTTATCCTGCGGGCGTTTACGAAGATTCACGCCATGCCGGGGCTGCGTCTCGGATACGGCGTTAGCTCGGATGAGAGACTGCTGGAGCAGATCTCTCAGGTGCGCCAGCCGTGGAGCGTGTCCGTTCCCGCCCAGGAGGCAGGACTTGCCGCGCTGGAGGATGCGGAGGCGGGACGCGTGGAGAGGACGGCCCGGATGATTGGAACAGAACGGCGGCACATGGAAGAAGAATTGCAGAAGATTGGAATTAAATTCGTTTCTTCAGACGCAAATTTCATTCTTTTTCGGAGCGATAAAGATCTGTTTCACGCTCTGGAGAGCCGCGGGATTCTCATCCGGGACTGTTCGGATTACCGGGGACTCGGGAAAGGGTGGTACCGGATCGCCGTGCGTACGGCGGAGGAGAACGAGAGGCTGATCCGGGAGATTAAAAGCATTCTGACGTTTTGAATGAAAGGTCTAATCCCCCAGCTATGCTGGGGAGAATGGAGTAAGCAGGAGCGTGTAAGATATAAATAAAAAGCCTCCTATGCTAAAATGAGAATGGTGTCGCAAGCCAAACTCAAAAATTAG
>NZ_JAJEQX010000018.1 GCF_020687545.1 Ruminococcus turbiniformis | reverse complement strand
AAACTGAAGTTAATTTTTTGTTGCCCAATTTCAAAAAAGTCGTTATAATAATCTTGTTTTAGCATAGTTCCATTATAACATGGAACGGAGAGCAAGATGGTTGTCGTTAGTCATCTTGCTCTTTTTTTAGGGGATAAATTTAGGAGCAGGTGTGACTCGTGCGAGTCACACCTGCTCCTGTTTAAGACTATCTATTTCCCGATAGCCCCGTTATGTGTGCTTTTTCAGAATCGAGCTGGTCATCTTCAGCGTCCGATCAATCTGTTCCTGTTCTTCCTTGCTTTTGCCTTCTTTTAAAATTTCCATAATCAGGGTAACTTCGTCAGGAGAAAAGCGGATTCCCTGCCGGTTTGCCCCGGTGATCAGCGCCAGCATAACAGGGACAAGATCTTTTCCGGACTTGCCGGATGTTCGTTCAGACGCTATCCGGATCAGCTCCAGTTTCTCCGGATCGATATTCTTCATTGCCGGATTGTTCATCCATTCGTTCATCAGAATCATCTCCTTTCGGAACATTTCCGCCGGACTGAGAAAACAGATCGCTGTACATACGGAACAGATCCTGCTGTTCCGGGGTAAGCATTCCCGCAAGGATGCCTGAGAGGTCTGCCGGGAATGCGCCGCTGCTGTCTTCGCTCCGGCCGGTTTTTCCGGTATTCTGCAGCATTTCCATGAGAGGCATCATTTCCCGCACTGTGATCAGCATATCCAGTATCGACTGCTGGCCGGGATTCAGATAGGGCCGCAGCCTGTTCAGGATGTCGGCAGGAGAGGAATATTGCTCATCCTCGAACATCTGGGCGCTGACGGCTCCGTGACCGGAGTGGAACAGAGAAACCGCTGTTTTCAGCTCGGTGAATTTGATATATGCAGCCATGACCCGGCGGCCGGAGGCGGGGAGAAAGGGGAGAAGCAGCTTGACCATCTGGAGCCCGGGCGTGGTGACGAGTTCGTCAAACGGTGTCATAGGTTCCGGATGTTCTCTGTCCATACCATTTACTCCTGCATACTGTTTTGTGACGGAGGCCTCAAAACGGGCGGCTGCATTCCCTGCTTCAAGCTTCTGGAAAATGAAAAAGCGCGCCGGCGGGGCGGGAACCGTCCTCATCTGATTATATGATCTGCATGGGAAAATTATGAACACAGAGAATCCCTTTATTTTTGGCAGACAGATGAATAAGTTCATAAAATAATAGGGAATCCTTATTATGGAAAAGAGAAAGGAAGGGACAGGTATGTCACGCAGATTGATTATTGACGGAAATGCGGTGTATGAGGTGGATGAAGAATGTATGCTCAGGAACCGCATCGATAAAAAAGGCAGGGAAAAACGTCCGGAGGATGGAGGCGCGGAGAAGAACCGGGCAGATGGAGAAAGGCACGGAACCTGCTCTACGAAGAACGTAGACTTCTGAGTATCGCCTTCACAAAAAGGAGGATGTGCGGGAAAACCGCACATCCTCCTTTGTTCAGAACAAAGAGCGCAATGTCAGAAATCAGCATCCGCAGCCGTTGTTTCCGAAACCGCCGCAGCAGCAGAGCAGAAGGATGATCCACAGGCAGCTGTCGTTTCCAAAGCCGTTTCCGAATCCGCTTCCATTGCCGCATCCGCCGCCGCAGCAGCAGAGCAGGAGAATGATCCACAGGCAGGAAGACATTCCGTTTCCGTTGTCGCATCCACATCCACAGTTCGTAGCAGTTAAATCACTCATGTTAAATCCTCCAGTTGATTTGTTGTTTACAGTTCTATAGTATGCAGGGGAGGAAAAAGTGTGCTCCAGGGACGAAAACGTGTTTCAGAGAATATTCTGATAAAAAAGGATAATTGCAGAACTGTGATATGAAACTGGTAAAACAGTCGGTAGGTTATTGGTGTGAAGATATAAGGGCAAGAAGATATATGGGGGAGGGCGTCTGCGCTGCAATTCTGGATACAGGGGTCTCTGTTCATCCGGATCTTGAGGGAAGGATTGCCGGGTTTAAGGATTTTACAGGAGGAGTGCAGCGGTGCCATGACGACAGCGGACACGGTACACATGTGGCTGGAATCCTGGCTGGAAACGGAAAACTGTCTGCGGGGGCCTACGCGGGAATGGCGCCCCGGGCCAGGCTGCTTGTGGGGAAGGTGCTGGACCATGAGGGAAACGGTAATGTGGACAATGTGCTGGAAGGAATTGACTGGGTTCTTTCGGAAAAGAACCGGCTGCATGTCCGGATTGTCAATATTTCGGTGGGTACACAGCCGGAGCTTGCTGAGGATCAGAAGAAGATCTTTCTGGAGGCAGTGGAGGAGCTCTGGGATCAGGGCATTGTAGTTGTCGTGTCGGCGGGAAACTACGGGCCGGGCCGCGGAACGGTTGCGGTGCCGGGAAGCAGCAGAAAGGTGATTACAGTGGGGGTGCCGGATACGGAGATCCCGTCGGTGTCAAAGAGAAAAAGACGGATCAACTACTCCGGCAGAGGACCTACAGGGGAGTGTGTGATCAAACCTGATATCTTTGCGCCGGGAACGGGAATAATGAGCTGCAATGCGCGGTACGGACGCTCCGGTGAGGCACCGTACACGATGAAAACAGGAACTTCCATGGCGACGCCGGTAGCTGCGGGAGCGGTGGCATGCCTCCTTTCCAAATTCCCGGATATGACGAATGTGGAGGTGAAACTGCGGCTCAGGGAATCCAGTGTGAAATGCCCCGGAACGGAGGCGGGATGGGGGCTTCTGAATGTGGAGCGGCTTCTGAAAGCGTAAAAAGGGAAAGGGTGTAAAGAAAAAATACTTGACACCCTTTCGCCTTTCGTGTATGATAGCAAAGGTGACTGAACAATGGATAAGATTTTAGAGCAGGCATTGCTGTATGATTTTTACGGGGAACTGCTCACTTCGCACCAGAAAGAGATTTACGAACAGTTTGTTCTCGAAGACCTTTCGCTCAGTGAGATCGCTGAGGATGCGGGAATCAGCCGACAGGGAGTTCATGATCTGGTCCGCCGCTGCCAGAAGGCGCTGGAGGGCTATGAGACGAAGCTCCACCTGGTGGAAAAGTTTCTCTCGGTAAAGGAGAAAGTGGGACAGATTGACGGAATACTGGACGAGTGGGAGCAGGACGGAAGAAACCCGGACGAGATCATCAGCCGGATCCGCAGGATATCGGACGCCATTATAGAAGAACTGTAGAGGAGTTTATCAATGGCATTTGACAGCTTAACAGAAAAACTTCAGAATGTGTTTAAAAACCTGCGAAGCAAGGGACGGCTTACGGAGGACGACGTAAAGGCGGCTCTGAAGGAAGTGCGCATGGCGCTTCTCGAGGCCGATGTCAACTTCAAGGTCGTGAAAAGTTTCATTAAAGATGTGCAGGAGAGGGCGATCGGCCAGGATGTCATGAACGGTCTCAATCCGGGACAGATGGTGATCAAAATCGTCAACGAGGAACTCGTCCGGCTGATGGGATCTGAGACGACGGAGATCAAGCTGCAGCCAGGAAGCGCCATGACAGTGATTATGATGGCGGGACTTCAGGGCGCGGGTAAGACGACCACCACTGCAAAGCTGGCGGGGAAATTCAAGTTAAAAGGAAAGAAACCGCTGCTTGTGGCGTGCGATGTATACCGGCCGGCCGCAATCAAACAGCTCCAGATAAACGGAGAAAAGCAGGGCGTGGAAGTGTTCTCCATGGGAGAAAAGAACAGGCCCGCGGACATTGCGAAGGCTGCCGTGCAGCATGCGGCGAAAAACGGAAACAACATTGTGATCCTTGATACGGCAGGACGGCTTCATATCGACGAGGATATGATGTCCGAGCTTCAGGAGATCAAGGAGACGGTAGAGGTTCACCAGACGATCCTCGTGGTGGACGCTATGACTGGACAGGATGCGGTGAATGTAGCCGGAACCTTCAATGAAAAGATCGGGATCGACGGTGTCATCGTCACCAAGCTGGACGGTGATACGAGAGGCGGTGCCGCGCTGTCGATCAAAGCGGTAACCGGACGGCCGATTCTCTACGTCGGTATGGGAGAGAAGCTTTCGGATCTGGAACAGTTCTATCCCGACAGAATGGCTTCCCGTATTCTCGGCATGGGCGATGTTCTTACCCTGATTGAAAAGGCAGGGGAAGAACTGGATGAAGGAAAGGCCAGAGAGATGGCCGATAAGATGAAGAAAGCCCAGTTTGACTTCGATGACTATCTCGAGAGCATGGAGCAGATGAAGAAGATGGGCGGTCTTTCAAGTATCATGAGCATGATGCCGGGACTTGGAGGAATGGGCGGCAAGGCAAAGATGCCGGATCTGGATTCCGAGGAAAACACAAAGAGAATGGCCCGAATGGAGGCGATGATCCATTCCATGACTCCGGAGGAGAGACGCAACCCGGATCTTTTGAATCCGTCGAGAAAACACCGCATCGCAAAGGGCGCGGGTGTGGATATCTCAGAAGTCAACCGTATGGTAAAACAGTTCAATGAGTCGAGGAAGATGATGAAGCGCCTTCCGGGACTGATGGGTGGAAAAGGTGGCAAGAAGGGCAGGTTCAAACTTCCCTTTTGACCATAGATAATCTCTGATAAAGAGAAGAAACAACAAAAAGAAAAATAAAACAGAGGTGAAAGAAATGGCAGTAAAAATCAGATTAAGAAGAATGGGACAGAAGAAGGCTCCTTTTTATAGAATCGTAGTAGCTGACTCCAGGTCCCCGAGAGACGGAAGATTCATCGAGGAGATCGGAACATACGATCCGAATCAGGACCCGAGCGTGTTCAAGGTAGACGAGGAAGCCGCTAAGAGATGGCTCAACAACGGTGCACAGCCTACAGAAGTTGTAGGAAAGATCTTCAAGGCAGCAGGTATCGAAAAATAAGACGTCTTCACGGAGGTGCGCGCAAAATGAAAGAGTTAGTTGAAGTGATTGCAAAAGCGCTGGTTGACCATCCTGAGGAGGTCTCCGTAAACGAGAAAAAGGAAGGCCGCACCACGGTGCTTGAACTCCATGTGGCGGACGGTGATATGGGCAAGGTAATCGGCAAACAGGGCCGTATTGCGAAAGCAATCCGTTCCGTTGTAAAAGCGGCAGCGGCGAAGGAAGACAAACGCGTTGTCGTAGATATTGTCTGAGCATTTGTATGAAACGGAATGCTGCGGCATTCTCTGAGGGAAAGGGGCGGCCTTCCAGGGGAAGGTCCTGCCCCTTTTCTGTTCTGTGAGACAGAGAGGAAAAAAGTATGGAACAGTTCTTTCAGGTGGGGGTAATCTCCTCCACACACGGAATCAGGGGCGAGGTCAAAGTGTTTCCCACAACTGACGATGCGTCCCGCTTTAAAAAACTGAAAAAAGTTCTCCTTGATACGGGACGCGAGCGAATGGAAATGGAGATCCAGTCCGTGCGCTTTTTCAAGCAGTTCGTGATCATAAAGTTTAAGGGGATTGACAATATAAACGATGTGGAAAAGTATAAGGGAAAGAGCCTTTTTGTACCCCGCGAAAATGCGGTCCGGCTGGAGAAGGACGAATACTACATCGCAGATCTGATCGGCATGGACGTTTTCACAGAGGAGGGGCATTTCGGGACTCTCAGGGATGTGATGGAAACGGGGGCCAACGAGGTGTACATTGTGGACTCGGACGAGCACGGTGAGGTGCTGATCCCGGCGATCCGGCAGTGTATTCTCGAAGTGAATGCAGAAGAGAACCGGATGAAGGTTCATCTTCTGGAAGGATTGATTTAAAACCCCAGAAGCTTCGGGGAGGAAGGCGGACGGCAATGAATTTTCATATACTGACTTTATTTCCGGAAATGGTATCAAACGGGCTGAACACGAGCATAATCGGGCGCGCGGTCAGCGCGGGGCTTCTCTCGATCGAGGCGGTGAATATCCGGGATTTCGCGTTTAACAAGCATCAGAGTGTAGATGACTATCCGTACGGAGGCGGAGCCGGGATGCTCATGCAGGCGGAGCCGGTATATCTGGCATATGAATCTGTGGCGGAGAAGATCCGGCAGAGGACGGCTGCGGCAGAGGAAACGTCTGATGCGGCAGGCGAAGCGGCTGCTTTATCGGAGGAAATGGCTGATGCGGCAGGTGAAGCGGCTGCTTTATCGGAGGAAATGGCTGATGCGGCGAAGGAGGAAAAAAGCGGGAAAAAACCACGGGTTGTGTACCTTTCTCCACAGGGCAGTGTGTTTGACCAGAAGATGGCGGAAGAGCTTGCTCAGGAGGAGGATCTGATTCTTCTGTGCGGGCATTATGAAGGAATCGACGAGCGTGTTCTGGAAGAGATCGTGACGGACTATGTATCTATCGGAGATTATGTGCTTACCGGAGGAGAACTGCCTGCCATGGTGATGGTGGACGCCATATCCCGGCTTGTTCCCGGCGTGCTTCACAACGATGTGTCCGCAGAGTTTGAATCGTTCCAGGACAATCTTCTGGAATACCCGCAGTACTCCCGGCCGGAAGAGTGGCATGGAAAGAAAGTTCCGCCGGTGCTTCTGTCCGGACATCACGCCAATATCGAGAAGTGGCGCAGAGAGCAGTCGATTTTGAGGACTTACGAGAGAAGGCCGGATCTGCTTGAGAAAGCGGAGCTGACCGGGAAAGAGCGGAAGTGGCTGGAAGAGACGACACAGATGAAATGATGAAAATCAGTGCAGATGAAATAATGAAAAACAGGGCTTGAAAAACCTGTAGAAATATGGTAAACTACAACAGTTGTGAAAAGAAGAGCGATGGTCCTCTGGCACAGAATGGTGTTAAGAACGTCAAATATTAAGGAGGTCACACAAAATGAACGAGATCATCAAGAAGATCGAAGCAGAGCAGTTAAAAGAGAACGCACCGGTATTCAACGTTGGAGATACGGTAAGAGTTCACGCAAAGATCAAAGAGGGTAACCGTGAAAGAATCCAGGTGTTTGAAGGAACAGTCCTGAAAAGACAGGGCGGCGGCGCAAGAGAGACTTTCACAGTAAGAAAGACATCCAACGGAATCGGCGTTGAGAAGACATGGCCGGTACACTCTCCGCATGTTGAAAAGGTAGAGGTTGTGCGCAGAGGTAAAGTGAGACGTGCAAAACTGAACTACTTAAGAAAACGTGTCGGAAAAGCTGCAAAGGTAAAAGAATTAGTAAAATAGCAACAATGAGAGGGACAATTACAGATCTGTATATTGTCCCTTTTTTGTACTGGCGGCGCTCGTGAGTCCGGGTTTCACCGAGACCCTGGCGACCGCTTATAATTCCGGAATGTGTCCCTGGCACTTCCGGCGATTGTTTATACCACCTGATCTGGAGGAATTATGCAGGATTTGAATTTCCGTAAAAAACGCAGGAAAAAAGGTGTGAGAACGACAAAAAACACAGTGAAAAGCACAGGCAGGCGGCCGTGGAGATCGTCCCGCGGGGGACTCCGGTTTGAAAAGAAGGGACAAAAACTGCATTTTGAGCAGGAGCGGCCGCGCAGAAGGCCGGGAAGTTTGAAGAGTATTGGCCTGTGGGCTGTTGAGATTCTGATCGTGTGCATGACGGCTGTGCTCCTTGTGGCTGCATTCGGGCAGCGGGTAAGCGTGGCAGGAGATTCCATGAACCCGGCGCTGGAGAACGGAGATGTCGTTCTTGTCAACCATTTTATCTACAATGTGAAAAAGCCGGCGAGAGGGGATATTGTCGCATTCCGGCAGAACGAAGGAGAGCACTATTCTGTGAAGCGGATTGTAGGGTTGCCCGGGGAGACGGTTCAGATTGCGGATGGAAAGATTCTTATTGACGGAGAAGAGCTTACCGGGGAGACATATTTGTCGAATATCGATTACGCCGGGCTGGCAGAAGAACCGGTGGAACTCGGGGAGGATGAATATTTTGTAATGGGGGACAACCATGCGTCCAGCGACGACAGCAGGCTCCCGAGTATCGGAAATATCAGTCTTGACGATATTTTCGGAGAAGTATGGTTTATTGTAAGCCCGGGGGAGAACCGGGGACTGGTATAAGGAGGACAACGATGCATTTTCAGTGGTATCCGGGACATATGACAAAAGCCCGGAGGATGATGCAGGAAAATATAAAGCTGATCGATCTGATTATTGAACTTGTGGATGCAAGAGTACCGCTTGCCAGCAGAAATCCGGATATTGACGAGCTTGGCAAAAACAAGGCGAGACTGATTCTGCTGAACAAGGCGGATCTGGCGGAGGATGCGCTCAATGACAGATGGATCGAGTATTTTCGGAAGAAAGGATATTTCGCGGTCAAAGTCAATTCAAGAAAAGGCGGCGGGATCAAGTCGGTTCAGCCGGTGATTCAGGAGGCGTGCCGTGAAAAGACGGAAAGAGACCGGAAAAGGGGAATTCTGAACCGCCCGGTGCGCGCTATGGTCGTAGGGATTCCAAATGTGGGAAAGTCTACGTTTATCAATTCCCTGGCAGGAAAAGCATGCGCAAAGACCGGAAACAAACCGGGTGTGACGAAGGGAAAACAGTGGATCAGACTGAACAAAAACGTGGAGCTTCTGGACACGCCGGGAATTCTCTGGCCTAAGTTTGAAGACCAGTCTGTCGGACTGAAGCTTGCCTTTATCGGTTCCATCAAAGACGAAATACTCCAGACGGAGGAGCTCGCGGCGGAGCTTATAAAAGTGCTGGACCGTGATTATCCGGGAGTGCTTGAGAAACAGTATGAGATTTCACACACAGAAGATCCGTACGAGTGTCTCAGAAACATTGCGCAGAACAGACACTGCCTGGTGCGGGGAAATGAGCTGGATTCTGAAAAGGCCGCGGCAATTCTGCTCGATGAGTTCCGGGGAGGAAGACTGGGAAGAATTACGCTTGAACGGCCCCCGATCGAGGCGCAGGCGGGAAGAGAAGGGGAAGAGGAATGAAAAGCATTGTAAAGGAGCTTTTGAGCTGGCTTGTATTTATTGCAGCTGTTGTTGCGGCGTCCTATCTTGTCGTGACTTATGTCGGACAGAGGACAGAGGTGAGCGGCTCTTCCATGGAGACAACACTCTCAGACGGAGACCAGCTGATTGTTGACAAAATATCCTACAGATTCCGGGAGCCGAGCCGGTATGACATTGTTGTGTTTCCTTACCGGTATGAGGAAAATACCTACTATATTAAAAGGATTATAGGGCTTCCGGGAGAGACGGTACAGATTGTAAACGGAATGGTTTACATAAACGGTACTCCCCTGAACGAGCATTACGGCAATGAGGTGATGGAAGACCCCGGGCTTGCCCGCGATCCGATTACATTGGGAGACGACGAATATTTTGTCCTGGGAGACAACCGGAACAACAGTCAGGACAGCCGTGCTGCCAATGTGGGTGTGATTCACAGGGATGAGCTGCTGGGAAGGGCCTGGGTCAGAATATGGCCGTTCAGTGAGTTTGGAGTGATTAAACATGAATAAAAGCATTGCACAGATCAGGGAAGAGTTTGCCGCAGCAGAACCGTCGGAGTGGGCAGGACTGTATGAAATCTATGCCGATGACGCGCGCGCGGGGGTGAAAAACCTGATCCGTTCATACAGGAAGAAAGAAGAGGCGCTTCAGAAAGAACGGGAGCGCCTTGCTCTTATGCGGATTTATGAAAATAAATACGGGGAATACGAACTGATCTGCGGGATCGATGAGGCGGGCAGGGGACCGCTCGCGGGTCCGGTTGTGGCCGGGGCGGTGATACTCCCGAAAGACTGTGAGATATTATATTTGAATGATTCGAAAAAGCTGACTGCGGCGAAGCGGGAGGAGCTTTACGACGAGATTATGGAAAAGGCGATTGCCACGGGAATCGGCATGGCGAGTCCGGCGCGGATTGACGAGATCAATATCCTTCAGGCAACCTACGAGGCGATGCGGGAGGCGGTTTCAAAACTTTCATCCGTTCCGGATCTTCTTTTAAACGATGCGGTGACCATTCCGGATATGATTATTCCTCAGGTGCCGATTATCAAAGGCGATGCGAAGAGTGTGTCCATTGCCGCTGCAAGCATTCTTGCAAAAGTTACGAGGGACAGGCTTATGGTGCAGTATGATGAGATTCTGCCCGGGTACGGATTCGCCAGACATAAGGGATACGGGTCAAAAGAGCATATCGACGCAATACGGAAACTGGGGCCGACGCCCATACACAGACAGAGTTTCATCAAAAACTTTCTTGCATGAGTATTAGACCCCTGCGGGTTCATATGATATAATCACAGAAAATGCAGGATAAGGCGGGAAGATGTGGTGTCCTTCCGGAAGCAGGCTGGTGTTTACGGCAGATGACGGGAAAAAGAGGCGGCAAAAAGAAAAACACAAGACAGACGGGCACGGATTATGAGCGCGAGGCAGGGCGGTATCTCGAGCAGCTCGGCTGTGAGATACTGGTTTACAATTACCGGTGCAGAGCCGGTGAAATTGACATTGTGGCAAAAGACGGGGATACGATTGTGTTCTGCGAGGTGAAATACCGCTCTGACCGGAGAAAGGGCAGTCCCCTGGATGCGGTGGACGTAAGAAAGCAGAGGACGATTTACCGGTGCGCTATGTTTTATCTGATGGAACACCGTCTGCATGAAGTTCCGTGCAGGTTTGATGTGATCGGGATCGAGGGAACAGCGGTGACACATATTAAGGATGCGTTCACAGGATGAGCATCAGTGAGCAGCAGAGAGGAAAAAAGGATGAGTCTTGGACTGAAATACAAAAACGGGAACCATATATTTGATGAAGCAGGCGGGAAAACTCCGTTTCTGGAGTATCCGCTTTTTAAGGAAACCGGGCTTGTGCGCCACGGGTTTTCCACCCGGCTGGGCGGAGTGAGCGAAGGGTGTTTTGCATCGCTTAATTTGAGTTTCGACCGGGGCGACCGGCCGGAGGCAGTCATGGAGAATTTCCGCAGGATCGGGGAAGCGATCGGCGTGCGCTGTGAGGATATGGTGCTTTCCCGCCAGACTCATACGACAAATGTGCGCGTTGTGACGGAAATGGACCGGGGAAAAGGGATTGTGCGGGAGCGCGATTACACAGATGTGGACGGAATGGTGACGAACGTTCCGGGGATCTGCCTTGTGACATCTTATGCGGACTGCGTGCCCCTTTATTTTGTCGATCCGGTGAAAAAGGCGATCGGGCTGAGTCACTCCGGATGGCGGGGGACAGTCGGGAAAATCGGAAAGGAGACAGTCCGTGTGATGCGGGAACAGTACGGCTCCGATCCCGGGGACATTCTGGCAGCGATAGGGCCGTCTGTGTGCGTGGACTGCTACGAGGTGAGCGGGGATGTGATTGAAAAGTTCAGGGCGGCTTTTGATGAAAAATTCTGGCCGGAACTTTTTTACCGCAAAGAAAACGGAAAGTATCAGCTTGATCTCTGGAGAGCGAATGAGCTGGTTTTTGCAGAAGCGGGAATCCGGACGGAACACATGGCGGTCACGAATGTGTGTACGCACTGTAACAGCAGGATTCTGTATTCTCACCGCACAGCGGGAGACAGGCGTGGAAATCTGTGCGCTTTCCTGGCACTGAAGTAACAGGAAGAGCAGGAGGCAGCTTGCGAAAGGAGAAGAGAAAATATGATTATAAAAGCGGCAACACTGATGTTTTCGGGAGCAGTACTGGCAAATGTACCGGATGCGGCGGATGAGTCCGTGAATGACATGATTGATACGGCGGCAAGCGCCACAGCGGATGCGGCTCAGGATGCGGCTCAGGACGTGAACCGGCTTCTGCAGTTTCTGGAGGACAGCATTCCGGCACTTATCTCGTTTGGAATAAAGGTTGTTCTTGCACTGATCGTTTTCTTTATTGGGGGAAAAGTGATCACGTGGCTCAGAAAAATAGTGCGCCGCTCGCTGGAGAGAGCAGTTGTGGACGCAGGTGCTGTGCAGTTTATTGATTCGGTGCTCAAATTTGGCCTGTACGCACTGCTGATCATTATGATTGCTATGAATTTCGGCGTGGAGTCTTCGTCCGTTGCGGCATTGCTTGCATCAGCCGGTGTCGCGATCGGTCTGGCGGTGCAGGGCAGCCTTTCAAACTTTGCGGGAGGTGTCCTGATTCTTGTTCTCAAGCCTTTTGAAGTGGGTGACTATATCATTGTGACCCAGGAAGGGATCGAGGGAACGGTAAAGGAAATCCAGGTTTTCTATACGAAACTTGCGACAGTGGACAATCAGAGGGTTGTTGTCCCGAACAGTATTCTGACGGAAAACAGCCTGACAAATGTTACAGCGAGGCCTGAGAGACAGTTGGATCTTAAAATCGGCATTTCCTATGATTCTGATCTGAAAAAGGCGAAGGAAATTATCGAGGGAATGCTGGCAGTGGATTCTACGATCAAACAGGATGAAGATGTCCGTGTATTTGTCGATTCTCTCGGTGAAAGCGCTGTGGTGATCGGGCTGCGGGCGTGGGTGGCGACGGAAGATTACTGGAGTACGAGGTGGCGTCTGCTTGAGCAGATTAAGGTGACCTTTGATGAGGAGGGAATCGAAATTCCGTACAACCAGCTTACGGTGCATTTGAAAGGAGAGGGAGAAGGGAGGAAGAATGAGGAAGCAATGCGTTAATGAGAAAAAACCGAGCTATGAAAGTATTGTGAAAGAGTGGCAGAATAGAAAAATAGAAGATATGGAGGATCTTGAAATTGCATTATCCAATTTCAGAATCCTCTTTGCCTATAATTCAAACAGGATTGAGAATCCGGCTACAACGTATCATGATACACGTGAAATTTTTGAAAATGGAAGATTACAGAATTATACAGGAGATCTGAGAACGGTTTTTGAACTGCAGAATCAAAAAGAAAGTATGCAGTTTATTATGAAAAAAATTGTTGAGCGTCATCCGCTTGATGAAGGGCTGGTCAAGGAAATACACAAAAGACTTATGAAAGGCTGCTATGATCAGACGAGGTATGATAAAGGGGAAAGACCGGGATCTTATAAACTCCATGATTATGTTGTGGGAGATGAAGTGGGGGTCTCTTCGGAAGATGTATCGGAAGAGATCGAAGAATTGTGCAATGAGGTGAACTCTTATCAGGGAAAAGATATTCTGACTGCGGCAGCTTTTTTTTATCTCAGCTTTGAATCGATTCATCCATTTGCAGACGGTAATGGCAGAGTCGGCAGAACTCTTTTGAACTATTATCTGATGGTTCATGGATATCCGCCGACGATTATTTATGACGAGGACAAAAGGGATTATTATATGGCACTGGCGATTTTTGATAAAACAGGGAAAATTGATGGATTCATTGCCTTTCTGAAAGAACAGACAGTAAAAACATGGACAAGGAAAACAAATCGGCCCAGCCTGCGTGACATACAGGAATAGTAGTAGTTTATGAGTGTATGACTTTTTGATAATCCTATGCTGTAAAAAAAGAGGCGTAAATCCGCTGTTTCCGCGGATTTACGCCTCTTTTTCTGACAAGCCGGAAATCAGACTTGAACTGACGACCCCTTCATTACGAGTGAAGTGCTCTACCGACTGAGCTATTCCGGCATCTGATCGTTTCCATTGACGACCTTGACTATTATATCGCTTTTTATTAAATATTTCAACTGTTTTTTTGACTATTTAAAAAAAAGATACGCAACGTTCCTGAAAAAGTACCGAATCATTGCAAACAGCGGACTTTACTTTCTTATAAGCCGATAGTATAATATCGCCTATGGGATTAATTAGGATTGGCAAAAAGAGAGGAGGAATACAGCATGAAACCGACAGAAGAGACGAAAAAACTGTTTCAGAACGACCGTTTTGCCACAGACAACGGGGCTGTGATTGAGGAAGTGGATGACCATTATGCAAAATGTAGTTTAAAGATTGAAGACCGGCATAAAAATGCCATGGGAGCGGTTATGGGCGGTGTATACTTTACACTTGCGGACTTTGCCCTTGCAGTGGCGAGCAACTGGCAGGGGATGGGAAGCGTCTCGCTGAATTCCGAGATTACCTATCTGACTCCGGCAAAGGGAGAAGTGCTGACCGCCGAGGCTGTCTGTGTCAAGAACGGCAGGACGACAAGCTATTACCGCATTGATGTGAAGGATGATCTGGGTAATCTGACGGCCGCTGTTACCGCTACGGCGTTTCGGGTTGCGAAATGAGCAGAAGCGCTGATACGGATGCAGAGACGGAAGCGTGGCTGCGGCAGTGAAAACGCCGGATATGTAAAATTTTCTAAAGGAGCAGGAAATTGATATGGAGAAAGCAAAAGTATATTTTACGGATATGAGGGTACATCCGGGGACAAATCTTCCCGAGAAGCTGAAAAAACTGATAAAAAGAGCGGGAATCGGGGAGATTGATTTTGAGAAAAAGATGACCGCAATCAAGATTCATTTCGGTGAACCGGGCAATCTTTCTTTCCTTCGGCCAAACTATGCGAAGGCCGTTGCGGATGTTGTGAAAGAATTCGGAGGACGTCCGTTCCTCACAGACTGCAATACACTCTATGTGGGACGCAGAAAGGACGCTCTGGAGCATTTGAGTGCAGCGTACGAAAACGGATTTAATATTCTGTCTACCGGATGCCACATTATCATTGGTGATGGGCTGAAAGGCACGGATGACGTCAGCGTTCCCGTGAAGGGCGGCACACTCGTAAAAGAGGCGAAGATCGGGCGGGCTGTTATGGATGCGGACGTGTTTATCAGCCTGAGCCATTTCAAGGGACATGAGATGGCTGGATTCGGAGGCTGCTTTAAAAATATCGGAATGGGCTGCGGCAGCCGTGCCGGGAAGATGGAACAGCACAACAGCGGCAAGCCGTCTGTGGATCCGGACCTCTGTGTCGGGTGCCGGATCTGTGCGAAGAACTGTGCGCACGGAGCAATCTCGTTCACTGAGAAAAAAGCCGTGATTGACCACAGCAAATGTGTGGGCTGCGGACGCTGTCTGGGAGCATGCAACCAGGATGCGGTATATAACGAAAACTCATCGGCCGTACAGGAGCTGAACATCAAAATGGCGGAATACACAAAGGCTGTACTGGACGGAAGACCATCGTTTCACATTAATCTTGTGATCGATGTTTCTCCGTACTGTGACTGCCATGCAGAGAATGATGTGCCGATCATTCCAGATGTGGGAATGTTCGCAAGTTTTGATCCGGTGGCGCTTGATCAGGCGTGTGTGGATGCATGCAACGCGCAGCAGCCGTTAAAGGGAAGTATGCTGGATGACAACATGCATGCGGAAGGTTTCTGCGATCACCACGATCACTTTGTGAATACAACGCCTGAGAGTGAGTGGGAGACCTGTCTTTCCCATGCAGTGGAGCTGGGGCTTGGAACGAGGGAGTACGAGCTTATTGAGGTGAAATAGTATACTGATATAACAGCATCTGAGGATGCGTGCCGGTGCCGGAAAACGCGCCGGAGCGAATGAGGGCCTGTGAACGGAAAAGACATTCACGAGATGCTGGATAGAAAGTAAAAAAGGAAAAAAGAAACAAAAAAGGAAGAGAGGAAATAAAAAAGTGAAAAGAGAAAAGTTCGGATCCAGGCTCGGCTTCATCCTGATCTCTGCGGGATGCGCGATCGGACTTGGAAACGTATGGCGATTCCCGTACATCACGGGACAATACGGAGGGGCGGCATTTGTTATCATTTATCTGTGCTGTCTTGTCCTTCTAGGATTCCCCATCATGGTGATGGAGTTCTCCGTGGGCCGCGCCGCAGGATGTGGTATTGCGCGTGCATTTGACAGGCTGGAACCGGCCGGAACGAAATGGCACTGGTACAAATGGTTCGGGATCGCAGGAAACTATCTCCTTATGATGTTCTATACGACAATCGGGGGATGGCTGCTTATCTATCTGTTCAAAATGGCATCGGGAAGTTTTTCCGGAATGAATGCGGAGCGGATTGAAGGGGAGTTCAGCAGTCTGATGGGACAGCCTGTTCTTATGACTGTGTTCATGATTCTGGTCGTTGTGCTCTGTTTTGCGATTGTAAGTATGGGACTTCAGAAAGGTGTGGAAGGAATTACAAAGGGCATGATGGTTCTGCTCTTTATCCTTCTGATTGTCCTTGCAGTTCGTTCGATCATGCTCCCGGGAGCAGGAGAAGGACTTAAGTTTTATCTGCTTCCGGATTTCGGGAAAATGAAAGAAGCGGGCATTATGGAAGTGATTTCTGCCGCTATGGGTCAGTCGTTCTTCACGCTGAGTCTCGGAATCGGAGCAATGGCGATTTTTGGAAGCTATATTGATAAGAAGAGAAGACTGGCTGGGGAAGTTGTGTGCATTACTATACTTGACACAAGCGTGGCGCTGATCTCCGGACTTATTATCTTCCCGGCAAGCTTTGCCTTCGGCGTAAATCCGGACAGCGGTCCGAACCTGATTTTTATTACACTGCCGAATATTTTCAATTCCATGGCAGGCGGAAGATTCTGGGGCGCAATCTTTTTCCTGTGTATGTTCTTTGCATCAGCGTCAACGATTATTGCGGTGTTTGAGAACATTATTGCGTTCGCGATGGATCTGACCGGATGCTCAAGAAAAAAGGCAGTGGCAGTCAACCTTGTGGCGATTATTATTCTCTCCATACCGTGTGTGCTCGGCTACAATGTGCTGAGCGGGTTCGCACCTCTGGGAGAAGGCACGGCAATTCTTGATCTGGAAGATTTTATCGTAAGCAATAACCTGCTTCCGCTCGGAAGTCTCGTGTATGTACTCTTCTGTACGACACGCTACGGCTGGGGCTGGAAAAACTTCCTCGCTGAAGCAAACACCGGAGAAGGATTAAAATTCCCGAAGTGGGTAAGATTCTACGCGACATTCATTGTACCGCTCATCGTAATCTTCCTCTTCATCCAGGGATACTGGAGCAAATTTGCAGGCTAGACTTAAGCCATGCGCAAGAAAAGAAGAGTTCCCTCATCGTGCTTGCACGAATGAGGGGGCTCTTCTTTTCTTGCATAGGGCGCAGCCTGTGAAAAAGCTGATTAGAGTGACGAAAAACGTAGAAGGCGTCAGGTATACAAACTTCTTGGAAATACTCCTGACAGTGTCATTGTATATGGATCGTATGCAAGGGTGGATAATCTGCCTTACTATCGCAGTGTAAAAGAAGAGGGGTAAGAATCAGTGCATGATGTCAATAAAGATATAGATTTCTTTATTGCCTCTGCAGACGAAGCAAAAACACAGCTTCAGGCGGTTGAGTATATGCTTCAACTGATAAAAGAATTTTTTAAATACCCTCAGACAAATTCAGCTTTAGAACTGTCGGAGGGTATGCTTTTTCAAATTTCAAAATCGTTTTTGATACAATTTCTCCACCGCTCCGATCACCGCATACAGTCCCATCGCCATGATGCACAGCAGCACAATCGACATAATAAGCCAATCCATCTTAAACACCTGACTGGAATAGATGATCAGATATCCGAGCCCGCTTCTCGCTGCCAGAAACTCTCCAATCACAACGCCCACAAGACACAGGCCGATGTTCACTTTCATACTGCTGATGATCACCGGTATGCAGGAGGGAAGGACGACTTTAAAGAGCGCATGCCTTCTGCTGCCGTGGAGCGTGTATATGAGTTTGATTTTCTCCCGGTCAACGGTGATAAAACTGGTGTACAGATTCATAATGCTTCCGAACACGGCCACAGACATGCCGGCCACGATGATCGTGACGGGAGTCGCCCCGAGCCACACGATGAGAAGCGGCGCGAGAGCTGATTTCGGCAGGCTGTTCAAAACGACGAGATAGGGTTCCAGAATCTCTGAGACAATCCGGCTGCACCAGAGAAGTACTGCTATGAGGATGCTGCTGAAAGTTACGAGAAGAAAACTGGCGATCGTCTCGTAAAGGGTGACACCGATGTGAAGAAAGATCGAACGGTCTGTCACCATCTCCCAAAAGCAGAGCGCGATTCTGGACGGACTGCTGAAGATAAAGGAGTCAATCACGCCGGCATTCGCGCACAGCTCCCAGAGAAGCAGGAAGAGAATCAGTACGGTGATGCGGGCGGTCCGGACTGCAAGGCGGTGCTGCCGCATTTTTTTCAAAAACAGCGCCTGGCCGTCAGTTGATTTGTTCATCTCGATTCAGCTCCTTCCATATTTCATTGAAATAATTTTTAAATTCCGGAGCGCTTCTGCGGCGCAGAGGCGTGTCATATTCCGCGGAAAACGCAACGGGGATGATCTTCGCCACGGAGGCGGGCCTCTTTGTCAGGACAATCACCCGGTCTGCCAGGCTGACCGCTTCTGAGAGATCGTGGGTGACGAGAAGCGCGGTTTTCCCGCTGCGGCGTATAATCTGGCCGATATCGTCGCTTACAGTCAGGCGCGTCTGGTAGTCAAGGGCGGAGAAGGGTTCATCCAGAAGCAGAAGATCCGGATTGAGGATCAGAGTCCGGATCAGCGCTGCCCGCTGTCTCATACCGCCGGAGAGTTCGGACGGCCGGGAATTGCGGAAACGCTCCAGCCCGTACTGCCTGAGAAGCTCATCCGCCCTCAGGCGGATCTCAGGCGTGATATGCCCGTTGATCTCTGAGCCGAGCAGTACGTTGCGGTATACGGTCCGCCATTCAAAGAGATGGTCGTGCTGGAGCATATAGCCGATTCTGGAAGAGTTTTCCGTCAGCGGTTCTCCGTTTAGCGTCATCGTGCCGCTTTCCGGCTGCATCAGGCCGTCGATGAGCGAGAGCAGAGTGGATTTTCCGCATCCCGAAGGGCCGACTACGGCGGCGAACTCCCCCTGGGAGAGGGAGAAAGAAATATTGGACAGGGCCTTTGTCTCCCCGTCCGGTGTATGATAGGAATAATTAATATGATTTAATTCAAGTATTGGAGTCATGGCATCACATCCGTCTGTACCTTATATCTATAGTTAGTGTATGAAAAAACGCTGTTTCCGTGAGGGAAAATGGCAATTGGCGTTGTACACCCATGAGGAAAGCGGTATAATAGCAGATAGTATTATATCAGACAGGAGAAGGACTGATGAACGTACAGAAGGTAAACTACCAGAAGGAACTGGAGAAACTGCTGAAGAAACTTGAGGCTGAGGGAACGGTTCCGTCCCTTCTGATCCACAGCTGCTGCGCGCCGTGCAGCAGCTATGTGCTCGAATATCTGTCTCAGTATTTCAGAATCACTGTGCTCTATTATAACCCGAATATCTATCCCGAGAGTGAATATACGAAACGGATACTGGAGCAGCAGAAACTGATTCGTGACATGTATTTTAAATATCCGGTTGCCTTCCTCGCGGGGAAATACGAAAAAGAAAAATTTTATGAGATGGCAAGGGGCATGGAGGAGTTAAAAGAGGGCGGAGCCAGATGCATGAAGTGCTATGAGCTGCGTCTTACGGAGGCGGCACGCCAGGCTGCGGCGGGCGGATTCGACTATTTCACGACCACGCTGAGTATAAGTCCCCTTAAGAATGCCCAGAAGTTAAATGAGATCGGCGTCAGAGTCGGCAGGGAATACGGCGTGGAGTATCTTATGTCTGATTTTAAGAAAAAGAACGGCTATAAGCGGTCCATTGAACTCTCGAAAGAGTTCGGGCTTTACAGACAGGACTACTGCGGATGCGAGTTTTCCATGCGGGAAAGAGGTACGGTTTAAGGGTGGCTGCCGGAAAATTCAAGTTTTAAGTAGACACAGAACACTTTACTGTGTTAAACTAAGTGGAAAATGCAGCGCAGTCTGCATTTTCGGATAAACAGAGAAGAGAGGTAAAGGAAATGGCACAGTTATGGGGCGGCCGTTTCACGAAAGAGACGGACAAGCTTGTATACAATTTCAATGCTTCTATCTCCTTTGATAAAAGATTTTATGGGCAGGATATCCGCGGGAGCATCGCACATGTGACCATGCTTGCGAAGCAGGGGATTCTGACAGACGATGAGAAGGAGCAGATCATAAAGGGTCTCGAGAGCATCCGTGCGGATGTGGAGAGCGGGGCGCTTGAGATCACGGATGAATATGAAGATATCCACAGTTTCGTGGAGGCGAATCTGATCGACCGGATCGGGGACGCGGGTAAAAAGCTTCACACCGGGCGAAGCCGGAACGACCAGGTGGCGCTTGACATGAAGCTATACACAAGAGATGAGATTACGGAGCTTGACGGCCTTCTGAAGGAAATGCTGGAAGTGCTGCTTAAGCTGATGAAAGAGAACAAAGAGACGTATATGCCGGGATTTACCCACCTTCAGAAGGCCCAGCCGATTACGCTGGCGCATCATATGGGAGCGTATTTCGAGATGTTCAAAAGAGACCGTTCCCGGCTGAAGGACATTTACAGAAGGATGAATCTCTGCCCGCTTGGCTCGGGAGCGCTTGCAGGCACGACTTATCCGCTGGACAGGGAGTACACGGCAGAGCTTCTCGGATTTGACGGACCCACGCTCAACAGCATGGATTCCGTGTCTGACCGGGACTATCTGATCGAGCTGCTCTCGGCCATGTCCACGATCATGATGCATTTAAGCCGGTTTTCCGAGGAAGTGATCATCTGGAATTCCAACGAGTACCAGTTTGTGGAGATTGACGACGCGTACAGTACGGGCAGCAGCATCATGCCTCAGAAAAAGAATCCGGACATCGCGGAGCTTGTACGCGGAAAGACCGGAAGAGTGTACGGGGCTCTGATGTCTCTTCTCACTTCGATGAAGGGAATCCCGCTTGCATACAACAAGGATATGCAGGAGGACAAGGAGTTTGTCTTTGACGCGATCGACACGACGAAAGGATGCCTTGCACTTTTTACGGGAATGTTAAGGACGATGAAGTTCAATGAGCAACGTATGGAGGACAGTGCAAAGCACGGATTCACAAACGCAACGGACGCGGCGGACTATCTGGTGAACCACGGAGTTCCCTTCCGGGATGCACACGGCATCGTAGGGCGTCTTGTTCTCTACTGCATTGAGAAGAAGATTGCGCTGGATGATATGAGCCTGGAGGAATTTAAGGCGATTTCTCCGGTATTTGAGGAAGATATTTACGACGCGATCAGCATGAAGACATGCGTGGAGATGCGCAACACTGTCGGAGCGCCGGGGCCGGAGGCGATGGAAAAGGTGATCCGGGCGGAAGAAGCGTATCTTGCAGAGTAACATGCAGCCTGTTCATAAAGAGGAATGAGAAGCATATTCTGATAAAAACAGAGAATCAGGAAGAAGAACCATACATTAGAGAAGAGAAAGGGAGAGAAAAATGGAGAAGAAACTGAAAGTCGGTATTTTAGGAGCAACAGGAATGGTAGGACAGCGTTTTATCGCGCTGCTTGAGAACCATCCGTGGTTTGAGGTCGTGACAGTTGCGGCAAGCCCGAGATCCGCGGGAAAGACATACGAGGAGGCTGTGGGAGACAGATGGAAAATGGACACTCCCATGCCGGAGGCGGTAAAGAATCTGACAGTACTCAACGTCAATGACGTGGAGCACGTGGCGTCCACAGTGGATTTCGTGTTCAGCGCGGTTGATATGAGCAAGGACGAGATCCGTGCCATCGAGGAAGCGTATGCGAAGACAGAGACGCCGGTTGTGTCAAACAACAGCGCTCACCGCTGGACACCGGATGTACCGATGGTAGTTCCGGAGATCAACTCTGAACACTTTGACGTGATTCCGGATCAGAAAAAACGTCTCGGAACAGAGCGCGGATTTATCGCCGTGAAACCGAACTGCTCCATTCAGAGCTACGCGCCCTGCCTTGCGGCGTGGAAAGAATTCGGACCGAAAGAGCTTGTGGTGACGACATACCAGGCGATTTCCGGCGCGGGCAAGACATTTAAAGACTGGCCGGAAATGATCGGAAATATTATCCCGTTTATCGGAGGAGAGGAAGAGAAAAGCGAGCAGGAGCCGCTCCGTGTTCTCGGAAAAGTGGAGAACGGCCAGATCGTCAAGGCAGAGCTTCCGAAGATCACATGCCAGTGCGTACGCGTTCCGGTGCTGAACGGACATACTGCAGCCGTATTTATCAATTTTGAGAAAAAGCCGACGAAAGAGCAGCTTATTGAAAAGCTTGTGAACTTCAAAGGCTTCCCGCAGGAGGCAGGACTTCCCAGCGCACCGAAGCAGTTTATCCAGTATCTTGAGGAGGACAACCGTCCGCAGGTGACACTGGACGTGGATTATGAGAACGGTATGGGCGTATCCATCGGACGTCTCAGAGAGGACAGCATGTATGACTACAAGTTCATCGGACTGTCACACAACACAGTAAGAGGCGCGGCAGGCGGCGCGGTACTCTGTGCCGAGGCTCTGACTGCAAAGGGATATATTGCTGCAAAATAAAAAGGATATACCGCAGCAAAATAATCAGAAAATGTTTGCAGAAATGATATTATAATATTTATAAAGAAAGAGGATGATTTCCAATGGGAATGACAATGACACAGAAGATCCTGGCAGCTCACGCGGGACTTGACTCTGTCGAGGCGGGCCAGCTGATCGAGGCAAAGCTTGACGTAGTCATGGCGAACGATATCACCGGCCCCATGGCGCTCCCGATCATAAAGCAGATGTCGGATCATGTATTTGACAAAGACAAAGTCGTGTTTGTGCCGGATCATTTTACGCCGAACAAGGACATCAAGTCCGCGGAGAACTCAAAGGCGATCCGTGAGTACGCGAAAGAGCAGGGACTGACCTGGTATTTTGAGCAGGGGAAATCCGGCGTGGAGCACGCGATTCTTCCGGAAGCAGGCGTGGTGACTGCGGGAGAGTGCATTATCGGGGCAGATTCCCACACATGCACATACGGAGCGCTCGGCGCATTCTCCACAGGAATGGGGACGACAGACGTTGCGACAGGCATGGCGACAGGAGAGATCTGGTTTAAGGTGCCGAGCGCGATCAAGTTCGTCCTGACCGGAAAACCAGGGAAATACGTGAGCGGAAAAGATATCATCATTCACATCATCGGAAAGATCGGTGTAGACGGAGCCCTCTATAAATCGATGGAATTTACCGGAGACGGCATTGCAAACCTCTCTATGGACGACCGCTTTACAATGGCGAATATGGCGATTGAGGCCGGCGCGAAGAACGGAATATTCCCGGTGGATGAAAAGGCCCTTGCGTATATCACGGAACATTCAAAGAAGCCGTACACGATCTATGAGGCGGATGAAGACGCGCAGTATGACGAAGTGATCACGATTGATCTTTCCGAAGTGCGTCCGACGGTTGCATTCCCGCATCTTCCGGGAAATGCGAAGACGATCGACGAAGTAGAAGCCATGGAGCCGATTAAGATTGATCAGGTTGTGATCGGTTCCTGCACAAACGGCCGCATGGAGGACATGAGAAAGGCGGCGGCAATCCTGAAAGGGCATACCGTACATCCCGATGTGCGCGTCATGGTTGTTCCCGCGACGCAGAAGATCTATAAGCAGTGTATCGAGGAAGGACTTCTGGAGATCTTTGTGGACGCAGGATGCGCGGTGAACACACCGAGCTGCGGACCGTGCATGGGTGGACATATGGGCGTTATGGCAGCGGGAGAGAAGTGCGTGTCCACGACAAACCGCAACTTTGTGGGACGTATGGGACATGTGGATTCCCTGATTTACCTGGCTTCCCCGGAGGTTGCGGCAGCCAGCGCGATCGCCGGATATATCGCGAATCCTGAGAAAGTAGGTGACATGTAAATGAAAGCAAAAGGACATGTTTTTAAATACGGGGACAATGTGGATACAGACGTGATCATCCCGGCAAGATACCTGAATTCCTTCGACGCGCAGGAACTGGCGAGTCACGCCATGGCAGACATTGACCCGGATTTTGTGAAGAAAGTACAGCCGGGTGATCTAATCGTAGCAAATAAGAACTTCGGATGCGGCTCTTCAAGGGAGCATGCGCCGCTCTGTCTGAAGACGGCCGGCGTAAGCTGCATCATTGCGGAGACATTTGCGAGAATCTTTTACCGGAATGCGATCAATATCGGACTTCCGATCATCGAGTGTCCCGAGGCGGCGAAAGGAATCGAGGCAGGCGATGAAGTTGAGGTGGATTTTGACAGCGGCAAGATCTGTAATCTGACAAAAGGAACCCAGTTCCAGGGACAGGCGTTCCCGGAGTTTATGCAGAAGCTGATCGCGGCCGGAGGACTGGTCAATTATACAAACAACAAAAAGAAGGACTGAAAAATCCGTGTGTACCGCCGTGGGAGAAAGGCGGCGGATACGGAGATAAAAAGGGATGCGGCATGTGTCATGCAGGCACCCCTTTTTGTTCAGACGGCGTTCATAATCCCGGGCCTGTCCGAGGCCGTGGCGGCCGCCTGCAATCCCGGGAGAATGTCTGTCCGGTGAAGGATGCCGGTGAAAGGGGGAACTATGGAAAAAGAAAACAAAAACGGAAGGGCATCTGCTCTTCTTCCGATCGGAGTATTTCTTGTACTCTTTCTCGGATCGGGAATTCTGTTTCAGGATTTTAACGCGATGCCGGCTATCGTGGCCTTTCTCGTCGCATTGTTCGCAGCGTTTCTGCAGAACAGAAAAGTAAGCTTTGATGAGAAACTTAAGATTATTGCAGGAGGACTCGGAGAGGAAAATATCATTACCATGTGCCTGATCTTCCTCTGTGCGGGTGCCTTCTCCGGGGCCGTTACCGCGGCAGGAGGAGTGGAAAGTGCGGTCAATCTGGGACTGACGCTGATCCCTTCGGATTTCGTTATCGCGGGTCTGTTTGTTATCGGGTGTTTTATCTCTGTCTCCATGGGAACGTCCATGGGAACAATCGCGGCTCTTGCGCCCATTGCGGCCGGAGTCAGCGAGACAACCGGATTTTCTCTTGCTGTCTGCGTCGCAGCTGTAGTGTGCGGGGCGATGTTCGGAGACAATCTCTCCATGATTTCAGATACGACGATCGCTGCCGTAAAGACCCAGGGGTGCGAGATGAAGGACAAGTTCAAAGCAAATTTCCTGATCGTTCTTCCGGCAGCGGTTCTTACGGTTTTCTTTTTCTGGTTCACGGCAAGAGATATCAGCTTTAATATGGATGAGGGGTTAAACTACAGCCTTCTTGAAGTGCTTCCCTATCTTGTTGTGCTTGTGGGTGCGCTTATCGGAATCAATGTCTTCCTTGTGCTGATCAGCGGCATTGTTCTCTCGCTCATTGTCGGTGTGGCAGCGGGAAACATTGCGATTACGGAGATATTTTCCGTGGTGGGGCAGGGCGTGACGTCCATGTATGATATTACCGTGATCTCCATCATTGTCGCGTGCATTGTCTCTCTTGTGAGAGCAAACGGCGGAATTCACTTTATTCTGCATCTGATCCGCAGCCGGATAAAAGGAAAGAAAGGCGCCCAGGCTGGAATTGCCGCTCTGGCTCTCGCGGTGGACCTGTGTACGGCAAATAACACAGTGGCGATTGTCATGGCAGGACCGATCGCAAAGGAGATCAGCGATGAATACGGAGTGGATCCGAAGCGTTCGGCTTCGCTTCTTGATATGTTTACCTCCGTGGGACAGGGGCTGATTCCTTACGGCGCGCAGCTCCTCTCAGCGGCGACGCTGACAGGACTGACGCCTTTTGAGATTATACCGCACACGGTGTATCCGGTTCTGATGGCGGTCTGCGGCATCATTGCAATCCTGCTGCAGAAAAAGTAAACGACGGGCGAAGAAAAAGGAAACATCGGGATTTGTTTACTTCACGCTGCAATCTGTGTTATAATTCAGAGCAGCAACCGATAGAAAGATTAAAGAGGGTAAGAGAATGAATCTTTTATACAAGAGTACGAGAAACAACGAAAATACAGTGACGGCTTCCCAGGCGATCTTAAAGGGACTTGCCGACGACGGCGGTCTGTTTGTGCCGGAGCGCATTCCGAAGCTGGACGTTTCAATGGATGAACTGAAGAAGATGAGCTATCAGGAAACAGCCTATGAAGTGATGAAACTGTTCCTGACAGATTTCACAGAGGAAGAATTAAAGCACTGCATTGACAGCGCATATGATTCCAAGTTTGATACAGATGTGATCGCCCCCCTCGTAAAAGTGGGTGACACATATCATCTGGAGCTTTTCCACGGTGCGACAATCGCGTTTAAGGATATGGCGCTGTCTATCCTTCCGCACCTGCTCACAACAGCGGCGAAGAAAAACAATGTGACCGACGAGATCGTGATCCTGACAGCCACATCCGGAGATACCGGAAAGGCGGCGCTGGCAGGATTCGCGGATGTACCGGGTACGAAGATTATTGTCTTCTATCCGAAGGGCGGAGTGAGCCGCGTACAGGAACTTCAGATGGTGACGCAGAAGGGGGAGAATACCGCTGTTGTCGCGATCCACGGAAACTTTGACAATGCACAGAGCGGGGTGAAGGCGCTCTTTGAAGACAGAGAGCTGGAGAGTGAACTCGCAGAGGCAGGATACCGGTTTTCCTCTGCCAATTCCATCAATATCGGACGGCTTGTGCCCCAGGTTGTCTACTATGTATATGCATACGCGAAACTTCTGGAAAATGAAGAGATTGTCTCCGGTGAGGAGATTAACGTGACTGTTCCGACCGGAAATTTCGGAAACATTCTTGCAGCTTATTATGCGAAACAGATGGGAGTTCCGTTCGCGAAACTGATCTGTGCGTCAAATGAAAACAAGGTGCTCTTTGACTTCTTCCGTACCGGTGTGTACGACAGAAACCGGGAGTTTATCCTTACCTCTTCTCCTTCTATGGACATCCTGATTTCCAGCAATCTGGAGAGACTGATCTACACGATTGCGGGACAGGACTCTGAAAAAAACCGGGATCTGATGGCGCAGCTCAAAGAGACAGGCTCTTATGAAATTACACCGGAAATGCGGGAAAAACTCGGTGATTTTGAGGGAGGATACGCGACGGAGGAAGAGACGAAAGAGACGATCCGCACAACATATGAGCACACAGGGTATGTGATGGACACCCATACGGCGGTTGCTGCACATGTGTGCGCGCAGTACCGCAAAGACAGCCAGGATCCGGCAAAATGCCTTATAGCTTCCACGGCCAGTCCGTACAAATTCATCCACAGTGTCATGACGGCGATCGACGGGAAATATGACGGCGCCGACGAGTTCGATCTGGTGGATGAGCTGAGCAGAATATCCGGTATGGAGGTTCCGAATGCAATTGAGGAGATCCGGAACGCTGATATCCGTCACAGAAAAGAATGCGATCCGGAGAATATGAAAGATACGGTAAAAGAAATTCTCGGAATACGGGGGTAAGAGGTTATGGGTGACAGTATCTGGGGGCTTGTAAGTGCCTTCGCCTTCTGCCTGGGCGCTTACGCGATCTATTCTTTTATAGTTATGAAGACGAGAGGTTTGATCAACACAGGATTTCTCCTCGGGAAAAATTATGCCGGCAAGCGGTGCAAAGACAAGGAAGCATATATGAAAAGAGCGGGTATTGCGCTTCTTGTGCTCGGAATTACAGGCATCGTTTTCGGCGTGGTGGACTTTATCCATCTTTTTGTTATTCCGATGTCGGCAGTAGATAATGTCGTTCTGTTTCTGTTTTTTGTTGTTCTGCTCTGGTTTGGCGGGTATACAACAAAACTGAAAAAAACATACTGGTAACATAAAACATGCCGGCAGCAGAATAATGTTGATTTTTTAACGAGTATTTTGTATAATAAATACTATCTGGTACGTTGCGGCCAGAATATCGCAGTAGAAAATACAAAGAAAGAGAGAGGAAGAGCGTATATGGCAAATATTGATTTAACAAAGTATGGCATTACGGGAACAACTGAGATTGTTCACAATCCTTCATTCGAGATGCTTTTCGAAGAAGAGACGAATCCGAACCTTGAAGGATTTGACAAGGGTCAGGTAAGTGAGCTTGGCGCTGTCAACGTTATGACAGGTATCTACACGGGCCGTTCTCCGAAAGACAAATATATTGTAATGGATGAGAACTCCAAAGACACAGTTTGGTGGACATCTGACGAGTACAAGAACGACAACCATCCTGCAACACAGGAAGCATGGAACACAGTAAAGGAGATTGCTCAGAAACAGCTTTCCGGCAAGAGACTTTTCGTAGTTGACGCTTTCTGCGGCGCAAATAAGGATACCCGCATGGCAATCCGTTTCATTATGGAAGTTGCATGGCAGGCACACTTTGTTACAAATATGTTCATCCGTCCTACAGACGAAGAGCTTGAAAACTTTGAGCCTGACTTCATTGTATACAACGCTTCCAAGGCAAAGGTAGAGAACTACGAGGAGCTGGGACTTGGTTCAGAGACAGCTGTAATGTTCAATATCACAAGCCGCGAGCAGGTTATCGTAAATACATGGTACGGCGGAGAGATGAAGAAAGGTATGTTCTCCATGATGAACTACTATCTGCCGCTGAAGGGCATTGCTTCCATGCACTGCTCCGCAAACACAGATATGAACGGCGAGAACACAGCAATCTTCTTCGGACTTTCCGGAACAGGAAAGACAACTCTTTCTACAGACCCGAAGAGACTTCTCATCGGTGACGACGAGCACGGCTGGGATGACAACGGAATCTTTAACTTTGAGGGCGGCTGCTACGCAAAAGTCATCGACCTTGACAAAGAATCCGAGCCGGATATTTACAATGCAATCAGACGCAACGCTCTTCTTGAGAATGTTACACTGGACGCAGACGGAAAGATTGATTTCGCAGACAAAAGTGTAACAGAAAATACACGTGTATCTTACCCGATCGATCATATCGAGAAGATCGTTCGCCCGGTATCTGCAGCACCGGCAGCTAAGAATGTTATCTTCCTCTCAGCTGATGCATTCGGAGTACTTCCGCCGGTATCCATTCTGACACCGGAGCAGACAGAGTACTACTTCCTGTCAGGATTTACTGCAAAACTTGCCGGAACAGAGCGCGGTATCACAGAGCCGACACCGACCTTCTCCGCATGCTTCGGACAGGCTTTCCTTGAGCTTCATCCGACAAAGTACGCAGAGGAACTTGTTAAGAGAATGAAAGAAAGCGGAGCAAAAGCTTACCTTGTAAACACAGGATGGAACGGAACAGGAAAACGTATCTCCATCAAAGATACCCGCGGTATCATCGATGCGATCCTGGACGGCTCAATTCTGACAGCTCCGACAAAGACGATCCCGCACTTCAACTTCGAAGTTCCGACAGAGCTTCCGGGAGTTGATCCGGCGATCCTTGACCCGCGCGACACTTATGCTGATGCTTCCGAGTGGGAGACAAAAGCAAAAGATCTTGCAGCGCGCTTCATCAAGAACTTCAAGAAATACGAGAGCAACGAGCTTGGAAAAGCTCTCGTGGCAGCAGGTCCGCAGGAGTAAATTTAAACTGCGTTCTGCTCAGATAAAACTGTGATTTGAAAATGTGCCCGTGAGGAAGGAAATGATCCCTTCTGCGGGCACATTTTCGTTTACTCCTCAAAGTGCTCCCGCAGTTTTTCGATTGCACTTTTCTCGATCCGGGAGACGTAAGAGCGGGAAATGCCGATCTGTCTGGCTATTTCCCGCTGCGTGTACTCTTCGCCGTTATAGAGTCCATACCGCATTTTTAAAACGAGCTTTTCTCTCGGGGAAAGCTCGTTTTCGACCTTTTCATACAGTTTCTGTATATTTTCTTTCAGAAAAAGTTTTTCGGGGACGTCGGTCTCATCGGTCTCAAGAATATCATAGAGGCGGATCTCATTGCCCTCCCGGTCAGTTCCGATGGGTTCGTACAGTGAGATTTCTTTCGAGGCCTTTTTTCTGCTCCTGAGATGCATCAGAATCTCATTTTCCACACATCTGGAAGCGTAGGCTGCGAGGCGGTTTCCTTTGTCGGGGTTGAATGTCACAACGGCTTTGATCAGTCCGATTGTCCCGATAGAGATCAGATCCTCAGGGTCTTCCCCGAGATTCTGATATTTTTTGATTACATGGGCTACAAGTCTGAGGTTGCGCTCGATCAGGATGTGCTTTGCCTCGAGATCTCCCTCGGTATATTTCTGGATGTAGTATTTTTCTTCCGCTGGGGTGAGGGGATTGGGAAATGATTTCAAGACGGCACCTCTTAGCACATTTGATATAGTTTATGAAAAAGCGGCGCGGTTTGTGCTTTTCCACCGAAAAATGTACAGGTCCGGACATTTCTGGGGGATCTGTCTTTTGGGACTTCCTATTTGTGTCTTGACATCCGGCAGTGTGGTAAGCTATCATAGACATACATTCCCGAAGGCTTTCTGCTTCGGTAATCTTGCCCGGAGACGGGTATCTGGCCGGATCGGCCGGAATTCAGTGTTACAGGTTAAACAGTGGTGTTTACTCGGCAATTTTTTACAGACAGGGACTCATTGTAAGGAAGGAGTACAGATGAGTTTCAGCACAGTTTTATCCGTTTCCATAGACGGATTGAAAGCGGAACAGATCCGTGTGGAAGCGGATGTATCAAACGGCCTGCCTGTATTTCATATGATAGGATATCTGTCATCAGAGGTGAAAGAGGCGGGAGAACGGGTGAGAACAGCGATTAAAAATTCGGGGTTTGACTTTCCCCCGAAGCGGACGGTTGTCAATCTGTCGCCTGCCACCATGAGAAAAAGAGGGGCCTCCTTTGATCTGCCGATTGCGGCGGCGATACTGGCATCTCTGGGGCAGATTGATCCCGGGGCGGCGGAAAAGTATCTGATGATCGGAGAACTGAGCCTGGACGGCAGAGTGAGAAAAGTCCCGGGAATTCTTCCGGCGGCGGTGGAGGCGCGGGACAGCGGGATTGCGGCATGCATCGTCCCGCGGGAGAATGCGGCGGAAGCAGCACTTGTAGACGGACTGAAGGTGTATGGAGTCACAAGCCTTGCCGAAACGGCGGAGTTTCTTCAGGGGAAGCGGAGACTGCGCGCCTGGGAAAAAGAGAAAACAGAGTCGGAAGAAAACGGACAATATCCGGATTTTGCAGACATCAGAGGACAGGGGCATGTAAAGAGAGCAGCGGAGATCGCGGTGGCAGGAGGGCATAATCTTCTGATGATCGGTCCTCCCGGAAGCGGAAAGTCCATGACCGCCCGGTGCATTGCGGGAATCCTTCCGCCTCTGGATTTTCAGGAGAGTCTGGAGATTACAAAGATATACAGCGTGCTCGGGATGGTGGATGAGGAGCATCCGCTGATTACCAGACGTCCCTTCCGGGAGGTACACCATACGGCGACAAAGGCGGCTCTGGTCGGAGGCGGGGCAGTGCCGAAACCAGGGGAGATCAGCCTGGCGCACGGAGGGGTACTCTTTCTGGATGAACTTCCGGAGTTCCGCAAAAGTGTTCTCGACGTGCTCAGACAGCCTTTGGAAGAGCGGAGCATAGAACTTACAAGGAGCTGCGGAAACTATCAGTTTCCGGCGGATTTTATGCTTGTAGGAGCCATGAATCCCTGTGTGTGCGGGAAATATCCTGATTCTTCCTGTACATGTACGCCTCTGCAGATTCAGCTCTATTTAAGCAGGATCAGCAGGCCTTTTCTGGATCGGATCGATCTTTGCGTGGAAGCTCCCAGAGTGCAGTATGAAGATCTCACAAAGGAGACGAAGGAAGAGAGCTCCGCGGAAATCAGAAAGAGAGTCTGCCGTGTGCGGGAGATACAAAGACAGCGGTATGAAGGGACTAAAATCCGCTGCAATGCGAGGCTTGCGGCGAATGATATGGGGAGATACTGCGCACTTGGAGAAGCGGAAAAAAAGCTGATGGGACAGGCGTTTTCCGTCATGGATCTGACCGCCCGCGGCTATCACAGAATCATAAAGACTGCGCGCACGATCGCGGATCTGGACGGGGAGGATCAGATCCGGACGGAACATTTGCGGGAGGCGCTCGGCTATCGCACAGTGGATAACAAATACTGGAAAAAATAGAGTATGGGAAAGGAGACAGAAGATGAAATATGAATACTGGCTCGCGCGCATCCGGGGGATATCGGCGAAGAAAAAAAGGATGCTCAGAGAACACATGAATTCAGCAGAGAGCGTTTATTATATAGAAGAAACACAGCTTGAGGAAGCCGGATTTCTGAATGAAAATGAGAAAGACAGAATACGAGACGCACAAAAGGAGGAAGACCCGGAAGAGGAATACGAAAAGATGTGCGGGAAAGGGATCCGCTTTATTCCCTGGTCTGACAGGGAATATCCGGGCCGCCTCCGGGAGATGGAAGATATGCCTTATGCTCTGTATGTTAAGGGAAAGCTGCCTCTGGAGACTTCCAGAACAGCGGCGGTCATCGGCGCCAGAAGGTGCACGCCGTACGGGGAAAAGTATGCTGTGGACTTTGCCGCTGCGCTTGCGGGAAGAGGCGTGGAGATCATAAGCGGGATGGCCAGAGGGATCGACGGAATGGGACACAGGGGAGCCCTGATGGCAGGCGGGAGAACCTTTGCGGTTCTTGGCAGCGGAGTGGATATCTGCTATCCGAGGGAACATATAGGTCTGTACATGGATATTCTGGAACAGGACGGAGGGATTCTGTCCGAGCAGCCTCCGGGGACGCCGCCCCTCCCGCAGCACTTTCCCGCGAGAAACCGGATCATAAGCGGGCTCTCCGACGCGGTGCTTGTGATGGAAGCGGGAAAAAAGAGCGGATCGCTCATCACGGTAGATCTGGCACTGGAACAGGGAAAGGATATCTATGCGCTGCCGGGGCCCGTGAACAGTGAGCTGAGCGACGGATGCAACCGCCTGATCCGTCAGGGGGCCGGGATACTCCTGTCGCCGGAAAGTCTGCTTGAAGAGTGGCATCTTGAGCAGAAACCGGATGTACAGTCGTGCGAAAAGTGCGACAAAAATGAAAAAGTGCTTGAAACTACAGAAAAATTGGTGTATAGTCGTCTTGGTTTGTATCCAAAGGATGTGGATCAGCTTGCCGCAGAGACCGGGATGAATGTCAGAGAACTTATGGGACTGCTGGTGTCGCTGGAACTGAAAGGATACGCCAGAGAAATATCAAAGAATCATTATATCAGATAGGGGAAACATTTTTATGGCACATTATTTGGTAATTGTTGAGTCACCTGCAAAAGTGAAGACAATTAAAAAATTTCTGGGAAGCAATTATACAGTCGCGGCATCTCAGGGACATGTGCGGGATCTTCCGAAAAGTTCCCTCGGAATTGACATTGAACATGATTATGAACCGAAATATATCACGATACGGGGCAAGGGAGATATTCTTGCCGCACTAAGGAAAGAGGCGAAAAAGTCAGATAAAGTGTATCTCGCGACCGACCCTGACCGTGAAGGAGAGGCGATCTCATGGCATCTGGCGGCAGCACTGAAGCTGGATGAGAAGAAGATGCGCCGGATTACTTTCAATGAGATCACAAAAAATGCGGTGAAAGCGTCGTTGAAAGCACCCCGGGATATTGATATGGATCTGGTCGATGCACAGCAGGCCAGACGTGTGCTCGACCGTATGGTCGGATATATGATCAGCCCACTCCTCTGGGCAAAAGTAAAGAGGGGCTTAAGTGCGGGCCGTGTTCAGTCAGTTGCCTTGAGGCTTGTAGCTGACCGGGAGGATGAGATCAACGCATTTATTCCGGAGGAATACTGGACTCTCGACGCAGTGCTGAAGATCAAAGGGGAAAAGAGACCTCTTGTGGCAAAATTTTACGGGACTGATAAGAAGAAAATGACAATTCACTCGGAGGAAGAACTGAGGGGGATTGTGCAGGAGATCGAGAACTCGGAGTTTAAAATTACGGATATAAAGACGAGCGAACGGATTCGCAGGGCTCCTCTTCCGTTTACGACCAGTACGCTTCAGCAGGAGGCAGCAAAAGCACTGAACTTCGGAACTCAGAAGACGATGAGAATCGCACAGCAGCTCTACGAGGGAATCGATATCAAAGGAAATGGCACAGTGGGTATCATAACGTACCTGCGTACGGATTCCACGAGAATTGCTGACGAGGCGGATGCGGCCGCGAGAGAGTATATCTCTTCCATATACGGAAATGAGTACGCTGCGGCCCGTCAGAATGCTTCAAATGACGGAAAGAAGATCCAGGACGCGCACGAGGCGATCCGTCCGACGGATATTTCCCGGACGCCCGCGTCCATTAAGGACTCCCTTACGAGAGACCAGTTCAGGCTGTATCAGCTGATCTGGAAACGCTTTGCGGCCAGCCGTATGACTCCGGCCAGATACGAGGCAACTTCGGTGAAGATAGGAGCCGGCCGGTACTGCTTTACGGTTGCGGCTTCCAAGCTTCTGTTCGAGGGATTCCGCTCTGTGTACACAGAGGCGGATGAGGAGAAGGAAGAGAGCAATGTTCTTGTGGGCGGCCTGAATATGGATTCCGTTTTGACAAAGGAAAGCCTGGAAGAAAAGCAGCATTTCACACAGCCTCCGGCCCACTATACGGAGGCCAGCCTTGTCAAGGCGCTTGAGGAACTGGGAATCGGTCGTCCGAGTACGTACGCGCCGACGATCTCGATCATTCTCGGGAGAAGGTACGTCACAAAAGAGGCGAGAAACCTTTATCTTACAGAGATCGGCGAGGTAGTCAACAATATGATGAAACAGTCCTTTCCGAGTATTGTGGACGTGAATTTCACGGCGAACATGGAGGGACTTCTGGATATGGTCGAAGAGGGAAAGGTCGAGTGGAAAGAAGTGATACGAAACTTCTACCCGGATCTGGAAGAAGCTGTGAAGAAGGCAGAGAAAGAGCTTGAGACTGTGAAGATCGAGGATGAGGTGACGGATGTTATCTGCGAGGAGTGCGGAAGAAACATGGTCATCAAATACGGGCCTCACGGAAAGTTCCTCGCCTGTCCGGGATTCCCGGAATGCCGCAACACAAAACCGTATCTTGAAAAAATCGGGGTGCCCTGTCCGGTCTGTGGGAAAGATGTTGTCATCCGTAAGACAAAGAAAGGAAGAAAGTACTACGGATGTGAGAATAATCCGGAATGTGAATTTATGTCCTGGCAGAAACCGTCAACGGAAAAGTGTCCGGAGTGCGGTGGATATATGGTTGAAAAGGGCAGCAAACTTGTTTGCGCGAACGAAAAGTGCGGTTATGTGAGCACAGTGAAGCGGAAAAAAGAAGAGTAGTGAAAAAAAACAAAAGAATAGATAAATTGTATTGCTATTCAGAAAATTGTATGATAATATAAATATATCTATAAATTTGTCAGATTTTGAATATACAATTCTGACGCGTTCAAGAATATGCGGAGGAAGTAATGAGCGTACAACTGTTAGACAAAACTAGAAAGATCAATAAGCTGCTCCATAATAACAATTCGAGCAAGGTCGTTTTTAATGATATCTGTGCAGTACTGACAGAGATTCTTGACTCAAATGTCCTTGTTGTCAGCAGAAAGGGAAAGATACTCGGCGTGAGCAAGTGTCCGAGTGTCAAGGAGATCAATGAACTGATCACGGAGTCGGTAGGTTCTCATATTGATTCGATGCTTAACGAGCGGCTGCTGAGCATTTTGTCCACGAAGGAAAATGTGAATCTGGAGACACTTGGATTTTCTCCGGAGGCAGTGGAAGGATGTCAGGCAATTATCACTCCGATTGACATTGCAGGGGAGAGACTCGGAACCCTGTTTATTTACAGGCAGGATGCAATGTACTCGATCGATGACATTATTCTCAGCGAGTATGGAACAGCAGTCGTTGGACTTGAGATGCTTCGGTCGGTCAATGAGGAGAGTGCGGAAGAGACACGAAAGGAACACATCGTACAGTCAGCGATCAGCACGCTGTCGTTCTCGGAACTTGAGGCGATCATCCATATCTTTGATGAGCTGGGAGGAACAGAGGGAATCCTTGTGGCGAGCAAGGTGGCGGATCGGGTCGGCATCACCCGATCCGTGATTGTAAACGCTTTAAGAAAATTCGAGAGTGCAGGGGTGATTGAGTCCCGTTCATCCGGAATGAAGGGAACTTACATCAAGGTGCTTAACGATTATGTTTTCACAGAGCTTGACAGAATCAGGAAAGAACGGATGTAACCGGGAGGACAGACAGTATGTACGAAGGAAATCCCGTCGATCTGCGGATGGAAAAGATTATATCCGCAGACGGCATTTTTGATGATTCAACACGTCAGTGCAGGGTACATAAGTATGACCCGGAAGAAGACTATATCTATCTGGAACTTAAGGAGGATGACCTGACAGCCATATCGCTGGATGCGAAGTACCGGTGCTATATATCGACGAGAACGGAACTTCTCTACTGTACGGGAGTGGTAAAGGAAAGGTTTCGCAGGGAAGATCAGAATCTGCTGAAATTCCGGATCGAGAACGGGTTTTATAACGTGTATGAAGGAAGAAGAATGACAAAGCGTGCTTAAGGGCACGCTTTTTTTTGTACAGACGGCGTTCATAAGTCCGGGCCTGTACGAGAACCTGGCGGCTGCTTACAATCCCGGAATGGTACCTTTAGTACTATCGGGGATTATAGGAAACTGGCTCCTGTGAAATTTATAAAAACCTTGTAAACTGTGTTGACAAATTGAGGGCAGAGTGCTATTTTATATTCATGAGGTTTAGCACTCGTGAGAAATGAGTGCTAACAAACAATAGTTAAGGAGGAATCACAATGAAGTTAGTACCATTGGGTGACAAGATTGTTTTAAAACAGTTAGAAGCAGAAGAGACGACAAAATCCGGTATCGTGCTGCCGGGACAGGCGAAAGAGAAACCGCAGGAAGCTGAAGTTATCGCAGTAGGCCCGGGCGGAAATATAGATGGAAAAGAAGTTGTGATGCAGGTAAAGGTTGGAGATAAGGTAATTTACTCCAAATATGCAGGAACAGATGTTGAACTTGACGGAGAGGAATACATCATCGTAAAACAGAATGACATTCTCGCAATTGTAGAGGCATAGAACACTTAGCGAGGTACTTTCGAGGTTAGTGTTCTAGCCGATACACCGAGTGAATATGAGGTGTATCAACCCCGGACACTTAGCGAGGTACTTTCGAGCTTAGTGTATCAATCAAGTAATTTATAAGGAGATGTACAGCAATGGCAAAGGAAATCAAATATGGTGCTGAGGCCAGAGCAGCACTGGAAAAGGGCGTAAACAAACTGGCAGATACAGTAAAGGTCACACTTGGACCGAAAGGAAGAAACGTTGTTCTTGACAAATCATTCGGCGCACCGCTGATCACAAACGACGGTGTTACGATCGCGAAAGAGATCGAGCTGGAGGACGGATTCGAGAATATGGGAGCACAGCTGATCAGAGAAGTCGCTTCCAAGACAAACGATGTGGCCGGAGACGGTACGACAACAGCAACTGTCCTTGCACAGGCAATGGTTCATGAGGGTATGAAGAACCTTGAGGCAGGAGCAAACCCGATCGTCCTGAGAAAAGGTATGAAGAAAGCGACAGACAGAGCTGTTGAGGCAATCCAGGAGATGAGCAGCAAGGTAAAAGGAAAAGAGCAGATCGCAAGAGTTGCGGCAGTTTCCTCAGGAGATGAGTCTGTAGGCGAGATGGTTGCCGATGCGATGGAGAAAGTATCCAACGACGGAGTTATCACGATCGAAGAGTCCAAGACAATGCAGACAGAGCTTGACCTTGTAGAAGGTATGCAGTTTGACCGTGGATATATTTCCGCATATATGGCTACAGATATGGAGAAGATGGAAGCGGTTCTCGACGATCCGTATATCCTGATCACAGACAAGAAGATTTCCAACATCCAGGATATCCTTCCGCTTCTGGAGCAGATCGTACAGTCCGGAGCAAGACTTCTCATCATCGCAGAGGATATCGAGGGTGAGGCTCTCACAACTCTGATTGTCAACAAGCTGAGAGGAACATTCAATGTAGTTGCAGTGAAGGCTCCGGGATACGGCGACAGAAGAAAAGAGATGCTTCAGGATATCGCAATCCTGACAGGCGGACAGGTGATCTCCGAGGAGCTTGGATTTGACCTCAAAGAGACGACAATGGAACAGCTCGGACGTGCAAAATCCGTTAAAGTTCAGAAAGAGAACACAGTTATCGTTGACGGATATGGCGACAAGAAGGCAATTGAAGACAGAATCGCTCAGATCAAGAAAGCAATCGAAGATACAACATCTGACTTTGACAGAGAGAAGCTTCAGGAGAGACTTGCAAAACTGGCAGGCGGCGTAGCGGTTATCCGCGTAGGCGCAGCTACTGAGACAGAGATGAAAGAAGCAAAACTCCGCATGGAGGATGCTTTAAATGCTACAAGAGCAGCAGTTGAGGAAGGAATCATTGCAGGAGGCGGTTCGGCATATATCCACGCTGCAAAAGAAGTTGCAAAACTGACAGAGGAACTGGAAGGGGACGAGAAGACAGGAGCAAAAATTATCCTGAAAGCTCTGGAGGCTCCGCTGCATCAGATCGCTGCAAACGCAGGTCTTGAGGGTGCGGTTATTGTCAACAAAGTAAGAGAGTCTGAGCCGGGAATCGGATTCGACGCTTATAAAGAGGAATATGTGGACATGGTTGAGAGCGGTATTCTTGATCCTGCGAAAGTTACAAGAAGTGCTCTTCAGAATGCAACAAGCGTTGCATCCACACTGCTGACAACAGAATCTGTTGTTTCCACAATCAAAGAGCCGCAGCCGGCAGTTCCGGCAGGCGGTGCAGGCGGAATGGGCATGATGTAATTCCGGAAAAATACAGAGGGAGAAAGCTGGATTTTATTGAGAAAGTTCAGCTTTCTCCCTTCTTTTGCAGAAGGAAAAAGTGCTTTTTCTGCATTTATCCAAACAGACAGTGCATTCAGACGGGATAAATAAGAAATGCTTATAAATAAATGTTAAAATAAATAAGCTTAAATTTAGGCCGGGCAGAATGGAAACAGTTGACAGATGCCGGAAATTTCGGTAGTATATCAGTTAATATCTGCAATTTTACATATTGGGATTTGAAAGAAAGAGAGGTCAGCATACATGGGTAAGATTATTGGCGAAGGAATTACATTTGACGACGTGCTCCTTGTACCGGCGTATTCGGAGGTGATTCCGAATGAGGTGGATCTGTCAACTTATCTGACAAAGAAGATCAAACTCAATATTCCGATGATGAGCGCGGGCATGGATACGGTTACAGAGCACCGCATGGCGATTGCGATGGCGCGCCAGGGTGGTATCGGTATTATTCATAAAAATATGTCAATCCAGGAACAGGCGGAAGAGGTGGATAAGGTAAAAAGATCTGAGAATGGTGTTATCACAGATCCGTTCTATCTTTCGCCGGAGAACACTCTGGAGGATGCCAATAATCTGATGGCGAAGTTTCGTATCTCAGGCGTTCCGATCACGGAGGGACGCAAGCTGGTCGGAATTATCACGAACCGTGATCTGAAATTTGAAGAAGACTTCTCTAAGAAAATAAAGGAATCTATGACTTCTGAAGGACTGATTACCGCAAAAGAGGGGATCACGCTTGAAGAGGCGAAAAAGATTCTCGCAAAAGCCAGAAAGGAAAAGCTCCCCATTGTGGATGACGAGGGCAACCTGAAGGGACTTATCACAATCAAGGATATTGAGAAACAGATCAAGTATCCGCTCTCTGCAAAGGATTCCCAGGGACGGCTTCTGTGCGGCGCAGCGATCGGTATTACAGCCAACTGCCTGGAACGTGTGGCAGAGCTGATGAAAGCAAAAGTGGACGTGGTTGTGATGGACTCCGCTCACGGACATTCTGCAAATGTGCTCCGTACCGTGCGTATGGTGAAGGAAAAATATCCGGAGCTTCAGGTGATCGCCGGAAATGTTGCCACAGGTGAGGCTGCAAAGGCTCTGATCGAGGCCGGTGTGGATGCTGTCAAAGTCGGTATCGGACCGGGATCGATCTGTACGACCCGCGTGGTGGCGGGAATCGGTGTTCCGCAGATCACGGCAGTCATGGACTGCTATACGGCGGCGAAAGAGTACGGCATTCCGATTATCGCGGACGGCGGTATCAAATATTCCGGAGACATGACGAAGGCGATTGCAGCGGGAGCAAATGTGTGTATGATGGGAAGCATCTTTGCCGGATGCGATGAGAGCCCGGGAACATTTGAGCTGTATCAGGGAAGAAAGTATAAAGTATACCGTGGAATGGGCTCCATTGCCGCCATGGAAAACGGCAGCAAGGACCGCTATTTCCAGGAGAACGCCAAGAAGCTTGTGCCGGAGGGCGTGGAAGGACGCGTTGCGTACAAGGGAACTGTTGAGGATACGGTATTCCAGCTGATGGGAGGACTTCGTTCCGGTATGGGATACTGCGGAACAAAGACGATCGAAGAACTGAAGGAGAATGGCAGATTTATGAAGATCTCCGCCGCATCACTTCGCGAGAGCCATCCGCATGACATTCATATTACGAAAGAGGCGCCGAACTACAGTGTAGATGAGTAAAGCGGCAATTATCAGACTGTTGTTTTTTCCGGCGGCAAGATGACCGGCCGGAAAAAGGGGGAAAAGATGCCTGCAGAAACTGTGAGAGCGGGCAGAGGGAGGAAATATTTTCTCTGACTCTGTGTGTTCTCATGGTTCCTGCAGGCATTGTCGGTTACATCAATGGAAAGACAAAGCGGGATTGAAGGCGCATCAGCGGAAAGACAAAGCGGGATTGAAGGCACGTCGGGGAAGAGACAAGACAGGATCGAGGCATGGCAATGAACAGTTACAGAGGAAAAAGAACGCCGAAAACACGGACACAGCAGAAAAAGCCGGGCAGCGCAAAGCGGGCAAACCATACAAAAAGCGCACGGGCGCGGCAGCAGAAGATGCGGTATATGCGGGCCGGGATCCTTATTTTGGCTGCACTCAGCATCCTGCTTGCAGTGCGTATGATCTTTGCACAGGACGGGCGCAGTGTCAGCGTGGACGCTTCTGAGCCGGAAATTGACGTTCAGCTTCTGGATGTCAACCCTTATTCAAGGCCGGGAATCCAGAGCGACGGAATCAATGGAATCGTGATTCACTATACGGCCAACCCCGGAAGCACGGCGCAGGAGAACAGGGATTACTTTAACGGTCTGCAGTATTCACAGGAGACGGAGGCAAGCAGCAACTTTATCGTTGGGCTGGATGGAGAGATCATTCAGTGCGTTCCCACATGGGAGGTGGCCTATGCTTCCAATGAGAGAAATAATGATACGGTTTCCATCGAGGTGTGTCATCCCAGTGAGGACGGATATTTTACAGATGAGACGTACCGCTCTCTTGTGCAGCTCACGGCATGGCTGTGCGTGAAGTTCGGCCTGACTGAGGAGAGCGTGATCCGGCACTATGATGTGACGGGGAAGATCTGTCCGAAATATTTCGTGGAGCATGAGAACGCCTGGACAGAGTTCCGGGAGAACGTGGCGGCTGCCATGGCGAGAACATGAGAAATGCACGAGAAATGCAGATCTGGAAGTTCTTGCTATTGCAGATGAAAATTGCTATAATATGATGTATTGTGTATAAAATTGCGGAGGGTGAAAATGAACGATCTGGAAATGTACCGCGAGCAGCTTGCGATCTGTGATGACAGAATTATTGATGCGCTTGTGGAGAGAAACGCCATCATCGAAAAGATTATGGCGTATAAAGAAAAATACGGTATGCCGATTCTGCAGCCGGCTCAGGAGGCAAAACAGAAGAGACGGCTGGATGAGAAACTTAAAGATAATAAGTATCAGGAGGAAATTCAGGACGTATTCAGTCGGATCCTGCGCAACAGTAAGCGTATTCAGGCGAGAAAGCTTTTCTCCTACAATATCGTCCTGATCGGCTTTATGGGAGCGGGAAAAACGACGATATCGGACTACTTAAGCACAATGTTCGATATGCGGCTTGTTGAAATGGATCAGGAGATTGCCGAGCGCGAGGAGATGAGTATTCCGGATATCTTTGCTACTTACGGGGAAGAATATTTCCGGAACCTGGAGACGAGCCTGCTTAGAGAGCTGCAGACAGGAAAGAACTGCATAATCTCCTGTGGCGGCGGTGTTGCCATGAGAGAGGAAAATGTAACTGAGATGAAGAAAAACGGCCGCGTCGTGCTTCTTACGGCAAGCCCGGAGACGATACATGAGCGTGTCAAGGACAGCAATGACAGACCGCTTCTCGCCGGAAACAACAGTGTGGAATACATTGCCGAGCTGATGGAGAAGAGAAGGGAGAAGTATGAGGCTGCCGCGGATGTTGTAGTGCAGACGGACAACAAGTCGATTTTGGAGATCTGTGAGGAACTGATTTCAAAGCTTACGGAGTTGGATAAGAGTGATGTTTGAAAAATTTTTCCCGGATGAGTATGTGGCGTCCACTTATATCATCCCTTTTGAAAAACTGTATGAAGAGGGGTACAGAGGGGTGATCTTTGACATTGACAACACACTTGTGCCCCACGGCGCTCCTGCGGACGAGCGCGCGAAGAAGCTTTTTGCCCGCCTGAATGACATCGGATTTGCCTCATGTCTGATCTCCAACAACCAGGAGAAACGGGTGAAGATGTTCAACAGAGAGATCGGTACAAAGTATATTTACAATGCGCATAAGCCTTCCACGAAGAATTATGTAAAGGCCATGGAGATCATGGGGACGGACAGATCAAACACGGTTTTTGTCGGTGATCAGCTTTTTACCGATGTATGGGGAGCCAAGAGGGCGGGAATCCATAACATCCTTGTAAAGCCGATTCATCCGAAGGAGGAGATCCAGATTGTACTGAAGCGGTATCTGGAGAAGATCGTCCTTCATTTCTATAAAAAAAGATTGAAAAATAAGGAAGTTTAGTATAGAATTATAAAATGGAACGTTAGTAAAGCGTGATTTAAGGAGGAAGATAAATGGTCGCAGCAGGAGATTTTAAAAACGGCATTACCGTGGAAATCGACGGTAATATTTATCAGATTTTGGAATTCCAGCATGTAAAGCCTGGAAAGGGCGCGGCGTTCGTAAGAACCAAACTGAAAAATATCATCAGCGGAGGAGTTGTCGAGAAGACCTTCCGCCCGACTGAGAAATTTGAGAATGCTCATATCGACAGAAAGGATATGCAGTACCTCTATAAAGACGGAGATCTTTACAATTTCATGGATCTTGAGACATATGACCAGATTGCACTTGACGGTGAGGTTGTCGGAGATGCGCTGAAGTTTGTCAAGGAGAATGAGACGGTCAAGATCTGTTCACATAAAGGCAATGTATTTTCCGTAGAGCCGCCGCTGTTCGTAGAACTGGCGATCACAGAGACAGAGCCGGGATTCAAGGGAGATACGGCACAGGGCGCAACAAAGCCGGCTACTGTGGAGACAGGAGCGGTTGTTATGGTTCCGCTGTTCTGTGATACAGGCGATGTGCTGAAGATTGACACTCGTACAGGAGAGTATCTGTCAAGAGTATAATACAGAGACAAATCATACAGAATCATAATATAATATATGATAGTAACGAAGCAGGATGCGGTCTGAACCGTGTCCTGTTTTTTTACTGTTTTTTCTGTCAAGGGGAAAATGGTCTCAAAACTTATGTAATACTGTAAAAACATTTCGGGTGTTTTTTGTTCAGTATTCCCCATTGCTTTTTCGTTCTGATTCATCTATAATCAGGATCACATAATATTGTTCAAGTATCACATTAATTTCAAAGGTACATTTCGTACCGATTTTCTCATCAAATTTAGGACGGACCGCACAGAGAAAGGAGTTTAATGGATTTCAATGAGTTTGCGTGTGCGGTTGAGGAACGGATTAACCTGAATCTGACAGGAGGTGTAAGAGCAGGAATATACACCGCAGTAAAGAATAACGGGAGAGAGCGGACCGGCATATTGATTGAGGCGCCGGGGGTTAATATATCTCCGACAATTTATCTGGAAGAATTTTTTGAAAACTACAGGAACGGGACTTCCATGGACGAGGTTGTGGAAGAGATGCTGAAGTTCTATGAGAGCATTCGCAAGGAAGAATCATGGAACTGCGAGGACCTTCTGACTTTTGAAGGGGTGAAGGACAGAGTTGTCTTCCGGCTGATCAACACGGCGGCGAACCGGGAATTTCTGGAAGAAGTGCCGCATCTGGCCTTTCTTGACCTGTCTGTCGTATTCTACGTCCTTCTTGAAGTGAACGGGGAGAGCACAGCCACGCTTGTGGTCAATCATGCTCATATGCGCAGATGGGATGTGACAGTGGAAACACTGTGGAAAACAGCTGCGGAAAATGCCAAAGTGCTGCTTCCGGCCGAATTTTTTACGATGAAGTATGCGCTGCGTGAAATTATGGGGAAAAGCACGGAATATGGGAGAGCGGACCAATCGGGCAACCTGTTTGCCGCAAATGTACAATGTTCTGACGGAATGTATGTACTGTCCAACAAATTGAGGAGTTACGGAGCGGCATGCATGGCCTATCCTCATGTGCTGGATATGATCGGACAGATCCTGCGGAAAGATTTTTATATTCTTCCGAGCAGTATCCATGAGGTGGTGATTGTGCCTCAGAATCCGGTGCTCTGCTGCAGTGATATGAACGAGATGGTAAAAGAGGTCAATGAGACACAGGTGGAGGACGAGGAAGTGTTAAGTGACCATGTGTACCTTTATGAGAGAAATACAGGCAGGCTCCTCTGCGGAACAGAAAACCGTGCGGGGAAATGCTGTGTTCAGGAAAATGTGTTTTAGTGGAAGGAGACTACAGAATGAAGAATTACAGAGTGAATACAGAGAACAGAGGAAAAAAGCAGCACAGAGGAATCAGAGTACTTGCGGTCGGACTGGCACTGGCGGGAAGTCTCGCGGCGGGACGGATCATGGCATATTTTACAGACGGAGATACGGTGACCAATACATTTACTGTCGGGAAAGTCTCACTGGAGATCGAGGAGCCGGGATGGAATCCCCCGGAGAATATTACGCCGGAACAGGAGATTGAGAAGGATCCTCAGATTGTCAATACGGGCATTAATGATGAGTATGTTTTCATGGAGGTATCCGTTCCTTATAAAAATGTGGTGACTGCAAACCAGGACGGGACGAAGAATCCGTCTGCTGAGAAAGAGCTTTTTACCTATACGGTGAACCGCGGGTGGACAGAGATGGGAAGCGGTACGAAAGATGCGGGAAGAGGTACGGTAACGCATCTGTATGTGTACGGTACAGCTACTGCATGTACGGCGCTGAAGCAGGATGAGTCGACGCCGGCACTGTTTGACAGTGTGAAGTTTATCAACGCAGTGGAGGGCCAGGGACTTGAGGAGTCCACGCAGCATATCATTGTCAATGCATACGGTATCCAGACTTCAGATATCAGCGGCGGAGTGACGTCTCCGTCGGAAGTGTGGAACGTGCTGAAAAACCAGCTTCCGGAGACAGCTTAGAAATTTGAATAGAAAAGAGGCCTGCCGGCAGTGTAAAAGTACGGCAACGGCAGTGTGCAATAGTGCGCCGGCGGCAGGCAGAAAGGAGGCAGTCAGATGCGGAGAAATTTAACCGCCGGTTTTGCGGCGGCGTCAGTGCTGCTGTGCGTATCCGGAACGGCAGTTTACGCAATGCCCGAGGCGGCGGTGACAAACATTTTCCAGACAGGAACTGTTGATATCCGGCTGGAAGAATATATGCTGACGGAAGACGGAACAGAAAAAGAGTGGGAGGATATACCCGATATTCTTCCGGGAGCGGAAATATCTAAAATCCCGCGTATCACGGGGGAGGGAGCGGACTGTTATGTGCGCGTGAAACTGACTTTTGAAGATACCGGTGCAGTTACAGAGGATGATCTGTATGGGATGGAAGAGTGCTGGATCAGGGCGCAGGACGGATATTATTACCTGCGGGATATCCTGAAAAACGGAGAGTCAGTGGATGTGTTCAAGGGGATTTTCATTCCCGAAGATCTGCCGCAGGACGAACTGGAGGGGAAAAGCTTCCGGCTCCGGATCGATGCGGACGCTATACAGGCGGCCAATTTTACGCCTGATTTTGAATCGGAGGCTCCGTGGGGGCAGACGGAGATAAAGGAGAGCAGAAATGAAAACGGACACGACATTACGGTATTTCAGACACAGGAGAGAACTTCTCTGCAGGTGGAGTACCAGGGGGACGCGGAAGCGCTAACAGCGGACCCGGACAATTTTTTTAAAAATCTGCCCTACCTTATGCCGGGAGACAGCTACAGCGACAACGCGGCTCTGATCAACAGCAGCGGAAAGGAGATACGGATTTATTTCAGAAATGTCATTGTCGAGGAAGATGACATACTGGAGAAGATTCTTTTGACCATTGCGGCGGAGACCGGGGGAGAGGAGCTCGTGATATACAGCGGCCCGCTGAAGGGAGAGGCAATCACAGACAACATCTGTCTGGGAACGATACCGGCGGGGGAGAATGGAAACTTCCGCTTTACACTCGATGTGCCGGCAGAACTTGACAACGACTATTCTCTTCTTTCGAGCTGTGTGAGATGGATCTTTTCGACGGAGGAGATTCCGGAACCGGTGCAGACGGTGAAAACAGGAGATGATGGCCTGTCCGGAGCCGCTCTTGCGGGCCTTGTAATGATGCTTGGCGGTGCTGTCATGGGAGTTGCGGCGCTTCTTCAGTATCTGAGCAGAGAAGGGATCGGGACAGAGGCAGCCGGCAGGAGAGCGAAGAACAGGCCATATGGCGGAAAGGAGACGGGATGATGAGAAAACAAAACGGTTTTGCGGCGCTGCTTACTGCTGTGGCTGTGATGTCAGCCGTCCCGGCGGGAATGCTTTTCGCCTACCTGACAGACAGGGACACCGAGGAGAATGCAGTGCCTGTTGGCGTCAATACCTCTGTCATAGAAGAGAATTTTACGAATCCGGACAGTGTGCCGGACACGGGAGGTACATACGAAAAGGAAGTCTGGGTGGAGAATACGGAGTCAGTTCCGTGCTACATCCGGGCGGCGGTTCTGTTCAGTGACGGGGATGTGAGCAAAGGCGTGGATGTCCTGTATCCGGAAGATACCGGATGGAGATATATCAGTCCGGAGGAGGATGCGAAGCTGGGAGGCTACTATTACTATGAAAACGCGGTGGCGCCCGGAGAGGAGACAGGACTTCTTATGGAAAAAGTGAGCTTTTCGGCGGAGGCGGACGCTTCCCTTATGGCGGAGGAGAATTTTGATATATATATCTATGAGGAGTCTGTTCAGCAGGGAAGTTACGGCTCGTATGCGGAAGCCTGGAGTTCTTTCCTGAGAGAGTGAGGTGAAACATGCGATGAGAAATATAACAAGAGGAATGCGTCTTCTGCTGACTGTGGCGGCAGGGCTCTTCTTTTCCGCGGCGGCCGCCCTTGCAGCGCCGTCCGGGGAAGCTTATGCGGCAATGGAAAACAATGCGTACACACAGCCGTTTCATGCGCCTTATTATGAAGGAAAGGCTGCGTCGCGCGTGACGTCCGGGGCCAGTTATTCCCCGGGATGGCATATGGAGGGCGGACGGTGGTTTTATACGATCAGCGGGAATACCTACTATGCAGACGGATGGCAGCCGATTAACGGAAAATGGTACTATTTTGACAAGTCGGGCTACTGTGTGACCGGGTGGATCCGGACGACGCCGGATGTCAGATGGGGAAGCAATGCATGGCTGATGTATTATGATCCGGTGAACGCGTGGATGGTGACAGGCTATCAGAAAATTGACGGGATCGGGAGATATTTCGACGGACAGGGGTATCTCCTGGCGCGTCTCGGATACCAGTTCCAGGTGAACGGGGAGACGTATATTACCGATGCGGCGGGCATATGCAGCAGGCCGTACCAGTCGGAGGGCGCGCCGTTTGTGAACGCCTCGGATGTGTTTGAGACGCTCGCTCCGGATGATGTGGTGAGCGGGGACTATGAGTTCCAGGCAAAGGTCAATGAAAATACAGTGGTGGAACCGTTCGGTTTTGACTCGTCGCTGTTTGCGGGGGCAGAGTATGCAGACCACATTTACTGGTGCAACCTGCCGGACGACTCTCTGAAAGGTCAGATCGGGGCATGGTACCGGAATGTGGGTACATTTGCCGGGCGTTCCGTGGATGTGAAATTTACGATCACGGATTATGAACTGCTGACCCTGTACGGTCTGGAGTACGGCACAGTGGGTTTTGACACACAGGCAATCGGAATCGCGGAGGACGGAGTGCGGTACGCGGAGTGTTCGATTGCGTTTTATGACCACGAGACAGGAGAACCGGTTACGGTGAAAGGGTACGCAACGATTACGGATATCGATTTCTCCCAGACGTGTGTGATTACATCAGATTATGACAAGATCTTTGTGGCGGACGACTGCGGCCTTCTGTATACGCAGAATAACAATGGAAACCCGGTGTTTGCGGACGGGGCGTATGAGATGACGAGCCGGGAGGATGAGGACAGCTCCGGTCAGGTACTTGTCAATTTCACGTCAGATTCATTTTCATACGGGCTGTACAACAACCTGACGTTTTGGAACAATGATCTGGGACTGCCGTTTTATTACGGAATGAGCGGCGGGCGGTACCCGCATTTTACGGAGAGCGATGTGAGAAATGATCCGGATCTTGGAAAATATTCCTGGCTTGGCTACACTGCGACTAGATTCGCAAGAGTAACGACGCCGTACCCTCCGGTAAAGACTGTCTCTGACAGCGATGAGACAGACGCGCGGGAAAATACGCTGGACGCGCGGGAGGAGATATTCACCTATAAAATTTCAGAGAACGTGCCGCTTCAGTCAGACCGGAAATTTTACTACACAGAGTACAGTATTTCTGATACGCTGGCATCCTGCCTTCGGTATATCGATGCAAAGGTAGTGGACGACGGAGGAAACGATGTGACAGAGCTGTTTTCCATTACCGGTACAGGAAACCGGATTGCATTTACGTGCCGTGATCCCGGACAGGACTCGTTCTACGGGAAAAACTATCATTATATTATCCGAGTGGAGATTGATGCAGGAGCGGACTTGAGCAGTTACCTTCAGGACGGAGTCTGTGTGATTCCGAATACAGCCGTGCTCTCGGTAAAATCGGCCTATGAAGATGAGTCTTATGAGACGAATGAGGTGATTACGAGACTGAAAATACCGGCGGGAACGGGAGATATTTCAGTGACAAAAATCAGCAGCAGGGACAGCCGCCCGCTGACCGATGCGGAGTTTACTGTTTATGAGTGGGACGGCAGCGGATATGCGGAATACGGAAAGATGCAGAACAACGGCGACGGGACGTACAGCCTGTCCGGACTGACATATACGCAGGAAAACGGCGGATGGTTCAAGGCGGCGGAGACAAAGTGTCCGGAAGGATTTGAAGGAAAATGGGAGCAGGAATTTCAGGTGGCACAGGAAGGCGGGGAAGGACAGAAGTTTTCTTATACTGTGAAGAACGATCCTCTTGCGCCAAAAGCTGAGATTGAGGTGACAAAGAAGGATAAAGCGACAGGAGAACTGCTGCCGGGTGCGGAGTTCGCAGTGTACGAATGGAGCAGGAAAGAAGGGGGATACGGCAAAACTCCGGCCCTGATCCTGAGCTTCGATGAAGCGGCGGGCACCTATTATAATGAAGAAACGGTTGAGCGGACAGAGGACAACGAAGGATGGTTTAAAATCGTGGAGACGAAAATTCCGGACGGTTATACCGGAGCATGGGAGCAGGAGTTCTGCATTCTCGAGGCTGACGGAGGAGTACAGAAGTTTTCCTACACGGCGGAAAATGTCAGGCTGCTTGACCTGACGATCAATAAGACGATCTATGCGGAGGATTTTTACAGCTTCCACGGAAGCGCAGTCTTTCTCTTCGAGGTGCGCGGGACAGATGTGACCGGGGCAGAGCGGTCCTACGCGCGGGCGGTGTCCTTTACGGAGGATGAGGTGGAGTCGCTTACGGCAGATGACGGGACGGCGACGCTTCAGACGGTGATCCGGGGGCTCCCTTCCGGGACATACACCGTGGAGGAGAAGCGGGTTTCCCGGTATGTTCTGACAGACGTGACCGCGCAGACAGAGAACGTGAGCGTGTCGCTTTCCCCGGCAGAAACTTCCTACGGAGGAATTACCCCTGTCCAGGCTGCGGTTTGCGCGGACATGACAGCGGAAGACGCGGAGGTGACGTTCATAAACCGGAAGATTACATGGGACCGTTTTTCGCATACGGATCTTAAGACAAACAGCTTCACTCTGGCGGCAGAGGAGACCGGGAGATGAAAAAGGCAAGGAGACGAAGAAAATGGATGCTCTTAGACGTGATGCAGGGGGCGCTTGTCCTGGCCGTCCTTGCAGTGATTCTGTCCCGGGCTGCGGGTATCCGGCCCTATGTCGTCATGAGCGGAAGCATGGAGCCGGAGATTCCTGTGGGAAGTCTCTGTTTCGTGGATACGAACAGAGCGTATGAAGACGTGGAAAAGGGCGATATCATCGCATTTGAGAGTGCGTCCGGTGTGCTTGTGACACACCGGGCGGCAGAGGTTACGGCACAGGGGATTGTCACGAAGGGGGACAGCAACGACGTGCCGGACGCTGCTGTGACTACAGAGGAAAATTTCGCGGGAGAGACAATGGCGTGGGTCCCATATGCAGGATACGCGGTACATGTGCTTGCGCTGCCGGGAGTGAAAGCGGCGGTTGCCACCGCTGCTGTTTTTGTCTGGGTGCTGTGGGCGTTTTCCGGCAGAAGGAATTTGTAGAGAAAGCTCTTTACTTTTTTCTGTATTTGTGCTAGGATAATTACGGCTGTTGAAGAGGAAGTGTAAGCTTTCCTCTTTTATGACAGCCGGAATGCGTCTGTAGCTCAGTGGATAGAGCAATGCCCTCCGGAGGCATGTGCGACGGTTCGACTCCGTTCAGACGCTGGAACAGAAAAACCGGGAAATGCGTTCAGGTCAGGGCCTGATGCATTTCCCGGTTTTTGTATAGACGACGAGTCAAAGTCCGGGCTTGCCCGAGACCTTGGCATCCTCTTACGCATCCCGGATAACTTCTTCTTTCAGATCCGGATTGAACACGCCGCTTCTGAGCATTGCGATTTCATGCCGGTACGGGGCGAAGGATTTCTTCGGATTCGACGGAGACGGGATGTACGGCGTCTCAAGTATCTTTGGAATGTTCTCAAAATCAGGGTGGTGTACGATATAGTTCAGCGCGTCAAACCCAATCTCCCCAAAACCGATGTTCTCATGACGGTCTTTCGCCGCTCCGGGCACGTTCTTGCTGTCATTGATGTGGAAGACGGCAATCTGATCCTTTCCGATGATCCGGTCAAAATCTTCCATGACATCGTCAAAATGGTGGATAATGTCATATCCGCTGTCGCTTGTGTGGCATGTATCGAAGCAGACGCGGAGCTTTTCGCTGTGCGTCACTCCGTCGTAGATGCGCGCCAGCTCATCAAACGAACGGCCGATCTCAGATCCCTTCCCGGCCATGGTTTCCAGCGCAATATGGCAGTCGGTGTCAGCGGTGAGCACTTCGTTAAGCCCTTTGATGATCTGGGCTGTACCCGCGTCCGTGCCTGCGCCTACGTGAGCGCCGGGATGGAGAATGAGAGTGTGGCTTCGGCAGCTTACGGTGCGGTCAATCTCCTTTGCGAGAAATTCCACCGCCAGGGAGAAGGTCTCCGGCTTGACGGTATTTCCGAGGTTGATGATGTACGGGGCATGGACGATGATATCGCGGATGCCGTGCTCTTTCATGTAATCCCATGCAGGACCGATGTTTAACTCGCTGATCTCTTTGCGTCTTGTATTCTGCGGCGCTCCCGTGTAGAACATAAATGTGTCCGCGCCGTAGGATACGGCTTCTTTTGCGGAGCCGAGCAGCATTTCCTTTCCGCTCATGCCGACATGTGAACCGATGATCATGACAGGTAACTCTCCTTTTCTTTTCTATGCAGGAAGACGTGCGGCAGATCATATCAGATCATACCAGACGGCATCGTCCGCACCAGATCACAGCGCCACGACTGCACTGGATTATATCACATCGTATGCGGCGGATCCTTTCCCTTCCAGGTAGCGGATGTCCAGATAATCCCCGGAGGACAGCCTGTTTCCGAGAAGATCAGGCCAGTACTGCTCTGTGTTTTCCAGCACTGCGGCAATGTCCTCTGTGTCGGAAACTGTGAGAAGCCCGCTGTCTCCGTACTCCGTATACACGGCCGTGCCGCTTAAAGAGCCGATAAGACTGTCGTATCTGCCGCTCTGGACAGACTCAAGGGACAGCGTAAGAGTCAGTTCCGCCACATCCTGCGGATCGATCTCTGTGCGGATCCGGTACCCGTGCTCCTCCAGCCAGTCAAGCGTATTGACATAGCCCGGATAAATATAAAGCCCGCGGACGGTGAACAGAGAATCGGGATCCAGAGAGGAATCTTTTGATGCGGCAGTGTCCGCGGCGGCGGAAGCAGGCAGAGAGGTCACTGCATACGGATCCGGAATATCCAGAGAAAGTTCTGCCAGAGGACTCTCATTTTGAAGAACGGAAAAGTCCACGGCGAGAAGATCCTTTTCACAGGCGTCAAGCAGACTGTTTCGCTCTTCCTCGCTGAGTGGAAGCTCTGTGGATGTAGCGTAGGCGTCTGTCAGTGAAACGCCGGAAATCTGTTCCCGGTCCATTGTAAAAACCGGGAAAAGTGAACGCCGGTAGTCTTCGTTTAAAAACAGCTCTTCCATGATATCATATGCATCGCTGAAGTTCAATGTATACCATCGTGTGACCGAGCGCCCGCTCTCAAGCTCAAAACAGAAGGCCGCGCCCAGTATGTTTTCTTCGGAACCGGTGCTTTCGTCCCGGGTGCTGCGGACACCCGACTGGGCGAGCGTATAGAGCAGATGGGTACTGCTGTCCGGGGCGGGAGCGCCGAAATAGTAGAGGTCAGCATCGTCATACCCCGTCGAATATCCGACGGAATTTAAATAGGCGGGAAAGGAGTCCGCCCGGAAACGGATGCTTTCAATCTGATCTTCCCGGGGAAGATACGTGTCGTATCCGAACAGGTCAAACTGAAATATGCAAAGCACCGCTGCCACTCCCGCAACGGAGACGAGGGAAGACTTCCATCCTTTTAAAAGCTGCCGCAGATCCATCCGGTAGATAAATTCGATCAGCGCACAGAGAATCAGTGCGGCAAGAATACTAAGCGGAAAGGTCCATCCGGATGCGTCCGCTCCGGTAAATGCCTGTGCAAAAAGCGCCAGAAAAACTGACGCCGGTATGCAGACTGCCACTTTTGCAAAGGGCGCTGCTGCCGGGAAAGAAAGGGCATTCCCCGCGGCCTCTGACGGGTAGCGGCGGTACAGAATGAGGGCAGCCCCGAGGAGGAGACAGGACATGACCGCCGCCAGTATAAAAGACACAGGGGAGAAGCCGTTCATGCCCGTAAAGTTGTTCATCGCCGAGAAAAGTCCCAGCGGTGAGAGAACCTGCATCAGACGGTCTGACAAAGTTTCGCCCGGGGAATAGTAAGTCTTAAAATACACATTCTGCAGAGAACTTATTGTCCCGAGGACAAGGGAAGCGTATACAAAAATGGCAAGGGCGGCGAGCAGACCGGACGGTGTCCGGCCGGAGAGCATAAATCCGAGGATGCATGTGTGATAAACGAGGAGGAAGCACAGGATGCCGGCAAGTGCCGCGAGAGCACATGCGGCTGAAAGCTGCGCGTCCATTATTCCCTGCACCGCGCCTGCGGCCACGGTCAGCGCGGCGCATATGACATAGGGCACCACGAATGTGAGAAGCCCGCAGAGCCAGGATACGGCAAAACGGCGGCTTCGTCTGATGGGAAGTGCGTGATAAAAATCCAGCTTTTCCCGGGAATGAATGTATCCGAACCCGGCTGCGGCGCTGAGCGCTCCGAACACTGCGAAGGCCGCAGTCAGGATCGAAAAACGGAACCCGTTTATGAGACCGGGAAACATATTCCGGATATCCGTGTACATTTCGGCGGCCGTGATATATTCGGACGGGCCGTAGTTCGTCATATAGGCATCCAGCCACATCATCGAATATACGGGCATGGAGAGAAAAAGGACGATGCAGGTCAGCGCAAGGAGCCATCCTCTCTGCTTTAATTCCGCGCGGATGAGTTTAATAAAGGAAATCTTTGATGTCATAGCCGGCCACCTCCGTTTCGCTTATGAATATTTCTTCCAGTGTCAGCGGCAGAACTTCCGCGAAGAGCGGTTCCTGCGCCCGGGCAAGATCGAGAACGTCTGAGCGGTCTCCCCTCACTGTCAGTGTGAGAAGAGAGCCGGAACGCTCTATTTTTACAACGCGCAGGCTCCGGATCAGCGCTTCTTCCCTGCGGGCGTCGGGGATCACACACTGAAGCTTGCATATGGAGCAGCGGATCTGGTCCAGGTCCTCGGTCAGAAGGAGTTTCCCCTGGTGAAGAAGTCCGATGCCGTCGCAGATATCTTCCAGTTCTCTGAGGTTGTGAGAGGAGATCACAGGGGTGAAATCCCGGTTCAGCATCTCCGAGGCGAAAAGGCTTTTGACTGCCTGGCGCATCAGAGGATCCAGCCCGTCGAACGTCTCGTCGCAGAGAAGGTATTTTGTGCCGGAACAGAGCCCCAGCAGTATGGAGGCCTGTTTTTTCATCCCCTTTGAAAAGGAGGCCAGTTTCCGCGAGGACTCCAGGCGGAACTTCTCTGTCAGGGAGTCGAAGAGCTTCCGGTTAAATGACGGATAGATCATACAGTAATAGTCTCGCATCTGCCGGATGTCCGCATTTGAAAAATAGTACGGCGAATCGGACAGAAAGCAGATCTGAGCCTTGACTTCCGGATTCTCGAAGACGGGTCGGCCGTCGGCCAGCACCTCGCCTGAATCGGGACGGATAATCCCACAGATCATGCGCAGAAGCGTGCTTTTTCCCGCGCCGTTTGAACCGATCAGGCCAAAAACCATCCCGTCCCGGATCTGTGCAGTCACATGGTCAACGGCGTGGACGTTCCGAAATGTCTTGTCGGCATTCTTTAACTCAATCATGGTGTTCCTCCTTTTGGCAGAGCCGCTCCACGGCCTCCAGATATTCTTCCTTCGTGATCCCCAGCTTCATGCCGTATGAGAGCAGTCTTTCCAGTTCCTGAAACAGGGAGCCCTTCTGTTCCTTTACGAGGACAGCGGTGTCCGCGACAAAGTTTCCGCGCCCTTTGACCGGATAGATATAGCCCTGCTGTTCCAGCATGGAATAAGCCTTCTGTATGGTGTTCGGGTTGATGGAAAGCTCTACTGCCAGCGAACGGACAGAGGGCATCTGTGTGTCCGGCGGCATGGCGCCGCTTAAAATCAGCGTCTGGAAACGCCGGACAATCTGCTCGTACAGAGGCAGTCTGCTCTGATAGTCAATCGCAATCATGGTACGCCCTTTCTCTGAAATCAGCACCGGTGTACAGGGATACATTGTCCCTCGTACACCGATGACACTGTAATAAGTGTACTATTTCATTTAGTACACTAAACGTAACATATATTGTACGGCATGTCAATCCGGACTTTGCCGGACTTTGCCGGCCGGCAAATAAAAACTTGTGCATCCTGCAAAATAGTGCTATGATATCACGGAACGAGTCTTTACCGAAAGGAAATGAAAAGACGTGACCTACAGAGAAGCAAGGGTATATTTGGACGAAATGTCGAAATACGGAAGTGTACTTGGCTTGGATACGATTCGAGGTCTGTTGCGTGAACTCGGAAATCCGCAGGATGATCTGAAGTTCATACATATTGCAGGGACAAACGGCAAGGGATCTGTGCTTGCATACACTTCAACGATACTAAGTGAGGCAGGATACAGAGTCGGGCGGTATGTCTCGCCGACGGTAGTCTCCTATCTGGAACGGATCCAGACGGACGGAGAGTGGATACCGGAAGAAAAATTCGCGCAGCTGACGGAGAAAGTTAGAGATGCTATTGCCCGCATGGAAGCGGCCGGGGAACACAGCCCGACCGTGTTTGAAGCAGAGACGGCGATAGCTTTTTTATATTTCCGGGAAATGAAATGCGACCTGGTTGTGCTGGAAGCCGGACTGGGCGGAGAACTGGATGCGACAAACATAGTAAGCAATACAATTTGTGCTGTGTTTACAAGCATTGGAAGGGATCACATCGGCGTTATCGGCGACACGGTTGAGGAGATCGCGCAGAACAAAGCAGGGATCATAAAACCCGGATGCACGGTTGTATCCGTGCGGCAGAGGGAGTCAGTGAATGAGGTGATAAAGAGCCGGGCGGAGGCGTGCGGCTGCAGTTACGTGCAGGCGGACCCGCGCCGGGCAGAGATCCTGGAGGAGAGTCACCGGGGAACCCGGTTCGCATACAGCGGATGGAAGAACGGCGGTGAATGCAGGGATCGCGGGGAAAAATTTCACACCGTCCTGGCGGGAAGGAACCAGATTGAGAATGCAGTGACAGCCCTGGAGGTGATCCGCGCACTGCAGGAAAGAGGATATGCAGTCAGTACAGAAGCGGTGAAGCGGGGCATGGAGCGCACCGTCTGGCCGGGGCGTTTTACCTGTCTCGGGGAGAATCCGGTTTTTATTCTGGATGGAGCCCACAATGAGGACGCAGCGCTGAAGCTTAAGGAGTCTGTGGAGACTTACTTCCACGGACGGAGACTGGTGTACATTACAGGCGTGTTCCGGGATAAGGAATACAGAAGGATCGCCCGGATTATGGGCCCTGCTGCGGATACCGTCTTTACCGTGGATCTTCCTGACAGAAACAGAGTGCTTCCGGCTTCTGAGCTGGCGGAAGTTTACCGGGATTACTGTGGGGACGTAAGAGCGCCGGAGCGGGAGATGCCGGGAAACGAAGCGTCCGAGACAGTGGAAAGAGCGGTGAGAGCGGCGATTCAGGAGGCTGCGGAGGAAGATGTGGTTCTTGTGTTTGGATCGCTTTCCTTTCTCTCGCAGGCAGAGGCGGCATACCGCGCTGTGAAAGATGAAGAAGGATAGGGCAGAGACAGACAAAGCCGGAGATGGACAAAGCCGGAGACGAATCAAAGCGGAGCCGGACAAAGGCAGAAACGGACAAAGCCGGAGATGAATCAAAGCGGAGCCGGATAAAGTCAGAAACGAACAAAGGCGGGAAAGAGAAAAAGAGGGATGAAAATGATAGATCATGAGAAAATAGAGCAGGCGGTTCGGCTTTTTCTGGAAGGAATCGGAGAAGATACGGACCGGGAAGGGCTGAAGGATACGCCTGCGAGAGTTGCCCGGATGTGTGAGGAGCTGTACGCAGGGGCCGAGGACGATGCGGCGGTGCATCTGGCAAGGACATTTACTTCAAAGAGCAGCGAGATGGTGCTGGAGAAGGACATTACTTTTTATTCCACCTGTGAGCACCACATTCTTCCGTTCTACGGGAAGGCGCACATCGCCTATATTCCGGACGGCAGAGTGGTGGGGTTAAGCAAGCTTGCCCGCACGGTGGAGACCTATGCGAGACGTCTCCAGCTCCAGGAGCAGCTTACCGGACAGATCGCGGATGCTCTGATGGAGCATATGGCACCGAAGGGAGCCATCGTTATGATTGAGGCGGAGCATATGTGCATGACAATGCGGGGAATAAAGAAACCGGGCAGCAGGACGGTGACGATTGCAAGAAGAGGCGTTTTTGAATCCGATCCGGTGCTGGAAGAGCGGTTCTTCCGCATGCTCGGGAGGTGAGCGGCGTGGCGGAGAAGATGAAACGGGTAAACGCTGTTCTCCGGCATCCGCTGTACAGTGAGTGCAGCCGGAAGCTGGAAGAGTTGGAGCAGGGGAGGATCTTCTGCCGGCACCAGATGAACCATCTCCTCGATGTGGCGAGAATCGCGTACATCACTGCGCTGGAAGAGGGGCTTCCTCTGGAAAAAGAGACGATCTACCTGGCGGCGGTTCTCCACGATATCGGAAAATACGCGCAGTATGAGGAGGGGATTCCTCACGAGAAGGCCGGTGCGAAGATTGCGGAACAGATTCTTGACGAACTGCCTTCGGACTGTATATGCACCCCGGAGGAGAAACAGATGATTCTGACAGCCATCCTCGGGCACCGGAGACTGAAAGGCGATGCAGAGCCTCTGGAGAGGCTTCTGTATATGAGCGACAAAGCGTCCCGGATGTGCTTTGCCTGTCCGGCAGAGCGGGAATGCGACTGGGATGAAGAAAAGAAAAATATGGAGATAGAGATATGATTATAGGCGGAAAAGAATTCGACACAGACAACAATACTTACATCATGGGAATCCTGAACGTGACGCCGGATTCCTTTTCCGACGGGGGAAAGTACAATACCCCTGACGCGGCGCTCTTTCACGCGGAGCAGATGGTGCGCGAAGGGGCGGATATCCTCGACGTGGGCGGAGAGTCCACACGTCCCGGCCATGAGCAGATTTCGGACGGGGAAGAGATATCCCGGATCACCCCGGTGATCGAGCGGCTGAAAAAGGAGTTTGATGTCCCGGTGTCCGCGGACACATATAAAAGCGCAGTGGCCCGGGCTGCTCTGGATGCAGGGGCGGATCTGATCAACGATATCTGGGGGCTGAAGTACGACGAAGAGATGGCCCGCGTCATCGCGGAGAGCGGCGCGGCGTGCTGTCTAATGCACAACAGGAACGGATCGGATTATGGACAGTTTCTGCCGGAATTTATGGACGACATGCGGGAGTGCCTTGCGATCGCTGACCGGGCGGGGATAGGCAGAGACAGGATCATACTGGATCCGGGCGTGGGATTCGGCAAGACTTATGAGATGAACCTTGAGATCATCGCGCATCTTGAGATTATGAAAGAGTTCGGGCTCCCGGTACTTCTCGGAACGTCGAGAAAATCCGTAATCGGGCTGACACTTGACCTTCCGCCGTCAGAGAGGGAGGAAGGAACACTTGTGACGACGGTCTACGGTGTCCAGAAGGGGTGTGCCTTTGTGAGAGTGCATGACGTGGAGAAAAACAGGCGGGCAGTCGCGATGACAAGAGCCCTTATGAAATACTGAGAAACAGGGCTGAAGATTCCGAGAAGTTATTATTGTAGTAGGGAGGAAGTGCAATGCAGAAAGACAGGATACGGATCGAGGATCTGGAGGTGTTTGCAAACCACGGGGTGTTTCCGGAGGAGAACCGGCTGGGGCAGAAGTTTCTTGTGTGCGCGGACCTGTATACAGATACAAGGCAGGCGGGGCGGACAGACGATCTGACCGCATCGGTTCATTACGGGGAGGTCAGCGCCTTCATTGACAGCTACCTAAGGGAAAACACATACCAGCTTCTTGAGAGGGCTGCGGAGTGTCTGGCAGAAGAGATTCTGATCCGTTATCCGAAGATCGGAAGAATTGCCCTGGAGATCAAAAAACCGTGGGCTCCGGTAGGACTGCCTCTTAAGACGGTCAGCGTGAAGATCGAGCGGGCAAGACACACCGCGTACATCGCACTTGGCTCCAACATGGGAGAACGGGAAACATATCTGAAAAACGCAGTGGAAGCGCTGGATCATATCAGAGGATGCTCTGTAAAGAAAGTGTCGGACTTTATCGAGACTGCGCCCTACGGCGTCACGGATCAGGCAGATTTCCTGAACGGATGCCTGGAACTGGAGACGCTTCTTTTTCCGGAGGAACTGCTCGGAGAACTGAACCGGATTGAAAAAGAGGCAGGACGGGAGAGGAAGATCCACTGGGGACCGAGAACACTGGATCTGGATATTCTCTTTTACGATAATGAGGTTGTACAGGAGAATAATCTGTGCATTCCTCATGTGGACATGCACAGGAGAGAGTTTGTCTTAAGGCCGCTTTCCCAGATCGCGCCGTATAAGCGCCATCCGGTATATGGAAAAACAGTGACGGAGATGCTTGAAGACTGTACAGGGAGAATAGAAGCAGCGCGGGCAGGAACACAGCGGTAAATTCCCGTTTCCGGTTATGGCGAAGCGGTACGGCAGACTGTGCGGAACGCACTTCCGGTTTTGCGCTTGCCAGGAACTGTATGGTGTGCTATTATTTATATAACACGAACGAGAAAGGGGACCGTTATGATCATAGAAGTTGATTTTGACAGTGACGAGGCGATATACGTTCAGCTCTGCAATCAGATTATTATGGGGATTGCGACATCCGTCATACGGGAGGGGGATTCTCTTCCGTCGGTCCGCCAGCTCGCCGACACAATCGGAGTAAATATGCATACGGTGAACAAGGCGTACAGTGTGCTGAAAAGAGAGGGATACATCAGCCTGGACAAGAGAAGAGGCGCCGTCATTGCGCTTGACATCGACAAGATGGAGCAGCTCGAGGAGATGAGACGGGAGCTTAAGATCGTGCTTGCAAGGGGATGCTGCAAAAATATTTCGCGGCAGGAAGTGCACGATCTGGTAGATGAAATATTTGACGACTACGAGTGACAGGGAGGAATCTATGCAGTTATCATATACGAAACAGGCGGAGGAAGCGATTAAGTTTGCCGCCGCCAAAGCGAAGGAGATGAATCATCCGTACATCGGAACCGAGCATCTCCTTCTTGGACTCGGGGCGCAGTATTCCGGAGTGTCCGGACAGGTGCTCTCCCAGAACGGAGTGGAGGAGGAGAAAATCCTCCGGCTTATGGATGAGCTGATCGTTCCCCGGGACAATGTGTTTGCCGGCCGGAAGCCTGAGGAGAGTCCGAGGTTCCAGGACATTTTGAAGAACAGCGAGAGGGAGGCTGTAAGGCTGCACGCTCCGGAGATCGGAACGGAACATCTGCTGCTCTCCATGATCCGGGATGTGGACTGCGTGGCGACACGGATTCTGATCACGCTTAACATCAATCTTCAGAAGATCCTTCAGGATGTTTTAAACGCGGCGGGCGCGGACTTAAGAGAGTATCAGGAAGAGCTTCAGGAGGACTCAAGAGGCGCCGGCTCCATGACAGAGCAGTACTGTACGGACATGACGGCCCGCGCAGAGGAGGGAAAGCTTGATCCGGTGATCGGCAGGGATCAGGAGATGTACCGGCTCATGGAAGTGTTAAGCCGCCGGACGAAGAACAACCCCTGCCTGATCGGTGAGCCCGGTGTAGGCAAGACCGCGATCATCGAAGGACTGGCACAGCGGATCGCATCCGGAATCGTGCCGGAGAAGATGAAAGGGAAGCGGATCTACACCCTCGATCTGCCCGGCCTCATCGCGGGATCCAAATACCGCGGTGAATTTGAAGAGCGGATGAAAGGCCTCATCGGGGAAGTGGAGGCAAGCGGAAATATTATCCTCTTTCTGGATGAGATCCACACCATGATCGGAGCCGGAGGAGCAGAGGGCGCCATCGATGCGTCCAGTATCCTGAAGCCGTCTCTTGCAAGAGGGGAGTTACAGCTGATCGGCGCCACGACCATTGCCGAGTACCGGAAATATATCGAGAAAGACGCCGCTCTGGAGCGGCGGTTCCAGCCTGTATCCGTGGAGGAGCCGACAAAGGAGCAGTGTCTTGCCATCTTAAGCGGCCTGAAGGAAAAGTATGAATCCCATCATCGCGTTTCTATCGAAGAGAGCGCGTTGGAGGCAGCGGTACAGATGTCAGAGCGGTACATCACAGACCGGAATCTGCCGGATAAGGCGATCGACGTCCTGGATGAGGCGTGCGCGAAAGTCAGCCTGAAAGGATACAAAGTGCCGGAGCAGCTCTCAGCGCTGGAAGGAACACTCAAAGAACTTGTCTCTCAGAAAGAGGAGAGCATCCGCCGGGGAGACTTCACCGAAGCGTCCATGATACAGAAAGAGCAGGAGCAGGTGGAAGCGCGTCTGGAAACGGTGAAGAAACGCTTTGATAAAAAGAGTGCTGCAGCGCATCCGGCGGTGACGGAAGATGAGATTGCATCCGTTGTGTCAGCCTGGACAAAGGTGCCGGTGCAGAAGCTTACCGAGAGTGACACAGAGCGCTTAAAGAAACTTGAGACAGTGCTTCACAGGCGGGTTGTCGGACAGGAAGAAGCGGTCAGCGCGGTCGCCCGTGCGGTAAAGAGGGGAAGAGTCGGGCTCAAAGACCCGAAGCGGCCGATCGGCTCCTTCCTTTTCCTCGGGCCTACCGGCGTGGGAAAGACCGAGCTGTCCAAGGCGCTTGCAGAAGCTCTTTTTGGAAGCGAGGAAGCGATGATCCGCGTGGATATGTCGGAATATATGGAGAAACACTCTGTCTCAAAGATGATCGGTTCTCCTCCGGGATATGTTGGACACGAGGAAGGCGGACAGCTAAGTGACCGGGTGCGGACCCACCCGTACTCGGTTGTGCTCTTTGATGAGATCGAAAAGGCCCATCCGGATGTGTTTAACATCCTTCTTCAGGTGCTGGACGACGGACATATCACGGACTCCCAGGGGAGAAAGGTGGATTTTTCAAATACAGTGATCATCATGACGTCCAACGCCGGGGCAAAGGCGATCGTAGATCCGAAGAAACTCGGATTCGCGGCAAAGGAAGATCCGGCGGGAGATTACAAGCGGATGAAGCAGAATGTGATGGACGAAGTGAAGATGATCTTCCGTCCGGAATTTTTAAACAGGATCGACGAGACGATTGTGTTCCATGCGCTTGACAAGAGCCACATGAAGAAGATCGTGACACTTCTTGTGCGCAGCTTTACGAAGAGGCTGGCGGAGGAGATGGATATCCATCTGACGCTGCGCGATTCGGCGAAAAATCTGATCGTTGAAAAGGGAACGGACGCCAAATACGGGGCCCGTCCGCTTCGGCGCGCGCTTCAGACAGAGTTGGAGGATAAGCTTGCGGACGCGATTCTCTCCGGGGAGATAAAGGCCGGAGACCATGTAGAGGCAGGGACGGCAAAGAAGGAGATCCGCTTCACAGTGAAGAAATTTCAGTAGAAAAAAAGAACGGATTATATTATAATATCGATAGCAGATTGAATCTGAAATACTTAGGAGGAAAATTTAAGATGGCAGCGGTAAAAGACTTATTGCACGCAGAAAACGACGGCACTCTCAGCTTTGGGGACTACACGCTTGGTGCGAAGACAAAGAAGGACAATTTCGAGTTCCAGGGTGATATTTATAAGGTGAAGACATTTTCGGAGATCACAAAGCTTGAGAAAAACGGAATGTTCGTCTATGAGTCCGTTCCGGGAAGCGCGGTGGAGAGCTACAGAGAGACTGACTCGGAAGTTTCGTTTGAGGTATCTGCGGCGGGGGACGTGCAGTTTACGCTGGAGCTTGAGCCGGAGAGCGAGTACGAGGTATTTATCGACGGTGTTTCCGCAGGAAAGATGAGTACGAATTTAAGCGGAAAGTTAAGCGTCAGTGTAGAACTGAGCGCAGACAACAGCGCGCAGGTGAAAGTCGCAAAATGCGAATGAGATAGTTCTTTCCGGGGTGGATGTGAATCCACCCTGTTTTCTTGCGTGATAAGCCCGGCAAGCGGATGCCATGCCTGCATGAGCATGCGTTTGCCGGGCAGCGGACAGCGAACGGCTCTGACGTGTGCTGCCTGCGATCCGGAAAAAAACAGCTTCAGAGAGGATAAAGGTACAATGGCGAAAGGAAAAAAGAGCGTATATTTCTGTCAGAACTGCGGTCATGAAGAGTCGAAGTGGCTGGGGCAGTGTCCGGCCTGCGGAGAGTGGAACAGCTTTGTGGAAGAGAGGATTGACAGCGGGATTACGAGGGGATCAACTGTATCTTCCCGATCGGTGAGAGAGTCGGTAAGGGAGGCGGATGTTGTTCCGCTCAATGAGGTGAACGCGGACAACGACGTGCGGTGCTGCACCGGCATAGGAGAGCTGGACCGGGTGCTGGGAGGCGGGATCGTCCCCGGATCGCTCGTGCTTGTGGGCGGTGATCCGGGAATCGGAAAGTCAACGCTGCTTCTTCAGGTATGCCGGGAGATGTCGGCGCAGAGGAAGGTACTGTATATATCGGGGGAGGAGTCCCGGGCGCAGATCCGGCTCAGGGCAAACCGTATGGGCGTGTTTCCGTCCGGGCTGCTGCTTCTTTGCGAGACGAATCTGGAGATCATACGGGGCGTGATTGAGAGGCAGAAGCCGGATCTTGTCATTATTGACTCTATTCAGACGATGTATAGCGAGGAAGTCGGTTCGGCCCCGGGAAGCGTCTCCCAGGTGCGGGAGGCTACCCATCTGCTCATGCAGCTTGCGAAAGGGCTGAATATTTCGATCTTTATTGTGGGACATGTGACGAAGGAAGGAACCGTGGCAGGCCCGAGAGTGCTGGAACACATGGTGGATACTGTGCTCTATTTTGAGGGGGACCGCCATGCGTCCTACCGGATCCTTCGGGCGGTGAAAAACCGGTTCGGCTCCACAAATGAGATCGGTGTTTTCGAGATGAGGCGGGAAGGGCTCTCAGAGGTGAAAAACCCGTCGGAATATATGCTGAGCGGAAGGCCGGAGCACGCTTCCGGATCAGTTGTGGCATGTTCCATCGAGGGAACGAGGCCGATTCTGATCGAAATTCAGGCGCTCGTCTGCCACAGCAATTTCGGGATGCCGAGAAGGACGGCTGCCGGGACGGATTACAACCGTGTGAACCTGCTTATGGCTGTGCTGGAAAAACGGCTTGGCATGGCGCTTGCCAGTTCCGACGCCTATGTAAATATTGCCGGAGGAATCCGGATGAATGAGCCGGCGATTGATCTCGGGATCGTGATGGCGATCGTTTCAAGTTTCCGGAACCGTCCGGTGGATGAGAAGACGATCGTGTTCGGCGAGGTCGGACTCAGCGGAGAAGTCCGGGCGGTGAGCATGCCGGAGCAGCGCGTGGCAGAGGCGAAGAAACTTGGGTTTGAGACATGCATTCTTCCGGAGGTATCGCTTAAGATGGTAAGGGGGATCAAGGGCATCCGGCTTGTCGGCGTGAAAAATATCGGGGATGCGGTTGCGGGAATCTGACAGTAAGACTGAAGATAACGGAATAAAAAAGTAGCGGAATAACAAAATAACAGAGCAGCAAAATAGCGGAGTGATAAAATAGCGGAGCAATAAAATTACAGAGTGACGAGATAATGGAACAACGGAGGACAGAAATGGAACGATACAGAAGGAAAGCAAAGTATTATGAGACAGACCAGATGGGGATTATCCATCATTCCAACTACATCCGCTGGATGGAGGAGGCGAGAATCGACGTGATGGGTCAGCTTGGATATCCGTACCGGAGATTCGAGGAGATGGGGTATTTAAGCCCGGTACTTCACGCAGACTGCGAGTACAGGAAGAGTGTGAAGTTTGACGATGACATAGAGATCGCAGTCAGCATCCAGGACTTTGGAAAGGTGAAGTTTACGCTCAGATATGATATCTACAACATGTCCGAAGGAGGAGTGCTCAGTGCCTACGGGACGACGACTCACTGTATGCTGAACCGTGACGGAAGACCTGTTATAATGAACAAAGAAATGAAAGAGTTTTACGAGATAATGGTAAAACTCAAGGAAGAGCAGGAAAATAAGAGCGAATAGGGCTGAACAGAGGGCGAACGGGAAAAGGCCATAGAGACAGTCTGAGTGAAAGGAGCGGCAGAAGAAAGATGAAAACACCTTCAATGGATGAATGGATAAGAGAAGCAAAATCACAGGAGGGCGCTTCCGGGTGCGGAATGTATCTTTTTCACAACGGAGTGGTCCGCAGATCGGCCAAGGCGGCTGTGAGACAGGGCGCGGAAGATACAGGCGAGGTTACGGCGATGCGTTTTTCAAGCGACGCGGCGAAAGTGGAGGCAGCGGTGGAGCGTGCGCGGAAGATGCCCGGGATCTCCTATGTGCGCGTGTGGCTCAATGAGGGAGTGCTGAATGTGGGAGACGACATCATGCTCGTTCTCATCGGAGGCGATATCCGGCCTCATGTTGTGGACGCGCTGCAGACTCTCGTGGGAGAGCTGAAAACGCAGTGCGTGACGGAAGAAGAAATATTTGGCTGACTGTGTGATTTCAGTCGTTAAGCAGGAAGGAGCTGCTGCACGGATTGAGTGCGGCAGCTTTTTTGTGAGGCGGCCTAGCCAAAGCCCGGGCTTGCCCGAGGCCTTGGCGACCGCTTACAATCCCGGAATGTGCTGCCAGGCACTTCCGGTGATTGCCTTTATAGTGGTTTCAGCGGAAAGGAGCCGGAAAGAAACAAATTTCAAAATAAACAGTATATAACAGTTGACAACAGTTATATACTGTTATATACTGTTAATCAAGAGGAGGACAAAAATGAAGATTATAATCAACAGTTCATCGATGGTACCGATCTATGAACAGATCATGGATCAGATCAAGGCTCTGATCACAGCCGGCGATTTGAAAGAAAACGACATACTCCCCTCTGTCCGGACTCTTGCAAAAGATTTGAAGATCAGCGCCCTGACTGTCAAAAAAGCATATGACAATCTGGAACAGGAAGGGTACACTGTCACTGTCCACGGCAAAGGAACCTTTGTGGCTGCGGCCAACCCGGAGCGGATGATGGAAGAACGGCGCCGGGAGGTGGAGGACGATCTGGCAAAAGCAGTGGAGAAGGGCCGCAGATGCGGACTTGAGGACAGCGAGATCAGGGAGTTATTTGAATTGATCATGGAGGACTAGAAAATGTTGGAAATTAACAGCCTGGTAAAGAATTACAGGGATTTCACCCTGAAGTGTACGATGAAGGTGGAGCGTGGGTGCATCACCGGACTGGTCGGGGAGAACGGCGCAGGAAAGAGTACGGCTTTCAAGGCGCTGCTTGGACTGATCGCATACGACGGAGGAGAGATCAGACTTTTCGGAAAGTCCCCTGCGGAGCTGACAAGGGAGGACAGAGAGAAGATTGGAGCGGTCATGACCGGTTCCGGTTTCAGCGGATATCTCAAAGTAAAAGATATCGTGCCGGTTCTTGAGGCCATGTATACGGGATTTGAAAAAGAAAAATTTATGAATCTCTGCCGGAAGATGAGCGTGCCGTCTGATAAGTTTATCAAAGAGTTCTCATCCGGTATGAAGGCAAAACTGAAAGTGATCACAGCGATCACACACAGGGCGGATTTTCTCATTCTGGATGAGCCGACTGTAGGTCTGGATGTGATGTCGAGAGAGGCGATCCTGAATCTGTTAAGAGAGTACATGGAAGAGAACGAGGAGAGGGCGATTCTGATCAGCTCCCATATCTCGTCGGATCTGGAGGGACTCTGCGACGATATTTACATGATACATGAAGGAAAAATTATTCTGCACGAGGATACGGATGTACTGCTCAACGAATACGGTCTGATCAAGGCGTCACCGGAGCAGTTTGCCGGACTTGACCGGAAACATATTCTGAGAGTGAGAAGGGAGTCATACGGGTATGACTGCCTGACAGACCAGAAACGGTATTACAGGGAAAACTATCCGGATATCGTAGTGGAGAACGGAGCACTTGATGATGTGATTATGATGCTGACAGGAGGGAAAGAACTGTGAAAGGACTGCTTATTAAAGATATAAAACTTCTGAAAAACCAGGGGAAAACGCTGATTATCACGCTTTTTGTCCTGGGGATCGTATGGGGCGCCATGAATGCAAATCCGTTGACAATCGTCTCCTATGTTACAGTAATACTTGCCATTTTTACAGTGTCGACAATCAGCTATGACGAGTATGAAAACTGTTATCTGTTTCTCTTCACTCTTCCTGTGACAAGGAAGCAGTATACAGTGGAAAAATATGTATTCACGCTTCTGCTCGTAGTCGGTGCATGGCTGATCAGCATGGCAGTGGGAATCGTCATCTGGGCGGTACAGGGCATGGAGACGAGTCTCTCCGAGGTGGTTCTGGGCGGATGTCTCATCGCTCCGATCGCTCTTCTGTTTGACAGCGTTCTTATTCCGGTCAGGCTGAAGTTCGACGGGGAAAGAGGAAAGCTGGTCATTCCGATCGTTGCCGGAGGAGTGGCACTTCTGGTTGTGTGCATCTATCAGATTCTGGAGAAAATTCCGGGAAATGTGCTGGGGGATCTTGTTGCCGCGGCAAACCGTCTGGGAGTTGGGGAGCTGGGCGCAATTTTCGGTGTGGCAGCAGTTGTGGCTCTGATTATTTCCTTTCTGTGCAGCATGCATGTGATGGAAAAGAAAGAGTTTTGAGAAGCCTGAAACGGCTTATTTCTAAAACAGCGCCGGCGAATGAGAAGGAACGCAGTATGTGTCCCTCCCGTTCGCACGGCGCTGAATGATTTTAATCGAAAAGAATGGAAAAGCAGCTTCTCACTTCTTTACAAGGTCCTGATATTCCGGGTGTTTCTCAAACCACCCCGCGGCATAGGAACAGGTAGGCACAGCCTTTAAATTCCGGCTTTTGAGATCTGCTGTCAGTTCCTCCATGAGCTTCCCGGCGATTCCCTGACCGCGCAGGGAAGAGTCGACGAAGGTGTGGTTTATGTTCACGGTTTCGCTGTCGATGTAAGGAAACGTGATCTCTGCAGTCAGTGTGCCGTCCTCTGAGTAGAGGGCGATCTGGTTTTCGTTGTGTTTGAAGTTCATTTTCGGGGTCTCCTTTCTGGTTTGTGTGTAAATGTTCTATTCTTCCTTGAACTTTTCCAGTTCCTCACTGGTGATGTTGCAGTAATTTTTGATCTGCTCATCGGTAAGTCCCTGTCGGAGCATATTTTGGACAATTTCCCGGATACCTTTTTGAATACCCTCCTGGATTCCTTCCTGTCTGCCGGATTCTTTGCCCTCATTCCAGGCAGCTTCACGCTCCTGCATCATATGACGTTCCTGATTATATTCAAAAATACTCATTTCCTTCGCCTCCGCTCTGTGTTTGTCCAGAAATTCTTTCAGGATTCAGTTCTTGCTTCTGGATTTAAGGTTGCGTTTTGTCATATGACAGCCTCCTTTTTGATAAATGGTGCAGAAGAGACTGTTTCGTCTGTCTGATCCTTTCAAAAAATCTCTCTGCTGTATTGAATGGGAATAAAAGCATTGAGATTTTCCTGAATGTGATTAGAATTTCTGAAATGGCATCGTGCATTTTTAGAATAAAAACATGCTGGAAATGGTTAATGCTTTGTGTGTATCATAACATATATGGACGGGAGATACCAGTGAAAACTTGTGATTTTCGTAGTTCCTGGATGCGCCTAGCCGGAAGGAGGGTGTTGGTTGAACCACGTAAAGCAGCGCCGACACTTGGTGCGCGTACTTTGCGCACCTATGTACCGCTGCGCTGCGTCCCGAACGAAAGTGCGGGTGAAACCAACACCCTCCTCCCGGCGGAATTATCCGGTTCCCGATAAATCACAATTTAACAGTTCCTTTTCCTGCTTCACTGTGGTAAAATACAAAAGTGACATATCACAATAAAGGAGTACATATATCTATGGCTGATAAAAAAATTCTGGCGATGGGAAATGAGGCGATCGCCCTCGGAGCCATCCGGGCGGGCGTGCGCATGGCTGCGGGATACCCGGGCACCCCGTCAACAGAGATACTGGAGACAATTGCAAAACACAATGACGGCCGGATCCATGTGGAATGGTCCGTCAATGAGAAAGCAGCGATGGAAGTGGGGGCCGGAGCGGCATACGCAGGCGCGCGCACAATCGTTACGATGAAACAGGTGGGATTAAATGTGGCTTCTGATCCCCTCATGAGCCTTGCATATATGGGTGTGAAAGGGGGCATGGTGATCGTGTCAGCGGACGATCCGGGTCCGATCTCATCCCAGACAGAGCAGGATACGAGAACATTTGCCCAGTTTTCGAAGCTTCCGGTATTCGATCCGTCATCTCCGGAAGAGGCGTATGAAATGATCGGGGAGGCGTTTGAGTTTTCAGAGAAATATGCAACGCCGGTATTGTTCCGCCCGACTACGAGAGTCTGTCATGCCTGTGCGAGTATCACGCTTCTGCCGGACATGGAAACAGCAGAGCCGGAAGGGTTTATTAAAGATACGATGCGCTGGGTGATTTTTCCACGCACTTCTTATCTGAATCATGTGAAAATTGAAAAAAGAAACGCTGAACTTTCAGAACTGCTCTCTGATTATCCGCGGAATTTTGTGACAGGCTCCGGTATCGGAGAGAAGAACTGCCGTAAAGGAGTCGCGGCATCGGGAATAAGTTATGCATACACAAAAGAAGTAATTCCGGACGGAGTGCCGCTTCTGAAAATTTCGACTCCGCATCCGTTCCCGGAGCGGCTGGCGAAAGAGTATCTGGAAGGGCTGGATGAAGTTCTCGTTCTGGAGGAACTTGATCCGATGGTGGAGAGAGAACTGCTGCGCATTGCGGGAAAATATCATCTTCCGGTAACGGTGCGCGGAAAACTGACCGGAGATACAAAGAATGCCGGGGAGAACAGCACGGAGAGTATCCGGGCTGACCTGGAAAAGTTTCTCGGCATGTCCCTGATGTCTGAGGATATAGAATCTAATCCGGAGACTCCGGAGCTGCCGGTGCGTCCGCCCGTCCTCTGCGCGGGATGTCCCCACAGAGCTTCGTTTTACGCGGTGAAAAAAGCGATGAAAGGAAAGAAGGCGGTATTCAGCGGAGATATCGGATGTTATACGCTGGGAAATGCGCAGCCGCTTGATATGGTGGATACCTGTCTCTGCATGGGAGCAGGCGTAACGATTGCGCAGGGGCTCCATGTGATTGAGCCGGATGCAGTGAATTTTGCATTTATCGGAGACTCTACGTTCTTTGCTTCCGGTATCACCGGCGCAGTGAATGCTGTATACAATGGAAATGATATCGTGCTTGTTGTGCTTGACAATTCCACAACTGCCATGACAGGACATCAGCCTCATCCCGGAACGGGGAAAACGATCATGGGAGAGGTAGCCGCGAAAGTCAGCATCCGGAAGGTGCTGGAAGGAATCGGAGTGGAGCGCATTTATGAGGCGGATCCCCTTCAGCTTGAGGAGGCGGTGGAGACAGTGAAAAAGGCGGCGGAAGGAAACGGCGTCCGCGCTATTATATTCAAGTCTCCGTGTATTGCGGTGGCAAGACCGCAGACTGGATATGAAGTCGATCAGAATATGTGCCGGAAATGCAAAGTGTGCATCAAAGAGCTGGGATGCCCTGCAATTGTGACAGAAGGAGAACGTGTACAGATTGATCCGTCACTTTGTTACGGATGCGGAATCTGTGCGTCAGTATGTCCGTTTGAGGCGATTCAAAAATCAGACAGACAGGGAGGTGAGGCATGATGAGCAGAAGTTGTCTGCTGTGCGGAGTGGGCGGCCAGGGAGTTGTACTGGCATCAAGGCTCATTGCGTATGCGGCTATGGAACAGGGAGATTTTGTGCGCACTACTGAAACGATCGGAATGGCGCAGAGAGGCGGATCGGTAGTAAGTCATGTGAGAGCAGGGGAAAATGTTCATTCCCCTTTGATTCCGTTTGGATGTGCGGATGTGATTCTTGCCTTTGAACCGGGCGAAGCGGTGCGATGCCTTCCGTATCTGAAAGAAGACGGAGTTGTGATTACAAACAGCAGGATCGTAAAACCGGTAACTGCAACTTTGGGAGGAAGCGGTTATACTGCGGATACGATGCTTGATTATCTGAAAGAAAAGGCCGGGAGGCTTCTCGTGATTGACGGAGAAGCAATCTGCAGAGAGGCGGGTTCCCCGAAAGTGCTCAATGTGGCGCTTCTCGGTGCTGCGGCAAAGAGCGGTGCGCTTGGCATTTCCATGGAGGAAATGCTGGAGGCTGTGAGAAGGAACGTGAAGGAAAAATATATCGCGCTCAATGAAAGGGCGCTGGAACTCGGAGGAGAACAAGTATGAAGATGACAGAACTGCAGTTTGAGATGATCAAGGAGAACCTCCGGCAGCTCACCTCAAAAGAATGCTTCTATAAAGAAAAGCTGAAAGATGTCGATATTGAGTCGGTCAGGACGCAGGAAGATTTTGAAAAACTGCCCTTCACGTGGAAGGGAGATTTAAGAGAGGCATATCCGCTTGGACTTCAGGCCGTGCCGGACGAAGAAGTGGTTCGGATTCATTCTTCGTCGGGAACAACCGGAATCCCGGTTATTATTCCCTATACGAAAAAAGATGTGGAAGACTGGGCAAAAATGTTTGCGCGCTGCTATGAGATGGCGGGAATTACCGCACTTGACCGTATCCAGATCACGCCCGGATATGGTCTGTGGACTGCCGGAATCGGATTCCAGGCCGGAGCAGAGTATCTGGGGGCAATGACGATTCCGATGGGGCCGGGAAATACGGAGAAACAGCTTCGCATGATGCAGGATATGAAATCAACGGTGCTGTGCGCGACGTCTTCTTACGCACTTCTTCTGGCGGAAGAAATCGGAAAAAGAAACCTGACAGATAAAATCTATTTGAGAAAAGGTGTGATCGGTTCGGAGAGATGGGGCAGCAAGATGCGTGCGCGCATTGCGGCTGAACTCGGCGTGCAGCTCTATGACATTTACGGACTGACAGAAGTGTACGGACCGGGAATCGCTATGAGCTGTGAATATGAGTGCGGGATGCATTACTGGGATGATTATCTCTATTTTGAGATTGTTGATCCGAAGACCGGGAAGAATGTTCCGGACGGCGAGGTGGGTGAACTTGTCATTACTACGCTGAGAAAGCAGGGGGCGCCGCTGATTCGCTACAGAACACATGACCTGACAAGATTTATTCCGGGCGAATGCAAGTGTGGTTCAAAATTCCCGAGAATCGATACGCTGATCGGAAGAACGGATGATATGGTGAAGGTAAAAGGAGTGAACATTTTCCCGAGCCAGATTGAAGAAATGCTTAAAAACGTGCCTGAGGCTTCCAGTGAATATCAGTTTATGCTGGACCATCTGTTTGGAAAGGACGAGTGTACACTTTTTGTGGAGATTAATAAAGGGGTGGATAAGAAGCAGGCGGAGACAGCGATACAGAAGGCGTTTAAAGAAAAGATCGGTATTCTTGTGCATGTCAAACCGGTGTCGATCGGAGACCTGCCGAGAAGCGAAAAGAAGTCTACGAGAATATTTGACAACAGGTATTAGGGGGACTCCGGAGAGAAACAGACAGAAAGAAGAAAAGAAGATAAAGAACGTAAGATCCTGGAAGCAGTATTTGTGGCCAGGGTCTTTTTGCGTTTTCAGCTTTTTCTGTTTTGGGTTTTTTGTTTGATGTTTCCTGGTATTCCCGGGGAATGGAGAGTACTGGATCTGTCCGGGTTTGAGAGGAAGGGAGGGGCAGCGGGGCGGCGTGCAGGCCATAATATATGGGAAAAAAGATGCCGGGAAAAGACAGAATTGTGTGAATTGTCTGAAATAAATAAAAAAGAGAAAAAACATTGACAATTCCCTCCGATGATGATAAGATAGCACCTGTCGCTGATGACGGGGACACAACAACAGAGCAGATCGGCTCAACCGGAGACGCGGAGGCGGAACGACCGGGGAGCTGAGAAACGAAAAAAAGTTGTTGACAGAACCGGAAAGATGTGATAACCTATATAAGCTGTCATCGAGAGCCGGACATCACGAAGGCTTCGATGAAACAGAAAAATAAAAAAGTTCTTGACAAACGAAAAGAGATTTGATAGAATATCAAAGCTGTCGCTTGAAAAGAACGACAGGAACCTTGATAACTGAACAATAGACAACAACCCTTGAAAATTTCTTTGAAGAGAAAATTTTTCGAACAGCGGAGGCTGTGCGAGCAAGGCGGCAGACTGGAAAACTTGTTTTCTGAGGATGGCGCATGCGAGCATTGGCGGAGCCAACGAAGCGAGAAACTTTGTTTCGAGCTGAGGAACAGCCGAAGCGGAACCAAACACAGTAAAAAGGGAAGAATTAGCTAGTAGTTAATTCTGAACTGGATACAAACACTTTTAACGAGAGTTTGATCCTGGCTCAGGATGAACGCTGGCGGCGTGCCTAACACATGCAAGTCGAGCGAAGCACTTTACTTTGATTCTTCGGATGAAGAGTTTTGTGACTGAGCGGCG
>NZ_JAJEQX010000017.1 GCF_020687545.1 Ruminococcus turbiniformis | reverse complement strand
AAGCCGGGAAGGGATAAACGCTGAAGGCATCTAAGCGTGAAGCCCCCCTCAAGATGAGATATCCCATGACGTCAAGTCAGTAAGACCCCTTGAAGACGACGAGGTAGATAGGGCAGAGGTGGAAGTGTGGTAACACATGGAGCTGACTGTTACTAATAGGTCGAGGGCATAACCAAAGCGGGAATAGGCACTCGAAAGAGTGAAAAGACGGATAGATTTTCTGTGTGCAGTTTTGAAGGTATACTGATAATTGAAAGATGGAATGAGAGTGACACCTGAAAGATTGATGAGATCTTTCAGGTGTTTTTCTGTTCTGGTTGAAGCAGACAGATCATTTTGGTATAATCCTCTCAGTATAAAAACGGATAAAAAATACGAAAGGTAAAGTCTGAAATCCAGGACAGCGGTAAAACCATGAAAGAAGTGAAAGAAGAATGCATGATCTGCAAAGCGCCATTGGAATACCTGAATGAAGATATCGAGATGGAGTGTGAGCTGTGCCATAAAAAGGAAAAAAGCAAAACAAGGTGCGTAAATGGCCATTATGTATGTAATGAGTGTCACATACAGGGTGTCGACAGCCTGATCGGTATGTGTATGAATGAAGAGTCAAAAAATCCTGCTTTGATTCTTGATAAAATGATGCGTATGCCGTTCTGTCATATACATGGGCCCGAGCATCATATCATGGTGGGAATGGCTCTGCTTACAGCCTACAGAAATGCAGGCGGAGATATAGATTTGAAAAATGCACTGACAGAGATGAACAGCAGAGGGCGGTCTGTCCCGGGAGGCGCATGCGGATTCTGGGGCGCATGTGGAGCAGGGATCAGTGCAGGAATGTTCGTTTCCATTGCTACAGGCTCAACACCACTGGACAGGGAAAATTTCGCGCTTTCTCACAAAATGACTGCGAGTGCACTGACTGCGATCGGAGACGTGGGCGGTCCGCGGTGCTGCAAACGGGATTCTTATCTGTCCATTCTCCAGGCAGTTGATTTTGTGAATGAAAATCTGGGGATACAAATGGAACAGCCGGAGATTCAGTGCGTTTACAGCAATCTGAATAATCAGTGTATTGGCAGGAGATGTCCTTTTTTCAAAAAGAAAAAGAAAATCGCATTTATCTGCGTCCATAATTCATGCAGGAGCCAGATTGCAGAAGCGCTTGGGAAGAAGTATTTATCAGACACTTATGAATGTTATTCTGCAGGAACGGAGACCAAACCTCAGATAAATCAGGATGCAGTAAGACTGATGAAACAGGAATATGGGATCGATATGGAAAAACAGCAGTATTCCAAACTGATTCAGGATATACCGGAGGCGGATATTTATGTATCGATGGGCTGCAATGTAGCATGCCCAGACATTCCCGGTAAAAAAATAATGAACTGGGGCCTGGATGATCCGACGGGACAGCTGGATGAGGTGTTCCTGGGAGTAATCAGGCAGATAGAAGACAATATACGAAAAATCGCTCAGAATATAGAAAGATAAAATGAAAATAATCCTTTGAAAATGAGATCCCTCTCCCGGACAGTCAGCTTCCACCGTATCGAAAAGGTATTTGGAAAGCATACATGTCCCGGAGAGGGATTTTAATCAATGCATCGGACACCCGTGCTCCGTCGTCCCGTTCTTTTCCCGGAGAAGAGCTCTTTCGTAGATCATTTCTCCCGTGATGCTGACAGCGATCTCGGCAGGGGTAACTGCCTTGATCGGAGTACCGATAGGAGAGTGCACGCTGTTGATCACATCCTCCGGAATACCGGCCTCGCGGAGTTTCTTCTGTGTGAAGGCGATCTTGGAGCGGGAGCCGATCACACCGACATATGCAGTCGGGTTCTGCAGTACCTGCAGCTCCACTTCATAATCGTGGGAATGTCCGTTTGTCATGATGACAACATAGTCAGACTCGGTCAGCTGGACATAGTCGGAGATCTTCAAATAATCACCGCAGATGATGCAGTCTGCCTCAGGGAAAAGTTCTTCCTGAGCAAACTCGGGCCGGTTGTCCATAACAGTGACGGAGAAGCCGGTTCTGTTCAGAAACGGCACAAGCGCCTGAGAGCAGTGTCCGCCTCCGAAGATCACTGCGCGGTCGCGCACGGTGATCGGAAGGTAGTAGGCGTCTTCTGTTTCGAGAAATTCTCTTTTTGCCGGAGCAGAAAATGTTCCGTCCAGTGAGCCGGAGAGAAGTTCGCCGTCTTTATTTAAAAGGGCTGAGACAGCGCCGCTCTTATTCATGGCAAGCCAGCCCTCGCTGCGTTTTCCGAGCAGGTCGAGAACGTTCTCAGATAATGTTTCCCATTCTTTTACAGAGGAATCAATGAACTGGAACCAGGCGGATACATCACCACCGCAGACCATGCCGATATCCTCGGCGCCGCCGCGGCGAAGTGAGAAATGCCGTATGCCGGATGTTTTCTCTCCCAGAAGGCGAACGGCCTCTTCTTCACAGTGGTGCTCAACCGCTCCGCCTCCGACAGTGCCGCAGATGCGTCCGCCGCTGCCGATGAGCATCTGTGCGCCGAGCCCGCGGGGGGATGACCCGGACTGTGCGACAATGGTGACGAGTACCAGATCATTGGAATTTTTCAGCTCCTCCGATATTTTCTGAAAGATTGTATTCATAGTAATGCCTCCTGGTAGTTATTTTTTAAGAAAATCAGTTCTGTCAAAATGCTTTCTGAACAAATCCTGAAACACAGCCTGTGCATCGGTGCAGAACGCGTCATAGCGCCGCATCAGTTCTTTTGTCTCTTCCGTAAGCCGTGAATAGCCGCCGCCTTTTCCTCCCTGCTGACTCTCCAGTACAGGATAACCGGTCTGTTCCTCGATAATGGAGATGATCTTTCGTCCCTTGCTGTAGGAGATCCCCATATACCGGCACGCCTCGGACAGGGAGCCTGTCTCCTCTGTCAGGAGCAGCAGCTGATGAGCGCCGGGCCCGTAGAAAGCGCATTCCCGCAGCAGACGAAAACGAAAGGCTGCGCGAAGCCGGGAGGCGTCGTGGTCAGCCAAAAGATCCTCGTATGACTTCCCTTTCTGAATATCAGACAGAATGCCGGGGTCATCCACATCGACAAAATGTCTTTTCAGCCCGGAAAAGGTGATTGCGCCGTCCAGACCGTTCTTCCCGGTGTATGGAAGAATTTCAGAAAAATGTTCTGCGTGCAGAAGGATCGGATGTCCTCCGCACCCGTTGTGGGCAGGGATGCAGACGTCGCCTTTGTCCGCCGCATCAATCAGTGCCTGCAGGGTGCTGACCGAAAACATTGGAACATCGACATAAGAGATCAGAACCTGTCTGCATTTATCCTGCAGATAAGTCAGCCCAAGCTTGATATTGTCCAGCATGTCATTGCGTTCTGAACTGTTGAGAAAAGTAAGCGTCATGGAAGGTACGAGCTTTGGCGTCTTGTCTTCCCTGTCTCCGCAGACTACAACGATTTTTTCGATTCCAGCTTGCTGAAACAGGACGACTGTGCGCTCGATTGCTGTGATGGTACCGATCTTTTTGTCAGGTTTAAAATTCGCTTTGCCGGATGTCTTGCCGGATGCAATGATCAGTGCAGCTGTTGTGATATGTTCATCCATTGATATGCGCCTCCATTCTTCAACATGTACTGTGTTAAGATGATTATAGCATATGCAGATGTTTTTATCTATTATCACAATCACCTGAAGACTACTCCTGAAGATCACTGGAAGCATATGCGGGAGAAGAGAGTACGGTTGATTCCCTCGCAGAGCGCACTGTTGTTCCGGTTTTCTTCAGTTACACGCATCACATGCACATGGGGATGGCACGCGATTTTCTGAAGAAACGAAGACTCGGCCTCCTGAAGAACTCCGAGAATTGGAATATCTCCATCAAGCAGCTGAAGCACAGCGGTCTGAAACAGAAGAGCATCTGCCTCGTTTGGCCCAAGTTCATCCATAATAAGCAGGCCGGGGCGCCGGATGAGAGACTCCTTAAGGATCTGACACCCCAGCTGTTCAAACCGTTCGATTGTCTTTTCACTTTCTGCACATCCGCAGACAAAGAGAAGATTATCACTGGATGGGAGGAGAGACATTCCGGCCGGGAGCATATGGACGGAAAACGTTCCGTCGAAAACTGTGTTCGTGCGCACCGTACAGAATCCGCCGACAGATCCCGGATATGGTTGAAGTATTTTCCGGATTAAGGTAGATTTCCCGACCTGCTTCCGCCCGGTCAGGAAAACGTGATCTGCCATTATAAAAAGTCCTCCTCGCCCCTTAAAAGCGTCACTTCCACTGTTTCGCCGGGCTGTTTGGAGCTGACTCCGAGCTCTGTGATATAGATTGCTCCGGCCCCGAGCGTATCCGCCATGCTTCCTCCGCCTTTCCACGGTTTCTGTCTGACACGGTAGCCCTCTTCCGTGTGATCCACATCCATCATGCAGAGAATTTCCATTGTAGGCGGCGCCGCGATCTCCTCGGTAAGTACGCCCTGTATTGTCTGCCGTTTCGGCATCGGCACATGGAGCAGGCGGTGCACAATGGCCCGGATACACCAGTCCATACCATATAATACAGCCACAGGCGGCCCTGGGATATTGATCACAGGTTTGTTGTCGATCAGGGCAGCGCAGAGCGGCTTCCCCGGAGCTGCGGCAACCCAGTGAAAGAGGGCAGCGCCGCGCTCTTCCAGAAGTCTTGCGTTGATGTCCTCCTCGCCTTTTGACGATCCTCCGTTTAATACGACTACATCTGCTTCCTTAAGCGCGCGGTCCAGAGATGCCGCCGTATCTTCCGCGCAGTCGGCTGTAACGGGATACATGACCGGTTCCGCTCCCATTTCCAGAAGCAGGTTTTCCGCAAGAATGCTGTTGCTGTCAATATTATTCCCACGGCGCACTTCTGCTCCAAGCGGAACAAGCTCGTTCCCTGTCGGAAGGAACGCAATGCGTGGTTTTCTGTATACTTCTACTTCGGTAATATTTCCCATTGCAAGGCAGGAAAGGTCAAAAGGCCGGAGCCTTCTGTTCTTCTTTGCGACCGGATCGCCTTTGCGGATTGTACTTCCGGCAGGCCGGATATTCATTCCGGATGTTACCTTTACTTCCGGCATAATCGTAAGTTTCCCTTCATCTGAAATGGTCACGGCTTCGATCGGGATCACGGCGTCGTACCGGTCGTCAAAATCATCTCCGGTATCCGCGCGGCAGAAATCCTCCCCGTTTTTCCATTCCGAAGTGTCCGGTATCCCGTCCCGGAAACGTTCAGACATCACTGCGACTCCATCCATGCAGGAAGCCCTCACGACCGGAATCGTGCAGGACGCCGCGTAATCTCTGGCGAGCACCCGGTTCAGCGCAGCGCTGACCGGTATGAGTTCCGTTTTGTCTTCCGGCGTCCATTTTTCAAACAGAGTTTCGATTACTTTTTTTCTTGTCGGCAGCTGTTCCATAACTTATCCCTCCTGATCTGCAGAACGGTATTCCGGCCGTTCCGTCTTATTTCTGACATCCCAGAGAATTCTTCCATAACATGTATCCGTGACTTCGCAGAGTGTTCCGTCCTCATCTGCATGGGATTTTAGCCATTCCAGGATCCGGCCGGCATTTTCCGCTGATCTTTCCGAGTCCGGAAGAATGCTCTCCATGATCAGATCCGCGTATTCTTCGTCCGCTCTGATCCGCGACTCCTGATGGCGGTTCTGATAGCTTGTCTCCGGATAATAGCCCATCAGATAGAGAACATTGAACTGGGAGTAAAACCAGCGTCCCGTCCACTGCGCCTTCGGACCTTTCCCGAAAAGTTCTTTTGAGATCCGGTTTTTCAGCGGGTTGTTCACGGACAGATGGGTGACGCTGCAGCAGTAGGCCCGGCTCATCCCGATAGATTTCATAAGGCCGTTCATCCCGTGGATCGCCGGAGTCATGGAACTGAACACAAGATCAAACGCGCCCCTGTATCCGGCGCTGTCAATGTCCAGTGTCTGGAAGTCGCAGGTGCGGATCTGTGCGTTCGTCAGCCCCTTTTCTCTTATATACTTCATCCCGTGCTCGGTCATCTTTGCAGAGAGATCAAGACCCAGAGCCGAGTGTACGTGCTCTGCAAATGCAGCGACGAATCTTCCCGGACCGCAGCCGATATCCACGACATCGTATTCCGGACAGAGGACGCCGCGCTGTGTAAGAAAGTCCACTGCGCTTGTTACGCGCTCGTTTCCCTTTCGGTTGCATCCCCGTTCCCTTTCCCAGACTTCCGCCCGCTGATCCCACATTTTCGCCGAGTGGTCCGGCCTGTTCGCGGGCTGGGATTCCTGCATGGAGATAAAATAGTTCAGATCGACAGCATTGTTTTCATTCATTTCTTTGTTTCCTTTCTGGGTTTTTATTCGGTTCTCTGACCGGAAGACAGATGGTTCTGCTGACACCGTACCGGTCCTGTATTGTGACGACATCCATTTCAATGTCGTAAACCGCTTCCAGATTTTCCGGAGTGATAACCTCCTTCGGTGTGCCGAATCCGGCCACCCGGCCCTCCTTCATGAGAAGCACTTTGCTCCCGATAGACGCCGGATGTTCGGGACTGTGAGTGGACATGACCACACAGTATCCCTTCGCCGCAAGGTCGGTGATTACCTCCATCAGAAGCTGATGGTTGGCGTAGTCAAGATTCGCGGCAGGCTCGTCCATGACAAACACTTTGGCTGACTGGCAGATGGCGCGGGCAATCAGGATAAGCTGGCGCTGTCCGCCGCTTAGTGCGGTATATTTCTCGTTTGCAAGATGCAGGGCGTTTACCTTTTCAAGTGCCGCGAAAGCCGCGTCCCGGTCGGCTTCCTTCGGTGTGTCAAAAGCTGCAAAATGGGACGCCCGTCCCATAACAACAACATCCAGCACCGTGTAGGAAAAGACCGGAGTGTGGTACTGGGGAATGTATGCGATCAGCTTTGCGAGCTCTTTTGGCGAGAGGTTCTTCGTCTCCTGGCCGTCAATGCGTATGCTTCCTCCCGAAGTCGGAAGAGATCCGAGCAGGAGACGGAACAGGGTTGTCTTTCCACAGCCGTTCGGACCTACAAGACAGAGGATGTCCCCGCTGTCCGCAGAGCAGCTCACCCCTTTAACAATATCGCCGTGTCCGTAACCGCCCCGTACATTCTGAATTTCCAAAAGCATGCTGTGTTTACTCCTTTTTCTTGATGATAAGATAGACGAAAAACGGCGCGCCCATGATACTTGTGACAACGCCCAGCGGCAATTCCATCGAGAGAACGGAACGGGCCACGTCGTCCATCAGAACAAGATATCCCGCGCCGAGCATGGCGCTGGCCGGGACAAGCCTTCCATAGTCGGCTCCGACAAGCGATCTTGCCATATGGGGCACCATAAGGCCGACCCATCCGATAAGTCCGCCAAGACAGACTGCGGACGCGCTCAAAAGGGTGGAGGCGACGATGAAAATCAGGCGGTAGCGGCGGATATTGATCCCCAGGCTCTTTGCTTCTTCTTCTTCCAGTGTCAGGAGATTGATCCTCCAGCGCAGGATGAGAATGACCGCCAGGCCGACGATCATGGGACCGGCACTCCAGGCAAAAGAGTCCATCGTCGTCTTCGTCAGACTTCCCATCAGCCAGAATGTGATCTGCTGAAGCACATCGTTCGGGTCCGCCACGTATTTGATCATGGTGACGCCCGCATTGCACAGCGCCATAATCATAGATCCCGTAAGGACAAGGCTAAGCGTCTGTGAATGGGCGGATTTGCGGCTGATCAGATAGGAGGCAGCCACAGCAGCGGTTCCTCCTGCGAATGCGGCTGCCTGGACCACTGCGTTTGAGGCTCCGCAGAGGATGGCAAATGCCGCGCCCAGACTTGCACCTGAGGAAACGCCGAGAATATCAGGGGAAACAAGCGGATTTCGGAACATTCCCTGGTATGTAGACCCTGCAACCGCCAGCGCCGCGCCAATGAAGGCTGCGGACAGAATACGGGGCAGCCGGATACTCCAGAAAATGGTAACCGCCTGGGGCAGTATTTCTCCCTCATAACCAAATTTGGAGAGAAATGCTTCGATCACCTGTACAGGTGACAGAGGGTAATATCCTACCCAGAAAGAAAGGATCATCACCGCGAACAGTATAATCAGCATTGCCAGCAGAAGAAGAAAATACCGGTGCCTGATCCGCGATTCATTTTTAATTTCACTGTGATTTTTATGCATAAAATCCTGCCTCTTTCTCAAAAATTTTAGTCTTATTCCGTAAAAAAATCCTGCCGTTTTCATTCTTGACACATTTCACAGGCTGTGCTATTCTTACATTCACAGACGATGTATTTTTAAAAACGATACGCTTTTAAAAATATAACATATTGCCAAAAAAATGTCAATTTTATGTAGAGATGTTCCGTTAAAATGCATAAAATTGTCAAAAAAAGCAAAGGGGGATTCAGATGAAACCACAAAAGAGACTTCTTTCCATGATTCTGGCCCTGCTTCTGACTGTCAGCATGTTTACCGGCTGTTCCCAGTCATCTGACACGTCCGAAGACACTGCAAACGTGGAAAGCGAGACCTCCTCGGAATCTGAGGAATCCGGGGATTCACAGGAAGCCGAAAGCCGTGAGATCACGGATATGGCCGGCCGTACAATGACCGTTCCCACTGAGATCGAGTCTGTATTTTCTACGGGATCGGTTGCTGCCATCTATCTGTACACGATCGTACCGGATAGGCTTCTCGGCTGGAACTACGAACTGAACGACATTGAGAAGAGCATCATTCTCGACGAGTACGAGACTCTTCCGAACTTCGGCATGGGTGATTCCGTCAACTATGAGGCGGTGATCGAGGCAAATCCGACGATCGCCCTCAACGTAGGAACGATCAACGATGCCATGATCTCCGACTGCGACGACCTTTCCGAAAAACTGGGTATCCCGGTTGTAGCTGTAGACGGCGATCTGAATGCGGCTCCTGAGGCATACCGCTTCCTCGGCGACCTGTTCGGCGTGGAAGACGATGCGGAAAAACTTGCCGCCTATGCAGAGGAGACTTTTGAAGACATCGAGAACATGGATGTTCCGGAGGAAGAGAAAGTACGCATCTACTACGGAAACGGAGAAGACTCTCTTGAGACTGCTCCCGCAGGTTCTTCCCATGCGGACATCATCGAGATGGTCAACGCTGTCAATGTAGCTGACCTTGAGCTTGGCGACGGTTCCCGTGTACAGATCTCCGCAGAGCAGCTGCTCGCATGGGATCCGGACGTAATCATTGTCAGCGGTGAGCCGAAATCCAATATGACAGGAAACGCTGCATCGGAAGCAATCCTGAATAATCCTGACTATGCTTCACTCAAAGCAGTGCAGAACGGTCAGGTATACGGAACGCCGAACGCCCCGTTCAGCTGGGTGGACCGTCCGCCTGGCCCGAACCGTATCATCGGTATCCGCTGGCTTTCCGGACTGATTTATCCGGATTACTTAAACTTCGATGTTGACGAGGAAGTGAAAGAGTTCTTCAGTCTGTTCTACCATGTAGATCTGACGGACGAACAGCTTGAAAATCTTTATAACGGAACACTGTAGATCTGAGGACGGGTAAGTCCGAAGAGTAAGAAGAAAGGGACATCCCGAAAAGCCTTGAAACGGCCTGAGGGATGTCCCTTTCTTCTGTGTCGCTGTATCCGGATTTATCTGTGTTGTTAAAGCCTTTTATGACTGAGGCGTAAAGGTCATCATACCAGTGTCGGCAAGCAGTCCGTCATCGGTATAGCCGTATGTCCAGCTCGACTCATCATAGATCTTAATACCGAACTCTATGTCCGTAATGCCGCCCAGCGAAGCTTCGTCCGGCACTGTGCTGTCGTAGAAAATAACAAGGCCGTCAGCGGAATACCTTCCCGCCGGGATGCTCCAGGCATTCAGACCGCCGCTTCCTTCCGGGACAAAACCATTAACTGTGACGTCATAGGAATCCATGACGATATCCATATCTGTTGTGTTTTCCACGTAGAGATACAGAGCATAATTCGTCTGTGCGTAGGAGGCGATATCTTTTGCCACAATGCGCACGCCGTTCTGGTTGTAGAGTTCCGTTCCCTCAGAGATGGCAGATGTATCCATACTGTCATATTCTGATGTCCGAACCTCGGCAATGTCAGAGGTGTAGAGGATGGAATTGTCATCATAATAATCGGCGGAGGAATCTCTTACCGTAAACTGGCACTCAAAGCTGCCGACTGTATCAATTCCGAGTTTGGGCAGAACTCCCAGACCGGAAGCGTCAAGAGACAGTGTCTGGTTCGCCTTTTTCCCGGCGGGGACATCACCCGTTTTCAGACCATAGGAAGAATCTTCCATATAGCAGCCGTTTACGTACAGGGCGGAAACTTCCAGGCTGATTCCATAGGAGGTGTCGTTCTCGACAAGAAATTCAGCCACCGGGGCGTTGGAATATTCGTTGATCTCTATCCCCGTCAGTGTCACTTTCAGGCCTTCCCATTCCATGAGAACCTGTTCTTCGACAGATACATCACCGGAAGAATCTGCTTCATCAGAATCTGTCTCCTCTTCAGAAGCCTCTTCTTCTGATGCTGTCTTCTGTGTGGCGTCAGAAGAACCGGTATCTGCATCAGACGAGCCGGATCCTCCGCAGGCGGAGAGGCCTGCTGTCAGAGCAAGGGATAACAGAACGGACAATACTTTCTTTTTCATAGCACTTTTCTCCTTTTCCTTCTATTTTTCCTTTTATATGGAATATTGTATCTAAATTTGAGACACGGCGTCAATATATTTCGTGCTTATAAAGCTTAAACATTTCGCGCTTATAAAACTTTATACATAGCCGTAAGACAAAGATTTTTCCTTGACAAATATTCCTGCCGAGTTTACGATTATAACACTAGCATTTTTCAGGAGGAGAGATTATGAAAAAGTTCAGGAAGGCGGCGGGTATTGTGCTTGCGTCAGCTCTTGTTATGTCGTCTCTTGCGGGCTGCAGAAGTGCGGAGAGTGATTCCCCGGATGCAACTTCATTTAAGATCGGAGGGATCGGTCCTACGACAGGGGACAACGCGATATACGGGCTGGCTGTTCAGCACGGAATTCAGATCGCAGTGGATGAGATCAACGAGGCGGGAGGAATCAACGGGTATCCGATAGAGTACCAGTTTGAAGATGACCAGGCAGATCCGGAAAAGGCAGTGAACGCATATAATACTCTGAAAGACTGGGGAATGAAAATGCTTGTGGGAACTGTCACATCGACGCCCTGTACCGCGATTGTGGAGGAGACTCATGCGGACAATATGTTCCATCTGACTCCGTCTGCCACTTCCATCGAAAGTATCCGCTACAACAATGCGTTTCGCATGTGCTTTTCCGACCCGGACCAGGGAAGAGCCTCTGCGGACTATATTGCGGAAAACGGACTGGCAGAGAAGGTTGCCGTGATTTACAACAGCTCAGACACGTACTCTTCCGGAATATATGAGCGGTTTGCTGAGGAGGCGGCCAGCGTAGGGCTTGAGATCGTGACAACACAGGCATTTACCGCTGACAGCAAGACAGACTTTACAGTGCAGCTGCAGAAAGCGAAAGATTCAGGGGCTGATCTTGTGTTTCTTCCTATATATTATCAGGAAGCGTCTCTGATTCTCGCACAGGCAAACCGGATGGGATATGCTCCGTCGTGGTTCGGGTGCGACGGAATGGACGGACTGCTCGCACTTGAGGGGTTTGACGCGAGCCTGGCGGAAGGGCTGATGTTCCTTACGCCGTTTACGGCAGATGCGCAGGATGCCGAGACACAGGAGTTTGTTGCAAAATATGAGGAGTTGTGCGGCGATACGCCGAACCAGTTCGCGGCGGATGCTTATGACTGCGTCTATGTGATCAAGGCGGCTGCGGAAAAAGCGGGGCTTACGCCGGATATGCGTCTGTCCGATATGTGCGATGAGCTGAAAACGGCGATGACAGAGATTTCGGTCGACGGGCTGACCGGCAAGCAGATCACATGGAGTGAAGAAGGAGAACCGACGAAACAGTCGACCGTTGTGGTTATTGAGAATGGAAAATACAGCGTTCTGTAGGCTGGCAGGAAAGCGCGGCCTGAATTCAGGGGTAATGCTATGTTTGGATATGTGACAATATGTGAGCCGGAGCTTAAGGTGAAGGATCTGAAAAAGTACAGAGCGTATTACTGCGGCCTCTGCAGGACATTGAAAGAAGAGTATGGGTTCATGGGACAGATGACGCTGACTTATGACATGACTTTTGCAGTGATTTTCCTTTCTTCTCTTTATGAGAGCGTCGCAGACATGGAGACGCATCGCTGTAAGGCGCATCCTGTGAAAAAACAGCTCATGTTAAGAAATGAGATTACGTCCTACGCGGCTGCTATGAATGTTCTGCTTGCATATTATCACATGGAAGACGACTGGCAGGATGAGAGGAAAGTCTCAAGCCTGATGACAAAGAGCATGATTCGCGGAAAGGCGAAAACGATCATAGAAAAATACCCGAGACAGAGCCGCGTGATCCGGGAATCTCTCTGCGAGCTTGCGGAATGCGAAAAGGAAGAGAGCACGGATCTTGACCGTGTGTCCGGCTGTTTTGGAAAGCTGATGGAAGAGCTTTTCCTCTACCGGGAGGACATGTGGGAAAAAGAACTGAGGAGGATGGGGTTTTTCCTTGGGAAGTTTATTTATCTTATGGATGCCTATGAGGATCTCCCGGAAGATCTGGAAAAGAACCGGTATAATCCTCTTCGCAGAATATACGGCGAGGAAGGGTATGAGGCGCGCATCCATCAGATTCTGTGTATGATGATCGCTGAGAGTACGGCGGAATTTGAACGGCTCCCATGCCTTATTGATGTGGACATTTTGCGGAATATATTGTATGATGGAGTGTGGAGTCGATATAATAAGATACAGATGAAGAAAAGTGAGGAACATAAAAAATGAACAAGAACCCATATGACGTGCTCGGTGTATCACAGAATGCGTCGGATGATGAGATAAAGAAGGCATACCGTGACCTTACAAGAAAGTACCACCCGGATGCCAACGTGGACAATCCGCTTGCAGACCTGGCGGAAGAAAAGTTCAAGGAAGTGCAGGAAGCATACGATACGATTATGAAGGAACGCGCTTCCGGGAATACGGGAGGTTACTCTTACGGAGGCAGCTCATCCTCGTCATCCTACAGTTATGGCGGTTCATCCGGAGGGGGCTACAACTACGGCGGATATCAGAACGCACAGCAGCAGGATCCGAGGCTGCAGGCAGCGGCAAATTACATCAACAGCAGACGCTACCGCGAGGCGCTTAACACACTGGATCAGGTACAGCCGAGGACAGCCATGTGGTATTATTTAAGCGGGTGCGCGAACGCCGGGCTCGGCAACAATGTCCTGGCGCGGGATCACGCGGCGCAGGCGGTAAATATGGAACCGAACAACATGCAGTACAGACAGCTGCTCAACCAGCTTGATTTCAGCAGCAGGAGATATCAGAACAGCCCGTATGGAAACGGTTATGGTACAGGGGGCTCCTCCTGCGGAACCGGAAATATGTGCTGTGACCTGTTTATCGCGGATCAGCTCTGTGAATGTATGGGAGGAGACCTTTGTTCATGCATGTAAAGGCAAAGACAGTGGCATTCGGCGGTCTGCTTCTCGCAATGACCGTTGTTTTTATGGCCCTTGGAAGTATTATCGAGACAAGCACGCTGTTTCTTCTCGCGGCAGCTTCCTTTTTTGTCGGGATTGTCGTGCGGGAATTCGGTCTGAAGACCGGAGGGGCATTTTACATTGCGGCAGTCCTGCTCGGGTTTATCACAGCTCCGAACAAGTTTTATGTGCTGACCTTTGCGGCGATGGGACTGTATATCTGGGGGATCGAGGCCGTGTGGAGATGGCTTGAGAAGCGTCCGGGTATGCTGCAGCGCCATAAAGTTTTCTGGATCTCCAAATATGTGATTTTCAATATCGTTTATATTCCGATTGTATTCGCATTCCGCGACCTGCTTTTCGCGCAGTCAGTTTCCGATGCTCTGATGATCGGCGTGGTCGTCGGCGGACAGATCGGGCTCTTTATCTATGACAGGGCATATGACTATGTGCAGGCGCATATATGGGGTAAGATGCGGGGGAGGTTTCTCTGAGATGGAAGGATCTGCCCCTGATGAAGAGAAGTACAAAAGCATAGATGTGCAGAAGGCAGCAGCTGCCGGGATCATTACAAGATTCCGGCGGCTGCTTTTTTGAACCGGCAGGTGCCTTTTCCGGAATTTCGGTGATTCAAACTTTAGCAATTTAAACATTATTTTGTAAATAAAAAAGGAAAAGAGCCACATTGCTGTGACTCAAAGGGGGAAAAAGTTTATGAAAAAGTGTTCTTCTTAAGAACAATTATAGTATATAAATCAGTTGTGTAAAAAGTGTGATGAAGTTTTGAATGGACTATGAACAAATTAATAATATTTTTTAAATTAAGGGGAGAGTCTGCGAGAGAAAAAGAGCCGATACACAATGGCTTTTGTCAGCCATAGCGTATCGGCGCTGAAGATTGTCTGTGTAATGAGTAATTATTTACTGATCTTCATTGACATCAGACTGTTTTCTGTGTCTGATGACGTAAATGACAAAACCGATCATTACAATGATTCCGACATAGCCGAGAAGCGGATAAAATGTATTGACAAGCCTGTCAAAGGGAACGAGTCCTATCAGCAGGGAAACAACCGTTACAATCACTGTAAGTATTTTTGATTTTTTCGTTCCGTATTCGCTGAACCTTGTGATCGTTCCAAAAAGGAAAGATACAGCAGAGGTAAGAATGCCAAGCACAAGGATAACGGCGAAAAAGATACCGAGCGGCCGGGATATCCGGATGGCCATTTCGACAAGCGGAATGGTACTCTGATAGATATCTTCGTAATTTCTCAGAAGGACAAAATCAATCAGCAGTATACAGATCCCAAGTGCCAGTCCTCCGAAAATACCGGAGAGCACGCGTACTTTTCTGTCATTTTCCTGTTTACCGATGCCGGCCAGTGTCGCAATGTTAGGAGTCACACAATAGGCAACATAGATAAACAAAGAGATTACTATATTCGGAGAGGATTTGTATACATCCGCTGTCTCAAGAATTTTGTCCGCTTCAGCGATATTCCCACTGCTGGTTATGACTGCAATTAGTCCGACGGCAAGAATGCTGATTATAATAACAGGACCGATAATTCCGTTGAAAAACGAGACGGAATTAAAGCCGAATGTGACAACGAGCGCGGTGATTAGTGCAACAAGTATTCTCCCAACGATTGGGCTGAGCCCAAAATAATCGGAGAGCGTTGTTCCGCCTCCGGATATCATCAGTGCAAAACAGCCAAACATAAAAAATGATATAACCCAGTCAACGACAGTTCCGATCCACTTCCCGCAGGTGGCACGGATAATCGGTCCATGTGAATCGGTCTTCATTCTGTGTCCGAGATCAATAGCAACCCAGCCAAGAAACATGAACAGTATTGTGACCGGAATGACAGTGATCAGGCTGCACGTACCGAAATTAGAGAAAAACTGCATGATTTCCTGGCCTGAAGCGTATCCTGCGCCTACAACGGCACTGAAGTAAACTCCTGCGTATCCAAGGACCCGAATAAACTTTCCTTTATCGTCCATTTTTTTTCCTCCAGATTTTAATAGATTTTGCCGAGAATCGCTTTTTCTGCAAACAGCCCGGTTGCTCCTCCGGTGTGGACAAATACAACGCTGCTGCCCTGCTTTACTTTTCCTGTGCGGATATCGCTGAGCAGTCCGGCAAATGCCTTCCCGGTATAAACCGGATCGAGGAGGATCCCTTCTTCCTTTGCTACCATTCTGACAGCTTTTTCCATCCCCTCATTCGGACATTCATATCCAGGAGAAAAGTATCCGGTGTCAATGATAAAATCCTCTTTGGTTACAAGTGGAGTTCCACCAATATATTCAAGCGCTTTGTTGGCAAGATCCGCCATGTTTTCTCCATAGTATCTGTCTGTTTCCAACGCTGCAATAGAGTGGATTTCCATATCCTTTCCCAGGAGCTTTTTCCCTGCCGCAAGTCCGGCAACTGTTCCGCCTGAACCTGTGGAATGATAGAGATAGTCGAATGTGATGCCCGCTTTATCTGCCTGTTCGCACAGCTCTATCATACCGGAAATATAGCCGGTCGCTCCGACTTCGTTTGATCCGCCCATGGGAATATCCATACATATATGCCCTTCTGCCTCCAGCTTTTTCAGGTGCTCTGCCCCTATGCTGAAAGAGCGTTTTTCTGCGTCCATAAAAGATTCATTTTCCTGCAGGCTGACAATATGGATTTCTGCGCCAAAAATCTTGTCAAGGAGAAGATTCGCTTTTATGTCATTTTCATCCGGTTCAACGACCGCGGCCAGATACAGGATCGGTTTCAGTCCGCTTTTTACAGCTGTCCAAACGGTCTGCATGGCATGGTTTGACTGGGTTGCACCGTAAGTAAATACATATTCACATTTGTCCTGAAGTGCTTTCCCGATCAGAAATTCAAGTTTTCGCACTTTATTTCCACCAAAGAGATTCTTTCCTGAGAAATCATCTCTTTTGATGTAGAGGTTTATTCCCAGTTTATCGGATAATTTATCTAATCTGTACATTGGAGTGGGGAAAAATCCGAGATCTTCTCTTGGAACAGACTGAATCATTTCTTTTGCTTCCTGAATTGTAACTGACATTTTTATTCCTCCATTCATTTCAGTTTTCAATGCCGGCATTTTTTTGATATAACTATCATAAGCGACATTTATCATATTGTAAAATGATAAAAACAGCTATAAAATATTCCTAAACAGAATAATTCAAGGAGAGATGGATATGCTTTCACATGATGACATTACGCTTTTACTTACTGTCCTGGAATTTCGTAATATTTCGCGCGCGGCAGGAGCACTCTACATGAGCCAATCCAGTATGAGCAAACGGATTCAGGATATAGAAAAGTATCTGGGATATGAAATATTTATACGGCGGCCGGGACAGAAAACTCTGGAAATTACCAAAAAGGGGGCAGAACTGTTTCCGCTTCTGTCACAAATAGACCGCCTCAACAAAGAAGCAAGAAATATCAGGGATTCTGAAGAAAAGAAAATCCTTAATATTGCTTCTTCAGACGGGCCATATATGCTTGCCATTGATGACGCTGTGATGGATTTGTATAAAAAGTCCCCAAACTGGCTGTTTAAATTAAAAAATATGTCGTACAGTGAGTGTGTGAATGCTGTCGCCGAAAATATTGTAGATATTGCATTCATTGGAAACCACATATACAGGAAAAATCTGAATATAGTTCCAATGTACCGGGAGAAAATGGTCTTTGTCTGTATGCCGCATGCACCATATCCGGAAGTCATAAACCCGCAGATGCTTGACGTATCGAAAGGAATATATTCCCCTTATTCTTCCGAATTTTCTTCCTGGTTTTACAGCACTTTTAAAAGACGGTGTCTGATTCAGTGCGATCTGATCAGTGAGGTGAAAAGATTTATATATGAATTAAATCTCTGGTCGATTGTTCCTGCGTCGGTTGCAGCGGATCTTGCGGAGAGCTTCCAGGTTTCCGTGCATCCATTGAACGAAGATGTTCCCTACAGAGTTATTTATTATGCGGTCCGGCGGGGAGAAAATGTGGAAGCTACAGAGGAGCTGCTCGAATGTATCAGGGAAAGACTAAGAGATAAAGAGGGGATTGATATTTTCCCGAGAGGAACGGCTTTTTGACACAACTAAAGTTATGGATGTATATCAGGCGGACACTTTGGTATAATAAAGAAACATGGAAGTTTTGAGACAGGTCGGTAGGAAACAGATGTACCTTAAAAGAAAGATCTATGACAGGCTTGTACAGTGGAAAGAGAGTGCTGACCACAGCACACTGGAAGTAAATGGCGCAAGACAGGTTGGGAAGACTTATCTCATCAATAAATTCGCTGATGAAAATTTCGCACACAAGATATATGTCAATCTGTTCGAACTGAGCGGAAAACAGTTTATGGAGTGCTATAAGCAGGCTACACAGTGGCAGACGGGCCAGAAAAGACCGGAACATCCCCTGCATGATGCATTTTATTGTGACGGGAAGCTATTTGGGCAGAGTATATGAACCGGAGTTCCGGTTTTCAAGCGGGGATGTGACAAAGCTGACAATTTATACGCTGTCATTTGAAGAGTTCCTAGAGGCATATGACACAGAAATTTATGAAAGGTATATGGAACTGAAAGAAGCGGTTCAGGAGGATTCTCTCCATGGCAGGCTGAAATCAATCTATGATATATACTGCCGGGTGGGCGGTTATCCGAAGGTTGTGCAGGCATATCTTGAAACCAGAGATATCCGAAAAGCACAGGGGGAACTCGTAAAGATTATAGATACTTTTACAAATGAATCAATCCGCTATTTTACAGATATTTTAGACAGAACAGTTTTTACTCAGATATTCCTTTCCATATGTAGGATTTTCCGCCGGAAATCGCTTTTGAGACACCTGTTTTTGCAACATATAAAGACGGCGAAATAGATTTTGTTGTTCAGAGTTTAGAAAGGAACAGGCGTTATCTCGTGGAGGTGAAAACCGGAAAAGGGAAAGCAGGAACCGCATTGAAAGCGCTTGAGTCAGGAAAGGCGGATAGACTGTTGTATCTGAAAGGAAATACAAAGGTCGGTACGGATGGAAAGATCGTAACAGTCCCGATTTATATGCTGGAAAATATAAGTTTTAAGATATATCAAATTTATTTATTAGCGGAAAAACCTTGCAATCTGTGCTGTAAAGCGCTATATTAATATCTGTAAAAGGAATAAAATCTTCGGGGTCGGGTTAGAGTCCCAACCGGCGGTATAGTCCGCGACCCGCTTTTTAAGCGGCTGAACCGGTGACTTTCTTTAATTCCATCAGTTCTCTGGAATGATCACACAGAAAGAATTCCGGTACCGACAGTATAGTCTGGATGAGAGAAGAGATTTCTGCTTACCTGAATCAGAGTGATTCGGTGAGTACATCATTGAAGAGAAGTGAAAACCCCGGACAGAAAAGTCCGGGGCTTTTTTAATTCCGGCGGCGAGCCGAAGTCCGGTTACCCTGAACCCGGCGGCTGCAGGAAGATCCTTCGATGAGAGAATGTCCGTGAAGATTGCCTTTTTCAAAATAATTAACCGCGTATATGCGGAAGAAAAAGGAGAGGTAACTATGACAGAGAGAACAGGAGAACAGATGGCTGTAAACAGCGGAAAAACACTGAAAATGGTGAAAATGGGAGTGATGGTGGCAATATCGGTCGCGCTTGTGTATCTGATTCATTTTCCGATTTTCCCGGCGGTGGCATTTCTTGAGTATGATCCGGCGGATATTCCGATCCTCATCGGAACGTTTGCATTCGGCCCCCTTGCCGGGCTTGTACTTACAGTGGTCACTTCAGTCGTTCAGGGCCTGACCGTCAGCGCGTCCAGCGGGCTGTACGGCATTCTCATGCATGTGATCGCGACGGGCGTTCTCGTGACTGTATCCGGAACGATTTACAGCAGGAAGAAGACGAGAAAGACGGCCGTTGCAGGTCTTATCTGCGGCATGGCGGCAATGGCTGTAGTTATGATGGGAGCCAATATGGTGATTACTCCGCTGTTTATGGGAGTTCCGGCAAGTGCAGTGTGGCAGCTGATGCCGTTCATTGTCGGGTTTAATGTGATAAAGGCCGGAATCAACGGAGCAGTTACATTTATTCTGTATAAGAGGATTGCCAATTTCCTGCGCAGATAGAGCTGATTTGATGCACAAAAATTGGAAGAAATAAAAAAATTGACAAGTCTGTAGTTTTGTATTACAATAGCCCTCGTAACATTTTTGTAATATCTGTAATAAAAGCGAAAATAATTACATATATTTAAAGTATAACTTCGTAAAGATATTGCAATAAGTTAGAGGAGGAGTATATGAAACATAATCAGAACAGGCGGATTTTCCGGACGTTTTATGCAGCTACGGCAAGCTTGATGCTGCTGTCCGGATTTACGAGCCTGGCAGCGGAACCGGGAGGGAATTCTTTCAGAGATAATATTGCTGTTGCAGCACAGGACAAAGCGGATGCAGCCAGCCAGGAGAACAAAAACGCAAATGCGGCAGCAGAGTGGAATCTTTCCGACATTGCGGGAGGAATCCAGGGTGAAGCGCTGGAAAGCACAAAGGCCGCTGCAGAGGAAGCAAGAGAGGCATATCTTCTGAAGATTGAGGAAGAGAAAAAGGCTGCCGAGGAGGCAGCGCGGATTGCAGCGGAACAGGCGGCTGCAGAAGCTGCCGCGGCAGCGCAGGCCCAGGCGGCAGAGGAGGACAGACGCCTTCTTGCAGCACTGATCTTCTGTGAGGCGGGAAATCAGCCTTATGAGGGGCAGGTTGCTGTGGGCGCGGTTGTGATGAACCGGGTGAACAGTGGAGTATATCCGAATACAATCCGTGAAGTGGTCTATCAGTCCGGACAGTTTACACCGGCGATGACCGGATGGCTCGATTCAGTGCTCGCAAGCGGCGGGTATACGGATTCAGCCATGCAGGCGGCTGCCGACGCTCTGGCGGGGAGTGATCCTGTGGAGGGATGTCTCTACTTCAGCACAGGCGGATGGGGAACCCAGATCGGGGATCACTATTTCCATTAAGGACTGCCGATTATTTCATCTGTCAGTCAGTTCGACGGGCAATCAGGTTATAACGGTATCGTCCGGAGATCATGGATTTCAGGAAGTGATTTTCATGAAAAGAAAGATATGCTAGAATACAGGTGTCGGCGTTTTTGGCCGGCACCTTTTCTATCGGGCGGAAAACGAAGAAAACAAGGAGATGAAATTACAATGGATATCAGAATCAGAGCATATGACAGCGCGGATGCACAGGCGGCATCCGCGGTCTGGAACCAGGTTGTGGAGGAAGGGGTGGCATTCCCTCAGATGGAGATCCTGACGCCGGAGGAAGGCGACAGGTTCTTCCGGGAACAGTCGTTTACCGGAATCGCGTACGATGCCCAGAGCGGCGAGATCGCGGGGCTGTATATTCTACACCCGAACAATGTGGGGCGCTGCGGACATATCTGCAATGCCAGTTATGCGGTACGGGCAGATCTTAGAGGGCAGCGCATCGGAGAAAGCCTTGTAAGGCACTGCCTTGAAAAGGGAAAGAAGCTTGGATTTAAGATCCTTCAGTTCAATGCAGTGGTCGCGGCAAACCGGTATGCGCTGCGGCTCTATGAGAAGCTTGGATTCGTCCGGCTTGGAACGATCCCGGGCGGTTTTCTCATGAAAGACGGGCACTATGAGGATATTATCGTACATTATCATCTGCTGTAATTACAGCTTCAGATTTTTGAACGCCTCGGCAAAGGCGTTGTTGATCGGCGTCTCCGCCTCTTTCGCCTGCTTTCTCATGTAGGCCGCTACATCCTTTTTGTTGGCGCCCTTCCCTTCCTTTTCTCTTCGCGTTTTGAACGCGGAGAGTTTTTCTTTATATCCGCAGGAGCAGACAAACCTCTGGCTGTCTCCTTTTCCGGTCAGCTCCATCTTTTTGTGGCAGACAGGGCAGCGGGCGTTTGTTCGCCGGGAGACGGTCTCACGGTATCCGCACTCCCGGTCCTGGCAGACGAGCATCTTTCCGTGTTTTCCGTTTACTTCCAGCATGAATTTGCCGCACTGGGGGCATTTGTGCCGGGTCATGTTGTCGTGGCGGAAGGTTCCGTCCGCTTCCCGGATCTCCCGGATGAGAGAGCGGGTGTATTCTTCGATGTCTGCCATGAACTTACGGTCCGACGCTTTTCCCTGGGAGATGGCTTTGAGTTTTAACTCCCACTGAGCGGTGAGCTCGGGGCTTTTAAGATCCGCAGGAACAAGGGAGAGAAGCTGTTTTCCTTTGGATGTGATGTGGATTTCACTGCCTTTCTTTTCCATGAGAAAACTGTTGAACAGCTTTTCGATAATGTCCGCGCGGGTGGCCACTGTCCCGAGCCCTCCGGTTTCGCCTAAGGTGCGCTCCAGCGTTCTGTCCCGGTGCTCCATATACCGGACCGGGTTTTCCATAGCCGCGACAAGGGTTCCTTCCGTGAAATACGCAGGCGGCTTTGTCTTTCCTTCTGTGACTGTCAGGGCCGAGACCGGAATACGGTCCCCTTTTTTCAGATGAGAAAGTGCAGCCATTCCGGAACCGGCAACTGTTCCAGAACCGGCAGACAGTCCTGGGCCGGCAGCCAGCCCGGCAACCGCGGCTGGCCCTGAGAAGTCGCTGTCGTCATCCTCCTCTTCCCCGCCCAGATCCTGCCAGCCTTCTCCGTATACTTCCTGCCAGCCGGGGTGCAGCATGACATTTCCTTTTGCGCGGAAAATCTCATCTCCGATTTTTCCGGTCGCAGAGGTCTCTTCATACTCGCAGGCCGGGGAGAGCACAGCAAGAAAACGGCGCACAACCATCTCGTAGATCTTTCTCTCGTCACTGCTCATATCCTCCAGACGTACGAACTGCTCTGTCGGTATGATGGCGTGGTGGTCGGAGACTTTCGCATTGTTGACGAAAGATTTGTCCGCGCGGATGGGCTGCATGGCAAGTCTGGCAGCCGTTTTGCGCCAGGGGCCGACGGCACAGGCGTTCAGCCGCTCTTTCAGAGTTCCCACCATGTCGTCGGTGAGATAGCGGGAGTCCGTGCGGGGATATGTCAGCACCTTGTGGGTTTCATAAAGGCGCTGCATCAGGTTCAGCGTCGTTTTGGCGGAGAAGCCGTATTTTGAGCTTGCGTCTTTCTGAAGAGCAGTCAGATCGTACAGGGCAGGAGAGAAACTCTTTTTCGCCTTCTTTGTCACTTCGGTGACGCAGAGTTCTTTTCCGGCAGAGCGGCGGATATTCTCAATTCTTCTGCGGTCAAAGGTGCGTCCGGAGCCGGAGGATGCGTCTGTCCAGGCAAAAGAGACGCCTCCCGCCGAAGCTTTCAGTCCGTAATAGGGTTTCGGGACGAATTTTCGGATTTCTTCCTCCCTTGCTGCGATCATGGCGAGGGTGGGCGTCTGTACCCGGCCGCAGGAGAGCTGGGCGTTGTATTTGCATGTCAGGGCCCGTGTGGCGTTGATTCCCACAACCCAGTCCGACTCAGCGCGCGCCACGGCAGCGTGGTACAGATTGTCATAGTCTTTTCCCGGTTTCAGGTGTGCGAAGCCTTCCCGGATCGCCCGGTCGGTAACGGAGGAGATCCAGAGCCGCTTTAATGGCTTTTCGTTTCCGGCTTTTTCCAGAATCCATCTGGCGACCAGCTCGCCCTCTCTTCCCGCGTCGGTGGCGATGATAATGTCAGACACGTCTTTTCGGAAAATCTGCTCTTTTACGGAGTGATACTGGCGCGACGTCTGGCGGATGACTTCCAGTTTCCAATGTTTTGGAATCATGGGAAGCGTATCCATGCTCCATGTCTTATACTGTTCTCCGTACTGTTCCGGGTCCGCCAGCGTGACAAGGTGGCCAAGGGCCCAGGTGACGATGTAGTCTTTTCCTTCCATATAAGAGTTTGTTTTCTTTGTGCATCCGAGAACCCGGGCAATATCGCGGGCAACGGACGGTTTTTCGGCAATGACAAGATGTTTCATTTGTCTGTTCTCCTTCCGGACTGGTTTATTTCAGCTGATTTATTGTGAAAGATCTGTTGTGAAATCAGATACTGTGGAAGCCTTTGCCGATGATCTCGCTTGTGTTGGAGATCAGAATAAACGCTTCCGGGTCATTTTTCCTGATGTAGTTTCTCAGGTGTACGGCCTGTACTCTGTTGAGGGCAGTGAAGATAATATATTTATCCCTGCCGGAATAAGCGCCTTTTGCGTGGCATACGCTGGCGCTGCGCCCGAGTGTGTGGACGATAAAGTCGCAGATCGGTTCGGGGCTGTCACAGACAACATTAAAATATTTGGAAAGGTTAAAGCTCTCAATAAACGTGTCGATCATGAAGGAACGGATCGCAAGTCCCAGCAGAGAGTACAGACCGGTTTCGATGTCAAAAATAAAGAATCCGGCGCCGGTGATCAGGACATCTGACAGCATCAGAGCGCGGCCGATGTCGAAGCTGGAGTATTTTTTTAAAATCATTGCAATAATATCTGTGCCGCCGCTGGAAGCACCGATGTTGAAGAGAATCGCGGAGCCCAGCGCAGGCAGCACAATGGCAAAGCAGAGTTCCAGCATGGGCTGGTCCGTAAACGGACCGCTCATGGGCCAGAGCCGCTCCATCGCTGAGAGGACAAAAGAGAGAAGAATACTGCAGTAGGCAGTCTTTGCGGCAAACTTTTTGCCGAGGACGAAAAGCCCGATGACAAGCAGGATCATACTCGTGATCAGGTTGAAGTCACCGGCTGAAATCAGGCCGGTTTTCGCAACGAGAACGGCAAGGCCGGTGATGCCTCCGAACGTAAAATTGTTTGTAAATTTAAAGAAGTATGTTCCGACAGCGATGAGAAGTACGCTGAACGTAAGTGTCAAAAAATACTGAAATTTGCTTTTCATATGTTCCTCCAAATACAGAAAATAGATTAAGCAGATCTTTTCTCAAAAGACCTAAACGAATTGTAATCTCTGGAATATGAAAAGTCAACGCATTACCGTTTTTAAAGCGGGAATAATATACTGAACCATAACTGGAGAACAGGGCGTGGAAATTATGTTTGGCGGGGAGGCGGAAAAAAGATGGACAGACAGTTGTTTATACGGGATATTTTTGCCAGGGAAATTTTTGACTCACATGGGAATCCGACAGTGGAGGCAGAGGTGCTGGCAGGAGAGGATACGGTGGGAACAGCATCTGTCCCTTCAGAGGTACCGGGAGAGGGGGACAGAGAGGCAGGAGAGAACACTGCGGGAAGAGGGAATGCAGAGGCAGGAGGGGAGTCTGTCCGGGATACAAGAAGGACAGAACAGGCCGCCGAGACGATGAACAGCATCACAGCTGCGGAGCTGATCGGAAGAAATGTGTTTGACCAGGAGGAGATCGACCGGGTGCTGACTCGTTCTTCCGGAATTTCGGAGGAGGAAAGACCGGGCGGAAATGTATCTCTGGCAGTGTCGGCAGCTGCGGCGCGCGCAGCTGCCTGTTCTCTGCGGGTTCCGCTGTACCGGTGCCTGGGCGGTGTGCAGGCTGACAGACTGCCTGTGCCGATGGTCAATGTACTGGACGGAGGCGTATTGGTGCCAAACCGGCTGGATCTTAAGGAAATCATGGTTGCTCCGACGGGAAAGAGACCTTTTTATGAGGGACTGGCAGACTGCGCGAAAGTCTATCATGCCCTTGAACGGGAAATACGCAGGAGGAATCTTCCGGCATCAGTAAGCGGAACGGGCGGTTTTACATCGGATCTCGGTGATACAAAGGAATCGCTGCGTGCAGTGCGCCGGGCGGCGGAACAGTGCGGGCTGCGCCCCGGACGGGATATTGTGATCGCGGTAAACGCTGCGGCGGATGATCTCTATGATGCGGAGAGAAAGGTATATATTTTCCGCGGCGAGGGCGGGGAAAAAGGATCTGCAGTCACAAGAAATGCTGGAGAAATGACAGAATACTATGAGGATCTTATGGCAGAATTTCCGATCTGTTCCATCGAGGACCCTCTTGGTGCGGAAGACTGGGAAGGGTGGAAAGTTATAACGAAGCTGCTCGGAGAACGGGTGCGAATTGTGGGAGCGGAACTGTTCGGCTTTGACATTGACCGGTTAAGGAGAGGAATCCGCATCGGAGCTGCAAATGCAGTCTCGGTGAGGGTCAGCCGGGCACGGACGCTTACGGAGATATTTGAGATAATCCGGGAAGCGAAAGAAGCCGGGTATGATCTGGTGATATCACAGGGGCATGGGGAGACGGAAGATTCTCTTGTCTCGGATATTGCGGTGGCCTTCCGCGCGGATCAGATCAGAGCAGGGGCGCCATGCGGGGCAGAGCATATGGCAAAATACAACAGATTGCTGCGCATCGGGGAATGCCTCGGATGGAGCTCAAAAGCTTGACAGAGGCAGCAGGTATCCCGTATGATGGCAGTACATTTATATCATATGAAATGCAGGACTCTGTCTCCGCTCATCCCGTTTACGGAAAGTGCAGACAGAATCCTGCGGATACAGGAGGAAAATATGCAGAATACCAGTCAGGCAGCAGGAAACGGGACAGAGAAAATGCAGTATGAAAAATTATCAAAACGGGCGCTCAGATGCATGTATGCAGCAGATATAACAACCGGAATTATTATTCTGGCTGTTATCGCTGCAGTCAATCATTTCTGGATTTTTCCGGAAGACATTGCGGCGGGAAAATGGATCTCCCTTATCCTGATCGTGCTGCTTGCCGCAGAGGTCCTGATAAGTCCCTATTTCCGGTATCACAGGTACAGATACAGCATCAATGAGGAGTGCATTGACATTGTGGAAGGGTATCTGTTTGTGAAGCGGAGCATCGTGCCGATTGAGAGAGTACATAAACTTCAGACGAAAAAAGGACCTTTTGACCAGCTTTTTCATGTGGAGAAAGTGATTGTGACAACAGGCGGAGGCGATGTGACGATCTCATTTCTGGAGGACGAGAAGGCAGAGAGGATTGCAGACACACTCAGAAGAAGAATCAATGAAATTGTGGAGGAACAGAGAGAGGGAGGCATCGGAGCAGAAGATGGAAAGAGACAGGCATAACAGAAAGAATCAGACGGGAAACAGTCAGACAGAAAATGCCCGGACAGAAGATGCACGGAAAGAAGCCGATCAGAAGGTGATAAGGTTTCGAAATCATATCTCGGTCATCCTGGAGCAGACCGGGGCGGTGATTATAGCGCTTGTCATTCTGGCGGTTACCCAGCTTGCCGAAAATGTGGACGAGCTGCTGGAAGCGGACTGGTCCTTTCTTGCGGACAGAGGGGCCCTTATCGTGCTGGCAGTGATGGCTTTCTTTGTCATTACGATAATAAGCCAGGTGTTTATCTGGTCCAAAACATACATATATTTGGAAGACAATGCGGTTGTTCTTGAAAAGGGCAGCGTAAACAAGAAGAAAAACACGATCGGCATCCGCAATATTTCCAACATCAATCTGGAACAGAATGTGCTGGAGATTCTTCTCGGCACATGCAAGGTGAAAATCGATACGAACAGCCGCTCAACGGCGGACAGTACCGATTTGAAGATCGTGCTGAAAAAGGCAGACGCGCAGTGGTTTAAGCAGGAAATCATGGGGAGAATGCGGGCGGCAGGATCAGAGATTCCTTTCCCCGGCGAAGCAGAAAGCATTGTTCGGGGCACAGCGCCGGCAGGGGAGAAAGGCGGGGAGACGCCTCAGGCAGCCCGGGACAGTGAGGAAAGCGGGTATGACGTCACGACTGACATTGGGGATATCCTCCGGCACGGGTTTTATTCTGTCAGCATTGTGTCTGTTCTGATCCTGCTTCTTGTGCTGGTGGAATCGGTCGTTACAGCGGTGCAGACGCTGTCAAGCCCGCATCTGATGCAGTCTCTTCTCGGGGCTGCGGCCGGGGTTATGTTTGCGGCCATTATTGTAATGTCAGCCCTCTGGGATACGATCAAAGATTTTATCCGGTATTTTGATTTCCGCGCAAAGAGGAGCGGAAACAGGCTTTATATCAAATACGGATTTTTCAAACGGGTGGAGTATACGATTCCGGTGGATAAGATTCAGGCGTTAAAGATCAGACAGTCTTTTGTCGCCCGGATCGGACACAGATATATGGCAGAGATTGTCAATGTAGGAATGGGGGACGAAGCAGCGGAGAAGGATTCTTTCCTTGCGCTTTACTGTACGGAAGAGAAACTCCGCGAGCAGATCAGTCTGCTTCTTCCCGAATTTTCTCCGGCGTTTGATACAGAGTCCGAGCGCGTTCCTTCATCCGTTTGGGCGGCGTGGAGTATTCCTGCGGCTGTCTGGGTAATCTGTCTGGCGGCGGCAGCGGCACTGTTTGGCAGTGCGGCGGCGGAATACCGGCTGTTTGGATGGCTCGGGGCAGGAGCGGCAGCGGCAATTACCCTTCTGTGCATGATTCTTAAGTATTTTACGGACCGTGTGGGCGCAGATGAGAGATTTTTGAAAATCTGCAGGGGATATTTCGGAAAGCAGTATCTTGCCGTCCGGCACCGCGACATCCAGTACGCCGAGTTTTCCCAGAATTTTGTGGCAAAGGCTCTGGGGATACGGAAAGGAGAGATTCACCTTCTGGCTTCTTCGTCAAACACGTCGCACGGGCTGCCGTATTTCAGGACCGGGCGTGAGGAGAACCTGGAAGAGACGGTAAAAAGGGGAATGCTTACCTTTTAAAGTTGAAAATTTAGTGATATACTAATATATTGACGATATTGACCAGGTTAAAGACCGGGTTAAACTTTGATTCAGACTGAAATTCAGACGAACTGCAAGGAGAGATGACAATGAGTATATATGATCTGAAAGCTTATCAAATTATGCAGGAGGAAGAGCTTTCCGGAGTACAGTCGAAAGGAACATTGCTTCGTCACAAAAAAAGCGGGGCAAGAGTACTGCTTATGGAAAATGACGACGAGAATAAAGTGTTTGCCATCGGATTCCGCACTCCGCCTTCTGACAGTACCGGGGTGCCTCACATCATGGAGCATTCAGTGCTCTGCGGTTCCAGGGACTTCCCCGTGAAGGATCCTTTTGTGGAGCTGGTGAAAGGATCGCTTAACACGTTTTTAAATGCAATGACATATCCGGACAAGACGGTTTATCCTGTGGCCAGCTGCAATGACAAAGATTTTCAGAATCTGATGCATGTGTATATGGATGCAGTATTTTATCCGAATATTTATGAGCATGACAAGACATTCCGGCAGGAGGGATGGAGCTATCATCTGGATGATCCGGACGGAGATTTGACGCTCTCCGGTGTCGTGTATAATGAGATGAAAGGGGCATTTTCCTCACCGGAGGGAGTGCTGGACCGGGTGATTTTAAATTCTCTTTTTCCGGATACCTCCTATGCAAATGAGTCGGGCGGTGACCCGGAAGTGATCCCGGAGCTTTCCTACGAGGCGTTTCTTGATTTCCACAGGAAATACTATCATCCTTCCAACAGTTATATCTATCTGTACGGAGATATGGACATGGAGGAAAAGCTGCGCTGGCTTGATGAGAACTACCTGTCTGATTTTGAGCAGATCGGGGTGGATTCGCAGATCCGGTATCAGAAGCCGTTTGACAGGATGAAAGAGGTTGTGCAGGAGTATTCCATCGCAAGCGAGGAGAGCGAGGAGGACAACACGTACCTCTCCTACAATAAAGTCATCGGAACATCTCTGGATGAGAAACTGTATCTGGCCTTCCAGATTCTGGACTATGCGCTTCTGTCCGCGCCGGGGGCACCGCTTAAGAAGGCCCTTCTCGATGCGGGAATCGGAAAGGACATTATGGGCTCCTATGACAACGGAGTGTATCAGCCGATCTTTTCCGTGATCGCGAAAAACGCGAACATGGAGCAGAAAGAGGCGTTTATACAGGTTGTGGAGGATACGCTGAAAAAGATCGCAGACAGCGGAGTGGATAAGAAGGCGCTGCGGGCGGGAATCAATTATCATGAATTCCGTTTCCGCGAGGCGGATTTCGGAAATTATCCGCGGGGGCTGATGTACGGGCTGCAGCTCTTTGACAGCTGGCTCTATGACGATGAGAAGCCGTTCATCCATATGGAGGCGATCCCCACATTCGAGTTCCTGAAAAGTCAGGTGGATACCGGATATTTTGAGAATCTGATCCGGGAGTATCTGCTGGACAATACGCACGGTTCTATTGTGATTATCCGGCCGGAGCGCGGACGGACAGCCATGATGGACCGGGCGCTGGCGGAGAAATTAAAGGCGTATAAGGACAGCCTGTCAGCGGAGCAGATCGCGGAGCTTGTAACACAGACAAAAGAGCTGGAAGCATACCAGGAAGAAGAATCCGCTCCGGAAGATCTGGAGAAGATACCGGTGCTTGGCCGGGAAGACATCTCAAGAGATATCGCTCCGGTCTTTAATGAGGAGAAGAAACTGGCCGGCGTGAAGATGGTGTACCACAATGTGGAGACGAACGGCATTGGCTATGCAGCGCTTATGTTTGATCTCTCAGGCATTCCGGAGGAGAAGCTGCCCTATGTGGGAATCCTTCAGAGTGTCCTGGGAATCATCGATACGACAAACTATGAGTACGGAGAGCTCTTTAACGAGATCAACGTACACACAGGCGGGATCGGCACCTCCCTTGAACTGTACACAGATGTGACAAAAGTAAAGGAAAAAGAGTTCCGCGCTACGTTTGAGATAAAGGGAAAGGCGCTTTACCCGAAGCTCAATGTTATGTTTGCCATGATGCGTGAGATCCTTATGGAGTCAAAACTGGATGATGAGAAGCGCTTAAAAGAGATTCTGGCGATGTTAAAGTCCAGACTCCAGATGTCCTTCCTTTCCTCAGGACATACGACAGCGGCGCTCAGAGCACTGTCCTATACCTCCCCGATCTCCAAGTTTAAGGACGATACGGACGGAATCGGATTTTACGAGGTGGTAAAGGCGATTGAAGAAGATTTTGAAGGTCATAAGGAAGAGCTGATCCGGAATCTCAAAAAGATCGCGGCAAAGATCTTCCGCACGGACAATATGATGGTGAGCTACACTTCCGCAGAGGAGGGGCTGGCTCCGGCAGAGGCGGCATTCTCCGCAGTGGCCGGACATCTCAATGAGACCGGAGACGGCAGCGAAGGCAGAGACAGCGGAAACGGAGCAGACGCCGGTGCGCCTGAGAGATGCATCATTCACTGCAGAAAGCGGAATGAGGGCTTCAAGACGTCCTCCAAAGTCCAGTATGTGGCCCGGGTCGGCAACTTTATCGACGGCGGCGCGCAGTATACAGGAGCGCTTCAGATCCTGAAAGTGATCTTGAGCTATGATTATCTGTGGCAGAATATCCGCGTCAAGGGCGGAGCGTACGGCTGCATGAGCAACTTCAACCGCATCGGCGAGGGATACCTTATCTCGTACCGCGATCCTCATCTGAAGAAGACGATGGAAGTGTACGAGGGCGTGGTTGACTATCTGAGGAATTTCAGTGTCAGCGACCGCGACATGAACAAGTTTGTCATCGGTACGATCAGCAATATCGACCGCCCGATGAACCCGTCTGCCAAGGGGAGCCGTTCCATGAATCTGTATATGAACCGGGTTTCAGAAGAGATGATCCGCAGAGAGAGAGAGCAGATCCTGACTGCGGATCAGGAGGATATCCGGGCGCTGGCAGACGTGCTGCAGGCAGTGCTGGATGCAGATCAGCTCTGTGTAATCGGCGGGGAAGAGAAGATTGAAGAGAACAAAGAGATGTTTATGGAAGTAAAGACACTGAGTTAAATGTGAAAAAAGTGTGAAAGGGGACGTACCCTTTTTCAAAAGGGGTACGTCCCCTTTCACAGAATGTTCACAAAAGGAGTATACATGAGAGAAGATTTTAAATCAGGATTTGCCACTCTGATCGGCAGACCAAATGTCGGAAAATCAACACTGATGAACCATCTGATCGGCCAGAAGATTGCGATCACTTCCAACAAGCCGCAGACGACAAGAAACCGTATACAGACGGTTCTTACAACAGAGGAAGGCCAGATTGTGTTTGTCGATACGCCGGGAATCCACAAGGCAAAGAACAAGCTGGGGGAATATATGGTTCATATTGCGGAGCGCTCGCTCAATGAGGTGGATGTAGTGCTCTGGCTTGTGGAGCCGTCTACGTTTATCGGGGCGGGGGAGAAACATATCATCGATCAGCTTAAAAAAGTGAGGACGCCGGTTATTCTTGTCATCAACAAGATTGACATGGTGAAGAAAGAAGAACTTCTTCCGGTGATTGATATGTACAGGAAGGAATATGATTTCGCCGATATTGTGCCCGTATCGGCCCGAAGCGGAGACAATACGGAAGAGCTTGTCAGGGTGATTCTGAAATATCTTCCGTATGGTCCTCAGTTTTATGATGAGGACACTGTGACGGATCAGCCGGAGCGCCAGATTGTGGCGGAGCTGATCCGGGAGAAGGCGCTGCACTGTCTGGATGAGGAGATTCCGCATGGGATCGCGGTAGCCATCGACCGGATGAAGATGGAGCGGAAAGTGATGCATATCGATGCGACTATCATCTGCGAGAGAGATTCCCATAAGGGAATCATTATAGGAAAGCAGGGCAGTATGCTGAAAAAAATCGGAAGTACGGCGCGCTATGAAATCGAGCGGCTTCTGGACTGCAGAGTGAATCTGAAACTCTGGGTCAAGGTACAGAAAAACTGGCGTGACAGTGATTATCTGATGAAAAATTTCGGATATCGGGACGAGGAATAGCACAGAGCAAACGTCTGCAGCGTGGGTGCGGCAGGTGTCAAGGCAGGCGGCGGAAAAATACGTTGGTATTTTTTGCGTGGTATATCTGTTTTCCGAATCGGGGAACCTAATGGTACAGCCTGGAAGAAAAGGCTGTGACACGGAAGAAGAGGTGAGCCGATGAAAGAGACGTATTGGAATCAGTTTATGATGACAGGGAGCATCGCAGACTATCTGAATTATAAAATGGAAAACAGGGAAAATGAGAACATACCTGACGGCGGAGTTCAGAGGCCGGGGAGAGAAGAGGTTCACGGCAGTGCGGCCGGTAGCGGAGGCTTTAGAAAGGAACAAAGTGAATCAGATTGTATTGACGGGAATGGTGCTGTCCACAATGCCGGTGGGAGAGTTTGACCGGCGTGTGGTTATACTGACAAAAGAACAGGGAAAGATATCAGCGTTTGCGCGCGGAGCCAGACGGCCCAACAGCCCTCTTGTAGGCGCAGTGAACCCGTTTTCATTCGGCGAGTTTACCATGTACGAGGGAAGGTCGTCATATACGATACAGTCTGCGGATATATCGAATTATTTTGCAGAGCTCAGATCCGATATGGTGGGAGCGTACTACGGCTTCTATTTTCTTGAGGTCGCCGACTACTATACGAAGGAATCGAACGATGAAAGGGAAATGCTCAAACTGCTCTACCAGACAATGCGGGCGCTTCTGAATCCGCATATACCGAATCTGCTCATCCGCTACATATTTGAACTGAAAACGCTGACGATTAACGGACAGGGACCGCAGGTGTTTCAATGCATTGTATGCGGGGATACGGAGCGGCCGAAAGTATTCAGTGCGGCGAAAGGCGGGCTTGTGTGCAGTGAATGCAGCCGCGACGTGATTGACGGGATTGTTCTGGATGACTCGACTTTGTATAGTATGCAATATATTGAATCCAGCAGTATTGCAAAGTTATATACATTTAATGTGACGGAAAACGTACTGAATGAACTTGGAAAAGTGACGGGGCGGCTGATGGAGATCTACACAGACCGGAAGTTCAAGTCTCTGGAAATACTGGAGACGCTGGAAACACTTCCCGGAATCCCTTGAAAAATGCGGCTGCAGCCGTTATAATAGGTAGCGACTTAGAAAAAGAATGTGAGGAACATATCATGGTTGAAAAGACAATGGATAAAATTGTTGCGCTGGCGAAATCCAGAGGATTTGTCTATCCCGGCTCTGAGATTTACGGCGGACTGGCGAACACATGGGATTACGGCAATCTCGGAGTAGAACTGAAAAACAATGTAAAAAAAGCATGGTGGAAAAAATTTGTACAGGAAAATCCCTATAACGTGGGCGTTGACTGTGCGATTCTGATGAACCCGCAGACATGGGTGGCTTCCGGACATCTCGGCGGTTTCAGCGATCCGCTTATGGACTGTAAGGAATGTCATGAGAGATTCCGTGCAGATAAGCTGATTGAGGATTACTGTGAGGAAAAGGGAATCCAGCTTGAAGGCAGTGTGGACGGATGGTCCCAGGAGCAGATGACGGAGTTTATCGAGGAGCATCAGATCCCGTGTCCGACCTGCGGCAAGCACAATTTTACGGATATCCGTCAGTTCAATCTGATGTTCAAGACATTCCAGGGCGTGACAGAGGATGCGAAGAATACGGTTTACCTCCGTCCGGAGACTGCTCAGGGTATTTTTGTAAACTTTAAGAATGTACAGCGTACATCGAGAAAGAAACTTCCGTTCGGTATCGCTCAGATTGGAAAATCGTTCCGAAATGAGATCACTCCGGGCAACTTTACGTTCCGTACAAGAGAATTTGAGCAGATGGAGCTTGAATTTTTCTGCAAGCCTGACACGGATCTTGAGTGGTTTGACTACTGGAAGAACTTCTGTCTGAACTGGCTGTCCTCCCTGGGACTTAAAGAGGACGAAGTGCGCTACCGCGACCATGATAAGGAAGAACTTTCCTTCTACAGCAAGGCAACCACAGACGTGGAATTTCTCTTCCCGTTCGGATGGGGAGAACTGTGGGGAATCGCAGACCGTACCGACTATGACCTGACACAGCATCAGAATGTATCAGGACAGGATCTTACTTATTTTGACGATGAGACAAAGGAAAAATACATTCCGTATGTCATCGAGCCGTCTCTGGGAGCGGACCGTATGGTTCTCGCGTTCCTGTGCAGTGCGTATGACGAGGAAAACATCGGCACAGAGGAGAAGCCGGATATGCGTACAGTGCTTCATTTCCATCCGGCTCTGGCACCGGTTAAGATCGGAGTGCTGCCGCTTTCCAAAAAGCTTGGCGAAGGTGCGGAGAAGATTTATGCGGAGCTGTGCAAATATTATAACTGCGAGTATGATGACCGCGGAAATATCGGAAAACGCTACCGCAGACAGGATGAGATCGGAACGCCTTACTGCGTAACATATGATTTTGAATCGGAAGAGGACGGTGCGGTGACAGTCCGCGACCGTGATACGATGGAGCAGGAGAGAGTGAAGATCGAAGATCTGAAGGCATATTTCGAGAAGAAATTCGAGTGGTAACTTTTTCGGGGACGTAGTGAAATTGAATTCTGCTACGTCCCCAATTGAAAACCAGTGTGTCCCCAAATGAGTTTTAGTGTGTCCCAAATTGAATTTTGCCCTGTCCCTAAGGCGCAAAAGAGGTGATGAAATGCCGCGAACCGCACGGAAAAGAAGCTGTACGGACTTTTACCATGTGATAGGGAGAGGAATAAATCACGAGCGTATTTTTAACCAGACTCGTGAGAAAAACAATCTTATACGACTCCTTCGAAAGTATCTTGATAAGTATGAAGTAGAATTATATGCATATGTGATCATGTCTACTCATTTTCATTTGCTGATTCATGCTGATCTAAAAGTTTTATCAAGTTATTTAGCCATAGTCTTGGCAGAATTCGCAGAATATTACAATTATAAACATAATCGTAACGGCCATGTTTTTCAAAATCGATTCAGGAGTGAATGCATAGAAAATACTCAATATTTTTGGAATTGTGTTAGATACATTCATATGAATCCGGTAAATGCAAATATAGTAAAAAGTCCTTTAAAATACAGATTTTCCAGTTTGAAAGAATATGAAACAGAAAATAGTCAGATAATACATGCTGATGCGATTAGAGTATATAAAAAAGAGTTTTCGGATTTTGAAGAATATCTTGATTTTCATCAAAAAAGCAGCAGACAAATTTTTATTGATATACCAGAAGAAGTGGAAATTCAGCAGCAGAAGTTTGCTCTGGCTCTAATCAATCAGGAAGCTCACAGGCAGGGCCTGGACAGCCCGAAGGAAATTATAGAACAACAGAGCCTGCGAAAAGATTATCAGCAGAAACTGCGAAATGATCTGAGAATTTCAAAAACGAGAGCTGTAAGATTGTATCGCTTTGTAAAAAGATGTATAATTGGAAAATAGTTGAAAATTAAACACATTGAAAAGGGACAGGGCAAAATTCAGTTTGGGACATAGTGAAAGTCAATTGGGGACGTAGCTGAATTGAATTTGTCTACGTCCCGGAAAGGAAGTATATATGAAGAAAAACATCTGGTCAACCTACAGTGAACCTCAGCTTTCAGAGCTGAACAGCATCAGCGAAAAGTACAAGAAATGCCTTGACGAGGGCAAAACGGAGCGGGAGTGCGTGGAGCTTGCCGTGCGTATGGCTTCTCAGGCCGGCTACCGGGACTTAAATGAAATCGCGGCGTCCGGGGAAAAGCTTAAAGCCGGTGACAAGGTTTATGCGGTATGCATGAAGAAAATGATCGTCCTTTTCCGCATCGGAACCAGACCAATCTCAGAGGGAATGAACATCCTCGGGGCGCATATTGACTCTCCGCGCATTGACGTAAAACAGAACCCTCTCTATGAAAATGAAGGACTTGCCTATCTCGACACCCACTATTACGGCGGAATAAAAAAGTACCAGTGGGTGGCTCAGCCCCTTTCTCTGCATGGCGTGGTTGTGAAAAAGGACGGGACAACGGAAAACGTGTCCATCGGCGAAGAAGAGAATGATCCCGTATTCGTAATCACAGATCTTCTCGTGCACCTCGCTCAGGAGCAGATGGAAAAGAAAGCGTCCAAAGTGATCGAAGGCGAGAAGCTGGATCTCCTGATCGGAAACCGTCCGGTGGACCAGGCGGCAGAAGAACTGGCCGAGGGCGATGACGCTGCAAAGACAAAAGAGACGGTAAAGGCAAATGTGCTCCGCCTTCTGAAAGAGAAATACGGCATGGAAGAGGAAGACTTTACTTCTGCCGAACTGGAGATTGTTCCTGCGGGAAAGGCGAGAGACTGCGGACTGGACAGAAGTATGATCCTTTCTTACGGGCAGGATGACAGAGTGTGCGCGTTTACCTCGCTTTTTGCCATGCTGGATGTGGAAGAGGCGGAGAAGACAGGATGCTGCCTCCTTGTAGATAAGGAAGAGATCGGAAGTGTCGGAGCGACGGGAATGCATTCCAGATTTTTTGAAAACACAGTGGCGGAGCTTGTCGCTGCAACCGAAGGAGAATCTGATCTGAAAGTGCGCCGGGCGCTGGCAAATTCAAGAATGTTATCCTCCGATGTGAGCGCTGCCTATGACCCGATGTTTGCCGAGGCATTTGAGAAGAGAAGTTCTGCGTTTTTCGCAAATGGAATTACCTTTAACAAGTTTACCGGCAGCAGGGGAAAATCAGGTTCCAACGACGCCAACGCGGAATACATCGCGGCACTTCGCAGGGCAATGGACGAAGATAATGTGGCGCACCAGTTCGCGGAGCTGGGCCGTGTGGACCTGGGTGGCGGCGGAACGATCGCGTATATTACGGCAAATTACGGGATGGAAGTGATCGACAGCGGAGTGGCTGTTCTCAGTATGCATGCACCGTACGAGGTGGCCAGCAAAGCGGATATTTACGAGGCGTACAAAGGATATAAGACATTTTTGAGAAAACTCTGATATATGATTTTGGGCGCTGAAAGAAAACAGACAGCTCGCGGAAAACGGGCATATTTTGTGATAAAGAATGTGCATATTTCCAGATAAAACGCTTGACGCGTGTGTTTAAAACCATTAGAATATTATATGCGAATCATAAGGAAAATATTTGCAATATTTTTGAGGAGGTCATTGGAACATGGCAACAAAATGGGTTTATATGTTCACAGAAGGTAACGCAAATATGAGAAACCTTCTTGGTGGCAAAGGCGCAAACCTGGCAGAGATGACAGGCCTTGGACTCCCGGTACCGCAGGGATTCACTGTGACAACAGAGGCTTGTACTCAGTATTATGAGGATGGCAGACAGATAAATGACGAGATCATGGGACAGATCATGGACGCCATGACAAAACTGGAAGAGATCACAGGAAAGAAATTCGGAGATAAGGAAAATCCGCTTCTTGTTTCCGTTCGTTCAGGTGCAAGAGCTTCCATGCCGGGTATGATGGATACAATCCTGAACCTGGGACTGAATGAGGAAGTTGTTGAGACTCTGGCTGAAGCATCAGGAAACCCGCGTTGGGCTTGGGACTGCTACAGAAGATTTATCCAGATGTACTCTGACGTTGTTATGGAAGTCGGCAAGAAATATTTTGAGGAACTGATCGACAAGATGAAAGAGGAAAAAGGCGTTAAGCAGGATGTTGAGCTTGATGCTGACGATCTGAAGACACTTGCAGAGCAGTTCAAGGCTGAATACAAAGAGAAGATCGGTACAGACTTCCCGTCTGACGCAAAAGAGCAGCTGATGGGAGCTGTAAAGGCTGTATTCCGTTCATGGGACAACCCGAGAGCAAATGTATACCGCCGCGATAATGATATTCCGTATTCCTGGGGAACAGCTGTCAACGTACAGATGATGGCGTTCGGAAACATGGGAGACGACTGCGGTACAGGTGTTGCGTTCACACGTGACCCGGCTACAGGAGCAAACGGACTCTTCGGTGAGTTCCTTACAAACGCACAGGGTGAGGACGTTGTTGCAGGTGTCCGCACACCGATGCACATCTCCGAGATGGAGCAGAAATTCCCGGAAGCTTTCGCACAGTTCAAAGAAGTGTGCAAGACTCTGGAGACACACTACAGAGATATGCAGGACATGGAGTTTACTGTTGAGCACGGCAAACTGTACATGCTGCAGACACGTAACGGTAAGAGAACAGCTCAGGCTGCTCTGAAGATCGCATGCGACCTTGTTGACGAGGGCATGAGAACAGAGGAAGAGGCTGTAGCTATGATCGACCCGAGGAACCTTGACACTCTGCTTCACCCGCAGTTCGATGCTGCTGCTCTTAAGGCTGCTACACCGATGGGGAAAGCACTCGGCGCTTCACCGGGAGCTGCATGCGGTAAGATCGTCTTCACTGCTGACGACGCGGTAGAGTGGGCTGCAAGAGGCGAGAAAGTCGTTCTTGTCCGTCTTGAGACATCACCGGAAGATATCACAGGTATGAAGAGCGCTCAGGGTATCCTGACAGTACGCGGCGGTATGACATCTCACGCAGCCGTTGTTGCACGTGGAATGGGTACATGCTGTGTATCCGGATGCGGCGATATCATCATGGACGAGGAGAACAAGAAGTTCACTCTGAATGGAAAAGAGTTCCACGAGGGAGACGCAATCTCCATCGACGGATCCACAGGTAACATTTATGATGGAATCATTCCGACAGTTGACGCTACGATCGCCGGAGAGTTCGGACGTATCATGGCATGGGCTGACAAATACAGAACAATGAAAGTTCGTACAAACGCAGATACACCGGCTGACGCAAAGAAAGCACGTGAGCTCGGAGCTGAGGGTATCGGACTTTGCCGTACAGAGCATATGTTCTTTGAGGGCAACAGAATCGATGCATTCCGTGAGATGATCTGCGCTGAGACAAAGGAAGAGAGAGAAGCTGCACTTGAGAAGATCCTTCCGGAGCAGCAGGGCGACTTCGAGGCTCTGTACGAGGCTCTTGAGGGCAACCCGGTTACAATCCGTTTCCTTGATCCGCCGCTTCACGAGTTCGTTCCGACAGAGGAAGAGGATATCAAGAAACTGGCTGACGCTCAGGGCAAGACTGTTGAGCAGATCAAAGCGATCATCGATGGACTTCATGAGTTCAACCCGATGATGGGTCACCGCGGATGCCGTCTGGCAGTGACATATCCGGAGATCGCGGTAATGCAGACAAAGGCTGTTATCCGTGCGGCAATCAACGTAAAGAAAGCTCATCCGGACTGGGCTGTAACACCGGAGATCATGATCCCGCTTGTTGGCGATATCAAAGAGCTTAAATATGTGAAGAAGTTTGTTGTTGAGACAGCAGACGCTGAGATCGCAGCGGCAGGCAGCGACCTGAAGTATGAGGTTGGTACAATGATCGAGATCCCGAGAGCAGCCCTTACAGCTGATGAGATCGCAACAGAGGCTGACTTCTTCTGCTTCGGTACAAACGACCTGACGCAGATGACATACGGCTTCTCCCGTGATGACGCTGGCAAGTTCCTTGATGGATACTATGACGCTAAGATCTTTGAGAACGATCCGTTCGCAAAACTGGATCAGGTTGGCGTTGGCAAGCTGATGAAGATGGCAATCGAACTTGGCAAGCCGGTTAATCCGAACCTGCACGTAGGTATCTGCGGCGAGCACGGCGGAGATCCGAGCTCTGTAGAGTTCTGTGACAGCATTGGACTTGACTATGTATCCTGCTCACCGTTCCGTGTGCCGATCGCAAGACTGGCAGCGGCTCAGGCAGCGATCGCAAGAAAGAATGCTTAGTCTGGAAACAATATAGTGACGAAATAAATAAAATCCCGGCTTGCTCAGAGCCGGGATTTTGTTATACGCACTGACGGGGCTGCTCTGATGAACGGAAGGCCCTGATTAAAAAAGACGGGATAATCATGGCAGAATGTAAAATCTGAAAATATGAAAATTGTGTCGTGAACATATGGACTGCTCACGAATTATGTGTTATTGTCTATAGGTAGATATATACTTAAAAAAACGGAGGTGATTAGAATGAAAAACTGGGAAACACCGAAAATGAAAGTTTACAGTGTGAAGATGGACGAGAACATCGCTGCCAGCGGCGACGGCGGATATCAGGTGGCGTACATTTACTATGATGAAGGCGGCATCACAAGAGGCGGTGCGAATTACAACTGGAGTGGGAACAATATGATTCAGGATACATCAGTCAGCTTTACTGGAGACGGAGGAGTGTTTACTGTTCCGTATTCACAGATGGGCGCAATCAGCGGCTGTCTGGCCTGAGAGGTTCCTGCTTTATCCGGCCGTGGGAAACACGGCACAAAAAACCGGTATAAAAGGAAAACCGGCACAAAAAAGGTACAAAAGAAAAATGGTACAGAGGAAAACGCTGTACAAAAGAACACCTCCGGGGCATGGACTCCCCGGAGGTGTTCTTTAATCAGATTTGTTCTCCGTCGATCAGCTCTTCATAAGTGACGTCCAGAACTTCGCAGAGCGCCTTCAGCTCAATATCCGTGACATATCTTTTGTTCGTTTCAATCCGTGTGATAACGTTTTTATCCATATCATATCCGTTGAGCTGCAGCTGATAGGCGAGAAGCCGCTGTGAATAATTCCGCTTTTTTCTGATTTCAATCAGGTTTCTGCTGATCAGGTTCTTTTCTCCTGTTTTTGAGAGTGGTTTCGGCATAGTTTTCAGTTCCTCCATACAGTGTATTGTCTCGTTTTTTGCATCATTTTATTGATTTTATATGTCATAACATATATAATCGGTTGTAAAAGTGATACAAAAAGGAGCAAATACAAGGAGAGGCAACAAAGTGAAGAAAAGAGCAGCGTACATGTCTATTGTTCTTTGCTTTTTCACCGTACTCCTCTGCTTATCCGGCAGTGTCCTCTGTGAGAATCCGGAAAAGGCACAGCAGGAAAATACCGGGATGCCTGATGCGGTGAGCAGCGTATGCAAAGGGGGAGACTGCAGGCTTATCGTTGTCGCGGACAAAGAGCAGGTACAGGGAAGCAGGGAAGAACGGATACAATTCGCTCTGGAAGTAATAGACATGTGCCGTGAGAATTCCTTCCGGACAATTCGATTCTCGACGGATGTGAATGGATGGCCGCGTAGTCTGGACATCCGGGTTTATCTTTCCCGTGATGAGATCGGGGAGAGTGATCCGGTTATGCGGATCGAGTACGAGCCGAGAGATGCAATGTGTACCGGATGCGATATTACCGCGCCGGAAGAAGAATATGTTCTGATTCTGGACGGGAAGACCGTGTGATCTGACCGTCGCTGTTAAAACAATCACATTTTTTTGTTTACTTTTTCATAATTCTGTCACAATTTGCGTCTATGTTATTAGATGTAAAAAGGAAAAGGGTCTGGAAGAAGATCCGTGAAAGGAAAGAGGCAGAGACTATGAGTGAACAATTTAATGATTATAACGGATATAACGGATACAATGACAACAATATGACATCCGCTCCCTTTAATGATGGGGAGCCGAACGGAAACGGCGATAAGAAACCGGAAAAGAAAAAAGAGAAAAAACCGATGACAACGGGAAAAAAATGGGCGGCAGTCATCTCAATGGGACTTGTGTTTGGGCTTGTCGCAGGCGGTACGATGGTAGGAGTCAATGTCGCCGGGGACTATCTTCTTGGAAACAGCGGGACAAAGCAGATTGCCCAGACGACAACCGCTGGAAGCAGCGGAGACTCACAGGGTACGGCAGCATCATCTACTGACAGTACATCGGAGATGACTGTTTCACAGGTGGCAGAAAACGCAATGCCGTCGCTGGTTACAATCTCTACGATGTCAGTAGAAGAGATGAGAAACTTCTTCGGAGGAACACAGGAGTATGAAGTACAGGGAGCCGGAACAGGCGTGATTGTAGGCCAGAATGACACAGAGCTTCTGATCGCAACCAATTACCATGTTGTGGAGGGGGCTCAGAACGTTTCCATAGGTTTTATTGATGAGACAAGTGTGGAAGCGGAGATTAAGGGAACAGATGTGAACAATGACCTTGCGGTTGTTTCAGTAAAACTGTCCGATATTTCGGATGAAACGATGAACCAGATCAAAATTGCCACTATAGGTAATTCCGATGAACTGGCGCTCGGCGATCAGGTCGTCGCAATCGGAAATGCGCTTGGATACGGACAGTCTGTGACGAGCGGTTATGTAAGCGCATTAGACCGTGATCTGACACTGACATATGAAAGCGGCACTACAATTACATCCACAGGCCTGATTCAGACCGATGCGGCGATCAACTCTGGAAACAGCGGCGGAGCACTTCTGAATATGAAAGGCGAACTGATCGGCATTAACGAGGCGAAGACTTCTTCTTCCTCCTCGGGAGCAAGTGTGGACAATGTGGGATTTGCGATCCCGATCGACAAGGCGGAGGAGAGCCTCCAGCAGCTGATGAGCCTTGAGACGAGAGAGAAAGTAAGCGAGGATCAGGCGTCCTATCTCGGAATCCAGGGATCAGATGTTACATCCGATGTAACGGAGCTGTACGGAATCCCGACAGGTGTAGTCATCGCGGAAGTCGTAGAGGGGGGACCGGCTGACGAGGCAGGACTCCAGCAAGGCGATATTCTGACTCAGCTGGATGGCAGGACGGTCAACAATATGACACAGTTAAAAGACGTGCTTCAGTATTATGCGGCAGACGAGACTGTGGATGTAGTGATTCAGCGCTCTGACAACGGCGAATACGCGGAGCAGACGGTCAGCATCACCCTGGGATCAGCGGCGGATGCTCAGCAGTAAGAGGTGTATGCGGGGCAGAATCCGCAGCAATGCTGATACAGGATTTTGAAAAGAAACTTGACAAAAGCCCTGTTTTTCCTGCATGATGAAAGGAGAGGCAGGGCAGAGCCGATGGAAGAGATACAGAGCAGAACAAATGAAAAGATGAAATACCGCCTCGCCAATGCAATGAAAGAATGCATGAGGCGCTCGCCGGTAGAGAAGATCACGGTAAGAGAGATCGCGGAGGAGTGCGGAACGACAAGACAGACGTTTTACCGCAATTTCCAGGATAAATATGATCTGATTAACTGGTATTTTGATAAGATTCTTCAGGAATCGTTTGAACATATGGGAGAGGGCAGGACCGTCTATGAAGGACTGGTGAACAAGTTTCACTACATTGAGGATGAGAAACTGTTTTTCAGGGCCGCCTTCAAAAACGACGCTCAGAACAGTCTCAGGGAGCATGATTTCCATCTGATCCTTAAGTTTTACACGGAGCGGATCGAGGGGAAGACAGGAAGGAAAATGTCGGATCATCTGAGATTTCTGCTTGAGATGTACTGCCAGGGTTCGATCTATATGACTGTTCAGTGGGTTCTCGGAAAGACGAAGGGAACACCGGAACAGATGGCGGGGGCTCTCGTGGACGCGATGCCATCTGAGCTGGAAGAAGTATTCAGAAGACTGGAACTGATATAGAACAGTATAAATATAAAATGGATATAAGCAGGGGGGCTGATCTGTGCGAAATGTGACAGATCAGCCTCTTTGTAACTTTCTATTTGCCGCAAAGATTGTTAAAATATAGTCAGATCGGCTGGTACAGGCCAATACGAAAAAAAGAAGGAGACTGATGAAAATGGCAAACAGAATCATGTTAAACGAAACGTCGTATCACGGCGCAGGCGCAATCTGCGAGATCGCCACAGAGGCGAAGGCAAGAGCGTACAAAAAAGCCTTTGTCTGCTCAGATCCGGATCTGATTAAGTTCGGTGTGACAGGGAAAGTAACTGATGTACTTGACAAGGAAAACCTTGCTTATGAAATTTATTCCGATATCAAGGCAAACCCGACAATCGAGAACGTGCAGCATGGTGTACAGGCGTTTAAAGATGCGGGAGCTGATTATATTATCGCCATCGGCGGCGGTTCTTCCATGGATACGGCGAAAGCGATCGGAATCATTATCGCGAATCCGGAGTTCGAGGATGTAAGAAGCCTTGAGGGAACGGCTCCGACAAAGAATCCGTGCGTGCCGATCATCGCGGTTCCGACGACAGCGGGAACAGCTGCCGAGGTTACGATCAATTATGTAATCACAGACGTAGAGAAGAAAAGAAAATTTGTGTGCGTAGATCCCCATGATATGCCGGTTATCGCCATTGTTGATCCGGATATGATGGCATCCATGCCGAAAGGGCTTACCGCTTCCACCGGAATGGACGCTCTGACACATGCCATTGAGGGATATACGACAAAGGCTGCCTGGGAGATGACAGATATGTTCCACTTAAAGGCCATTGAGATTATCTCCAGATCGTTAAGAGGCGCTGTGGCGAACGAGAAAGAGGGGCGCGACGGAATGGCTCTCGGACAGTATATTGCAGGAATGGGATTCTCAAACGTAGGTCTTGGAATCGCTCACTCCATGGCACATACGCTGGGCGCGGTGTATGATACGCCTCACGGTGTTGCCTGCGCGATGATGCTCCCGATCGTGATGGAGTACAACGCAGACTGCACAGGAGAGAAATACCGCGAGATTGCCAGAGCAATGGGAGTAAAAGGCGTGGACGGCATGTCTGTGGAAGAATACAGAAAGGCTGCTGTTGATGCGGTACGCCAGCTCTCTGTTGACGTGGGAATTCCGACAAAACTGGACGCTATCAAAGAGGAGGATCTTACGTTCCTCGCGGAGTCCGCATATGCTGACGCGTGCGCACCGGGTAACCCGAAAGACGCAAGCGTGGAGGATCTTAAAGATCTCTTCCGGAAGATTATGTAACGCCGGAAACCGGCATAAAAAAGGGGGATCACCGCAGATGTGTTTCTGCTGGATGATCTCCCTTTTTATTTTTGTCAGTCTGAGTTATATTACTGCCTTTTCTTAATACTTGGATCCGTTCCCGATAATACATGTTTCAGCCCCCAAGGCAGCGCCGGTGTATACTGGCGCTATACAATTATGATTTTCTGTCAGAATGAGAAAAAATGACGAACGGCAGGAATACGTCTCCGCTTGGCTGGAGCTTCGGACATCTGGATGAAAACAACGCTGTGGTTCAGAAATTCCGCGCCTGGCTGGACAAATATGAGACATGGGGACAGTTCCTCTCCTATATTCTGGCGGCGGCCGGCACTGCCGCGCTTATAAGGAAGAGCCGCGCGGGAAAGAAACGCCCGGAAAACGTGCTCATCCTGATAAACCAGGTGTTTGTCACGTTCGGCGTGTATCTGCTGATTGAGATCCAGCCGAGATATGTCTATTTCGTACAGATCAGTGTGTTTATGCTTGCCGGAATGGGAATACAGGTTCTGGCGGAAAAGGGAAAGAAGATTCAAAGGGCGGCAGAAATCGGAGAGATGATATGAAAGAACGGATAACAGTGATAGTTCCCTGCTACAACGAGCAGGAGGCGTTTCCCGTTTTTTACAGGGAACTGTGCAGAGTGATGGAAGAAATGAAAGACTGCGAGTTCGAGGTGATCGGTGTAAATGACGGGTCAGAGGACGACACGCTTTCTGTCTTAAAAGAACTGGCGGAGAAAGACGATCGGGTGAGATATGTCTCCCTTTCGAGAAATTTCGGAAAAGAGGCTGCGATTTACGCGGGGCTTGAATATTCTTCCGGAGACTATGTTGTGATCATGGATGCGGATCTGCAGGATCCTCCCGAACTGCTTCCCGGGATGCTGTCTGCAGTGCGTGAGGAGGAATATGATTCTGTGGCCACAAGGCGGGTGTCGCGCAAAGGAGAACCTCCGGTCAGATCTTTTTTTGCCCGGATGTTTTACCGCCTGATTCACCGGATATCCCGGGCGGAGATCGTGGACGGCGCCAGGGATTACCGGCTGATGACGCGGCAGTTTGCGGACTCAATTCTTAAGATGGGAGAGTATAACCGCTTTTCAAAAGGGCTGTTTCTGTTGTATTTGCGTTTATCACAAATAAATGGTTCGTGTTTGAGGGAGGCCGGCGAAATGTCACTGCGCGGCAGACGGTACGCCAATTCGGATCATTTGTACTGTGCCGTATTCTCACAGGCGCCGTGGATCTTCTGATTATGTTCGTGGGGGTGGACCTTCTCGGTCTGGCTCCTGCGCTGCTGAAAATTCTGGCAAATCTTATCGTCATTGTTCTGAATTATTTTGCGGGAAAAGCCGTTGTCTTCAGAGAATCCCACGCAGATACCGGATTTCATATATCATCACCCGATGATTTGCGAAACAAGACTGGACGTGAGAGCGGTAAAGAGGTAAAATGAAATGTGTCAATGCGAAGTGCCATATGGGGACGTCAGTGCAGAGCGCCGTATGGAAATCCGCAGAGGGAAAACGGAGGAAAGGCGGGGACTGAATATGGGAAATATCTGGCATGATATCAGTGAGGAAAGGATATTCCCGACAGATTTTATTTCTGTAATTGAGATATCCAAAGGAAGCAAAAAGAAATATGAGCTGGACAAGGAGACCGGGCTGATCATTCTGGACCGCGTACTTTACACATCCACTCATTATCCGATGAATTACGGTTTTATACCGCGCACGCTCGGCGATGACGGAGATCCGCTGGACGTGCTTGTGATGTGTTCGGAGCCGCTGGAGCCTCTGACGCTCGTCAGGTGTTACCCGATCGGCGTCATGAAAATGACGGACGGAGGGGCGGGAGATGAGAAAGTGATCGCCATTCCGTGGGCGGATCCGACTTACGAGGTGTACACGGATATTTCCCAGCTGCCAAAGCATATATTCGATGAGATCCGGCACTTCTTTACTGTGTACAAAGATCTGGAAGGAAAGAAAACGGCGGTCAACCAGTTCGAGGGAGCACTTGGAGCCGTGCAGGTGATTGAAGAGTGTATAGACAGGTATAAAGAGAAATACGGGAGCGGCCAAAAAGAAATCAAATAACAAGAAAAAACGAATATAAAGCGAACAGAACATACGGGCGGAATACCCTGTGCCGCGAAACGATGCGGCGGGAACGAATGAAAGGAGAAACAAAATCATGGAAAAATTCAGCGATAACATAAAGAAAGTCATTCTTGCGGGAATCGGGGCTGTTGCTGTAACGGCGGAGAAGTCAAAGGATCTTCTCAACGAGATGGTGGAGAAAGGGGAACTGACGGTTGAGCAGGGAAAAGTTCTCAACGAGGAGCTGAAGCACAATATAAAACAGACGGTAAAGGAAAACACAAAGCCGGATGCAAAGTCCGGAGAAAAGTCTGATGCAGCGCCAAAGAAGGATGAGATGAACGTAGAGGAGATTCTGGACCGTCTGACACCGGAGCAGATTGAGATGCTCAAAGCACAGATCCTGAAAAGAGAGGCCGCAGAGGACAGTAAGGACGAATGAGTACAAAAGAACCCAATGAATATAATTCAAGACTCAGGGAGATCACGGCGGTTCTGCGCAGACACAATATCACCCGCGGCGTCACGCCAAAGAAGCTGAGAGCGATTCTGGAGGATCTGGGTCCGACGTTTATCAAACTGGGGCAGATCATGTCCATGCATTCGGATATCCTTCCGAAGCGATACTGCGATGAACTGATGCTTCTGCGTTCCGAAGTGACTCCCATGCCTTTTGAAGAGGTAGTCTCTGTGATTGAAGAGTCCTATGGCCGCTCGTGGAAGAGAGTGTTTTCTTCCATTGAAGAGAAGCCGCAGGGCTCTGCTTCTATTGCCCAGGTTCACCGGGCGGTTCTGCGCACGGGCGAGGAAGTGGTCGTCAAGGTACAGAGACGGGGGATCTATGAGAAGATGTCCCGGGATATCGCGCTTCTTCACAAGGCGGTGAAGCTGATGCCCCCGGTGAGCATTAAGGGAATGGCGGATCTTGACCTTGTGCTGGACGAGATGTGGTCTGTCACGAGGGATGAGATGAATTTCCTCACTGAGGCGTCAAACATGGAAGAATTTGCCCGGAGAAACCGGGATGTCAATTTCGTCGGGACTCCGGTTCTGTATCAGGAATTTACCACGGTGCATGTCCTTGTCATGGAATATATCGACGGCTGCGGCATCGATGATAAAGAAGCTCTTTTAGCAGGCGGCTATGATTTGAATGAAATCGGAAGCAAGCTGGTGGACAACTATATCAAACAGGTTATGGATGACGGATTTTTCCATGCGGATCCCCATTCCGGAAATGTAAAGATCCGGGAGGGAAAAATCATCTGGATCGATATGGGAATGATGGGACGCCTCACGGAACATGACCGGGAGATGATCGGAAAAGCCGTGCAGGGCGTGGCGCTCAAAGACGTGGGACTGATCCAGCAGGCGGTCCTGGCAATCGGAGAGTTCAAAGAGCGCCCGGATCAGCGCAAGCTCTATGAGGATATTGAGAGTCTTCTCCTGAAATACGGTGATGTGGAGATGGGAAGCATCAATGTGGCGGAGGTCATGAACGATCTGATGGACGTCATGAAGAATAATAAGATCAAGATGCCGCATGGGCTGACAATGCTTGCCCGGGGCCTGACTCATATGGAAGGCGTGCTTGCCGACATTGCTCCGGAGATCAATATGGTGCAGATCGCCACGGCACATATGTCCGGCGAGTTTTTCCAGAGACTGGATCTGAAAAAGGAGCTCAAAAGCAGCGGAAGAAGCGCGATTAAGTCGCTGCGCAAGGCGCTGGATATTCCGTCTCTGATCACGGACATTATGAGCACTTATCTGAAAGGCCAGTCAAAAGTCAACCTGGAGCTGCAGGCATCGGATGAGCTTGCAAAGCTTTTGAGAAGGCTTGTGAGAAATATTGTCATGGGACTCTGGGTCATGGCGCTGCTGATCAGCTCCAGCATTATATGTACAACGGACATGACGCCGAAGATTCTGGGAATTCCGGCCATCGGCGCATTCGGATATATGATGGCCTTTGTCATCGTCATGTATGTGTTTGTGAAGCATATCCTGTCGAGAAAGTAGCGGAAGATCCGCGTTTTCCCCTTGTACACTGACGCTATTGTCCTCTTGTACAGTGATACTGGAAACAAAAAAGAGATAATACAGGTGGTATGAAGATGAAAAATAACAGAAAAAATCCCCTGTGGGACAGTTTCGGATACGCATTTGAGGGGATATGGACCGGAATCCGGAAAGAGAGGAACATGAAGATACACTGCCTTGCGATCATCTGCGTGACGCTTGCGGGAACGTTTTTCGGGATTACAGCTGCGGAGTGGTGCATCTGTCTTCTGCTTTTTGCACTTGTCGCATCGCTTGAACTTGTCAATACGGCGGTGGAAGCAGTGGTGGATCTCGTGACGGAGGAGAGAAAGCCGCTGGCAAAGATCGCCAAGGACACGGCGGCCGGCGCGGTACTCTTTGCCGCTATTGTGTCGGTGATCGTGGGGTGTATTATCTTTGTTCCGTATCTGTTGAAACTGGCGGGGCTTGTGTGATACAATAACAGGGTCGGCATATGCCGGTGAGAGAATACAGAACAAAAAGCGGCTGGCAGCCGGCGCGGATGGAGAAAGGAAAATACGAAATGAGCGATAAGAATACAACAGTTACGAAGGCTGAGACCCTGGCGGCACTGAAAAATCCGGGGGAACTCTATGTGATTATGTCGGCTGTGACAAAGCTTCCGTTTGTTGTCTGCGACGACGAGACTTACGATGATGAAGTGCTTCTCTATTACCGGTCCGAAGACGCAAAAGAACGGGCACGGAAACTGATGGAAGAAAAGTATCTGACAGCAGTGGCAAAGCTGGAAACAAAACAGCTCCTGCCGTTTTACACAAGCCTTTATACGCTGGGGGTGAACTGTCTGTCGGTCAATTCCGGGACGGACACACAGATCAATATTCAGCTTGGTGATCTTGTGGTCAGAAAACAGCCGGATCAGATGCCGGAAGGGAAGAAACTTGTGGAAAATCCGGCGCTTCATCTGACGGCAATCTATCTCATGCAGGAGCTGAGGCGTCAGGAAACGCCGCAGATGACAGAACAGATTAAAGAGCTTCAGGAAGAGCTGCTGGCCCACTATGTAAAGGGAACCTATCTCATAGCGCTGGGAGAGGACGGCAAGGCTCCGGTTCTGAAGCAGAAAAACGGAGATATCTATCAGCCTGTCTTTACAGATGTGCTGGAATTCCAGCGCTTTGGAAGAGGCAAAAAAATGAGACTGGTGATTGTTGACTCAAATAAGATTCAGGAAATTCTGGCTCCGGAGGCGAAAGGGATTGTCATCAATCCGCTTGGAGTAAACATACAGCTTCAGGTTACACGGAAGAAAAAACCGGCGGCGGACGCGTAAAAGCGGCTGTTCTGCCGGAAAGTCCGGCAGCCTCCGTGCAGACGGAGTACAAAGAGGTTTTAATATGTCGATTGCAGTGTACATCAGAAAAGAATATTTCCGGGCGGTAACGCTTACAGACAAGAGCGCTCACATCCTGGAATTCCAGTACCGTCCCCGGACAGTGGACGTGTTTGAGGAAGGGTATCCGGTGTTCCATCTGGAATACATTCTCGAGAGCAAGACGAGAGCAGATATCGCCGAATTTTATCTCACGGATTTTGCCCTGAGAGGTAAGGGATACGGATCAGCCTGTATCAATGAGATCGCGGATCAGCTCGGGAAAAAAGGGGTGACGCTGATCACTGCGCCCACCGGATATGAGCTGGCACCGCTTGGCTATACCGGCCCGGATCAGTACCGGGAACTGATGGCTGGTTTTTATGAGAAGAACGGGTTTTCCATCAGCGGCGACGGGGATGCTGCGATGAGGATTCTGGACTGACAGACGAAAGTTTCGGACTGGCACAGGGAAGTTTTGGACTGACATATGGGAGTTCCGAGATGATGTAGGAGAGAAAATTGGCAAAACTGCACAGTTTTCTCCTCTGAATTTAGGCAATAATTTGGGCTTGACGAGTCTGTATCAATCTGTTTATACTAATCATGTAAAAAAGAACACGGAAGATAGAGTGTTACTGTTCGGCAGGCATAAACTATCCTTTGTTTCCCGCATCTGATACGGGGGAAAGGTTTGAGTTTGTGGCTGCTTTTTTCGTGTCCGGAATTGAGAGAAAGAGGAGGAAAAACAGATGAAAGACAAGATTTTCGGTGTACTGCAGCGAGTAGGGCGAAGCTTCATGCTGCCGATCGCCATCCTTCCGGTAGCAGGTCTGCTTCTCGGAGTCGGAAGCTCGTTCACCAATGCAACAATGATTGAGACGTACGGTCTTCAGGGAATTTTAGGAGACGGGACGCTGCTCCATGCACTGCTCACGATCATGAGCAGCGCGGGAAGTGTTATCTTTGACAATCTGCCGCTGATCTTCGCGGTAGGTGTTGCGATTGGCATGGCGAAAAAGGAAAAGGAGGTAGCCGCCCTGGCAGCCATGATTTCCTTCTTTGTCATGCATGTGTGCATCAATGCGATGCTTGTGTTAAACGGGGATATCCTTGCCGACGGAACCATTGCAGAGCATGTTCTGGACGGAACCATCGCCAGTGTGTGCGGGATTCAGTCGCTGCAGATGGGCGTGTTCGGCGGTATTGTCGTAGGTCTTGGGGTTGCGGCTCTTCACAACCGCTTCTATAAGATCCAGCTTCCGAACGCGCTGTCATTTTTCGGCGGCTCAAGGTTTGTACCGATCATTTCCACGATCACATATGTGGCGGTGGGAATTGGAATGTACTTTGTATGGCCGGTTGTCCAGGACGGAATCTATGCGCTGGGCGGCCTTGTAACGGGAACCGGATACCTGGGAACACTGATATTCGGTATTATCAAGAGAGCGCTGATTCCGTTCGGACTGCATCACGTATTCTACCTTCCGTTCTGGCAGACCGCAGTGGGCGGCACGATGGAAGTGGCAGGACAGCTTGTCCAGGGCGGACAGAATATTTTCTTTGCCCAGCTTGCGGATCCGAGCACGGTTCACTTCAGCGCAGACGCGACGAGATATTTTTCCGGTGAGTTTATCTTCATGATCTTCGGCCTTCCGGGGGCAGCGCTGGCCATGTACCGCTGCGCGAAACCGGAAAAGAAGAAACAGGCGGGCGGCCTTCTTCTGTCGGCTTCCCTTGCATCCATGATGACAGGTATCACAGAGCCCATCGAGTTCTCCTTCCTGTTTGTGGCTCCGATGCTCTTTGTTGTACAGGTGATTCTGGCAGGCGCGGCGTACATGATCGCGCATATGCTGAACATTGCAGTGGGACTTACCTTCTCGGGAGGATTTCTCGACCTGCTTCTGTTCGGTATCCTTCAGGGAAATGAGAAGACGAGCTGGCTTCTGATTATTCCGGCAGGAATTATATACTTTATTCTTTATTATGTAATATTTACATTTCTTATCAAGAAATTTAATCTCAAAACTCCGGGCCGTGAGGACGATGACACGGAGACGAAACTTTACACAAAAGCAGACTACCGTGCGAGAAAAGAAGGCGGAGCCGATACAGAGGGCGGCGCTGCTGCTGCGGGAGATGAAAAGAGTGTGCTTATCACGCGGGGACTCGGCGGAAAGAAAAATATTTCCGATGTGGACTGCTGTGCGACGAGACTGCGCTGCACGGTTGTGAAGCCGGAGCTGGTAAATGAGGACATCCTCCGCGCTACATCGCCGTCGGGCATTATCCGGAAAGGCCAGGGCATCCAGGTGATTTACGGGCCGTCTGTGGCGGTGATCGAATCAAATCTGGAGGATTATCTTGAAACTGCGCCGGATGAAGAGTACATCGCGGAAACTGCGGTAGAAGCAGGAGCGGCAGGCGGAGCGCAGGGAGCAGCAGATGGAACGTCAGGCAAAGCAGACGGAGCGTCAGAAGAAGCGCCGGGCGCAGTGTCAGGTGCGGGCGTAAATCCGGCAGCGGATGCAGCTGCAGGAAAAGGAGCTGTGAAAGTCAAAAAGGTGATTCTCAGCCCTGTGAGCGGAGAGGCGGCCCCGATTACAGAGGCGTCGGACGAGGCGTTCGCCGGAAAGATGATGGGCGACGGATATATCGTAAGGCCCGCGGAGGGGATGACGTATGCGCCGGAGGACGCCACAGTCTCTTTCGTATTTCCGTCAAAACACGCGGTCGGACTGATGAGCGACGACGGCGTGGAGTATCTGATTCATATCGGTGTTGATACGGTAAACTTAAACGGAGAAGGCTTCACAGCGTTTGTAAAAGACGGCGACCGGGTAAAAAAGGGTGACAGACTGATAGGTTTTGATATAGAATATATAAAGGAACATGCAAAGTCGGATGAATGTATCATTGTGTTCACGAGTCTGCAGGAAGGCGAGGAGATCCGGATGGCAAAGGCCGGACGGGTAGAGAAGCTGGATGAGACGGCGGAGATTGTATCCTTTGACTGAGAAGGCAGTTTATTGTTGACAGAGATCGATTCTGCGCCGAAGCGGAGAGCGTCTGTCATCCTGACAGAGCCGCAGGCAAAGGACGGAGTAATCCGTACGAGGGGGGAAAGGACTGGCAGCCGATATGTACCGAGTGATTAAAGTGCTGAATAACAACGGAATTCTTGTCTATCACAATGAGACGGGAAGGGAATTGATCCTTCTGGGAAACGGCGTGGGCTTTGGGAAAAAGCCCACGCAGCAGATTGCGGACATTTCGGGAGCCAGAGTCTACTCGCTTGTCACGAGACAGAAACAGCAGTCCGTGCTTAAGGTAGTGAACGGCATACAGCCAGGTTTTATCGAGGCAGCCGGGAAGATCATCGAAGCCGCTGAGAAAGTGTTTTCGGAAGTGAACCATGAGATTCTTCTTCCCATGGCGGATCACATTGCGCTGGCCGCAAAGCGGGCGAAGGAGAACCGCCAGATACCGAACCCGTTTACCCCGGATATCCGTGTGCTCTTCTCAAAGGAGTACGCGGTTGCCATGCAGGGGAGAGACATCATACGGGATATGATGGGATATGAGATATCGGATGACGAGGTTGGATTTCTGACATTGCATATCCACGCGGGGCTTTCGGACGAGCAGGTGTCCACCGCGCTTGATACGACCCGCATTATAAATGAAGGGATTCACAGGATTGAGGAGGCCTTCGGGCAGAAAATGTCCGAAGACTCCCTTGCCTATACGCGGCTTATGAGTCATCTGTACTATATGGTGGCGAGGACGAGAAACGGGGAGTCCACAAAGGTCGATTTCAACGATTTTATCTTTGCCAACTATCCGGAAACCGGAAGAGTTGCGGAAAGCATCTGCGGCTATATGTCAAAAGAGCTGAAAAAGCCTGTGGCAAAAGAGGAGATCGGCTTTCTTGCGATCCATATCCAGCGGGTGATTTCCCCGGAGACCGTGTGAAGCCCGGAAAAGGAGAGCTTATGTATAAAATACTGATAGTGGAAGACGACCTGCCAATGGCTCAGGCGATTCAGAAGGAGATGGCCATGTGGGGAAACGAGGCGGAATATGTGCAGGACTTTCAGAACGTGCTTGCGAAGTTCACCTCCTATGACCCGCATCTTGTGCTTATGGATATCACCCTTCCGTTTTACAACGGATATCACTGGTGCAGCGAGATCCGGAGAATTTCCAATGTCCCTGTTATCTTTATCTCATCGGCAGCGGATAATATGAATATTATCATGGCGGTGAATATGGGGGCGGACGACTTTGTCGCAAAGCCCTTTGACTTAAGCGTGCTTATCGCAAAGGTGCAGGCGGTGTTAAGGCGAAGCTATGATCTGGCGGGAAAGATCCCCGTGCTTGAGCACAGAGGGGCGATCCTCAACCTGAACGATACGACGCTGACCTTTGAGGGGAAGAAGATCGACCTTACAAAGAATGAGTTCCGGATTCTCCAGACTCTGATGGAGAACAAGGGGCGGATCGTGAGCAGGGACACGCTTATGACAAAGCTGTGGGAAACGGACGACTATATCGAGGAGAATACGCTCACCGTGAACATTGCAAGGCTCAGAAAGAAGCTTGAGAAAGCGGGGCTTACGGACTTTATCACCACAAAAGTGGGCGAGGGATATATCATACAGCAGGCGCAGGACGGAAGGTGAGAGAATGAAACATTTTTTCAGATATGTCCGGGAGCATTGTCTTGTGTGGATCTGGCTTCTGATCTGCGGGGCAGTGTTTGCGGTGGTGTTCGCGCTCTATGGAATCGGCATGCGGGTGGTATGGTACCCGCTTCTTTTATCTGCTGTTTTCGGGGCGCTTTTTGTTGCGGCGGGATTTATGAAATACAGAAAAAAGCATCTGGAACTGGAACGGCTCAAACCGGGCGACGGGCCGGTGACGGATTATCTTCCGGCAGCGGGCAGCCTTCTGGAGGAGGACTATCAGGAACTCATCAAAAAACTTGAAGAGGAACAGCGTTTCCGCCGGGAAGAGTGGGAAACAGCGCGCAGGGACATGGAGGACTATTACGCCACATGGGTGCACCAGATCAAGGCGCCGATCGCGGTGATGAAAATCATGCTGCAGCAGGAGGATACGCAGGAGAACCGGGAGCTCTCCGCGGAACTTTTCCGGGTAGAGCAGTACGCGGACATGGCGCTTACCTATATCCGGCTTGGAAACGACGCATCGGATCTTGTGATTCAGGAATATGACCTGGACGGGATTATCCGGAAGGCGGTGCGCAAGTACGCGGGACAGTTTATCCGCAGGAAGATACGTCTTGTGTATGAGGGAACCGACGTGAAAGTGCTGACAGATGAGAAATGGCTGGGATTTATCATCGAGCAGCTTCTCTCAAATGCGGTAAAGTACACTTCGGAGGGATCGGTGACAATCAGGGTGGATGAGCGGAAACGCCTCTCTGTGACAGACACCGGCATCGGGATATCGCCGGAGGATCTGCCGCGGATTTTCGAGAAAGGCTACACCGGATATAACGGAAGAATGGGGAAAAAGTCAACGGGAATCGGCCTGTATCTGTGCAGGACTGCGGCGGACAGGCTGGGGCATAAGCTGATGGCGCAGTCAGAACCCGGGAAGGGCAGCAGGTTTGTAATCGACCTGGAGTCTTACCCGCTTCAGGCGGAGTGAGAGCATCCGGATGTTATGGAGTCAGGTGCCATGCAGCCGGGTATCATGCAGCCGGGTGTCATGAAGTCAGGGATCATGAAGTCCGGTATTACAATAATGTCACATAGGGCGGCCAGAATGTCACGAAATTCGATGTCGGCATTTTGGCCGCGTCTGTTATACTGAATTCGCAGAGGCCGGAAACACCGGCGGCAAAATAGAGAAGGAGGTCAGAGTATATGGCTGTTTTAGTTGTAAAAAATCTGAAAAAAATATACAGGCCCCGTTTCGGAGGAAGTCAGGTGCAGGCGCTCTCCTGTGTGAACTTCTCCGTTGAGGAAGGGGAATATGTGGCGATCATGGGAGAGAGCGGTTCGGGAAAGACGACGCTTCTCAACATCATGGCCGCGCTTGACAAGCCGACGGAGGGAGAAGTATATCTGGACGGCAAGCCGCTCTCAGAGATTAAAGACAGGGATATTTCGGAGTTTAGAAGAGACCATCTTGGGTTCGTGTTTCAGGAGTTTAATCTTCTCGATACCTTTAACGTAAGAGACAATATTCTCCTGCCTCTTGTGCTCAAGGGAATACAGTACAAGGAGATGGAGAGACTCCTGCGGCCTTTGGCTGCGGAGCTTGGAATCGCGGCGCTTCTGGACAAATATCCCTATGAGATTTCCGGAGGACAGAAGCAGAGAGTGGCTGCTGCAAGGGCACTGATTACGCAGCCTCGGCTGATCCTGGCCGACGAGCCTACCGGGGCGCTGGACTCCAGATCCACAGACGAGCTTCTGGCGCTTTTCGCGAAGATCAATGAGCGGGGGCAGACAATCCTCATGGTGACCCATTCGGTCAAGGCGGCCAGCAAGGCGGGGAGAGTGCTTTTTATCCGGGACGGAGAGGTGTATCACCAGGTATACAGAGGGGCGATGTCGGACGAACAGCTCTACCAGAAGATATCCGACACGCTTACCATGCTTGCGACGGGCGGTGAGAGACGATGAAGCGCGGATTATATTTCAGGCTGGCCGGCGAGGGAATCTTAAAAAACAGAAAGCTTTACTTCCCGTATATCCTGACATGCATCTGTATGGTAATGATGTTTTATATCGTGACCTATCTGTTCATGAGCGCGGATCTGAAAAATGTGATGGGAGGAGATATGCTCGCCTCGCTGATCGGAATCGGGATGTGGGTGATCGCCCTCTTTTCGGTGATCTTTCTCTTCTATACCAATTCCTTCCTGATCCGAAGGAGACAGAAAGAGTTCGGACTTTACAATATCCTCGGAATGGGGAAACGCAATCTTGTGAAGATTCTTGTGTGGGAAAATGTGATTACTGCCGTGGTTTCTATTGCAGCGGGACTTCTCTTCGGCATTCTTTTCTCCAAACTGGCCGAGCTTGCGGCGATCCGGATCCTGCACGGAAACACCGGGTTTTCCATTCATCTGGACACAAAGCCGATGATCACGGCGGCGGTGCTTTTCCTTGCGATTTTCGCGCTGATTATGGTGAGAATGCTTGTATATATTTACAGGCTGAAACCGGTAGAGCTTTTAAAGAGCGAGAGTATGGGAGAAAAACCGCCGAAGTCAAACCGGGTGCTGGCGCTGGCCGGTGCGGTGATTCTTGCGGCAGCATACTATATGGCGGTGGCGCTTATGGATCCCATGTCCGCGATGCTGATGTTTTTCTTTGCGGTGATTATGGTAATTATTGCAACATATCTGCTGTTTATCGCCGGCTCGGTTGTGTTCTGCAGAATCCTGCAGAGCAAGAAAAACTACTATTACAAAACGAAACATTTTGTCTCCGTCTCTTCCATGATGTTCCGGATGAAGAGAAACGGCGCAGGTCTCGCTTCGATCTGTATCCTTTCGACAATGGTGCTTGTAACGGTGTCTACGACTGTGTGTATGTATGTTCAGACGGAGAACGGCGTGGAAAACCGCTATCCCCATGATATTGCCATGGAACTGAGCTCAGATGACAGAAGCGCCACGGAGCCGTATATCAGCGAGACGGACAGCGTGCTTGAAGAGTACGGCGTTCAGAAAGAGAATGTGGAGGACTTCTTCCTGTATTCTTTCACGGGATTCCAGGCGGGAGATGAGGTCTGGCTTGACGCGGCTTCCTATGAGCAGAACGGATCTGCCGCAGAGTACGATTCGGCACGGCGGATCTATATGATCTCCCTTGAGGACTACAACAGAATCAGCGGGGAGAACAGAACGCTTGCGCAGGACGAGGCGCTTCTCTATCCGGTCAAGATGGAGTACAGACACGACACACTGACGATTGAAAACTGCGGCACATGGAAGGTGGAGCTTCTGGATTTGGCACCGTTTTCCGTCGGGACAGCCCAGGCCAATATGGAGGGGAGCATGTTCCTTGTCGTAAACGACATGTCCACCATTCAGATGATCCGGGATACCCGGAACGCGATGGCGGAGGCGGGAAGCAACATGGTTACGAGCTCCATCGAGAGATGTTATTCGTTTGATCTTGACACAGGAGACGAAGAACAGATCAAAATCTACAATGACATCCTGGAGCGGTTCCTGCAGATCGGCGAGGAACAGGAACTTCCGGAATTTTACATCGACTGCAAGGCTTCGGGCCGGTCGGATTATCTGGCACTCAACGGCGGCCTGTTTTTCCTCGGTATTTTACTGGGCGCGGTGTTCCTCTTCGGCACAGTGCTGATCATGTACTACAAGCAGGTTTCGGAAGGATATGAGGATCAGGACCGGTTCGATATCCTCATGAAAGTGGGAATGAGCCGCAGAGAAGTCAGAAAAAGCATCAATTCCCAGGTGCTGACCGTGTTCTTCCTGCCCCTTGTGACGGCGGGCGTGCATCTGGCGTTTGCGTTTCCGCTGATCTCGAAGATCCTGTTGCTGATGTCGGCGACGGAGGAACATGTGCTGATCATTACGACGGTGTGCTGCTATCTTGTGTTTGCAGTGTTCTATGTTATCGTTTACGCAGTAACGTCGAAAAGCTACTACACAATTGTGAGTGGAAAGGATAAAAAATAGAAAAAATACATTGAATTATAACAATTTACTGTCCAAATGATGCGAAATGATGATATAATCAAATTATCATTACAGCGATCCGCGGAGAGGAGTGACAGGATATGATGCAACATACGATTATTACAATCGGAAGGCAGTTCGGAAGCGGCGGACATGAGATCGGGAACCGGCTGGCGGAAAGGCTTGACATCCCGCTCTACGATCACAACCTGATCCATATGGCGGCACAGGAACTTCGCATCAGCAATGAGGACGCGACCAAGGTGGATGAGACAGTGCTGGGAAGGTTTCTGTCGGCATACGCAGCGGGAAGCCTGGAATACCGGCTGTTTGTGACAAGCGATGAGTCGGGGAAACCGCTGACGGACAGAGTGTTTGAGAGACAGTCAGCAATCATCCGGAAACTGGCGGAGAGCGGTCCGGGCATATTTGTCGGGCGGTGCGCGGATTACATCCTCGGAGATTACTCCAACTGCATCAATACCTTTATCTACGCGTACAGAGACGACCGGGTGCGCCGTATTATGAAACTATACAGGCTGGATGAAAAGCAGGCGCTTGACAGGATAAAGAAGACGGACAGAGAGAGAAAGGTCTATTACGAGACACGCACAGGGAGAGAGTGGGGAGGCATTGACGCGAACAGCATGATGTTCAATGCAAGCCTCCTCGGAATCGACGGAGTGGTGGATGCTCTGGAGGCCATTTACCGGAAGTGGGACAGCAGAAATATCTGACAAAAGCAGGGGTTTCGGCCGCACACGCAGGATGTGTGCGGCCGAAAGCCTTTTTCTGTCTTCTTTTCTGTTGATTACGCAGTTGCCCGGTCTGCGCATTGTGTGTTATAATTATCCGACATACAGGTAAATTTATCAGATGGGGGAAGAGTTATGAGCTTCATATCGTATTTGATTAACGGACTGAGCCTTGGAAGCGTATATGCGATTATTGCCCTTGGATACACGATGGTGTACGGTATCGCCAAGATGCTCAATTTTGCGCACGGAGATGTGATTATGATCGGCGCCTATGTGGCGTTTATCGGAATGTCGCAGGCGGGGGTATCCCCTGTGATTGCTGTCGCGGCAGCGATTATCGTATGTACGCTGCTGGGAATTGTGATCGAGCGGGTTGCCTACAAGCCGCTCAGAAACGCATCCTCCTCTCTGGCGGTGCTGATTACGGCGATTGGAGTCAGTTATCTGCTGCAGAACACAGCGCTCCTTGTTTTTGGAGCGAATACACAGACGTTTCCGTCTGTTGTAAGCTGGGGAGGAATTACCCTGGCAGACGGAGCCATGAACATATCGGGAGTGACTATTGTCACAATTGTTGTCTGCCTGGTGATTATGGCAGTGCTGATCACGTTTGTGCAGAAATCGAAACCGGGACAGGCCATGCGTGCCGTGTCGGAGGACAAAGGCGCGGCGCAGCTTATGGGAATTAACGTCAACGCGACGATCGCCCTCACTTTTGCGATCGGCTCCGCTCTGGCGGCAGTGGCGGGCGTTCTGCTCTGCTCTGCATATCCGAGCCTGACTCCGTATACGGGGGCAATGCCGGGCATCAAGGCGTTTGTGGCAGCTGTCTTCGGCGGCATCGGGTCGATTCCGGGCGCGTTTATCGGAGGACTGCTTCTGGGCGTTATTGAGATCCTCGGAAGGGCATACACTATGTCCCAGCTGGCGGACGCGCTTGTGTTTGCGGTTCTGATTATCGTGCTTCTTGTCAAGCCTACCGGACTTTTAGGCAAAAAGATTCAGGAGAAAGTGTAGGTGAGTGAGATGCAGAAGAAAATGAGCAGAAATACAAAAAGCAATCTGATTACATACGGAATGGTGGCAGCAGCTTTTCTTATCATGCAGTCGCTCATCAGTATGGACAGAATTTCCTATCTCGTAGAGGGACTTATGGTGCCGGTATGCGTCTATGTGATTATGGCAGTTTCCTTAAACCTTGTTGTGGGCGTGCTCGGAGAGCTGAGTCTTGGTCACGCGGGATTCATGTGCGTGGGTGCGTTTACAAGCGCGTTTTTTTCAAAGTGCATGAGCGATGTGATCACGGTTGCGCCGCTCAGGTTTTTCCTGGCGCTTCTCATCGGGATTGCATCAGCTGCAGTGTTCGGCCTTCTGATCGGCATTCCGGTGCTCCGGCTGAAAGGAGATTACCTGGCGATCGTCACGCTTGCCTTCGGAGAGATCATCAAAAATCTTGTGAACGTTCTCTTTATCGGCAAGGACTCTGACGGATTCCATTTCTCCACGGAAGGGGCAATGAGCTTAAACCTTAAGGACGACGGGATGGTCATCTTAAGCGGCCCGCAGGGAATCACGGGGACACCGAGGGACTCTTCGTTTTTCGTGGGATTTATTCTCATTATGGTTGCCCTGTTTATTGTCACGAATCTGATCAACTCCAGAGACGGAAGGGCCATCATGTCGATCCGTGACAACCGGATTGCCGCAGAGTCGGTGGGAATCAATGTGACGAAATACAAACTTATGGCGTTTACCATATCCGCGGCAATGGCGGGAGCGGCAGGTGTGCTTTACTCTCACAACCTGTCCACACTGATTGCCACGACAAACAACTTCGGCTACAATCAGTCCATTATGATCCTCGTCTTCGTCGTGCTCGGAGGCATCGGCAACATCCGCGGATCGGTCATCGCGGCGGTGGTGCTCACACTCCTTCCGGAGATGCTGAGAGGACTGTCAAACTACCGTATGCTGATCTACGCAATCGTCCTGATCGTTATGATGCTGTTTAACTGGGCGCCGAAAGCGATCGAGTGGAGAGAGAGACATTTCTCATTTCTGAAGAAGAAAAAGGAGGCTGTAAGATAATGGCATTACTGGAAGTGAAAAATCTGGGGATTTCATTCGGCGGTCTCCGTGCAGTGAACAGTTTTGAGATCTCGATCGAGAAGGAAGAGCTGTACGGTCTGATCGGGCCAAACGGTGCGGGAAAGACGACGGTATTTAACCTTCTGACCGGCGTGTATCAGCCGGACGCGGGAAAGATTATTCTGGACGGCACAGACATAACGGGCAGGAAAACGACGGAGATCAACCGGGCGGGAATCGCAAGGACATTTCAGAATATCCGTCTTTTCAAGCAGATGAGCGTGCTTGACAATGTCAAGGTCGGACTTCACAACAAGCATCCCTATTCTACGATAGAAGGGATTTTAAGGCTCCCCGGCTACCGGAAGGTGGAACGGGAGATGGATGAGCAGGCCATGGAGCTTTTAAAAGTGTTTGACCTGGAGAAATACGCACAGACAACCGCGTCGAATCTACCCTACGGCCAGCAGAGAAGACTGGAGATCGCCAGAGCCATGGCCACGGAGCCGAAGCTTCTGCTTCTGGACGAGCCCGCGGCGGGCATGAATCCGAACGAGACAGGGGAACTGATGGATATGATCCGCTTTGTGCGTGAGAAATTCCATGTGACAGTCCTTCTGATCGAACATGACATGAAACTCGTAAGCGGAATCTGCGAGAGGCTGACTGTGCTGAACTTCGGTGAGGTGCTCTGCCAGGGAGCCACATCGGACGTGCTGAACGACCCGCAGGTAATCACCGCGTATCTTGGAGAATAGGAGGAGACTGGTTATGGCAATGCTTGAAGTGAAAAATCTCGAGGTGTATTACGGCGTCATCCAGGCCATAAAAGGAATCTCTTTCGAGGTAAATGAAGGAGAGGTCATCGCGCTGATCGGCGCCAACGGCGCGGGAAAAACGACAACGCTTCACACAGTCTCCGGGCTCCTCACCCCGAAGAGCGGGCAGGTGATCTTTGAGGGAGAGGATATCACGAAGGTTCCGGCACACAGGATCGTGTCCATGGGAATGGCCCATGTGCCGGAGGGGAGGCGCGTGTTTGCCCAGCTCAGTGTGTACGAGAACCTGAAGATGGGAGCCTACACGAGAAAGGACAGGCAGGAGATTGAGGAGAGCTTAAGAAGCGTGTATAAACGATTCCCCCGGCTGGAGGAAAGAAAGAACCAGCTTGCAGGAACGTTAAGCGGCGGGGAACAGCAGATGCTCGCCATGGGGCGGGCGCTGATGTCAAAACCGAAGCTTCTGCTTCTGGACGAGCCGTCCATGGGTCTGTCTCCGATTTTTGTAAATGAAATCTTTGACATTATCCGTTCTGTGAGTGAGAGCGGAATGACCGTTCTTCTTGTGGAGCAGAATGCGAAGAAGGCACTCTCTATCGCCGACCGGGCGTATGTTTTGGAAACCGGGAATATTGTGCTGGACGGACCGGCAAAGAATCTGCTGGAGGATGACTCCATCAAGAAGGCGTACCTGGGAGAGTAGAGGAAAAGACAAAAAAGATCCGGTGCAGGAGCCGGAAAGGAACTGAAAAGAGGGGAATGTGGATATGAAGAATATAGTGGTTACGATCTCGAGACAGTACGGAAGCGGAGGAAAGACGATCGGTGCGATGCTCGCCAAAGATCTGGGAATCAGCTGCTACAGCCGCGAGATTCTTCGTATGGCGTCCGAGGACAGCGGGATCAATGAACGGCTTTTCGGGATGTCCGATGAGAAGATCCGCCGGGCGGGATGGTTTAAAATTTTAAGCCGCCCTTACCAGGGAGAACTGATTCCGCCGGAAAATAAGGAGTTTACATCAGATGACAACCTGTTTAACTATCAGGCAAAGGTGATCAAGGAACTGGCGGAAAAAGAGTCGTGTGTCATTGTCGGGAGATGTGCGGACTTTATTTTGAAAGATTATCCGAACGTTGCCAGCGTGTTTATCCATGCGGACCGGGACTTCTGTCTTCAGCGGTCAATGGAGCGCCACAGCATGACCGAGAAGGAGATGCAGAAATATATCGAAAAGACGGATCAGTACCGGGGCGATTTTTATCGGTATCACACCGGACATGAGTGGGCAGATGCGAGAAACTATGACCTCTGTCTGAACAGCGGAAAACTCGGGTTTGAGAAATGTGTGGAGGAGATCAAGTCATATCTTAAGATTCGTTTTTAAGGACAGGTGATACAAATGAAGAAAACCAGGAGAAAAACCGGGGGAATGACAAGGTTCAGTAAAAAACAGAAGATTCTGTTTGCGGCCGCGGGCTGCGTATGTCTGCTTCTGCTGATCTATCTGGGAATGGCGTTTTACTTTCACAGTCATTATCTGTTTAATACACAGATCAACGGGCAGAACTTTTCCGGAAAAACAGCTGACCAGGCAGAAGAGGCTTTTATGGCGGGTGTGGATGAGTATGAGCTGACGCTTTACGAACTGGACGGGGCATCGGAGACGATTTCGGGGGATGAGATTGATCTGGAATACGAAGAGGGAACCGGGCTGGAAGAACTGCTGGAGAGTCAGAACGGTTTCGCCTGGCCGGCTTCTATTTTCATAAAAAGTGATGAGAAGGTCAATGTGGGCGTAACATATGATGAGCAGAAACTGCAGCAGGAGATCGATTCTCTGCAGGCTGTGACAGCGGAACAGACGCCTGCCGTATCAGCGCAGCCGGTGTATGACGGGACGGAGTTTGTCGTGCAGCCGGAAGAGTACGGCACAGCTGTGGACCGCGAGGTGCTTGATGAGAAGATTGCCCAGGCTGTTGAGGGCCTTTCCGGGACGCTGGATCTGGAGGAAGAAGGATGCTATCAGGTCCCTGCTTACACGGAGGATTCCCCGGAAGTGCAGGAGGCATGCGACCTCATGAACGAGTACTGCCAGGCAAGTATCGTCTATACGATGTCCGAAAACGTGACGATCGACGCGTCGGTTATCTCCGGATGGCTTCGCACGGACGAGCAGATGCAGGTTGTGATAGATGAAGCCGGCGTCAGAGCGTGGCTCGAGGAATTTGGAAACACCTATGACACGGTTGGGACAACGAGAACATTCACCACACCGTCGGGAAAATCCGCGACAGTTTCCGGCGGAACGTACGGCTGGTCCATCAACGAGGATGCAGAGTACGAGGTGATCATAAACGCGATTCAAAACGGGGAGAATCTGACAAGGGAACCGGAATATTACATCGGAGGCACGGCGGCTTCGCACGATATGCCGGACTGGGGCACGACATATATCGACGTTGACTTAAGCGCTCAGCACATGTGGTATGTGGTGGACGGAAGCGTTGTCCTTGAGACGGATGTGGTGACAGGGTATCCGTCAGCTGACATGATTACTCCGGAGGGAGTCTACACGATCCTCGAGAAGAGTCTGGACGAGACTCTTATCGGGGCGACCGATCCGTCCACGGGTGAGCCTTCCTACAGGACGCCGGTAGACTACTGGATGCGTGTGACCTGGGAAGGCGTCGGGTTCCACGATGCCATATGGCAGTCAGCGTTTGGCGGTACGCTTAACCAGATTGCGGGCATAGGATCTCACGGATGTATCAATATGCCGCTGGATCAGGCCGCGGCGCTGTACAACCAGGTGGAAGTGGGGACTCCGGTGGTCATTCATTACTGATCTGATGCGCAGAAGATAATAAAACAGGGGGATATCGGGAAATAAAAAGAAAGAGACAGTCCAACAGAAAATTCGGTTCCTAAAAAATCCGAATTCTCTGGGAATGTCTCTTTCCTGCGTGTCAGGGTTAAAATTCGGTATTAACCGACTTCCCCCTGAACTTTTATCCGGCGGATTTCTGGAAAGCCATGCGTTCGCTTCCGTCTTCTGTATAGATCGTTCCGCAGTATTTGAATCCGTTTTTGTCAAGGAGATGCTGCATGACACGGTTGTCTCTGTGGGTATCGATTTTGAGATTGCCGCACTGGGAGAAAGCCCAGTTCAGACAGAACGAAGCGGCTCCTTTCACGGTGCCGTCGGATGTGATGCGGTGAACGACTGCGTACGGGGATTCATTCAGCCACTGGCCGGCGTAGATCCTGCGGTAAGTGTCGTCAGGGCCTTCTTTATAAAAAAAAGTCGCGATGATCTTGCCGTGTTCTTCACAGACGTAAGAACAGCCGGACTCAATGTCTTCAGCGATCAGCGTACGTTTCGGATAGGAGTTCCCCCATTGGGTGGGGTTTCCGTGACCGGCCATGAACAGGCGCGCGTTTTCGTACATTTTCATAATCAGATCCAGCTCGTCTGGTCTTGTCTTTCTGATTTTCATATTCTGACATTCCCCTTCCTGAAAGCTTTAGAGGTATACATACGGAAGTATTATAACAGAATGGATGACAGACCGCAATCTACAATAAAATGTAGCTGGGAGATTTTGGGATACAAAATATTGTGAAAATGAGTAATATTGCACAAAAACAAATACAAGTGTAAAAAATGAGAACTGTTATCAGAATAACACTTGCCTTTTTGAAACTTCGATGATATACTAACACCGCAAAGACGAGAACAAGGAGTTCATGAGGAGGTTTACAAATGGCAAGATTAGATTTTGACCAGTGGGCAGGCTTTGAAGGCCATCTCTGGAAAGAGGAAGTAAATGTGCGCGATTTTATCCAGCACAATTACACTCAGTACGAGGGAGACGAGTCATTTCTGGCAGGACCGACAGAGGCAACTGAGAAGCTGTGGGGAGAACTTTCAAAGCTCCAGAAGGAGGAGCGTGCAAAGGGCGGCGTGCTTGACATGGAGACAGAGGTGGTTTCCGGTCTGACAGCGTACGGCCCGGGATATATCAATGAGGACATGAAAGACCTGGAACAGGTCGTGGGTCTTCAGACAGACAAGCCGTTAAAGCGAGCGTTTATGCCTTACGGCGGAATCAAGATGGCGGAGCAGGCGTGTACGACATACGGATACACTCCAAGCGAAAAGCTTCATGAGATTTTTACAAAGTATCACAAGACGCACAATCAGGCAGTGTTTGACATCTACACTCCGGAGATGAAGAAGGCGCGTCACAACAAGATCATCACAGGACTTCCGGACACATACGGGAGAGGACGTATTGTAGGGGATTACCGCCGCGTGGCTCTGTACGGAATCGACTTCCTGATCGAGAAAAAGGAGTCTGATTTCATCGAGTATGAGAGACACGGAATGAAGGGAACCGACTTCCGTCTCCGCGAGGAGATCGCAGACCAGATCCGCGCTTTAAAAGAGATGAAAGAGATGGCGGCCGCATACGGCTTCGATATCTCACAGCCGGCGACAAACGCGAAAGAAGCTGTTCAGTGGCTCTATTTCGGATATCTGGCAGCGATCAAGACACAGAACGGCGCCGCGATGAGCGTGGGAAGAATCTCCACATTCCTTGACATCTATATTCAGAGAGATATGGAGAAGGGAATCCTGACAGAGGAGCAGGCGCAGGAGCTGATCGATCATATTGTCATGAAGTTCAGAATGGTGAAATTCGCGAGAATTCCGTCTTACAATGAGCTCTTCTCCGGCGACCCGGTGTGGGCGACGCTTGAGATGGCGGGAATCGGAATGGACGGACGCCACATGGTGACAAAGAATGATTACCGTTTCCTGCACACACTGGAGAACATGGGACCGTCGCCGGAACCGAACCTGACGGTGCTGTATTCTTCCCACTTGCCGGAGAACTTCAAGAAATATGCGGCGTATATTTCCGTGAAGACAAGCTCGATCCAGTATGAGAACGATGATGTGATGCGTCCGGTATGGGGCGATGACTACTCTATCTGCTGCTGTGTATCCGCGACAGAGACGGGAAAGGAGATTCAGTTCTTCGGAGCCCGCGCAAATCTGGCGAAATGCCTTCTGTACGCAATCAACGGTGGTGTGGATGAGAAGACGAAACAGCAGGTGTCCCCGCTGTACCGTCCGATTACGTCCGAATACCTTGACTTTGATGAAGTCATGGAGAAGTACGATCAGATGATGGAGTGGCTGTCCAAACTGTATGTGGACACCCTGAACATGATCCATTATATGCATGACAAATATTACTACGAAGCTGCCGAGATGGCGCTCATCGACACAAATGTGAGACGTACCTTTGCGACAGGAATCGCAGGATTCTCCCATGTGGTTGACTCGTTAAGCGCGATCAAGTACGCGAAAGTGAAAGTGATCCGCGATGAGGACGGCGTGGCAACCGGATTCGATGTGGAGGGAGATTTTCCGAGATACGGAAACGACGACGACCGTGCGGACGACATTGCAGTGTGGCTGCTGCGCACATTCATGAGCAAGCTGAAGAAGTGCCACACATACAGAAACTCTGAGCCGACCACATCTATCCTTACGATCACATCCAACGTGGTGTACGGCAAGGCGACAGGTTCCCTTCCGGACGGAAGAAAGGCGGGCGAGCCGCTGGCACCGGGTGCGAACCCATCTTACGGCGCGGAGAAGAACGGACTTCTTGCTTCCTTAAACTCTGTGGCGAAACTTCCGTACGAGCAGGCGCTTGACGGAATCTCCAACACACAGACGATCAGCCCGGGAGCGCTCGGACATGACGACGACGAGAGAAAGACGAACCTTGTCCATGTGATGGACGGCTATTTCGACCAGGGAGCGCACCATCTGAATGTGAACGTGTTCGGCACGGAGAAGCTGATCGACGCGATGGAGCATCCGGAGAAAGAGGAGTATGCAAACTTTACAATCCGCGTGTCCGGATATGCGGTGAAGTTCATCGACCTGACAAGAGAGCAGCAGATGGACGTGATTGCGAGGACATGCCACGACAGAATGTAATCTTCGGGGACGTAGTGAAATTGAGTTTGACTACGTCCCCATTTGAACACAGCCCTGTCCCTTTTTGGAATTCAGTGTGTCCCCTGTGGGAAAGTGCACAATTTTTGCTTTCGGAAAACATGTATTTCAAGTACTTTTTTGTGCAGTTTTTCATGGGGGACAGGGCTATTTCTAAAAAGGGACAGGGCATACTACAGTTTGGGACGTAGTCAGATTCAATTTCACTACGTCCCCGAAAGGAGAAAATATGCAGGGCTACATCCATTCTACCGAGAGTTTCGGCTCTGTCGACGGCCCCGGTGTCCGGTTCCTTATTTTTGTGAGCGGCTGTCCGATGCGCTGTCAGTTCTGCCATAATCCGGATACATGGAACATGCAGGCGGGGGAGTTAAAGAGTGCGGATGAGCTGCTCAGGCAGGCGCTTCGCTATAAAGCGTACTGGAAAGATGGCGGAGGGATCACGGTAAGCGGCGGGGAACCGCTTCTTCAGATGGATTTTATGACTGAGCTGTTTAAGAAAGCGAAAGAGCAGGGCATTCATACGACGATTGACACAAGCGGCGCGCCGTTTACCCGGGAGGAGCCTTTTTTCGGCAAATTCAATGAGCTGATGAGATACACGGATCTTCTGCTTGTGGATATCAAACACATCGATGAGGAACAGCACCGGATTCTCACCGGCCGTTCAAACCGTAATATTCTTGATATGGCCCGATACCTGTCCGAGATCGGCAAGCCGGTCTGGATACGGCATGTCCTTGTGCCGGAGAGAAGTGACAGTGATGAGTGGTTGAAGAAATTATATGATTTCATAAGAAACTTGAATAATGTTAAAAAGGTGGAGGTGCTCCCTTATCATACCTTTGGGGAATATAAGTGGAAAGAACTCGGATATGATTATCCTCTTCAGGGGATTGAGCCGCCGTCAAAAGAGCGCGTTGAGAATGCAAACCGGCTTCTGCACACGGCTGAATTCCCGGGACATTAGAATCCAGCAGCATCAAAAGCTATGCAGTAACAGAATCCGGCAGCATCAAAACCGTGCAGCAGAAGAATCCTGCAGCATTAATCCAGCTTTGCATCGAGTATTTTGTACAGGGCAAATACAGCGGCAGTCGCTCCCGCGGCAGTGAGTGCGTGAACCCGAAGGAGCGGGAACGGGAGAAAGACATTGGCGCATATGCATATCAGCAGCAGGGCAAATACGGTGAAAAAGACAGTTTTGCCCGAGACAGCAGCGGTGTCAAACGCATTTCTGCAGATTGCGTGAACGACGCAGAAAGCGCCTGCAATACACAGGATGGCACAGAATATATTTCCGGCTGTAACTGTAAAGTAAAGCGTCGGATCTGTGCTGTTTACCTGCGAAACCAGTTGAAAACCAAGCCAGATAAGGAGCAGTATGTCAGCGGAAGGCAGGACGTCCCGCAGTGATGACAGGATCTGCTCCTTTCTGCTCTGCCGCGGAAGCTCCGCAATGACATTATCGCAGAACAGTTTATAATCATCCCCGATGATTTCCCGGGCTGTTTCGCCTCTCTTTTCGCCGTCGGCAATCATTTCCAGGATATCCCGGCGCACGGTTTCCTGATAATAGGAATTGATGTTTGAAGAGCGGATATATACAGTGATATCTGTCAGTATGGATTCATTCTCTTCATTCTGAATCCGGTTTTCTGCCTCGTTATTTTCCTTCAGTAAAAGTTTTGTTCTTCTGCTCATTTCTGTATCCCTCCCTGCATATCCCGCATCAGATGATTTACGGCGTCTGACAGTTCACGATAGCTTTGAAAGAAATCTTCCAGGGCATCGTTTCCTTTCTCTGTCAGTTTATAATACTTTCTTCTGGGGCCAAGTTCTGATGCTTTGTAAGTTGCGCTGATCAGTTCGTTTTTCTCGAGACGAAGGAGCAGCGGATAGATCGTTCCCTCTGTGATTTTGCCGAAACCATATTCCATGAGCTGTTCGGATATCTCGTATCCGTAAGTTTCTTCCTTACTGATGATGGCCAGAACACAGCCCTCAAGCGTACCTTTAAGCATCTGTGACGGAATCACGTTTTCTTCCTCCTGCTGTTTACTTCTCGCTATTTTGCATTTTTGCTATTTTGTTTTCCCGCTGTTTTGCTTTCTTAACCATTTGCTATCTTGCAAAACATAGTAGCTAACTATATTGTAATGCAAGAGAGCTGCGATGTCAACAGGAAAGGCTTAAAGAGGTTTAAAGAGAGGTCTTTGACTTTGAACCGGTTATACGGTATGATAGTGACATTGGTGTATTGCCCCTTTTACACCGATGCTGACAGTTAAAAATGAAAGCGAGGCGGATTATAGATATGAATAAGAAGGAAATACTTGAGATACGCAAGCAGTTCACACCTGCAAACTGCGCGATTACACGGATCTGCGGATGCTATGTGGATCATGAGAAGACGAAAGTTGTGGAGTCAAAGGATGCATTCCTTTCCCTGCCGGAGGAGGAAGCGTTCAAATATTTTGATATATTCAAGAAAACACTTTCCGGGACGGTCGGGAAAAATATGCTGAATCTGGAGTTCCCGCTGGACGCTGAGATGCCGGGAGGAACTCAGGAGTTTCTTTTAAAACTCAGAGACAGCAAACTGCAGGACGATATGCTTCTGGAAGAGTTTTATGACAAGGTGATCGCTACATATGAGTACGCGGAGAACTACTATATTGTCCTGATTCATGCCATGTACGATATCCCGGGAAAATCAACCGACGGGCTTGAGATGTTCGACGCGTCGGATGAAGTGTATGAATATCTGCTTATGAGCATCTGCCCTGTCTCTCTGTCAAAGGCAGGACTGTGTTATAATGCGCAGGACAACCGGATCGAGGACAGAGTGAGGGACTGGATTGTGGATATGCCGGACAAGGGCTTTCTGTTTCCTGCATTCAATGACAGGGGGACGGATCTGCACAGTGTCCTTTATTATACAAAAAAATCAGAGGACCTTCAGCCGGAGATGATCGACCAGCTTCTCGGTGCCAGAATGCCGATGTCCGCGGACACACAGAAGGAGTCATTCCAGATGATGATCGAGGACACACTTGGAGAGGACGGAGACTACGAGACAGTACGCAATATCCACGAGACGTTAAACGATCTGATCGAGGAGCACAAAGAGGAGCCGGAACCGCTTTCACTTGACGTGACAGAGATGAGAAAGGTGTTTGAGCAGAGCGGAGTGGACGCGCAGAAGATGGAGAATTTCGACCGGAACTTTGAGACAAACGTGGGAGAGAAGGGATCACTTCTTGCCACAAATATTGCAGAGACGAAAAAATTCAACATCGAGACGCCTGATATTGTGATCAAAGTGAATCCCGACAGGGCGGATCTCGTGGAGACAAGAATGATTGACGGGCGTCAGTGCCTTGTAATTCCGGTGGATGATCATATCGAAGTAAACGGAATCAACGTGAGGACGATGAAATAAGAAAACTCTTTCCTGAGGGGCAGACATACATGCCTGATCGGGAAAGGGTTTTTTTCATAGCTTTTTTGAATACTTTTTCATGCAGGATAAGTATTTGTGCGCGGTGAAATTCAGAAGTATAGTAAAAATACAGGAAAGAATACAGGAAATCAGCCTGAAGCAAAAACGGGAGGAGAAGATGTAAAATGAAAATAATTATACTGGAAGGAAGTCCCAACAGAAACGGGTCATCGAACATGCTGGCAGAGCAGTTCTGCCGGGGCGCTGAGGAGGCCGGACATACGGCTGATGTTGTGGATGCGGCACATCTTGACATCCATCCGTGTACCGGGTGCATTCACTGCGGATATGAAGGGCCGTGTGTGCAGAAGGATGATATGGAAAAGATAAGAGGCAGGATACTGGATGCAGATATGGTGGTTTTTGTGACGCCGCTTTATTACTACGGCATGTCAGCCCAGCTCAAAATACTGGTTGACCGGTTCTGTGCGTTCAACAGCAGCATACAGCGCAGGGGGATGAAATCCGCGATGATCTCGGCGGCGTGGAACAGTGATGACTGGACGTTTGACGCGCTGGAAGCGCATTACCGGACACTTGTGAAGTATCTGAACCTGCAGGATATGGGGGCGGTCTGGGGAAGGGGCTGCGGCACGCCGGGGATGACGCAGCGTTCGAGGTACATGAAAGAAGCGTATGAACTCGGAAAATCTTTGAAATAGCGGGAAGAAAAGGGCCAATGAAGAAGAAAAGAGCAGTAAAAACCGGTGTCGATATTCTTATGACCTTATGCCTTTTATTTATGATGGGATATCAGTTCTGGGACGGGGCGGCGCACGAGTGGGCGGGCGCAGGGATGTTTCTCCTTTTTATTGTGCACCATGTCCTGAACAGAGGATGGTACAAAAGTCTGTTCAGAGGGAAGTATACGGCGGTCCGCCTCTTTCAGGCAGTAACAGATATTTTTCTACTTGCGGCAATGCTCTGCCTGATGGTAAGCGGGGTGACCCTTTCCAGCCATGTGTTCCGCTTCCTTCCGATTCACGGAGGCATGTCCGCGGCCTGACTGATGCATATGGCGGCGTCTCACTGGGGATTTGTGCTGATGGCGATTCACCTGGGGATGCATTGGGGCATATTTACCTCCATGGCAGAGAAGACGGAGGAAAAAACACGAAAGACAAAGATGAAGATGAAGAACAGTTCCCCGGCAGGCCGAATCATTCCCATGCTTCTGGGAGCGGTAATCGCGGTGTACGGACTTACCGCGTTTATCAGGCGGGATATGCTGACATATATGTTTCTGCAGTCAGAGTTCGTGTTTCTGGATTACGGGGAACCGGTTCTGCTGTTTTATACAGACTATCTGGCGATGATGGGGCTGTTCATATTTGGGGCGCATTACGGGGTGATTCTCCTCAGGAGAACGGGGCAGGGAAGCAGGCAGACGAAGCGCAAGTGAAAGGGAAAATATGTTCGGAGGACAGGTTCTGCAAGGAAGTGTTTGACAGATGAGCCGGAAGCAATTATTATCAGATGTATGATATCTGCGCCTTTTTACGGTACGGATAGAAAGCAGGCAGATGGAAAACAAAAAGAAGGATAATTGCGACATGGATTTACATACTTTATTTCAGTCCCGCTGTCTTGTTACGGACGGGGCGCTCGGAACATATTACAGGGAAAAGTACGGCGTGCAGAAGGCGCCTGAGCTTGACAATCTGACGGCACCTGAGAGAATCAAAGCGATTCACAGAGAGTATATTGAGGCCGGAGCAGATATTATAAGAACGAACAGCTTCGCTTCCAATGCGGAAACGCTCTTCGGCGACCGACTGCCGGAGATCGCACGAGAGGATCAGCTCACAAAAGTATATGAAAACGTCCGGGCGGCCTGCCTGATCGCGCAGTCAGCGGTGAAAAGCACAGAGATACAGGCTGCACGGTCTGCGGCGAAAAACGCGGAGACACGGCACGCGCAGGGAACGGCAGATCATGCAGGAGAAGAACCGGCGGATCGGGAAATTCTCATTGCAGGGGATATCGGTCCGGTGCCGGAGAAGAACCGAAACGGGGAAAAGGATGCGGATATTGCCGGGGAGTACCGGACAATCGCAAAGGCATTTCTTGATTCGGGAATCCGCCTGATCTGGTTTGAGACATTTTCTGATTTTGACCGGATTCTTCCTGCAGCAGAGTGGATAAAAGAGAACAGCGATGCGTTTGTCATGGCGAGTTTCTCCGTCAATATGTACGGCTATACGGGCTCTGGAAGCAGCATGAGAGATCTGATCAGAACCGCACAGGAGAGCAGCGTGATCGACGGAATCGGCTTCAACTGCGGAACCGGACCCTCCCATCTGTGCAGGCTTATGAAACGCCAGAACTTTGGAGATATGATCGTATCGGCGGCTCCGAATGCGGGGTATGCGGACCGGATTGAAAACCGGATGGTCTACCGGGATAATTCCGGATATTTCTGCGCCTCCGCAAAGGAGATAGCGGATCTCGGGGTGAACATCATCGGCGGATGCTGCGGCACAAACCCGTCCTATATCAGAAAGCTGAAAGCGGCTGCAGGAAACAGGCCGGTTGCGCGGAGACTCTCGGACCGCCCGGAACAGAGAGCGGAATCTGAGATACGTTACGACAACAACCCGTTTATCCGGAAACTTTATTCCGGGGAAAAGGTGATTATAGCGGAGCTGGATCCACCGTTCGACGGAAATGACAGGAAGATGTCTGCCGCTGCAGCCCGGCTAAAAGAGGCTGGAGTCGAGATGATCACGTTTTCTGACTCGCCCATGGGAAAGATGAGGGCGTCCTCTGTGACGTCAGCGATCAAGACCGCCGGAGAGCTGCAGATCGAAACAATGCCTCATATGGCGTGCCGTGACAGAAACGCCATCGGTATGGGCGCTGAGATACTGGGGGCATACATGAACGGGATACGAAACTTCCTCTTTGTGACGGGAGATCCGGTGCCTTCGGGAGACAGGGGGAGCATGAAGCCGGTTTTTGACTACAATTCGGTTACACTGATGAACTATGTGCGGCAGATGAACCGGGAGTATTTTTCCGAAGATCCGGTTGCCTACGGCGGCGCGCTTAATTACGGAAGAAAAAATATTGACGCGGAGATCCGGCGGATGGAGAAAAAGTGTCAGGCAGGGGCATCCTTTTTCCTGACCCAGCCCATATATTCGGATGAGGATATCGAAAAAATACGATACATAAAGAGCAGGATTGACACAAAGATTCTGTGCGGGATCATGCCGCTTGTCAGCTACCGCAATGCGCTTTTTATGAAAAACGAGATCGCAGGCATTCACGTGCCTGATGAAGTGATTGCACAGTACCGGAGCGATATGAGCAGGGAGGAGGCCCAGGCGGCGGGAGTGCGTATCGCAGCCCGCATCGCGGAACAACTGAGAGATGTGGCAGACGGATACTACTTTATGGTGCCGTTCAACCGCGCGGATATGATCGCGGAGATACTGGAGAAGCTGAAGCCCTGAAACTTCGGGAAGGAACATTTCCGATAAATTCCCGACAAATAGTGAAAAGAAATACAAGAAAAACCGGCCGCGTAACTGCATGTTTTATATGCACTTCCGCGGCCGGCCTGCTTACCGTCAATGCTCTTTCAAAGTCTGCTTTGGTTCTGGAGTTTATTCTTGTTCTGTGGTCTGTCTCTGTCCTTTGCGGATGCTGTACCGCAGATAATCAAGGTGGTTGAGCTGTTTTTCACGGAAATGGATCTCGTCGAGAATCCCTTTCCTCTTCTGTTCCAGCATGTTCAGTCGCTGGTCTCCGCCGTCTTCGTCTTCCACGAGCAGTTTCATATATGTCTCGGTCTCTGAATTCGCAAATCCGATATCGTGCAGCGTCATAATCAGGCTCAGGCGTTCCAGATCTGTGTCGTCGTACTGCCAGGCGCCCATCATTTTTTTTACGGCTCCGCACAGCCCCCAGCTCTCGTACTCATGGAGAATATCAAGCGGAATATTGTATCGTCTGCTTGCCTCATCGATTGTCATTGTCTCCCTCCTTCCGGTCTCCGGCATTTTCTGACGGGTATGTTTTCTGACAAGTCTATTTTAGCCCACGAACCGGGAGAAGTCTAATGCTTATATTCAATCGCCGGATATGCCTGAAAGATATTCTTTCGCGTAGCTGATAAAGGCACTGCCTGCTTTGGAGAAAACCTGGGCCTTCTTCCAGACCAGAACCGTGCCGGACTCCAGAGCAGGCTGGAATGGAATGAATTTCAGCCCCTCGTAGGAGGAGTTCATCTGCAGGGTGATGACACCGCCCAGGCCGCATCTGGCGAGAGCCGCCATGTTGTAGAGAAGATTGCCTGTCGCAGTGCTGCGGATCTGATCCGCGTAGTCACCGAACCAGTTCAGCACCTCATTCTGAAGGACTTTTCGCTGCGTCATGATGACCGGAAAACGGGCGAGTTCTTCCGGTGTCACTTCTTCCAGGGACGCAAGGGAAGAGGTTTCGCTGACAAGGACTCCCCATGTCTCTTTGAATGGCGTGCGCACAAAGTTGTATTTCGAGATATCTACCGGTTCTATGAGAAGGCCGATGTCAAGAAGCCCCTGATCGATCCTCTCCTTGATATTGTCCGCGTTTCCGCTGTAAAGCTCAAAAGTCACCTGGGGATGCTTCTCGTGAAAGGAGGCGATCAGCTCTGCGAGAAAACGGGATGTCTTGAACTCGCCGCTTCCGATGGTGATTTTACCCGTAAGTTCCCCGGTTTTGTGGCGGATGTCCTCTACGGTTTTCTCTGAGAGAGAGACGATCTCTTCGGCCCGGCGGCGAAGGAGCATTCCTTCTTCGGTAAGGACGATGCGGTGTCTGCTGCGGTGAAACAGCTTCACGCCGAGATCTTCCTCAAGCTGGATGAGCTGCCTCGACAGAGTTGGCTGTGTGATATGGAGAAGTTCGGCGGCGCGGGTGATATTTTCCTCGCGCGCGACCATGAGAAAATATTTAAGTACGCGAAGTTCCATAGTTTTCTCCTTGTAAACGGATTGTTAAAATCAGTGGATATTGAAAAATTATTATCCGAATGTTTTCATTCTGTGTATTTTGAATGTAACAGAGACTGTCTCATAAAAATCGGTATCGCTGATTCCGAAGGGAGTGAGCTCCTTTATTTTGTTCATCCGGTAGCGGATTGTATTTTCATGGACGGACATGGCGGCCGCCGTCTTCTTATAGTCCATATCATGTTCTGCAAACCGGAGAAGGGTGTCGAAAAGACAGCCGCCGGTTTCCTGGTCGAATTGGAGAAGCGGGTCCGTGATGTCTCTGTAAAATGCTTCCAGAGCCGGGCTTCCCTCCAGATCAACCAGAATGCGGGCGACGCCGAGCTGCCGGTAGTACGCGGCGCTTCCCGCGGACGCCATGCCGGATACCAGAGCGGAATAGCTCTGCGAGATCGCCGTGCCAAGAGCGGACAGAGGACAGGTGTCGCTGATGCCCACGGATGCTCCCGGAAGATACTGCCGGATCAGGTTTGTCATGGAGCGCACAGAACTTTCCATTTCCGGAAGCCGGCTGTCGCTGCAGGAGAGGATAACGAGAACTCCTTTTCGGTACTCGGCTGCATAGAAACGCAGATCGTGAACGACCGCAGTACACAGATTGTGCAGCCTCATGCCTGAGTCTGAGCCGGACGCTCTGTCGAAAGCGAACAGTACCGTGATATTTTTCTGAAAATTAGGATTCAGGCTGGAGATCAGCTGTCTTTTTTCACTGTCCGAGATTGTATGTCCCGCGATGGCGGTCAGTTTGTCCTCGATGCTTTTCCGCTGTTCCACGTGAACATGATATTCAATGATGGCGGAGATAATCAGGGAGTACGGCGTTCTGTAATCGATAAAGATCAGCGGCAGGCCGGCACGGTCAAACTGTCTGGTCATCTCTTCAGGCAGTTCTTTAAAATATTCATCAAATACGATCAGTGCGGAGGCACTGCTTTTTACGAGCAGGCGGAAAAAGTAATCGAGATACTCCGGATTATCCTGACCGTAATACAGAAAGGAAAGATACACATCATTCGGAAAAAGGGCCACGTTCTGATCGGATTCGCTGAACGGGTTGTCGTAGACATTTACATATCTGACTTCCCGGGAGAGACCGCTTTTCCCGGCGGCGATGCGTGCCCCTTTCATAATGTCGAGATTCAAAATATCGGAAACCGTGATCTGATTCATGAAAGTCTCCTTTGCATCTGGCTGTTTGTGTAAATTATAATATATATTGCGGATAATGCAATATGAATTGTAAATTTTACAAAAAACAGCGTGCTGAATTGTTGACGGGAACAAAGACAGACTATGTGAAAATTGATATTATATACAATATTATGTATATATATG